>CAWBPP010000010.1:0-53927 GCA_963790785.1 Candidatus Polarisedimenticolaceae bacterium
GGCCCGATGAACCGGGGAGTGGAGATCACCGGCGAGGTGGCCGACGGCGACGCGGTCGGTGATTCTGGAACAGGTGACCAACGGCGTCGCGGTGCGGATGGCGGTGCTCTACTTGCTGGCAGGAGAGGCAGGTCGTGAAGTTACTGCTTAAGAACGGACGTGTCGTCGATCCCTCCGCGGGCATCGACAAGAAGCTCGACCTGCTCATCGAGGACGGCAAGGTCTCGCGGCTGGGCAAGCAGGTGCGCGCCAAGGGAGTGAAGAGTCTCGACCTGGCCGGGCTGGTGGTCTGTCCGGGCTTCCTGGACATGCACGTGCACCTGCGGGAGCCGGGCCAGGAGTGGAAGGAGACGATCGCCACCGGAACCCGCGCCGCGGCGGCGGGCGGCTTCACCGGCGTGGCCTGCATGCCGAACACGGTCCCGGTCAACGACTCGCGTCGGTGACCGAGCTGATGCATGGCCCAGGCCGAGGAAGCACGGCGTCGTGCCGGTCTACCCCATCGGCTGCGTGACCAAGGGCAGGAAGGGCGAGGAACTGGCGGAGATGGGCGACATGCTCGAGGCCGGCGCCCGTGGCCTTCTCCGACGACGGCAAGCCGGTGCGGTCCAGCTGATCATGCGGCGGGCGCTGGAGTACTCGAAGGTCTTCGACGTGCCGATCATCGACCACTGCGAGGACACGGTCCTGGTCGATGGCGGCGTGATGCACGAAGGGGCGGTCTCGACGCGCCTCGGGCTGCAAGCGGCTGGCCCGGGGTCGCCGAGGACATCATGGTGCAGCGGGACATCCTGCTGGCCGAATACACCGGCGGCCACGTGCACATCGCGCACTGTCCACGGCGCGTCGCCATGGACTTCGTCCGGCGGGCCAAGCGGCGCAAGGTGCCGCGTGACCTGCGAGGTCACCCCGCACCACATCGCGCTGACCGACGAGGCGGTCGGCGAGTACGACACCGACGCCAAGATGAACCCGCCGCTGCGCGCGCCGAGGACCGGAAGGCGCTGCTCAAGGGCTCTGGCGGACGGGACGGTGGATGCGATCGCCACCGACCATGCGCCGCACCACTGCGACGAAAAGTGCGTGGAGTTCGTCGTGCGCCGTTCGGTGTGATCGGCCTGGAGACCGCCGTGCCGGTCTGTCTCGACCGTCTGGTCCACGGCGAGGTGATCGCGCTGGCCCGCCTGGTGCGAACTGTTCACCACCGGGCCGGCCGGGTGCTGCGGCTGGACAAGGGTACCCTTGGCGAGCCGGGGCCGACGCCGACATCACGGTCCTGGACCTCGACCCGTGATTGTCACGATCGAGCCGGCCGAGTTCGAGTCCCGGAGCGCAGAACACGCCCTTCCAGGGATGGACGCTGCGCGGCGGCGCGGTGATGACCATGGTCGGCGGCACGGATCGTTCACGACGCGCGCTAGACGGTGCGGCGAGATTGACAGCGCGCCGGGGCGCGAAAGTGTCCATTTCACCGCCAGGAACGGGTCTCATGAGAGACGTACTCGAACAGGAAGGCCGGTTCAGATGCAAGACGGCGCACAACTGCGATTCATCGCACCGAGATTCCCGCTGGAACTCACGGCCGCGGCAAGGTCCGGGATATCTACGATCTGGGCGAGCAGCTGCTGATCGTCGCCACCGACCGGCTGTCGGCGTTCGACTACGTCCTGCCCAACCCGATCCCGGACAAGGGCAAGGTGCTGAACCAGATCTCCTGGTTCTGGTTCCGGCGGTTCGCAACGATCATGCCTGCAACCACGTGCATCGAGACCGACGTAGCGCAGTTCCCCGAAGTCCTGCAGCGGTACGCCGATCAGCTCCGGGGGCAGGTCCACACTGGCGCGCAAGCTGGAGATGCTGCCCGTCGAGTGCGTTGCCCGGGGGTACCTGGCCGGATCCGGCTGGAAGGAGTACCAGGAGAAAAGCACGGTTTGCGGGATCCGGCTTCCTCCCGGCCTGAAGGAATCGGCCAAGCTGCCGGAGCCGATATTCACCCCGGCGACCAAGGCGGAGGAGGGCGCACGACGAGAACATCCCGTTCTCGGAGGTGGAGCGGATGGTCGGCAAGGACCTGGCCGCCGAGGTCCGGGACATGACCCTGGAGCTGTACCATGGCCGGTTCGGAGTACGCGGCGAGCCGCGGGATCATCATCGCCGACACCAAGTTCGAGTTCGGGCTACGACGGTGACCAGCTGGTTCTCGGCGACGAGGTGCTGACGCCCGACTCCTCCCGGTTCTGGCCGGCGGACAGGTACGAGCCTGGGAAGCAACAGCCGTCGTTCGACAAGCAGTTCGTCCGGGACTATCTGGAGTCGATCGGATGGGACAAGCAGCCGCCGGTTCCCGAACTGCCCGAGGAGATCGTCCAGGGCACGCGGGAGCGCTACCTCGAGATCTTCCGCATCCTCACCGGACGGGATATCGTCTAGGCAGGGTCGCGTCCTGCAGGCTCCCCTCCCTCCGCCCGGCACGCCTTGACGCTACGGGAGGGGACCTGCAGAACGCTCATATGCCGGATGCGCCATGCGAGGGGAAACAGTCCCTTGCTGTAGCGTCAAGCTGTAGCGGGCGAAAGCAAGGGACTGTTTTCCCTCGCACGCTCAGTGTCTTGGCCAGCGTTTCGCAGTCGATCGTACTGTCTCGGCCGCCTGGGACAGACGGTGGGCGAACGCCGGGTCCTGCTCCGCCTCCCGGACCAGGGCGTCCCGGGCCGCCTGTGCCCGGACCAGATCGGCACAGTACGGCAGGAGGTCGGCCCCGGCCCGGATCGCCTGCACCGCGGCGGCGCCGGCGGTATCCAGGTGGGCTACCGCCCCCATTTCCATGTCGTCCGCCGTCACCATGCCGGTGAAGTGCACCTGCTCCCGCAGCAGCCCGGTGATGATCGGAGGGGATAGGGAGGCCGGCCGGCCCGGTTCCGGATCCAGGGCGGGAAACGAGGCGTGGCATACCATGACCACAGGGGTTGACCGCCCAAGTTCTCGGTAGGGCAGCATGTCCACGCCCAGTAGAGCGGCTTCGTCCCGTGGGCAAACCGGCATTTCTACGTGGGAATCCACCGCCGTGTCCCCCAGTCCGGGGAAGTGTTTCAGGCAACCTGCCACCCCGGTGCTGTGCAGCCCGTCCAGGAACCGTCCGGTCAGTTCGGCCACCGCTTCCGGATCGGTGCCCCAGGACCGGTCTCCTATCCCGTTCGGCCGGTCCGGGGGGCACAGGTCGACTACAGGGGCGAAGTCCAGGTTGAACCCTAAACGGGCCAGTTCCCGCCCGGTCTCCCGTCCGAACCGGTACGCCTCGCCGGGGCCGGCGGATCCCAGCTCGGAAGCCGACGGGGTCGGGCCGATCCAGGGCTCCAGGCGGGAGACCCTGCCCCCTTCCTGATCCACTGCGATCCAGGGTGAACCGACCAGCACGCTATCCAGATCCAGCATCAAACGCGCCAGCCGTTCCCGGCTGTCCAGGTTCCTGCGGAACAGGATCACACCCCCCGGCCGGAGCTGTTCAAGGGACTGTTTTTCTCCACTGGAGAGTTCCGTTCCGGCCAGGCCGACCATCAGAACGCGCCCAGCATCGGCCTCCCGCGAACCGTGGGACTTCATACCTGGGATCAGCTCCTTTCAGATCGTACCGCCACCGGTTTGGAGCGGTTGACGGTATGGTAACCGGATGTTACGTTTTTGTTCCATACAACCGATCCAAATAAGTTGACAACAGGAGACCGAACCACCAAATTTTCCCTATGGGCCGGCGGTTCAGTCCAGAACAGATCCGTCTTGGAGAGCGTTTGATGCCCCGTAAGTTATATACCATCCTGATCCTGCCTCGCGCCGACTCCCGGATGAAAAAAATTCATCTCTCCCGGAATTTCGTTCTGTCCATGGCAGGTCTCCTGGCGGCTCTGTTGCTTGCCGGCGCCTCGGCGCCCCACCTGTTGCTGCGGATGACTACCCAGGACGGAGCGATGGAACGGTTGGCGGAGGAGAACCAGGCCTTCCGTGAAGAAAAGCTGCAGTTCGAGAACTCCCTCATGGCCATGCGTGAGCGGCTCGAGAAGAACGAACAGTACGCCGGCAAGCTGGCCGAGGCTCTCGGCGTGGACGGACTGCCGGCTTCGGCGCCGGCTGCCGGTGGCGCCCGGGCGATCCGCCCCTCCATGCTCAATCTGCAGCGGGCCCTGGACGACGACATGAACACCCTGGAGGATCGGGCGGCCAACCTGGACCAGTCCATGGGGATGATCGACAACGCCTGGAACGAGCGGCTGCAACTGCTGGCGGCGACCCCCAATATCCGACCGGTGCGCGGCTTCTTCTCCCATGGGTACGGATGGCGCAAGGACCCTTTTACCGGCGAGCGTGAGTTCCACCAGGGGGTGGATATCGTCGCCAACAAGGGAACACCGATCCGGGCCACGGCAGACGGCGTGATCACCCGGGCCACCCGGTACATGGGCTACGGCAAGATGGTGCGATATCTCCCACAGCTACGGCATGGCTACCCGGTACGCCCACATGAGCGAGATCCTGGTCCGTCCCGGCCAGAAGGTGAAGCGGGGCGACGTCATCGGCAAGGTCGGCTCCACCGGCCGGTCCACCGGTCCGCACCTGCACTACGAGGTGTTCCGGTCCGGCCGCCGGGAAGATCCCTGGAAGTACCTGGGAGACAAGAGCTTCTAGTCCGTTCCGATTCCGGCGTGGTACCCTGAACCTGATGAGTTCCGATGAACCTGCGGAGTTGGATCCGGCCGTCCTGGCAGACCCTCTGGAAAACTCCGACCCCGACCCCGATTCCAAGGCCCTGGCCCCTGTCGGCGGTCGCGCCCTGGCGCCTGCGGACCCGTTGCGGGTCTATATGGCAGAGGTGCGAAAATATCCGCCGATCTCCAGGGAAGAGGAACAGGAACTGGCGAGACGGTACCGGGAGACCGGGGACCGGGAGGCGCTGTTCCGGCTGATCACCGCCAACCTGATGCTGGTGGTGCGGGTGGCCCAATCGTTCCGGCGGGCGGCGAAGAACGTCCTGGATCTGATCCAGGAGGGGAATATCGGCCTGATGCAGGCTGTGCAGAAGTTCGATCCGGAGATGGGCTACCGCCTTCCGACATACGCCTCCTGGTGGATCCGTGCGTACATGGTGAAGTTCCTGCTGGACAACGTCCGGCTGGTTCGGGTCGGCACTACGAACGCCCGAAGAAAACTGCTCCACAACCTGGAAAAGGAAAAACGAAAACTGGAAGCGGCAGGGTACGAAGTCGGGCCCAAACTGCTGGCGGAGAAGTTCGGCGTATCGGAAGAGGACGTCACCGATGTCCAGATGGCCTTGGGGTCCCACGACCTGATGCTGGACGCCCCGGTAGGATCGGACGAGGACGGCCGCAGTCATGCCGACGTCTTCGCAGGCGGTGAGACCGATGCCGAGACCCGGGTGGCGAGGAAGCAACTCCAGGAGAGGGTGGAGGCGGCTCTCGACAAGTTTCGGGAGGGCATGTCAGACAGGGACCTGGCGATCCTCCAGGATCGGATCCTCAGCGACGATCCGGCGACGCTCCAGGAGATCGGCGATCGGTTCGGAACAACGAGGGAGGCTGCCAGGCAGGCGGAGACCCGGATCAAGGACCGTCTCAAGACCTTTCTGCTGGAAGAGATGGGCGATGTCGGGAAGATCCAGTTTCAGTGAACATCCGGCGTAAGAACAGGTCCCTTCCTTCCGCCCGGTACACCTTGACGCTACAGGAAGGGACCTGTTCTTACCCCGGACGATCCACTGAGACCATTCCAGGGCGGCAGGCTCCCCTCCCGCAGCGTCAAGGTTCGACCGGGCGGAGGGAGGGGATCCTGTTGGACGGCCGGGCATGTCCGATGTGACACAGGCAGGTTTCATCGTGTCTACAGAGATGTCCGTTTTGGAAAAAATCCATTAAATCTGACAGGTATCCTTGATTGGCCCGCCTCTTGCAATTAATGTTTGGCGTAACAGGGATGATGAACTGTGATCAGCAGGCTCCGGTGCGAGACGCTGGATCCTGAAAGGAAAGCAAATGCAGACTCTTCTCGTAGTTGGAGCTGTTGTGGTCAGCATGGGAGCTGCATTGGGCACCGCCTCCCTGGTTTTATCCCTTCTCACGCGTCTCGTGTCAAAACTGCTCTAAATATGTAAAAATTACAGGGTCCGGAAGGATCCTGCATCAGTCCCAACAGTCCTCCCCCCGCCGGACCGGAAGCCGATATGCTCGACAAGATCCTGGTCGTGGATGACGAGAGTTCCTGCCGGGACTCCCTGCGCAGGCTGCTGGAGGTCTGGGGCTACCAGGTGCTGGCCGCCGGAACCGGAGAGGAAGCCCTCGAGAAGGTCCAGGAACACCACCCTGAGGCGATACTCACCGACCTGGTTATGCCTGGCATGTCCGGCATTGAACTGGTGGAGAAGCTGCGGTACGAGTACCCGGTGCCGATCATCGTGATGTCCGGACAGGGGACTATCGAGACGGCTGTGGAAGCGATCAAGCTGGGGGCCACCGACTTCCTGGAAAAGCCGGTGGAGCCGGGGAAACTGAAGATCCTCCTGGAAAAAATGGCGGAAACCTCCGAACTGCTGAAGGAGAACCGTAGGCTCCGCGCCGAGCTGCGCGACAAGGGCTCCTTCGGGATGCTGCGGGGCGTTTCCGTGCCGATGAAAGCGGTGTTCCTGCAGATCGAGAAGGTTGCCCCTTCAACCCTCTCGGTGCTTATCGCAGGTGAGTCGGGAACCGGGAAGGAACTGGTGGCCCGGACCGTTCACGATCTCTCCCCCCGGAAGCGTCAGGAATTCGTGGCGCTGAACTGCGCCGCCATCCCGGCGACCCTGCTGGAGAGCGAGATCTTCGGCCATGAACGGGGCGCCTTCACCGGCGCGACGCAACGCAAAACCGGCTGTTTCGAAATGGCCGACCGGGGGACGCTGTTCCTGGATGAAATCGCCGAGTTGGACGAATCGCTCCAGGCCAAACTGCTGCGTGTGCTCCAGGAGCAGGAGTTCCGCAGGGTGGGCGGCCGGGATCTGATCAAGGCCGACGTCCGGGTGGTGGCCGCCACCAACCGGGATCCCAAACAGGCGATCGAGGAAGGGAAGTTGCGAGAGGACCTGTACTACCGGCTGAACGTCTTCAACATCACCATCCCGCCGCTCCGGGACCGGAAAGAAGATATAGGGATGCTGGCCACCCACTTCGCCGAGGAGTACGCCCTGAAGACCGGCACACCGGTGCCGAGCTTCGAGCCGTCGGCCCTGGTCCGGATGATGCGGTTCTCATGGCCCGGCAACGCGCGGGAACTGAAGAATGCAGTGGAACGGGCGACGCTGCTGTCCGGAGGGGAGACGGTCACCCTGGAACACCTGCCGCAGGAAGTGATCGGAGACGAGCCGCTGGATGCGCCTCACCTTAAGCTGGTGGAGGAGGCCGGCCTGGCGGAGGTGAACGGACAAGGCAAGGTCATCCTGCCCATCGGAAGCAGCATGGCGGATGCGGAGCGCAGGCTGATCACCTCGACCCTGGAGCATACGGGAGGGAACAAGACCCGGGCGGCCAAGATTCTGGGCGTATCCCTCAAGACCATGCACAACAAAGTCAAGAAGTTCGGGCTGTGAGGATTTCACTCTCCCTTCGAATATTTCTCGTCCATGTTGTCTACACTCTCGTCTTCACAACCACAGCAGGTTACGTTGTCAGCCGGATAGTCCAGAAGAGCTACCGGGACTATGGCGAACGATGGGAACGGCAGGTGGCGACCTGGCCTATCGAGCAGTACTTCCGACCGATGGCGGAAGAGGTTGCACGCTCCCTGCTCCGTGAGACCTCGTCCGATATTCCCGAGGCGAACGAGAAGGCCCGCGAGAAGGTCGCCGACGGATTGAAGATCATCCTGCGGGGTATGCCTGCGGTGCAGTCGATGCTGGTTCTGGACCGCGGCCTGAGGATTCAGTACGCCTCCAATGTCGACGCCCTGGACCTGGCGTTCACCAAGGAGGAGGACAAGATCTTTCTCGGAGCTACTGTCCTGAGCCGGCGGCATGTCACCGATCCGGACGGCAAGCTGGTGACCCAGGTCCTGGTGCCGGTTTTCGACAATCAGAACGCTTCCGGCGGTGATGCGGGGGGGCACCTGGGGTCCCTGCTGCTGTCCTGGTGGGAGGATCCGGAACTGATCGCCCGCAGGCCGTCCCTGGAGGTGCCTCCTCCCGATGTCGATGTCCAGGACATCACGGTTCCGGCAATGCTGTTCGTTGCCCTGGTGGGATTGGGCAGCCTGCTCATCGCCGCCGTCACAGGTCGTTCGGTGCGGGGTCTTGACAAAGCGTTGTCCGAGTATCGGGAACGGGGGTTCGAAGGGGGGTTGCAGGCCGGCAAGCTGGCCGAGAAGGGTGAACTGGCGGGCACGGTCCGGACCATCTCCGAGATGGGGGGGAAGCTGGAACGCCTTACCCGGGAAGGGCGCGAGCGGGAAGCGTTGCTGGGCACCCTTTCCGACTCCCTGGAAGACGCCATGATCGCCCTGGGCCCCGATGGAACGCCGGTGGTCTGGAACCGGGCCGCCTGCCGGCTGGCCGGCTTTTCGGGGACCGGCCAAGGGGACAACGGCGCCGGGCCGGAGGAAGGTGAGGAAGAGGCGATCCAGGCGATGCTGGACGCCAACCCCTGGTGGGTCCGCGGACTCTATGACGGCCATGAACAACTGCAACAGGAGGACGAGGTGCAGCTCCCCGGAGGGGTTTCCATCCCTGCCAAACTGACCCGTGTTCCCATCGAGGTCCGTCCTGGTGAGACCGGCGAACTGCTCCTGCTACGGGACCTGGCCACTCTCAGGAAGGTGGAGGCCCATCTGCTGGAGGCGGGTCGGTATGCTGTCCTGGCCCACCTGGCTGCCGGCATGGCTCACGAGATCCGCAACCCGCTGCACTCCATCGGACTTAACGCCGGGGTGGTGGAACAGTACCTCAAGCAGGACTGGACCGAGGGAAGCCGGCTGGCGGTGGGAGAGTCTTTGTCGTCGATCCGGGACGAGACACGGCGGCTCACGGAACTGCTGAACAACTATCTGGGTCTGGTCCGGCCCGGCGACGCCACCGAGTCGGTGAACCTGATGGATCTCTGCCAGCGGGTAGTGCGACTGATGTCGTACACGGCGAAAAAATCAGGTGTAGAGCTGCGGATATCCAGCGGGGAGGCGACCACGGTGGTGGAGGGGAACGCCGAGCGTTTGCAGCAGGCGATCCTGAACCTCGTGCTCAACGCCTTGCAGGCCATGCCCAACGGAGGAATTATCACTCTCGCCACCGGCCGGAAAGACGGCGCCGCGATCCTGCGAGTCACGGACACCGGTCCCGGGGTGCCCACCGAACTGGAACGATCGATGTTCGATGTCTCGGTAACCACCCGGCCTGAAGGCAGCGGCCTTGGTCTGCCGCTGGTTCGGCTGATCGCCGAGGTCCACGGCGGGAGCATCGCCTACAGCGCCCGGAAGGAAGGCGGCGCCATATTCACGCTGGTGCTGCCGGCCAGGCCGAATCGACCCTAGTAGAGCCGGTCGGCGGTGTACGGTGTTTCCAGCCCTTCCCGGGCCAACAGGTGGGAATCGTGCCGGTTGGGCATTTCCAGAACCCGGCGGTACTCCTCCAGCGCTTCGTCCCTGCGGCCCAGGAGGTCGTATACCCGCCCCAGTTCCAGACAGGCGTAGGCCGTCAGTCCGCCGGTGTCGCCGGCTCCGATTTCAAGAACTTTCAGCAGTTCCGCCGCTGCTTCTTCGTAGTTGCCGGTTTTCATCCTGGCCTTGGCCAGGTTGAACCGGGTCTGCCGATCTTCCGGCTTGTGGGATAAGGCGCGCGTCATGGCGTCAGCCGCCTGTTCCTGGTCGCCGTTCAGGTAATGGTTCTGCGCTTCCTTGAGGGCGGCCATGAACAACACCTCGCTTGAATGGCCTGTGGTTCGTTCTGTGAGCCAGCTCCGGAACCGTTGCTCCAGCTTCCCGGGATCGGTCTGGAGCTCGGCAGCCAGCCGTTCCACATTCGGATCGAGGGCGGTGTACCAGCCTTTGATCTTCGGGAGGCCGGCGACCTCCCGCAGCCAGGTCATGAACAGGCCGGATGCAGCGAGCCGCTCTGCGTTGGGCATTTTCCGGAACCGCTCTTCGTCCAGCAGGTCGGCTATAGCAGGCATGCGGTTCCCGTCCAGCATCATGGCGGCGTAGTACGTCAACGGCTTTCCCGCCAGCACCGGCTCCACGGCGTAAGGCAACCCCTCGTAGACCGCCGTGGATGCGGTGGGTCCCATGAGCCGCTCCGCCACTGCATGGACGTCCTCGTTGATACTGGGCGAGGTCGCGTATCGGACGGTCATGTGCATTTCCCCGGCGCTCGGTACCGAGTGGGAACCGGCCTTCACGCCGGTGAGCGTTCCCTTGGAGTCGTTGTCAAGGTAGAGGTAAAGGGCGACTCGGAAGTCGGGTCCCGGATCGCCCAGCTTCGCCACAACCTGATCGTGGGCGCTGCGGCGAGTTTTGAGGACGGCAGCCGCCGTTTCCCCATCGACCCAGTTCGTGTTATAGATCACACGGAGGGGACCGCTTTCCAGGGTCTTAAGGCCTTGGAGGTACGTTTCGATGTCCGCGTCGTCCAGCTTCTCGGCGATAAGGTCTCGCTTCGGCGGCCAGGCCTGTGTGCGGTCCAGCATGCCCTGGGCAACTTCCGCGTAGTGCCGGTAGAACGCCCAGTCCGAGCCGACCCCCGGCAAAGGCATGAACCGGTCCCTGTCCTGGTCGATTCTGGACCAGAAGAACAGGTAGCGGGGCTCGCTTTCCGGCGCGAACGGCGACAGGCATTTGAATGTCAGATCCAGATCCGGGTCCTCCTTCACGTAATCCAGGAACCGGACGGAGACCGAAGACCGGCCGTACGGCGGACGGAGATCATGGTTCTGAAAAAGCTTGTTCTTCCAGCCCAGCAACAGCAGGTGGTCTTTGAGGTCGTCGCCGGACGCCTCGGAGTCGGAAACGATATGGGTGACGACGCCGGTGGCGGCGGAAAGGAACGCAGCCCGTTTCTCGGCGGAGATACGGTTTCGATCCTTCAGGGAGGACGGTGATGACGGGTACACTATGGTGAGCGTCTTCATCTCGAGCAGTTCGGCCAGGCCCTTGTCCACTACATCGGCCGCGTCGGTCTGCCCCGGTGCCAGCAGGAGAGCGGCCAGCGATGCCGCCAGGATGAGTTTCGCAGTTATTCGCTTCAAGGTGGTCCTCCCGGTCATATCAACAGGATGGAAAATGATACGGTGACGCCGAGCGGCTGTCGAGTCCGGGAGCAGGTACAATTCTTTCATGAGCCGGTTGTTCGCCATCGCCGATCTGCACCTGTCCTTGAACGGGGACAAGCCGATGGATATTTTCGGCGACAATTGGGCCGAACACCCTGCCCGGATCGCCGCCGCCTGGGACGGCATGGTGGAGGCCCGTGATACCGTCCTGCTCCCCGGCGACCTGTCCTGGGCCCGGACCCTGGAGGATGCGGCGGTGGATCTGGCCTGGATCGATGCGCGGCCGGGCCGGAAGATCCTTATGCGGGGCAACCATGACATGTGGTGGGGGAGCCTGGGCAAACTCCGGAAAGCGGTTCCTTCAAGCTGCACGCCGTTGCAGAACTGCGCCATCCTGGTGGATGGCCGGGTGGTTGTGCTGGGCGCACGGGGATGGACGGCGCCGGACGATCCGGTGGCCGGACCGGAGGACGGCAAGATCTTCCGGCGGGAACTGGAACGACTCAGGCTCTCCATCGCCGATGCCGATCGCCGGTTCTCGAGGGAGTTGCCCCGGGTGGCGATGCTGCATTACCCGCCCTGGATAGAGGGCAGGGAGCCGTCGGAAGTAGTTGCACTTCTCAGGGAGGCCGGAGTGGCCACCTGCCTGTACGGCCATCTTCACGGCGACGATCACAGCCTCGGCGTGGTGGGCGAGCGAGACGGGATGCGGTACATGCTGGTGTCGGCGGACGCTGTTGAGTTTGCGCCTGTGGAGGTGTCATGGTGAGAAACGAACCGCTGGAGCATCGTTGTTCCCGGGGCGGAATCTGGCTGCCCCGCGTTTTGGCCGGCGCAGTGCTGGTGGCGGCGATAATCGCCTCCAGGACTATGGATCCGGACCAGTTGTTCGCCTCGTCCCGGATCTACCGCTCCCTTGTGATCATCCTTGGCGGGATCATCGCCTTGTGGATACTGAAGGACGGCGGGATCGTGCGCTGGTCGGTCCGGGCCGGAGAGACCGGGCTGTTGTTCCGCTCGGGCAGGAAGGAGAACCTGCTGGAGTACCGGGACATTGTTCATATCGACTACCATCTGCCGTTTTCCGACGGCCGGCACTGGCTTACCGCCCTGGTCCTTACGGACCGGCTGAACGGCCACTGGCGAATCCCCTCATTCATAGAAGACGGGAAGGGACTGCTGTCGGAGCTGCTGCGGCAGGCCGACCGCAACGAGTTGAACGCATGGTCCGACGCCCGGCGAATCCCCGGGAGGATCGGCCGTGGCGCGGGCAGCCTGGGGTTGTGGTACGGACTGTCGGGAATGGTCCTGGTCTTCGGACTGTTGTTCCCACTGTTGTGACTATGCTTTGCCAAATCGCCATCGTGCTTCTTAGTCTGGCCCCGTTCGGGCCGGTGCAGGCCGGAACAGAAGGCCCGGCAGCGATTCGGGATCTGCTGGCCGAGGACCGCTGGCAGGAAGCTCTGGCTCTGGCCCGGGAACAGGCGGACCTCGAAGAGGGCGAAGCGGGAACCGTCCTGGGCGAGGCGCTGTTCCGCGCCGGGGAACTGGTGGAGGCGGCGACGGTGCTGTCATCCGTTGTGGAACGGTACGATCCTCCACCGGTCCGGGCGCTGGTCCGCCTCGGCCTGCTGCGGTTGTCGGAAGGCCGGGACCAACAAGGAATACAGCTTCTGCAACAGGCTCTGGAGATCGGACCGGACGATCCGTACGTCCTGTTCTGGGCCGCCGGCGCCGCAGGCAGCCGGGAGCGGGTGATCGAAACCCTGAACCGGTACATCGACCTGGTGGGGGAGTCGGAGCCGGACCGGGTGGAGGGAGCCCGGGGGACGATCCGGTTGCTCACCGGACTGGGGGACCGGGAGACCTGGATTCCGGATAGCAGGCCGGCCGGCGCAACTCTCGCCCTGCGGAAGGTTCCGGGGAGGGCCGGCAGTATCCGCGGGTACACCCTGAAGGCTACGGTGGGGGAACGTCGGAAGCCGGTCCGGATTCTGCTGGATACCGGCAGTCCCGGTTTCTACCTGGATGATCCTGTCGCCCGGAAGCACGGCATGGAGGCAATTGCCGAAGAGACGGTGTTCGGCGGAGGCGGCTCGGGCCGCCACCGGTCCGAACGAGGGATACTGTCAAGGCTGGAAACCGGCGCCATCGTCTACCTTGATGTGCTCGCGTTCACATCCGGCACACGCCTGGACCCGGCAGCCAGTTTCCGAGGCCTCATCGGGCTGGATCCGTTCCAGGGGTACATCATCACCCTGGACCTGGCCAAAGGCGAGATGCTCCTTTCGTCGCCGCCTCCCTCCGGAGACCTGTGGCCTGGTGAAGGCTGGAGCACCGGCGCACGGTACTGGACCGTCTCCGGCCAGATGCTGGTGGAGGCCGGGGATGCCGGCGGCGCCAACGGTCTGTTCATTCTGGACACCGGCGCCGGCCGATCCCTCGTGAGCGAGAACTTCGTGGAACGGGTGGACGGGGCGGAGGTTCGGGGCGAGGGTGTGGTGCGGGGGTTCGGCGGCGTCCGGGAAGGCAGCCGACTGGTGGAGGGTGTCGATCTGCGGTTCCAGGGCTTGGTGGGGAACGCCCGGAATCTGGCGGTGGACGATCTGAAGCTGCGATCCCGGCTCTCCGGTGTGGAGATTTGCGGGTTCATCGGCCTGGAAATGCTTGCGGGACAGGTGATCCGGATTGATACACTGGCGCGGCGGGTTTACGTAAAGGAGCAGAGACCGAGGTGATGACCGACGCCGAGACCATCGGAAAGAGCTACGCCGGCTGGATCCAGGCGTTCAACCGGGGCGATCTTGAGGCTCTGATCCCCATGTACTCCACCGAAGTCGTTCTGAACCCTCCGGGCGGGCCGGAACTGGCCGGCCGGGATGCGGTTCGGGAATGGATCTCCCGGTTCTTCGAGAACAACCGGGCCCGTCAAACCGAGGTCACCCGCGAGGTGGAGGGAGCCGGCAACTGGGCCTGGTTCCGGGGCCGGTTCGAGATCGAGATCTCGGAGCGGCGCACCGGACCGTTCGAAACGATTCGCGGCGCCCACCTGATGATCTGGAAGCGGGACGACAGCGGGTGGCGGATCTATCGGGATATCTGGAACCTCACCTGACCTGCGCCTGCCCGGCATAAGTCAGGTCCTGCCTCGCGCCCGCCGGATCCCCGGTCCGGCTCCTGAACATCCCCCGTTCGTACCAGGTCCCCGGTTGGGCGAAAGTTGAGGCCACCGCCCGGTCGTGTTCCGCCGCCGCTTCCTGCAACTTCCCCTGGAGTTCAAGCACCCGGGCAAGGCGGGATCGTGTCTGGACCTGGCGGTAATCGTCGGCAGCCGCCGCCAGGGCGCGGCGGTAGTGCGCTTCGGCGCCGGCCCAGTCTCTCTTTTTCTGCGCCAGCCATCCTGCCTGGTCCAGGACCAGTGGGTCCGGCGGTTCCCGGTCCAGAACAGGCGCCAGCACAGCCAGGCCGTCGTCGATCTCCCCCTCCAGGGAGAGCACTGCCGCCAGGCGGACCCGCTCCCGGTCCGACGGCACGTCACGGAGGAATCCGGTTACAGTGAGGGTGACGATCAGGCAGGCTGCCGCCGTTACAAAGAAACGGCGTCCGGGATCACGCCACCGGGCGGCTATGCGGTCAAGACCGTACCCGGCGAACAGGGTCAGACCGAGGTAGAGCGGGATCCGCAGCCGGGTGCTGACAAAGAACAGCAGCAGCACCGCCAGGTGGAACCCGATGAACAGCAGCAGCGGCGCCGCCTTGGGCGATCTGAACGAGGCGGCGATTCCGACTCCTCCTGCGGCCAGGACGAACCCGGCGGGGAGGAACAGCAGGTACAGTCCGGGAAGGTAGAACGACCGTTCCAGGGGAAGGGAGTACATGTCCGCCGGATCACCCGGTTCGGCGATGCGGACAAGCTTCCTGCCCAGAAGCCCCAGCCATCCGGAAGGATCGGCAATGACCTCCGACAGGGCGCGGCGGGCCCAGTAGGACGATACCTCCGACGGCTTCAGTTCTTTTCCGGCATCAGCCTCCGCCAGCTTTTTCACCTCAATCTGCTGGGAGAGTATGTCGCCGGCAAAGGGGCTCAACGAAGCATGGCCGCCGTCGGCGGAGCGCTGGTTCCCGATGAACAGGTTCTCGCCGCCGGCGGAGGCGATGAGCACGGTGTCGCCCTGCCGGAAGTTGTGCAGCGTCACCGGCAGGATCAACAGCAGCGTTCCGGCCAGGAAGACGGCGGCGGGCCGTTTTCGGATGATCAGGTAAACCGACGCAGCCATGATGAACAGGACGAATTCGGCCCGGGCCAGAGCGGCCAGCCCCGCCAGCGCGCCGGCGGCGAACCAGACGAACGCCCGCCTCTTTGCGGGATCTGTTCCAAGCGCCAGCACCAGCACCAGCAGCGCCGCCATCTGGGTCGCCAGGGCAAGGGAGACCGGCAGCATTTTCAGGCTGTGGTAGGCGAACGGTCCATGGAAGAGGCCGACCAGGCCTGCCAGCAGACCGGCGCGGAGGGAGCCGAACCCGAGAAAACCAAGCGGCACCAACAGGGCGATGGCCAGGGAGGTGAGCACCGCCTGCACCAGGAGCAGGTTTGCAGGCATGCCCCGGGACCGGTCACTCCGGCGGATCTCCGAGACGAGCAGGGGAAACAGGGGTGACTGGTGGAACACGCCGGCGTTTTCAAGGCCGTTCTCCGCCACATCCCGTGCCAGTCGGTCGTACTCCATGCTGTCGGAGATCAGGGCGGTCCGCATCGGTGCGTCCCTGTATCCGATGCCGGCGATACCGTGCACCGCCAGGCCGGCCAGAAATACTGCGGCGGCGGCGAGCAGCACACGGTTCGGCATCAGCGCCTGCTTTGCTCTAGCAGCGCTTCAAGACGATCCATGTACCGGGTCATGGCGGCGATGGCGGCGTCGTACGGTTCGGGGCTCTCGAGATCAACCCCGGCGGACCGCAGAAGCTCCAGTGGCTGGTCCGAGCCGCCGGATTGCAGGAAAGTCAGGTAGCGCGATACAGCCCCGGGCTTGTCTTGCAGGACCGCTTCCGCCAGGGCTGTGGAGGCGATAATGCCGGTGGAATACTGATACACGTAGAAGTTGTAGTAGAAGTGCGGAATTGCCGCCCACTCCACGTCGTACAGGTCGTCGACCTGCATCACACCCTGATCATGGCCCTGATAGGTGCGAAGAAGCTTAAGGTAGATCTCCGACAGCCGGTCGCCGGTGAGGGGAAGGTCGTTCTCCGCCTCCTGGTGGATCAGGAGTTCGAACTCGGCGAACATGGTCTGGCGGAAAAATGTCGCCCGCAGACCGTCAAGAACCGATCCGAGCAGGAATATCTCCTGTTCGGTGTCGCCGTTTTGTTCCGCCTCCACCAGCATGGCGGCGTTGAGGAGCGCCTCGTTGAAGGTGGAGGCGACCTCCGCCACGAAGATGGAGTAGTCGGCGGTGGCGTGGGGCTGGGTGCTGTTGCTGAAGTACGAATGGATGGCGTGGCCGACCTCGTGGGCCAGGGTGGAAACGCTGTCGTGGTCGCCGTTGAAATTCATCAGGATGTACGGGTGGACATCGTAGGCTGCGCCGGAAGAGTATGCCCCAGATCGCTTTCCCGGCGCCGGTCGCCAGTCGATCCAGCGGCCGCCGAAGCAGGCGTCAAGCGCCGTGGCGTAGGACGGCCCCAGCGGCTCCATCGATCGCCTGACCCATGCCGCTGCCTCGTCAGGGCTGAATTTCCGGCCGTTCCCGTGAACCAGGGGGCAGTGCCGGTCGTGATAGCTCTGCCGTTTGATCCCCAGAGCCCTTCCCCTTAACCGGCCGTAACGGTGCAGCAGGGGCAGGCTCCGGTGGACCTGATCGATGAGGTTGGTGTACACCCGCTCCGGAACGTTGTCGTCATCCAGGGCGGCGGTGAGACAGGAACTGTACCCCCGGGTCCGCGCCCGGAAGACGTGGGACTTGAGCCCCTCGTACAGGTTCTGTCCCAGGGTTCCCCGGAACCTTCCGTACGCCTCGAAAAACCCGGTGTCCAACTTCTCCCGGTCTTCCCGAACCGGACTGGTGCGGTGGAGCATGAACCCGGCCGGGGTCAGTTCCACTTTCGTACCGGTTGACAGGGTGACGGTCTCCCTGGGCAGTTCGGCGTCATGAAACACGTTGTACAGGGAAGGGGCCGCCGAGGTTACGAGACCGGCGGAGGCCAGGATATTTTCCTCCGCCCGGGAGAGGACGTGAGCCTTGTTGCGGATCACCTCCTCGAGATAGAACCGGAACGGGGCCAGCCGATCATCCTGGAGGAAAGCGCTCAGGAGGTCGTCGTCCATGGCCAGGATCTCCGGCCTGAGCCAGGACGACCGGCGTGAGAGATCGTTGGCCATCAGGGCGATCTCCTGCCGCATGGCGTGGCAGCCCTGCACCCTTGTATCGGAATCGGACCGCATGGAAGCGTAGCCGTGGAGCCGGGACAACTCCCGGCTCAGATCGTCCAGGCAGGTCAGCGCGTCATGCAGCACCTCCGCCGATTCATGGAGCCGCCCGCGGTACGGTTCGATCTTCCCCAACTGCCCCCGGATCTCATCCTTGAAGGCGTGAAACGCCTCATCGCTTTCGAACAGATCGGCCAGGTTCCAGGTGTCGGCGTCGGTTGTGGTGATGGTCATCAGGATCGGACTCCGGTGCGGGGTTCATACCGCTCTTGCAGGGGACCAAGGCGGAATAGTGTAACAGGTCGTGCCGTTTCCTTCTAAGCGTGCGGGGGCAGGGGGCCAACTTCCCCGCTCCGGGCGTACCTGTGATCGGGGACGTAGTGTGAGACAATGAACAGGATGGACTGCAAGGCCGGTTGCTAAACAGGTCTGTATTGTTAGAAATAGATTGCGCCAACATGTACAAGCACTGATCGGGGGTTCGAATGACATCAATGATGGGTAGATGGACGATCTATATCATTTTGGCGCTCATGGCGTTGCCAACGTCGACCTCGAACGTGGTCTCCGCGACGCCGTTCAGCGAGACCGTCATCAGTGCAACAGAGTCGTACGTCGAGTTCACAATTCCTGAAAACGTTGCAAGACGGGTGATGGCAATGGAACTCATGTGCTACTGCTCATCGCTGACCCTGGAAAAGGAGTATGAGTATTGCGAGTCGACCGCCGTTACATTGTCGGAAGAGCGGAATATCAAGTTACAGCTGCGGTTCCATCACTTGCCTCCTCCGGGTCTGGCTCTCCTGAATGGTGACGATGAAGATTTCGATACACAATTCGATTCGAATGAAGAGGCCATGGCAGTCGACGCAGCGAGCATGCACGAATTCTGCAAAGCGTGGGATTGGTCCGTCAGCTACCTGCCATTTCTCGAGAAGTACACGCTATGCGAGTTTGACGATGACCTTGAAATCGTCAAGGTTAGCCAATGGCCCGGCGGCCGTAAACACCGCAAGGTTCAAACATCCAAGGGAGACAAGAAAGTATCTGTCAGGGACGGCTATATGGTGCTGCTCGGTTATCCGGGTGCAGGCTTCTTTGTGAACCTCAAAGTAGAAAAGTCTAAACCCAAGAGGTACGAAAAGGACAAACGCAACATTATCGAGAGTTTAAGATTGATTTCTGGGAGCGAACGTTATGCCGCAAATGCGCTCAGGCATGCAAAGGTCCGAGGCTACGACTACTACCGTCTCGATAAAAACGCGATTGAAGGCCCGGATGAGTTGGGGATGCACGTATTTTTTGATGATGATGAACAGATTGTGATCACGATGTACTTCCTGGATCAGGGGCCGGAGGTGCGAATATTCAGCACGTATGACGAATATACGATGTTACGAGACCGCTTCCTTGATCGTTACTTCGATTGTGTACAGTCCCCGACTCCCCTCAAGTTCTTCAATCGCGAACAAGAGTAGAGAGGGCAATACGGTCTAACCCTTGAAAGGAAATTGGTACCGGAGGTGGGAGTCGAACCCACACGCCCTTGCGGGCGGGGGATTTTGAGTCCCCTGCGTCTGCCATTCCGCCACTCCGGCCCGGAACGGGAGCGTAGCTTTCGGTTTCCGGGGTGTCAAGATTCACTGGCTTTTCCACCCTAGGCAGGAGGTGTATTCGGCGTTTCGGAGTGGGCCGAATACAACATAAGTTGTTGACGGATTTGATGATCCGCGCTATGCTTATAGATGCACATGCGCTCAATGCATATCACCATAGGGCGTTCGCCCGGAGCGTACGGTTCACCCTTACTTCGAGGAGGGTTTCGTGGATTTCAAGATTGGTGACAAAGTCGTATATCCGAACCATGGCGTCGGTGTGATCGAAGAGGTCGCATCCCGCACAATCGGCGAAGTTTCGTCTTCTTTTTACTGCCTCCGGATCCTCTCCACCGAAAGCACCGTCATGGTGCCGGTGGGCAACACCGACACTGTCGGGCTCCGGAAGGTGCTGAGTCGCAGACAGGTAACCAAAGTCCTGAAAACCTTGAAAGAAGGGGAGGTTGCCACCTACGACGACTGGAAAGGGCGTTTCCAGGCCAACTCGGACAAGATGCGCACCGGCGACATCGCAGCGGTGGCCGAGGTTTTCAAGAGCCTGAGTATCCTGAACGAAATCAAGGCGCTGTCCTACCGTGAGCGGAAGATGCTGGACCGGGCCAGGTTTCTCCTGATCTCCGAGTTGTCCGAAGCTTCCGGGAAAGCCGCGGACGCCGTGGAAAAGCAGGTGGACACATCCCTCGAAGAGAGCATTAAAGTGGTCCAGGACAAGGTCGAGCACTGACCTTTGATCCTTAGCCGGGCGTAGCCATGGATAACCTGGTCCTGTTCCAGGTCGCCGCCGATCTTCACCGCAGCCTGTCCGGCGCCGTTCTCAGGGAGGTTCGGGAGGAGGACCGGCACCGTTTCCGGTTGCTGCTCGATCATCCCGACGGCAACCGCTCCCTGCTGATCTCCGTGCGTCCCGAGGCGCCCTGGATCGGCCGCCCCGCCGGCCGCTGGCCCGGACGAAAACGGGCACCCTCCAGGTTTGCAGCTCTTCTGGCCCGCACACTGGGCGGCACCCTGGTGGAGCGGGTTGTCAAACCGGGGAAGGACCGCATCTGCCGCATAGATTTCTCCCACAGGTTCCAACTCGTAGTGGAACTGGCGGCGCACCGGGCCAACATCGTCCTGGTCGATCCTGAAGGGACGGTGAAGAACGCTCTGAAGCGGATCGAACCAGGCGAGGTGTATACCCTCCCTGATCTTCCCGGCCGCCTGCTGTTCCCCGAAACCTGCTCCGCCGGGGAGATCGCCGAGAGAGTCGGACGTCTGGTGGAACAGGGGCAGAGTGCGGCGGATGCTCTGCGCCGCACCGTTTTCGGTCTCGAGCGGGCGGTAGCCACCGCCATGACCCGTGAGGCGGCGAGCCGGGGTAGCGGCATCGGGATCGTCTGCCGGGAACGCATGGACCAGGTGCTTTCCCACCAGGCGGTCCCATGGTATTCCGGACCTGCCCTTGCCCCGATACTTTTGCCGTGGACGCCGGACGGAGAAGAATCGGACCGGCCCGCAAGCTCTCCCGCCGCAGTGGCCGGCAGGTACTTCGAGGACCTGGAGCGGGCCGCCCGGTTCGAGAGCCGCGTGAACGGTTTGTTCGGACTGCTCCGGCGGGAGATCGGCAGGGCGGGGGAACTGTCGGACAAGGTGGAACAGGACATGGGACGGTTCGCCGATCCGGAGCGGTTCCGTCGATGGGGCGAGGCGATCCTGGCCGGAATCGGTGTGGCGCGGAGGGCGGGAGGGCAGGTGCTCGTCCCCGATCCGTACCACCCTGAAGGGGAAATCATCGCCATCCCGGACAAGCCCGGGGAGCCGCTTCCCAGGTTGGCCGCAAGCTGTTTCGCCATGCACCGCCGGGCGGTCCGGGGGTTGGCCGCGGCTCGGAAACGAGAGGAACGGAACACAGGCAGGCTCCGTGATATGAACCGGTTCCTGGATGAATTGGAAGCCCTGCAGGGCCGGGAGCCGGTGGAAGGGTTGGCGCTGCTCCATGACCTCGAGAACCGCATGCAGCAGGCCGGATTCGCCGTCGGCCTCGCGCCTGTCGGCCGTAAACACGAGGGCTTGCCCCAGCCCGGGAAGGCCCGTCTGGAAGGGGTCCGGATTTTTCCCAGGGAGGACCGCTACGACATTCTGGTGGGGCGGGACGGCAAGAGCAACGCCCGGCTGACCTTTAAACTGGCCGCGCCCGAGGATTTCTGGCTCCACGCCCTCGGCGTTACCGGAGCCCACGTGGTGATCCGGAACCCGGAACGGAAGGGGAGGCCGCCGGAACAGGTTCTGATAGTGGCCGCCGCCGCAGCGGCCTGGTACAGCGATGCCCGGCAGCACGACCAGGTTGATGTGCAGTGGACACGCCGGAAGTACGTGCGGAAGGTACGGAAAGGCGCCCCGGGGGCGGTGATCCTGAAACGTTTCGAGACAGTCCGGGTCCGGCCGTCCTCTCCGGAACCGGCTACCTGAGCCGTTTCGGGTTAAAGATCGGCCGACTCGGGCAAAAGATTTTCAGTTTCGGGGAAAAGTTGTTAGGTTTTCGTTGAACCTTTTCCTCAAATGTCCTAGATTCGCCGAGTGTTGAAGGAATCTGTCAAATATCTGGTCGGGCTCGCCCTGGCGGTGCTGTTGTTCTGGTGGGTCCTGAAAGGGATCGACCTGGCCAGCCTGGGGAAGGCGCTGGGTGACGCCTCCGTAACCGGACTGATCCTCGCCGCCATCCTGAACGTATCCCACAACATCTTCCGGGTCCTGCGCTGGAAGGCGCTCCTCCAACCGGTGAGGGACCGCATACCTTTCCTCCCCATGTTCAGCGCGGTGATCCTCGGATACATGACCAGTTGGATCATCCCCGGTCGCCTGGGGGAGCTGGTTCGGCCGGCCCTCCTGACCGCCCGGGAGCAGGTCCCCCTGGGGCCGTGCCTCGGCTCGGTGCTGGCCGATCGTCTCATGGACATGGTGGCGATCATCTTCCTGTTCTCCATCGGGACGTTCTCGGTAACCTTCACCGGAGCTGCCGCCGACTATGCCGGCGAAATCCAGGCGGTCTCGGTGTTCATGATCCTGGCTGCTGTGGCGGTGCTTGCACTGTTGCTGCTGGTCTCCTGGAACCGGGGCCGGGCCGAGTTGTTCCTTTCCGGCAGGGGTCGGGTGGCGCAACGGATCGTCCGGACCGTACTCTCGGTATCCCGGGGGGTTGACGGGTTCCGCTCCCGCAGGCTTGTCGTCCCCATCGTGTTCCACAGCCTGATGTGCTGGATCGTGATCAACCTGTCCACCTGGATCGGCCTGCAGGCCGCCGGTGTGGACATCTCTCTTGGTGCGGTGCTCGTGCTGCAGCCGATCCTGGCAATCGGCGTTGCGATCCCCACTCCCGGCGGCGCCGGCGGCTACCACGCTATGATGAAGGCCGGCCTTGTGATCCTGTTCGGGGTCGGCCAGGTCGCGGCTGTGGGGGCCGGTATCCTGCTTCACCTGGTTTCGGTGGCGCCGGTTATAGTTCTGGGGACGCTGTTGTTCTGGACCGAAAAGTACTCCATGGCCGATATCCGGTCCGGGATCCGTGAAGTGAAATGCCTCGGGGCCGAACCGATGGAGGAGATGCCGTGAAATGCCCGTTCTGCAGTCACCTCAAGGACCGGGTGGTGGATTCCCGTGAGAGTGGTTCCGGCGACGCCATCCGGCGGCGACGGGAGTGCCTCGAATGCGAGCGAAGGTTTACCTCCTACGAAAGGATCGAGGAGATCCCGTACCTGGTTGTCAAGAAGGACGGCCGCCGGGAGGCGTTCGACCGGCAAAAGCTGATGACCGGCCTGTCCATCTCCTGTGAGAAACGGCCGGTGCCGGCCAAGGAGTTGAGCAAGATCGTGGACGAGCGTGGAGCAGATGGTTCACGACAGTCCCGACCGGGAGGTGGAAGCGGGCCGGATCGGGGAATGGGTCATGGAGCGCCTCAAGGAACTGGACAAGGTTGCCTACGTTCGTTTCGCTTCCGTATACCGCCAGTTCGAGGATGTGGAGGAGTTCATGTCCGAGTTGCGCGGCCTGCTCGCGATCCACAAGACCGCCGATCCCCGCACAAGGAAAAAGAAACGCTGAAACCGTCGCGATCAAGGAGTCAAGAATATGTCCAAGACCGTGGGACCGTTCCTCGAGGTAGCCAGGATCCAGAGCGAGATCAACCGGTTGTTCGACAATCTCCTGGACCTGAACAATCCGACGGGGGAAACCGGCTGGAATCCAAACGTGGACATCCTGGAGACCGCCGAGACTCTGGTGGTGAAGGTCGAGCTTCCCGGGGTGGAGCCGGGCGATCTCAATCTGTCGGTGAACAGCGGGAACCTGTTGATCGAAGGGGAGAAACATGAACCTGAGGTCCGCCAGGGCGCCCGTATGGTCCAGGTGCCGAACAGGCGTTCGGACAGTTCCGTCGTGCGATCCATCTGGGGGCGCCGGTGAACACCCGTCAGGCGGTGGCCGGGTTGTCCGACGGCCTGCTGGTGGTCCGGTTTCCCAGGGTGCCGAACCGCGAGGGGTGAGGAGGTCCTGATCGAGGTGAAAGGATCATGAACGACGAACCGATCGTCCGCGGCCAGGACGGGCAGGTCAGCATCCCCGGCGACCTCCCGGTTCTGCCTCTGCGTGACATGGTGGTTTACCCGTTCATCATCGCCCCTTTGTCGGTGGCCCGGGAGATCTCGATCCAGGCGGTGGACCAGGCGCTGGCCGAGAACCGCATGATCCTGCTCACCGCGCAGCGGGACAAGGACGAAGAGGATCCGGAATTCAGCGACCTGTACGAGTCGGAACCGTGGCCGTGATCATGCGGATGCTGAAGCTCCCCGACGGGCGCATCCGTGTCCTGGTCCAGGGCGTTTGCCGCGCCCGGATCACCCGTTTCACCTCCCGGCAGCCGTACCTGCACGCCGACATCGAGCAAGTGGAGGATCAACCGTACGATCCGGCCTCGATCGAGAAGGAAGCGCTGATGCGCTCGGTGAAGCGGCTGCTGGAGCGGGCTTCCAGTCTGGGGAAGAACCTGCCCTCGGAGGTGATGGTCATCGCCAACAACCTCGAGGACCCGGGGAGGCTGGCGGACCTGACCGCTTCCAACCTGGACCTGAAGGTGGAGGAGGCTCAAGAGATCCTGGACTACACTGGATCCGGTGCAACGCCTCAAGACGGTTCACGATCTGATCAAGCGGGAGATGGACCTGCTGTATATGCAGCGAGAGATCGACTCCATGGCCCGGGACGAGATGGACCGCTCCCAGCGGGAGTACTACCTGCGGCACCAGATGAAGGCGATCAGATCGAACTGGGGGAGGGGAACGAACTCCCGAGGAGATCGAGTCCTACCGGGCGAAGGCGAAAAAGGCGAAAATGCCGGAGGACGCCCTGGAAGATCTGGAAAGCCAGATCAGGAAGCTGGAGCGTATGCACCCGGATTCCGCCGAGGCGTCCACCCTCCGGAACTACCTGGACTGGCTCGTCGGCATGCCCTGGGGCAGGCGGACCCGGGACAACCTGGACCTCGCGAAGGCGGCGACGATCCTGGACGAGGATCACCACGGCCTGGACCAGGTCAAGGAGAGGATCCTGGAGTATCTGGCGGTTCGGAAGCTCAAGAAGAAGAGCAAGGGTCCGATCCTCTGTTTCGTCGGTCCTCCCGGGGTGGGAAAGACCTCCCTGGGCCGATCCATCGCCCGGGCCCTGGGACGGAAGTTCATCCGGCTGGCCCTGGGCGGTCTCAAGGATGAAGCGGAGATCCGGGGCCATCGCCGGACCTACGTCGGCTGCCATGCCGGGCCGGATCATGCAGGGAATCCACCAGACCGAGACCGGCAACCCGGTATTCATGCTGGACGAGGTAGACAAGATCGGCTCCGATTTCCGGGGTGACCCGTCGGCGGCGCTGCTGGAAGTGCTGGACCCGGAGCAGAACAACACGTTCCGGGACAATTACCTGGGCATGCCGTACGACCTCTCCGACGTCATGTTCATCACCACCGCCAACCTGCTGGACCCGATCCAGCCGGCGTTCCGGGACAGGATGGAGGTTATCCGTCTCGCCGGGTACACCGCGGAGGAGAAGCTGGCCATAGCCCGGAAGCACCTGGTGCCGCGACAGGTGGAGCAGAACGGCCTTTCGCCTGCGATGATCGAGTTCTCCGACAACACCCTGGCGGCCATGATCAGCGGCTATACACAGGGAGGCCGGCCTCAGGGGGCTGGAGCGCGCCCTGGCCCGGGTCTGCCGCAAGGTCGCCCGGCAGGTGGCGGAAGGCAGGAAGTCCAATGTAAGGATCATCACCTCCAGTCTGGAAAGCTACCTGGGGCCGGCTCCGATTACCAGGAGCGACATCCGGGAAGAGGACCAGGCAGGGGTCGCCACCGGTCTGGCCTGGACCGAGTCCGGCGGTGACATCCTCCATGTGGAGGTCACCACCATGGAGGGCAAGGGCGGGTTGACCCTCACCGGGCAGTTGGGGGACGTCATGAAGGAGTCGGCCCAGGCCGCCCTCTCGTTCACCCGGTCCCATGCCGCCGAGTTCGGAATCCCCCAAGGTTATTTCAACGGCCTGGACATTCATATCCACGTCCCCGAGGGGGCGATTCCGAAGGATGGACCGTCCGCCGGCATTACCATGGCCACCGCCATGATCTCGGCCTTCACCGACCGCAAGGTCCACCGGGACGTCGCCATGACCGGCGAGATCACGCTGCGGGGGCATGTGCTGCCGGTGGGCGGGATCAAGGAAAAGGTCCTGGCGGCCCGTCAGTACGGCATCCGGACATTGATCCTGCCGGCCTCCAACGGGAAAAACCTCGAGGAAATCACCAAATCGCTCCGGAAAGATATGGAGTTTGTCCTGGTGCGCCATGTCCGGCAGGTGCTGGAAAGGGCGCTGTGCGACCTCGAAAAGGCCAGGAATCCGGTCCGGACGGTGCCTTCCGGACCCCGGCCGCCGGTGGAGACCGCCCATTAGTTGACCATTTTCCGAAAAATAGCGGCGGGCCGGATAGACGGCAAAGCCGGCCGCACCGTATCAGGGATTGTGAGACATGGGTGAAGCGGAGCTGATCCAGGCCGCCGCCGCCGGGGACACGGAAGCTTTCGAGCGGATCGTGGAACTGAAGCGGCGTCTGGTTCTGCGAGCCGCGTTTCAGATTCTCGGGAATCTGGACGATGCTCACGACGTGGCCCAGACGGTCTTCCTGACCCTCTGGCGATCGCTGGATCGTTACGACCGCACACGTCGTTTCGATACCTGGCTGTATAGGGTGACGGTGAACGCAGCAATCGACATGGCAAGGAAGGCAGGTCCGCACGGACGGTTGCAGCCGCTTCCGGATGAGCCCCGCACCGGGCCGTTCGCAGCAGGTTCGGACGCAGGGCGCAGGCTGGACCGGGCGGAGTTGCAGAAGGTGTTCCTGCGGTTGTCCGCCAGGTTGCCGGAAAGGCAGCGGGCGGCGTTCGTTCTCCGGGAACTCCAGGGTCTGGCCACCTCGGAAGTGGCGGAATTGCTCGGCGTCACCGAATCAACCGTGCGGAACCATTTGCTCCAGGCCAGAAAAGTACTGCGTGAAGGGATCGTCAAGGAATATCCCGGTCTGGCCCCTCACACGGGAGGGCAAGGCTCATGACCCACCCGGCCCCGCCGACGGATTGGGACTCGACCTCCGCCCCGGATCGCAGATGCTGGATTGAGCATGCCACCGTCTGTTCCGAATGTCGGGATTCCTGGATCGCCGGAGATCCGTCCCGGGTTTTCACCCTCCTTGCCGATTGTCCGGTGGTGGACGAGGTGGTAGAGCAGGAAGCCCTTCTGCGGTTGTCCGCCGACATTCGGAGGGAGATGCGGTCGGTACGTCCCGCCGGCAGGCTTGTCCGTCTGGTCGCCGCCGCCGTTCTGGCCGCAGCGCTTCTGGCACCGTCGGCCGCCTGGTTGTTGCGGGATCGGCCCGAACCGCCGCTTCCCCTGGCCATCGTGGAGTTTGTATCTTCCCCGGGTGAAGCCCGGGTCGTCGACCTGTCGGTGGGGGACACCCAGGTTGTGATGATTTTCGATCCGAGGCTCGAACTATGAAACGTACCATCCTGATTCTGGCGTTCCTCCTTGCCCTGGTTCCGGCTGCTGCCGCCGCCGACGCCGCCGACGATCTGTCCGCACGGTCGTACCAGATTCGTTTCAAGAAATTGCCCGACGCGGTGGATCTGATCTCCGACCTGTTGTCCGAGGAAGGTTCAGTCTCGATGCAGCCCAGGCTGAAGAGGCTGGTGGTGCAGGATCGCCTCGATGTTCTGGACAGGATCGGCGCGGTGCTGGATGATTTTGATCAGCCTCCGGTTAACGTGGACGTCACCGTCAGCCTGTTCCTCGGCTCGGACAGCCGCGATGAGGAGGCGGGGCGACACGCCAATACCGGTTCCATCTCCCGCGAGGTCCGCGGGATTACCGAGACCCTGGGGGATTTCACCAAGTGGACCGCCTACGACACCATCGGCAGCCGGTCGGTGACCTGCGTCCGAGGGCAGCCAGGTGACGGTGAACCTGTCCGACGACTACCGTGTGGTGTTCTTCGTGGATGCGGTGGAGGAGAAGCTCGGGCAAGGTCAAGTTCGAGCGATTTTCCCTGCAGAAGATCATCCGGACCGCCGACGAGGAACCGAACGATCGAGGACCTGTACACGCCGGGGATGCGTCCTGCCCATCGGCCGGCTGCACGTGGTGGGGGCGGCGCGGGAGCCGGGCTCGACCGCGGCGCTGTTCCTCACCCTCAAGGTGCGGGCGAGGTAGCGCGATGCCCGAATTCTACTGCAGGGTGGCCACCGCCAGCGGCGAGATCTTCGAACGGAACTACATCTCCGACCAGCGAGGAGTCCCTGCGCCGCGAATTGGAAGAGACAGGACTGATTGGTCCTGGGGATGAAGCGGCGCAACCCGCTTCTCGCACAGATCATGGCCCGTTCCGGATCAGGTCTCGGGTTTCTTCCCGGGAGTTCCTGATCTTCAACCAGGAGCTGAGCGCGCTGGTCAGCGCCGGCCTGCCCATCGTGCCCAGTCTGGACATCCTGCTCGAGCGGCGCAAGAACGAGGCGTTCCGGCGCGCGCTGCTGGACATCCGCGACCGGGTCAAGTCCGGCGAGGCGCTCTCCGATGCGTTCGCGGCCCAGGGCGACCTGTTCCCGCCGCTCTACTGCGCCAGCCTGGCCTCCGGCGAGCGCTCCGGCGAGATGGCCGGTCGTGCTGAAGCGCTTCATCGAGTACACGCAGAACGTCATGATGGTGAAGCGGAAGGTCGTCTCGGCGCTGATCTACCCGGCGATCCTGCTCGTCCTGTCCATCGGCCTGATCGCTCTGATGGTCTTCTACATCATCCCGAAGTTCAACGAGTTCCTGGCCGATTTCGGCACCGAGCTGCCGCTGATCACACGGGCGCTGTTCGCGGCTCGCCGATTTCTGGTACCGAACTGGCAGATCCTGCTGGTGCTGGCGCTGGGGCGATGATCGGTGGAACCGTATGGCAGCGAACCCCGGCCGGCCGGATGTTTTTCCATAGCCTCCAGCTCCGCATGCCGGTAGTCGGTGGTATTTTAAGCGACTACGCCCAGAACCGCTTCACCCGCACCCTGGGGACGCTGCAGTCCGGCGGCATCCCGCTGGTGACCTCGCTGGAGCTGGCGGCCCGCGCGGTGGGCAACGCGGTCTTCGAGACGCGCATCTGATCGAGGTTGCCGGAAAGGTCCGCGAGGGCAGGGCGCTGTGGGAGTCGCTGGAGGAGACCGGGCTGATATCCGATATCGCGATGCAGATGGTCAAGGTCGGAGAATCCACCGGCGCGCTGGTGGAGATGCTGGAGAACGCGTCGGACTTCACGGATGAGGAGATCGACACCCAGCTGACCCGGCTGGTCTCGCTGATCGAGCCGCTGATGCTGGTCTTCATGGCGGTCGTGGTGGCGACGATGTTGCTGTCGGTCTACCTGCCGCTGATCCAGGCGTACGGCACAGGCGCAATATGTAGGACGCGGAGATGTCGACGAAGAGCCGAAAAATACGGCAAGTCAGGCGCCGGCTGCTGGAGTCGGAGCCCAGCGGCGAGGAGTGCTCTCCGAGGAGTGCAGGCCCAGCGCCTGGCCGAGCGGCTCGGGCTGGAATACGTCGACCTGGAGCAGTTCGAGATCGACCCCGAGCTGTTCCGCTCGATCCCCGTCGACCTGATGTTCCGCTACAACTTCGTGCCGCGCCACCGCACCGAGACCGGCCTGGTCGTCGTCGTCGCCGATCCCGACCGACGTGCTGATGATCGACGAGCTGGAACTGCTGCTGGGTACCAGCATCGAGGTCTGCGTCGGCACCCAGACGGCGATCCAGGAGATCCTGAAGAAGAGCGAGTCGTCCCAGCGCGTGCTGGAGGAGGCGACCGAGGAGTTCCGGATCCAGATCGTCACCGAGGACGAGGAGACCGGCGAAGAGACGCTGACCATCGACCGGCTGACCTCGGACTCCTCGCCGATCATCAAGCTGGTCGACTCGACGATCTTCAACGCCCTGCAGCGCCGCGCCTCGGACATCCACATCGAGACCCGCGACCGCGAGGTGGTGATCAAGTACCGCATCGACGGCGTGCTGTACCAGGCGATGGAGCCGATCGACAAGAAGTTCCACTCGACGATCATCTCGCGCATCAAGGTCATGTCCGAGCTGGACATCTCGGAGAAGCGCATCCCCCAGGACGGCCGGTTCAAGCTGCGCGTCAAGGGACGCACCGTCGATTTCCGCGTCTCGATCATGCCCAGCGTCCACGGCGAGGACGCGGTGATCCGCATCCTGGACAAGGAGTCGATGAGCGAGGAGTTCAGCCAGCTCAGCCTGGACGTCTGCGGTTTCGAGAACGCGACGAGATAACCGGCTGCGGCGGTTCATCAAGGAGCCGTACGGCATGGTGCTGGTCACCGGGCCCACCGGGTCGGGCAAGACGACCACGCTCTACGCCGCGCTGTCTCGAGATCCGCAACGAAGAGGACAAGATCATCACCATCGAGGATCCGGTGGAGTACCAGCTTGCCGGGCATCACCCAGATCCCGGTCAACGAGAAGAAGGGGCTGACCTTCGCCCGGGGGCTGCGCTCGATCCTGCGCCACGACCCGGACAAGGTGATGGTCGGCGAGATCCGCGACGAGGAAACGGCCCAGATCGCCATCCAGTCGGCGCTGACCGGCCACCTGGTGTTCACCACGGTCCACGCCAACAACGTCGTCGACGTGATCGGCCGCTTCCTGAACATGAACGTCGAACCGTACAACTTCGTCTCGGCGCTGAACTGCATTCTGGCCCAGCGGCTGGTGCGCCTGATCTGCGCAACGTGCAAGCGGCCGGTCAAGGCGACCGCGGAGCAGCTGATCGAGTCCGAGCCTCGACCCGAACCAGTACGGCGAATTACACGTTCCACGAGGGCAAGGGCTGCATCGACTGCAACGGCACCGGCTACCGCGGGCGGACGGCGATCGCCGAGCTGCTGGACATGTCGGACCGCATCCGCGACATGATCCTGCAGCGCAAGCCGGGGTCGGACATCAAGCGCGCGGCCAAGGAAGAGGGGATGACCTTCCTGCGCGAGGCGGCGCTGGCCAAGGTGTTCGCCGGCAAGACGACACTGCACGAGATCAACAAGGTCACCTTCGTCGACTGACGGGAAGAGCGGAAGGTAAGAAGCCTGAAGATGAGCACGCTTGCAAGCATCACCGACCGGATTCGGGGGTCCGTCCAGGAGTGGATGCCGACCTTGCGCCCGGCCTATCCACCGGTGGCCCTGGAGATCGACTCCCGCGAAATGGTACTGGTACGGTTGATGCGCAAGGGGCGGGGCAAGCCGTCACTGCAAGCACACGACGTCAGGCCGATGCCGGCGGGTGAGCCGCTCAGCATGTTCCAGCCCAGTCTCGGGCCGGTTGCGGAGATCAGCGGGGCGATTCAGGACATGCTCGCCAAGACCGGCACCAAGCCGGGGAAGATTTCCCTGGTGATGCCGGACAACGTGGCGAAAATCAGCCTGCTTGCCCTGCCGGAACGTCCGCCGACCCGGAAGCATATGAATGAGATCCTGCGGTTCAAGCTGCGCCGGTCGGTGCCGTTCCGGATGGACGATGCGGTTATCTCGTACCAGATCATCCCGGCGGATGGCAAGGCGGTGAACGTCCTGGTCGCCCTCATGCACCGCCTGGTGGTGGAGCAGTTCGAGTCGGCTGTGCTGGCCGCCGGAGCACGTCCAGGTTTGGTGGATCTGTGCACTCCGAACCTGTTGAACCTGTGCCGCAAGGAGATGAATGACCTCAACCGCGACGGTCATGACGTCGCTCTCTTGAACTGCGCCGGATCGTACTTCTCGCTGGTAATCGTTCGATCCGGCCGAATCATTTTCTTCCGCAGCAAGACGATCCGCAGTAACGGCGGGGAACAGGCCGAGCACAACGTCCTGACCCGGGAGCTGAACCATTCGCTGGCGTACTACCAGGACAAGCTGGAGGGCGCCGGCATTCATACCCTCCTGGTCCGGGCGGTGGAGGGCTGCGAGGCGCTCCTGCCGGCCCTGGAAAAACTGGGGTTCGGATCGATCCGTCCGGTGGACCCGGCGGTATCTCTCGAGAATACTTCCAACCTCCGGATGGAGCCGGCCATGGCCCAGCGTCTGGCGCCGGCGGTGAGCGCCGCGGTGGGGAGGGGACGGTAATGCTCCAGCCCCTCGATCTGAATCTGGGAACCCGGCCGTTCCGCAACAACACCATGCTCTGGACCGGTGTGAGCCTCGGCCTGTTCCTTTTGATCTGGTTGTCCTGGTGGAACTACACGACGTGGAAGTCGGAGAGCGAAGCCCTGGTCAGCCTGCGGGAGGATGTGAGCAGCATCGATTCCCAACTCATGGAACTGGAGATCCGGGAGGAAATCTCCCGAAACGGGGTTAAGGCCTACGACCTGGATCAGCTGGCGACCCAGACCGTGAGGGCCAACGACGTCATCATGCTCAAGGCGTTCTCGTGGACCCGGCTGTTCAACCGCCTGGAGAAGATCCAGCCCTACGAGGTCCGGATGCAGGCGGTCCGGCCGGTCTTCAGGCTGGGGAAAAAGCGGAGCAGACGCGAAGTAGACCTCGGCTGGCACATGGAGGAGCAGTCGGTGGTGGTGACGGTGGATGGCATCGCCAAGAACCTGAGGGCGTTTCTGGCGTTTGAAACCGCGCTAATGGACGATCCCTGGTTCGACCGGGTGGAGCCGGAGCGCTGGGATGACCTCGATACAGGTGAAACGCAGTTCTCTATGAAATTTCAATATTATCCGAACAAGTCGCCGGAGGAGCCTGCCTCGGAAACGGAAGTTGAGGAGGGCGCCGATGGTGGCGAGAGCGGCGCCGGAGCGGTGGATTGATGGCGGAGAAGCGAGCACAGTTCGACATCCGGCAGCTGGCGGGCAAGATCGCCGCAGGCATCGTCGGTTTGCTGATCCTGAATCTGGTGGCATGGTTCGTTATGGTCCGCCCCAGGATCAACGAACTGAAGTCCCTGCGGGAGCAGAGCAGTCCCCGCCTGGAGCAACTGCGTAAACGCAATGCCGAGGTGGAGGCCGGAGAGAAGCACCTGGCCGCCCTGGACCAGGCCACCGCCGATCTCCTCACACTAAGACGCGATGTACTTGCCACCGCTCAGCGCCGTCTGGTGAAAGTCCAGTTGGAACTGGCCGACCTGACCAGGCAGTTCAACATCGACTACGAGTCGGTGGCTACCAATACCGAGTACATGGGCGGAGCCGGGTTGGAGCGGTTCGCCATGGAGGTCCCGCTTCAGGGCGGGTACGCCAATCTTCGTCATTTCATTCAGGCGGTGGAAAACTCCGACAAATTCCTGGTGGTCGAGCGGGTCGCCATGGACCGCGCCAAGGACGGCGGAGTCCTGCTCCAGATGAGTATAACGCTGGCTACCTATTTCGACGCCCCCTGGCTCCTGGATGAGGGGGGATCGTGATGGCTTCCAGGAAGATGTCGATACGGGAGATAATTCTGGCGGCGATCCTCATAAGCGCCGTGATCTGGCTCATCTGGTACGTGGCCGGCCGGGCAATGGACGGTTCTTCGGGGGATGCGGAGAAAGACGGCGCCGATGCCTTCAAGGCGAGAGAGGCGCCTGCGGTCCGGATGGATCTGCTGGCCGGGCTGGCGGAACCGTACGAGCAGGGTGGCCGGGATCTTTTCAAGTACGCCAAACGGCCGCCCACTGCCGCGGAACTGGAAGCCGAACGGCTCCGCCTGGAAGCGGAACGGCTGGCCCGGGAAGCGGCGCTCAAGGCGCAGCGGGAGGCCCGGAACAACAGGACAGACCACCGCAGCGCAAGGCTCCGCCGCCCAAGCCGTCAGGGACCCCGCCCGCCCAGTATCTCATTCAAGTACATCGGATATCTCGGCCCGAAGGATGACCGCATCGCCGTATTCGAGCAGGGCGAGGAACTGCTGCTGGCCCGCATCGGCGAGACGTTGCAGGACGATTTCAAAGTCAGGGAAATCGAATATGAAAAGGTGGTGATCGGGTATACCGATCCGAGATTCGACAAGGTCACCAAAACGTTGAACCAGTCCCGCTGAACAGGGAATCGAGGAGCGTCGTGGTCAAGGGAACGATTTCAAAAGCAACCGCACTCATCGTGGCATGCGTGCTCCTCGGCATCCTCACCGGATGCGCCGCCCAGAAGGCGTACCGCCGGGCGGAGAAGGAAAGCAGGCGGGATAACTGGGACCAGGCCGTGCTGGATTACAGCAAGGCCAAATCCCTGGATCCCGGCAACGCCCGCTACGGTGTGGCGCTGGAACGGGCCAAGCTGAAGTCCTCGGCCCAGCACTTCCAGAAGGGCAAGAACTACATGGCGGCGAACCAGTACCGCCCGGCGGTGGCCGAGTTTCAGCAGACCCTGTTGCTGCACCCGGGCAACCAGCATGCCCGCAACGAGATGACCAAGGCGCTGCGGGAACTGGAGCGCCTGACATCCGGCCCCAGCAATCTGGAGCAGATGAAGGAGCGCGCACGCCTGGAGGCCATGGGGCCGCCACGCCTCGATCCCACTTCCAACATCCCGATCATCCTCAATTTCAAGGAAGTGGAGGTCGGCAAGATCTTCGAGGCCATCGGCAAGGCGTCCGGGATAAACTTCATCTTCGACGAGAAGACCGACCTGGAACAGAAGATGACCATCGATATCGGGAACGTCACCCTGGAAAAGGCGATGGACATCCTGATGCTCCAGACCAAGAACTTCTACAAGGTCATCGACGAGTACACCCTGCTGATCGCCCCGGACACCCGGCAGAAGCGCCAGGAGTACGAGGACCAGGTCATCCGCACATTCTTCCTCAGCAACGGCGATACGAAACAGGTGGTGACCCTGCTCCGTTCCCTGCTGCAGTCCCGGCAGATCGCCGAGAACCCGGACCTGAACTCGGTCACAATCAAGGACACGCCGGACAAGGTCGCCATCGCCGAGAGGATCATCACCTCCAACGACAAGTCCAAGGGTGAGGTCCTGATCGACGTGGAACTGCTGGAGATCAACCGCACACTTACCCAGAATCTGGGGATAGACCTCAGCAGCAAGACGCTGGCGCTGACTTTCCTGGACGGCGCCGCCTCGCTGCCCGTGAACAATCTGGACGTGCTGAAGCAGAAGGGGAACTGGTCCGTCGGCGTCATACCAAGCGTGATCATCAACTTCCTCAAGAGCGACTCCGACACCAAGTCCATCGCCAAACCGCAGTTGCGGGTGACGGAAGGGGAGAAGGCCGAGATCCTGATCGGCGACCGGGTGCCGATCCCCACCACCTCCTTCAACAGTTCCCAGACCGTGGGCGGCAATATTGTTCCGATCACCTCGTTCACCTACCAGAACGTGGGGATCACGGTCCAGATCGAACCCCGGGTGCATCACAACAAGGAAGTCACCCTGACGGTCCAGGTGGAGGTCAGCCAGGTTTCCGGTGTGGTGGAGAGCTCCGGCGGCCAGGCCCAGCCGATCATCGGCACAAGGCAGATCCAGTCGGTTATCAGGCTCCGGGACGGTGAAACCAGCGTGCTGGCCGGGATGATCAAGCAGGAGGACACCAACAGCACCTCCGGCGTAGCCGGTCTCATGGACATACCGGGGGTCAACAAACTCTTCAGCAACAGGAATACGCAACGGACGTCCACCGACATCATCATGACGCTGACGCCCCAGATCATCCGGATGCCGGACATCACCGAGGAGGACCTTGCGACCCTGTGGGTCGGCACCGAGGAGAACATGCGCCTCAGGGGACCGACAAGGGGCGTGTTCGGCATTACCGCCTTCGGTAACGGCGATGCCGGCGGGGATGCCGTCGCCGGAGCAACCGGCGGCGGGACCATCTCCCGGATCACACCGTCAGACGAAGTCCGCCAGGATCGTGAGGCCCGGGAGCAGGAAGCCGAAGAGGAACGTCCGGTCGACACCCCCCTCGATGACAACGAGGAGACCCAGGATAGTGAACGAGGAGCCGCTGGATGATGCGCCGGAACAACCTGCCGGTCCGGCGATAGTCCGGCTGGTTCCAGGCTCCGGGCAGGTCCGGGTGGGCGATCCGGTGATCATCCAGGTTTACATCGACAACGGCTACGACGTCGGTTCGGTGCCGTTCCACCTGCGCTACGACCGGCAGGTGATGCAGTTCCTGCCGCCGGCGGCGGAGGGCGGATTCCTGAACATGGACGGAGCCAATACGGTCTTCATAGCCAACGAAACCGCCGGGGGCGGGGAGGTTGTTGTGGGACACTCACGCATGGGCGGGACGGCGGGCGCAGCCGGCTCCGGTTTGCTGGGCACCTACCAGTTTCAGGCGGTCAGCCCGGGGGAGTGCACCTTCACGTTCTCTGGTGCGACGGTCAAGAACCCGCAAGCGAGAAATCAATCCTGCGCAGTTCCTGCCGGCCACAGTGCAGGTGGTGGAGTAGAGGGTGCTGAAGAGGCGAGGACAGCACGGACAGCGGGGCCTGACCCTGGTGGAGTTGATCTGCGTAACCGCAATTGTGCTTATCCTGGCAAGCATGGCGGTTCCGGTAGGCGCGACCCTGGTGAAGCGGCAGAAGGAGATCGAACTCCGCCAGGCCCTGCGGGAGATCCGCCAGGCGCTGGATAAATTCCAGATCGACAGCACCAGGTTCCCGGGGATTAAAGCGGAACTCAGCGTGGCCAACGAAGAGGGCTACCCGGAGGAACTGGAAGTGCTGGTGGAGGGGGTGGATATCGGCGACGCAGCCGGGACCACGCTGAAGTACCTGCGCCGCATGCCGCTGGACCCGATGACCGGCGACGGGGAATGGGCCACCCGCTCGTCACGGGACCAGCCCGATTCCCTGTTCACCGACCATATCAACATCTTCGACGTCAGATCCCAGAGCGACAAGATCGCCCTGGACGGAACGAGGTACGACCAATGGTAAGCATCCGAACCAAGGGAGCCCGGGGCTTCACCCTGATCGAGATGCTGGTGGTGGTGGCGATCATCGGCATCATCGTGACCGTCGCCTCCGGACAGTACCGCAAATCGATCCAGAAGGCCAAGGAAGCGGTCCTGCGGGAAGACCTGTACATCATGCGGACCGCCATCGACCAGTATTTCGCCGACAAAGGGTTTTATCCTTCGGATCTGTACGCCCTGGCCGACGAAAGCTATATCCGCGATGTCCCCACAGATCCGATCACCCAGAGTTCCGATACCTGGATCACGACACAATCCAACTTCGACGACCGGGATATCTCCACCGAGCCGGGGATCATTGACGTCCACAGCGGCGCCGACGGCTACGGCATGGACGGCACAAGTTATGCGGACTGGTAATGACGAGAGGAGCGCAACTATGAATATTCCACTCAACAGGAGCCTGGCGGCGGCCGTGCTCACGGCCGGGATTATCCTGACCCTGGCGGGCTGTGAGGATTCGGGGGTGATCGCGCCGTCCGACGGCAATCTGTTGCTGATCCCGGCGGTGGCCAATATCGTGATCCCCGAGGGAGCCGGCGAGGGCTCATTCACGTTTACTGCGGCCCTGTACGACGCCAACGGCGGCCCGCTGTCAGGGGTGAACATCCGGTTTGTCTCCAGCGCCGGCAGCTGGGGCCAGGATGTGGTCGCCACCAACGGTCTCGGGGAGGCCCGGGCGACACTGACGTTGCTGATTACCGACCCGGATGCAGTGGATGTCCAGGCCAGGGCCTCGACCCTTCTAGCCGACGCCCAGGCGATCAAGACGGTGGAGGGCGACGATCCGGCCAGCGCGGTGATCAACGATACGCCGGTGGGCGAGCAGCAGGTCGGCAGTGTGGTGGTCTTCGACGGCAGCGGTTCGGTGAGCGGCGGTGGACCGATCAGTTGCTACCAGTGGACCATCGACTCCGATTTCGACCTTAGCGATGAGGTTGTCCAGGGCGCGGGCGCCTCCGGCCTGCAGCGGACCTACAACGACGAGCAGTCCATGTCGGTGATCCTGCGGGTTTCGGACAGTCCGGCGGTGGGAGCGATCTGCAATGATCCGGCAGTGATCCCCAGCGCCCAGTTCAGCCCGCTCCTGGCGGCGATCAACTACACAATCACCTGCGCGAATACGCCGCCGACGGCGGTAGCCGGCGCCGACGTCACAGCTACCATCTTCAGTACCGTGGTCCTGGACGGGAGGGGATCCTTTGATCCGGATGGCTCCATCGTTGACTTCTATTGGGATTGCGGCAATGGCTCAGCGGCTCAGCCCAACGGCGTTGCGATGCAGGCCGAGTGTACCTACAACGCCGAAACCACCTACACCGCCGAGCTCAGGGTATGGGACGACGGCACGGACGGAGTCAGCATTGATCCACGCACCGGCGAACTTCTGTGTCAGAAATCGGCTGACGGACACCCTCCAGGTTACGGTTGTCCTGCAGTAGGAGGAGGCATGAATACGTTCGCGGCCGGGAGATCGCAGCAGGGCCACCTGATGGTCGGTCTGGTGTTCTTCATGGCCGTCCTCCTGATCCTGTCCGCCATAGCGGTGCAGGAGTTCAGCCAGGTCCTCCGTCGCGACAATGAGGCGGAGATGATCTTTCGGGCCCAGGAGATCGTTCGGGCGCTGGTGCGGTACCAGCAGGACCGGCGAGCGTACCCTACCGAACTGAAGATGCTCGACGAGCCGGGCAACAAAGACCAGCGCTATATTCGGCGGATGTATGACGATCCCCTGACCAAAGACGGCAAGTGGGGACTGCTGTATGCCGGACCGGGCGGCGGCATCATCGATCCCAGCCGTCCTGATGATAGTGCGGTTGACGTGTTCGGCGGCCGCAGATCCGAGCCTGTGGAATCGGCCGGTGGGCTTCAGACCGCCAGCGGTGGGGGCACATCTCAGATCGGCGGTATGACCATCATCGGCGTCAAGAGCCTGTGCACCGAGCAGCCGTTCCGGGTCTGGAACGGCCTGTCGGACTACGCCGATTGGCAGTTTACCGTGTACGACCTGCAGAACCAGCAGCAGGGCGGCAGCAGTATCCCCGGGATCGGACAGGGCGGTATCCGGAACAGGACGCCGCGGAGTCGTGACCTGCAGAACGGGCCTGGTCGGCAGCAGAGCCGGGGTAACAGGCGCTAAGCAGGCTCCCGTCCCGACCTGAAGCGGGCGTGCTATACTTACGCCTCCGGAAACACTTTGGCGGTTCTCACCGGTTTCTTATCACACCCGGAACACCTCTCGAGGCTCACGATGATCCGCAAGGAACGACTTGCCAACGGGATAACCGTTCTCACCGAATCGATGCCTCAGGTCAGGTCGGTCTCACTGGGGGTCTGGCTTCGCCGGGGCAGCCGCCATGAAGCGGCCGCCCAGAACGGAGCGTCCCATTTCATCGAACACCTGGTGTTCAAGGGCACGGAGAACCGCACCGCGCGGGAGATCGCCCTGGCCATGGACTCGGTGGGCGGGCAGATGGACGCCTTCACCTCGAAGGAGTACACCTGTTTCTACGCCAAGGTGCTGGACGAGCACCTGCCGGTGGCGGTGGATCTGCTGGCCGACATCGTGCAGCGGCCGCTGTTCGACCCGACGGAACTGGAACGCGAGCGGCAGGTGGTGCTGGAAGAGATCCGGATGGTCGAGGATACGCCCGACGAGCTGATCTACGATCTGTTCTCCAGCCATTTCTACCGTAAGCACTCCCTGGGCCGGCCGATCCAGGGCACCGCAGGAGACGGTCGGGGCGATGAGCCGGCGGCAGCTGCTGAGCTTCTTCCGCCGGGCCTACCGGCCCGCAGAACATGCTGATAGTCGCCGCCGGCAACCTGAAGCACGCGCAACTGGTCCGGCTGGTGCGAGGAGCGTTCCACGGGCTGGAGACCGGCCCGTTCCGCCGGCAAACGACTGCAACCGCCCCGGGTCCACGCCGGGGATGGCCACCCGGTCCAAGAAGGAGCTGGAGCAGCTGCACCTCCTGATCGGCCTGCCGTCCGTTCACGAAGACGCTTCGTACGCGCTACCCGTTGTACGTGCTGAACACGCTTCTCGGCGGCACGATGTCCTCCCGTCTGTTCCAGAAGATCCGGGAGGAGCGGGGGCTGGCCTACAGCGTCTACTCCGGCGGTCAACGCGTTCATCGATTCCGGGTTCCTCATGGTCTACGCCGCGACCAGCCCCGCCAGGGGCGGCGAGGTGATCCGCCTGATCGATGGACGAATTGCGCGGCCTGCGGGACCACGGCCCCGATCCCGAGGAGGTGCGAAGTGGCGCAAGGAGCACCTGAAGGGCAGCCTGATGCTGTCGCTGGAGTCCACCAGCAGCCGCATGTCCAACCTGGCGCGGCAGGAGATCTATTTCGGCCGGCAGTTGACACTGGCGGAGACCCTGCGGGGGATCGACAATGTCACTCCGGAATCGACACACGAGCTGGCAGCCCGGATATTCTGCTCCGCCGCCGGTGGCGCTGGCCGTCGTGTCGGCAGGCTGGGGCGGCTCCGAATCCGGCCGGAGGAGCTGCGGCTGTGAAGCGGAACGGTTCGAGAGGTTCTGATCTGCGGGTGCCCTGGAGGGGCAGGACCTGCCGCTGCCCGAGCGGGCTACCCCGCATGCCGCCGGCTTCGATCTGCGTGCCGGCGGTGAGCGGCACCATCACCCTGGCTCCCGGGCCGCGAAAACTGGTCCCCACCGGGATCGCCATCGCCCTGCCGCCGGATTCGAGGCGCAGGTCCGGCCCCGCAGCGGCCTGGCGCTCCAGCACGGGCTGACCTGCTCAACAGCCCGGGCACGGTGGACGCCGACTACCGGGGGGAGATCGGCGTGGTCCTGGTCAACCTGGGTATGGAGCCGGTGGCGATCGGCGGGGGGACCGGATCGCCCAGCTGGTGGTCCAGCGGTTGCCGCAGGTCGACTTGCGCGAGGTGGAGACCCTCCCGGACAGCGACCGGGGCGCCGGCGGGTTCGGCCACACCGGGAGCCGCTGATGGCCGTGCGGCTGATCCCCCTGGGCAGCGGTTCCAGCGGGGAACGCCACGCTGGTCGAGTTCGGTTCGACCCGGCTGCTCGTGGACGCCGGCCTGTCGGCGCGGGCTCTTGGCGTCCGGCTCCGAGGCGGTCGGGGTGGACCCCGGCTCAGCATCGATCTGCATCCTGCTGTCCCACGAGCACGTACGATCATGTCCGGGGCGCGGAGCGGTTCTCCAAACTGCACGGGGTTCCGGTGGCGGCCTGCGCCGAGACGCTGGAGGCGATGGATCGGTCTCCCCGATGCATTTCGCGGAGTGGATGCCGCTGACCCACGAGGCGGAACATTGATCTCGACGGGGTGAGGGTCGACCCGTTCCCGGTGCCCCACGATGCGGCCGATCCGGTGGGGTTCATCCTGGAAGGGTGCGGGGTCCGCGGCCGGCATGGCCACCGACCTGGGCCACGCCACCACCCTGGTGCGCCGAGCGGCTGCGCGGCTGCCAGGCGTGCTGATCGAGACGAACCACGACGAGGAGATGCTGCGGACCGGGCCGTACCCCTGGCAGCTGAAGCAGCGTGTCGCCGGCCGCCTGGGCCACCTGTCCAACGCCGAGGCGGCCGCGCTGGTGCTCCATGGCGGCGGACGAGGACTGCAGGCGGTCGTGTCTGGCGCACCTGTCCGAGAAGAACAACACGACCGGAACTGGCGTCGGGACGCGTCAGCGAACGGCGCTGGACCGCAGACGGGCGCGGCACGGATGGTCTGTGCGCATCGCCGACCGGAAGCAACCCTGTGACCCGGTTCGCTTTAGGATTGCTGAAGAGGAGAGACGTCGATGATCGAACGATACACGCCGCGAGGAGATGGGACCCTGTGGGCGAGACGAGGCCCGTTTCGGAGCTGGCTCGAGGTCGAACTGGCCGTCTGCGAGGTGCTTGCCCGGGAGGGTCTGGTTCCCGCGGAAGAATGGCGATCATCCGCGAAAAGGCCGCTTTCGATCTGGACAGGATCGACGAGATCGAAGGCGACGGTGGGGCATGACGTGATCGCCTTCCTGACCAGCGTGGCCGAGAAGGTCGGCCCGGCGTCGCGGCACATCCACTACGGCCTGACCTCGTCGGACGTGGTGGACACCGCCCAGGCGCTGCGCAGGTGCGCAGGCCTGCGACCTGCTGCTCGGAACCCGACCGGAGCTGATGGAGGTGCTCAAGCGGCAGGCCGAGGGAGCACCGAGAGACGGTGATGGTGGGCCGGACCCACGGCATCCACGCCGAGCCGTACACCCTGGGCCTGAAGTTCGCCGCCTGGTACGCCGAGGCCGGCAGAAACCGTGAGGCGCCTCGCCGCCGCCCGGGAGGAGATCGCGCTTCGGCAAGATCTCCGGCGCGGTCGGCACCTACGCCCACCTGGGACCCGAGATCGAGGCCGCGGTGATGGAGCGGCTCGGCCTCGCGGCCGGAGCCGAGTCTCCACCCAGGTCGTGCCCCGGGACCGCTACGCGGCGTTGCTGTCCGCGCTGGGCATCCTGGCCTCTTCGCTGGACCGCATCGCCACCGAGATCCGCCACCTTCAGCGCTCGGACGTGCGCGAGGTGGAGGAGCCGTTCGGCAAGGGGCAGAAGGGCTCCTCGGCCATGCCGCACAAGCGGAACCCGGTCGAGTGCGAGAACATCTCCGGCCTGGCCGGGTGGTGCGCTCCCACGTGCAGGCGGCGCTGGAGAACGTGCCGCTGTGGCACGAGCGGGACATCTCCCACTCCTCGGTGGAGCGGGTCATCCTGCCCGACGCCACGATCCTGTGCGACTTACATGCTGGCCCGGATGACCCGCGATCCTGGACGGCCTGCTGGTCTATCCGGAGCGGATGCTGCAGAACATGGAGATCACCCGGGGGCTGATCTTCTCGCAGGCGGTGTTGCTGGCGCTGACCGCGGCCGGCATGACCCGCGAGGCAGGCCTACGAAATCGTGCAGCGCAACGCCATGCGGACCTGGGCCGGCGAGGAGCAATTCCGGGAGCTGCTGGCTGCACGACCCGGAGTTGACCGCGGCGCTTCCGCCGAGCGAGTCTCGACGACCTGCTTCGACCCGGCCCGTTTTCTTGCCACGTGGACACGATCTACGACGCGTTTTCGAAACCTGAGTCGTTGCGGATCGCTGGCTATAATGGCCGGCGCCGTCGGCGGTCGCGACCGGCGGTCCGGATCGGCGGTATGTGCGGCATCGTAGGAATCTTCGGTCACCCTGAAGCCTCGACCCTGGCCTATCTGGCGCTCTACGCCCTGCAGCACCGCGGGCAGGAGTCGGCGGGCATCGTCGCCGCCGACGGCCCGTCGAGCTGACGCGCCGCGCCGGCATGGGCCAGGTCTCCGACGTCTTCTCGCGCGACGTGCTGCAGGCAGCTTCCGGGCGGATGCGCCATCGGGCACGTGCGCTACTCCACCACCGGGCGACTCCAACCCCGCCAACGCCCAGCCGTTCCTGCTGCGGCACCACCGGGGGCCGATCGCCATCGCCCACAACGGCAACCTGGTCAACGCCGCCGCGGTGCGACCGAGCTGGAGGACGACGGGCTCGATCTTCCAGACCACCAGCGACACCGAGACGATCCTGCACCTGGCGGCCCGCTCCCAGGCCCCGGACGTGGTGGACGCGCTGGTCGAGGCGCTGCGCCAGCTTCGCGGGGCCTACTCGCTGGCCTGTCCTGGTTCCGGGCCGGCTGATCGCGGTGCGGGACCCCCTCGGGTGGCGGCCGCTGTCGCCTGGGCCGGCTGGACGGCGCCTGGGTCATGGCCAGCGAGACCTGCGCCTTCGACCTGCTCGGAGCCGAGCACGTGCGGGAGCTGGAGCCGGGGCGAGATGGTGGTCGTGGACGTGGCCGGAGTGCACTCCTTCAAGCCGTTCCAGCGAAACCCGGGCGGCGCCGTGCATTCTTCGAGCACGTCTACTTCTCCCGTCCGGACAGCACTGCTCTTCGGCGAGTCGGTGCAGGCAGGTGCGCAAGCGGCTGGGCGGAGCAGCTGTACCGCGAGCACCCGATCGAGGTGGACGTGGTGGTGCCGGTGCCCGATTCGGGGCTCTACGCGGCCCTGGGCTACGCCCGGGCCTCCGGAATGCCGTTCGAGATGGGGCTGGTGCGCAACCATTACATCGGACGGACCTTCATCGAGCCGACCCAGCAGATCCGCAACTTCGGCGTGCGGATCAAGCTCAACCCGGTGCGGGAGATCCTGCGCGGGCAAGCGGATCGTGCTGGTCGACGATTCGATCGTCCGCGGGACGACCAGCCGGAAGATCGTGCAGCTGTGCCGGGACGCCGGCGCGCAGGAGATCCACGTGCGGATCTCCTGCCCGCCGACGATCGGTCCCTGCTACTACGGCATCGATACGCCGCGGCGCGAGGAGCTGATCGCCGCCCGACAGCACCGTGGAGGAGATCCGCGATTACATCGGCGTCGACAGCCTCGGCTACCTCAGCCTGGACGGGGATGCTGCAGGCTGCGGGAACAGCAGAGTCGGCGGTCTGCACTGCCTGCTGGACCGACGAGCAGCCGGTGGCGCTGCCGGCGGCGGAGGCAGAGCAGCTGCGGTTGTTCGAGAAGGCGTGAAAAAGTAGCGAGGTTTCCGCGGCGGAACCGTGACGGTCCCGCTGCGTCAACCGGGGAACTGGCCGGCGCGGCGCCGGGAGCCGATCATGATATCGATACGGAGAGGATGAGATGAGCAGAACGGAAGCGATCATGGGGCGAAGCGCGGTCTGACCTACCGCGACGCCGGCGTGGATATCGACGCCCAGGACGAGGCGCTGCCACCGGATCAAGGGGTTCCTGAAGTCCACCCGCACCCCCGGCGTGCTGTCCGATCTGGGCAGCTTCGGCGGGCTGTTCCGACCCGACCTTTCCGGCTTCGAGGCGCCGGTGCTGGTTTCGTCCAGCGCCGACGGCGTCGGCACCAAGCTGCAAAGTCGCCTTTGAGTCCGGCATCCACAACACGGTGGGCCGGGACCTGGTCAACCACTGCGTCAACGACATCCTGGTCCAGGGCGCCAGGCCGCTGTTCTTCATGGACTACGTCGCCACCGGCAGGCTGGAGCCGGGGGTTCTGGCCTCGGTGGTGGAGGGGGTCGCGGCCGGCTGCCGCGAAGCCGGTTGCGCCCTGCTCGGCGGCGAGACGGCCGAGATGCCCGGGTTCTACGGCGACGGGAGAATACGACGTGGCCGGATTCATCGTCGGCATCGTCGACCGGGAGCGGATCCTCGACGGCGGCGTCGATCCGGACCGGAGACGTGCTGATCGGCTCTGCCCTCCGCCGGCCTGCACACCAACGGCTTCTCCCTGGCCCGCAAGGTCTTCTTCGAGGTGGCCGGCCTCCGTACAGGGCGACCCGGTCGACGGTCTGGACGGCACCGCCGCGGAAGTTCTCCTGGCCGAGCACCGCTGCTACCTGAACGTCCTGGACCGTCCGATCAGGGAAAGGCTGGTGGCCGGCCTGGCCCACATCACCGGCGGCGGGCTCACCGACAACATCCCGCGGGTCCTCCCGGAGGGTACGGCGGCGGAGATCGATACGGCGACCTGGACCGTCCCGCCGCTGTTCAGGTTCCTTCAGGAAACCGGGAACGTGGAACCGGGCGAGATGTTCCGGACCTTCAACATGGGGGTAGGCATGGTGGTGATCGTCCCCGGAGGAGAATATCGCCAGGACCGAGAGCTTGTTGCAGGAGGCCGGGGAGGCCTGCTGCCGGATCGGATCGATCGTGGCGGGTGACCGGGAGGTGCGCTATGTCTGAGCCGGGGCGGGTCGGCATCCTGATCTCGGGCCGGGGCAGCAACATGGTCGCGCTGGTGCGAGGCGATGCAGGACGGGCGGATACCTGCCGAGCCGGCGGTGGTGATCTCCAACGAACCGGATGCCGCCGGACTGGACAAGGCCGCGGTCCATGGGCGTGCCGACCGAGGTTGTGGATCAGAAAGCCGTCCGGCCCCGCTCGGAGCACGAGGCGCAGGTGGTCGAGATTCTGCGGCGACTACCAGGTCGAACTGGTCTGCCTGGCCGGCTACATGCGGCTGCTCAAACCGCTGTTCGTCCGGGCATTCCCCGACCGCATCCTCAACATCCACCCGTCCCTGTTGCCGGCGTTCCCCGGCCTGGACGCCCAGCGCCAGGCCCTGGAGCACGGCGTCAAGGCCGCAGGCTGCACCGTCCACTTCGTGGACGAAGAGTGCGATCACGGGCCGATCGTCCTGCAGGCGGCGGTGCCGGTGCTCGACGGAGACACGGAAGATGATCTCTCCGCCCGGATCCTGGAGCAGGAGCACCGGATCTATCCCGAGGCGGTGGCGCTGATATTCCGCCCCGGCGTGCGGATCGAAGGAAGGGCCGTCATCCCACTCCCCTGAAGCAACGGTCCCCGGCTCTCCTCGGAATCGGAACCTGACATGGAATACGGACCGGATCGTGAGCGGGGGATGGAACTGCGTTCCCCGGAGGATCTCCCCAGGGCGTTGCGGCCCCGGGAAAAACTGTTCCGCAGCGGACCCGGCGTTCTGAGCCGGGGCGAACTGCTGACCCTGGTGCTCGGCAGCGGCAACGGCCGGGAGTCGTCCCGAAAGATCGCGGAACGGTTGTTGCGCCGCCATGGCCTGGAAACCCTGTCACGACTTCCGCCGGCGGACCTGGCGGCAAGCCCGGGGATCGGGGAGGCGTACGCCGCCCGGCTGGCCTCCGCCTTCGAGCTTGGTCGCAGAGTTCGAGGAGAGGCGGTGGCGGACAACCGGCCCAGGATCAACCGGCCGGAGAAGGCGTACCGCCTGGTCAAACGGCTCGCCGGGGCGAAGAAGGAGCATCTTGTCGGCCTGTACCTGGACGCCCAGAACGGTCTGGTGCATCAGGAGACGATCTCCATCGGCACGCTGAACACTACCCGGACCCATCCCCGGGAGATCCTCCTCCCGGCGGTGGTCCATCTCGCCCTCGGGTTCATCCTGGTACACAACCACCCCAGCGGCTGCCTCGACCCGTCACCGGAGGATATTGAGTTCACAAGGTCGGTGCAGCGCGCCTCGGACATGATGGGGATCGAACTGTACGACCACCTGATCGTGGCGGGATCCGGCTATACCTCGCTGAGAGAGCGGGGCGTCCTGTGATCCGGAAAAGGGGGACATTCCACTTTATATTTGAATTCTTATGTGTCGAGAGTGAGGACAATAAGTAATTAAAGATAAAGTGGAATGTCCCCATTTTTTGTTAGAATCTCCCTCTTAAAGGAGACCTCCTGAGCTGATGGCCGATGGAAAGAAAATACTTGCGCCGCTGGTGACCGACCTGGACGAGCAACTGGAGACCCTGACCCGGGGCGCGGTGGACGTGGTTACCGAGGACGGAACTGGTCCGCCGGGTCAAGAAGTCCATCGAGACGAAGAAGCCGCTTACGGTCAAGGTCGGGTTCGACCCGACCGCTCCGGATATCCACCTCGGTCACACGGTGCTGCTGCGAAAGATGCGCCACTTCCAGGAGCTGGGGCACCGGGTGATCTTCCTGATCGGTGACTTCACCGGGATGATCGGCGACCCGACCGGGAGATCCAAGACCCGTCCGGCGCTGACCCGGGAGGAGATTGCGGCCAACGCCGAGACCTACAAGCGGCAGTGCTTCAAGATCCTGGACCCCGAACTGACCGAGATCCGCTTCAACTGCGAGTGGCTCGGCGCCCTGGGCTCCGACGGCTTGATCAGGCTGGCGGCCCGGTACAACGTCGCACGCATGCTGGAGCGGAAGGATTTCAAGACGCGCTTCACCCAGGGCAAGACCATCGCCATCCACGAGTTTCTGTACCCACTGGCCCAGGCTTACGATTCGGTGGCCCTTGAGGCCGACGTGGAACTGGGTGGCACCGACCAGCTGTTCAACCTGAACGTCGGCCGGGACATCATGCCCTGCTACGGTCTCGAGCCGCAGGTGATGCTGACCACGCCGCTGCTGGAAGGGTTGGACGGCGTGGAGAAGATGTCCAAGTCCCTGGGCAACTACGTCGGCGTGGAGGAAGAGCCGGGCAAGATCTTCGGCAAGCTGATGTCGATGAGCGACGAGCTGATGTGGCGCTACTACGAACTGTGCACCGACATCTCCCTGTCCGGTATCGAAAACATGCAGAAGCTGGTGAAGGAAGGATCCCTGCACCCGAAGCGAGCCAAGGAAGGACTGGCTTCCACCATCGTGGCCGCATTCCACGGCGAGGAGGATGCCCGGGTGGCCCAGCAGGGGTTCAAGGCGCTGTTTGAGAAAAAAGAGACGCCGGAGGAGATCCCGCTGAAGGAGATCCCGGCAGAGGACGGTGTCTGGTTGCTGGGCAAGCTGTTGAAGGAGGTCGGACTGGCCTCGTCCAACGGCGAGGGCGCCCGGCTGGTGCGCGGCGGCGGCGTGCAGGTGGACGGCGCCAGGATCCCGGGAGACCAGCGCGAGTTGAGTTGCCGGGCCGGCGATACGGTTGTGATTAAAGCCGGCAAACGTCGATTCGTTCGAGTGACTTTCGTTTGAGCGGATCTACTCCCGGGTCCCGCATGGGGATACCGATTCCGGCCTGAGCTGGCCGTCGGAACCGCTGCCAAGGTCCCCCTCGATGGAGCCGGACAGCGGCGACACCAGGTAGAAGCTGCTGTTGCCGGACTGGGGCAGGACTTCGAAGAGATCGTTACCGGCGTTGCAGGTCTCCGGCATGTGGTTCCAGGTTCCGGCCCTGAGAGTGTCGAGGTCACCACGGTAGATGGCGTGGTCGTCCACCGCATCGCTCCCGCTGTCCCCCCAGCGGAATGTCAGATCCGTGCCGGACTTCCCAAGTATCAGAGGCGGCCCTTGGGATCCGTCCGGAACGGCGGCCAGCGCCGCGGCCGCCACGGTGAAATCGGCGGGGGAACTCCCTGCGCTGCAGGCCGATGGGTACGGAGCCGGGGTTGGGATGATCCGATTATGCCGCACAGCCCTGACTCTGTACAGGGCTCCCGGCGGGGCGTCTATGCTCCAGTCGTGATAGCCGTCGTTGGACGTTCCGGAGGCCAGGGGCAGCCAGGTACCGCCACCATCGGCGCTGTACTCAAGGTCGACTTCGCCGGTGTCCGGACCAGTTTCCAGGGAGGTGTTCCAGGTTACCGGCCGGGATTCACCAACGGTGAATGTCTCACCACCCACAGGAGACGTCATGGACAACGTGTGGGGGTAGATGCAGTGCACTGCATCCATGTCGTCGTCACCGAGCCGGGGGCCTCGCTCCCATCCGTAGGCCGAGGATCGCATGATGGCGTCAGGTACGGTGGAATGACCGAGTCCTATGGCATGACCCAGTTCGTGGGTCGCCACCTCCGCCAGGTTGTCCGGATCCCCCAGGAAGCACTGGAAGTCATTATTGAAGATGACGTACATCGACAAGGCAGGGCTATAGGTCACGCCGTTAACCGGATCGCCGGTCGCTCCGCTCCGCCAGTAACCGCCGATGGCCAGGACACCGGAGCAGTTGATCGGATCGCTGATGTCGTTGTACGGGTCATCGAACAGGATGATCCGGGTTCCGGAGTAGTAGGTGTCCGCCGGGGACATGAAATGGGATCCGGTGAAATCGGCATTGCCGTTACCCAGTTGCAGGGCGATCCGGGACTCGGGAACGGAGGTCCAGGCCGCCATCGCCCGTTCCATCTCGGCGACTGCGGCAGCATCGTCGGCCATCGGGTTGCCGTCAGGCTCCACGTCTATCGTCAAGGCGGCGCCGTTGTCCACCTGGTACCACCGGGCCGGTGTGCCGGGTGATAAGGGAGTGAACGCAGGGGTCTCCGGCCTTGCAAGGACCGTATCCAAAACGGAGATCTGCGCAGTGGTATCAATAAAGCCCTCAGGTTCCGATGAAACAGGCGCCGGATCCATGAGAACCCGCGTCATCTCGGGAGGGGTTGCCGACCAGGGCTGTGGAATCGCGGCGGTCCGTCTAAACCGGCGGAACCGGAGATCCGGTGGCTGTCGGCTTCCGGCGGCCAGGGCCAGAAGATCCGATGTGGGCACCATTTCCGGAGCGCTGGAAGGACGTCCGACGATCAGTCCTCGTCCGTCCAGGTCGCGCAGCGCCGAGCGGCGGTCGTCGCTCAACGTGTACTTTCCGAAAAACATCCCGGTGGTCCTGAGGGCGCCGTCGGCGGCAGGTTCGAGGAAAGCGACGACATGCTCACCGGGTGTATAGACCGGCACCGCATCCAGGACGTTGGACAGGTCGGCGACAGTGCCGCCCGGCTCTCTGATGACCAATCGTTCCAGCCTTGAAGGACCCCGGTGCACCTCCTGGACATCCAGGGTGATGTAAGTGGCCACGGTGCGCGCCTCGGGATCGTAACCGGCAGCGATCTTAAGAACCGTCCCTTCCACAATCAGGACCGCACGGTCCGCTATTGCCTCGTGGGGCATGTATACCGACAGCGCGGCCAATGCGGCAGGTGCGCCGAACATCGCCACAACCAGGGCAACCACCATGCGGGTAACAGCCATTTCGGACCACTCCACACGCCACACTACGGCGCTTAAGGGGGCAATTTACGGATTGTGGGGCTTGCTGTCGATAGTCTATATCGTTGTAATTAAAGGAGATCCAATCGTTTTCGGCCGTATCGGCGTTGTCTCGATCCAGATCCCGTAATCCGGTATGCAACCGGAAGATCTTCCGTCGCAAACAGGTCCTTCCCGAATCGTTTTTAGTGGAGGGAAGGACGCTGTTTGCAGAGGAAGCCGTTACAAATGCTCTTGCAGGAACTCCGCGATCCGTTCCGCATAAGGTTCCGGACGACGTCCGTTGTGGCCGACCCCTTCGATCAAGTGCAGTTCCAGGCGGTCTCCGGCCCGTTCCTTGAACTCCAGGGCGTGGGTCATCGGCACTACCATATCGTCCCGGCCGTGGAACAGAAGGATCGGGCCGTGATATGAATCGATGGCGTCTACCGGTATTACTTCCGACGGTTCGAACCGGCCTCGCAGCGACGCCACCGCCAGCAACGGCCCGCGGAACAGCACCGGAGGCAAATGATAGGTGGAGATGGCGTAGTCCACTTCCCGGGCCAGGTCGGTGAACGGGCTGTCCAGCACCAACGCCTTAACGCGTTTGTCCCGCCCTGCAGCCAGCGCCGCCGCCGCGCCCCCCATGCTGCGCCCGGCCAGGGCCAGGCGGTGGCCGTTGACCTCCTGCAGATTCGCCAGGAAGTCCAGCCCGGCGATCATGGCGCCGGCTTCATGAGCCCCCAGGCTGATGGTGGACCCCTCGCTTTCCCCGCGACCGGCGAAGTCGAAGAACAACTGGGCGATACCGGCGCTGTGTACTGCCCGGGCGAGAGCAAGCATGTGCCGCCGGTCGCCTCCGTTCCCGTGGCCGTAGACCACACCGGGGTTCCGTCCGGCGGACCCGGGCGGAGCCGGCACGTACCATCCCCTCAGGGTTCGTCCTCGTGGGTCGGTGAACGCCACATCCTGGTATTCCAGGCCGTGGTCGGCAGGGGAAACCGGCCGCACCGCCAGAGGGATGTCCACCAGTATGGCGGTTTCGCCGTTCGGCTCGACCCTCCGGGCATTGACCCGGACACGATCGCCTTCTCCGCCGTCCCGGATTTCGGCCTCCACGTCACGGCTGCTGCCGACAGGCCGATCGTTTACGCGGAGGATTACATCCCCGGCCCGGATTCCAGCCTCGCGGGCCGGGGGGAAGGTCCGCAGGATACGGACACCGGGAACTCCCTCGGGGTTGCGACCCACCTCCATGAAAATGCCCAGCACCGGCCGGGTGGAATCGGAAATCCGGATCCTGGGCGGTGAGATCATGAAGTGGGAGAAATACGCGATGACTGCAGCGTACGCCACCAGGGCGACAACAAAGGTCAGGACCAGTCTCTTCTTCCACACTGCCGGTGGGCGGTAAAGGGTCATCATTCCTCTCTAAGAATGGTAATCTGTTGCTCCAGTATAGGTTGTTCGGATCTTTCATCGAAGGAGTTTCCGGTGGCCAACGGCATCCGCTCCACCCTGGAATGGCTGGAATGCTCACTGTGCAAGGCAGCCTTCGATGTCGACGAGGTTCACACCCTCTGTGAGCGCTGCTGCGGCGTGCTGTTCCCGCGTTACGGCATGGAAGAGGCGGCCCGCACCTTCCACCGGCACATCCTGAGAGAGCGTGAACCGAACATGTGGAGGTACCGCGAACTGTTGCCCTGGGTTCACGAGCCGGTCACCCTGGGGGAAGGGATGACCCCGCTGCTGCCGGCGTCGTTCCTGGGGCAGTCACTGGGGCTCAAGCGGCTGTTCATCAAGGACGAGTCCCGGAACCCAACCGGATCGTTCAAGGCCAGGGGGATGTCCACCGCCGTGACCATGGCCCGGGACCTGGGGATCCGGCGGCTGATCCTGCCCTCCACGGGAAACGCCGGCGGTGCGGCGGCAGCCTATGGGGCTCTTGCAGGCCTTGCGGTGGACCTGTACCTGCCGGTGGAAACACCGGACCCGTTCCGCCTGGAAGCGGCGGCGCTGGGCGCGTCGTTGCACCTGGTGGACGGCAGCATTGCCGATTGTGCCGCCAGGGTCCAGGAGGAGGCCGGCGACCGGCTCGATCTTACTTCTCTGAAGGAGCCGTATCGTCTCGAGGGCAACAAGACCATGGGGTTCGAGCTGGCGGACCAGTTCGCCTGGGACCTGCCGGAGGTGGTGGTCTTCCCCACAGGCACCGGAACCGGGCTGGCAGGGATGTGGAAGGCGTTCGACGAGCTGGAAGGGCTGGATCTGATACCGCAGGGTAAAAGGCCCCGGATGATAGCGGTCCAGGCCGAGCGTTGCGCACCGATCGTCAAGGCGTTTGAGTCCGGGCGGAAGCGGGCTGAGGCGTGGCCGGAACCTGTGACTTACGCCGAGGGGCTGCGGGTGCCGGCGGCGGTGGGGGATTACCTCATCCTGGCCGCGGTCCGCGAGTCCGGGGGGACCGCCTTGACGGTTTCCGACAAGGAAATAGCAGAGGCCCAACTGGCCATGGCCCGGGGGGAGGGGATTTTTCCCGCACCGGAGGGAGGGGCGACCCTGGCGGCCCTCAGCAAGATGGTTCACCGCAACCTGGTGGACCCGGGAGAACGGGTGGTTCTGTTCAACACCGGCACCGGTTTGAAGTACCCGCGCATACCCGGTTTCAAGGTGCCGTAGCCTCAAAGCGGAATCCGGATTGTTGACGCTCTCGATGAGCCCCATATAGACTGCCTTTTTCCCAAGAGGTATCGTTGACCGATCAGATTTTCATAGAGGGGATCAAGTTCCACGGCTTCCACGGCCTGACCCGGCTGGAACGGAAGGTCGGGGTGCGACTGGCGGTGGATGTCTACCTGGAAACCAGCCTGGCCACATCCGGCGCCAGCGATGATGTCAAGGACACAGTGGATTACCGCAAGATTCACAAACGAATCCTGACCCTGGGACGGGAGACCTCTCACAAGCTGCTGGAATCGTTCGCAGCGATGGTGCTTGAGGATCTGTTCCGCCGTTTCAGCGGTGTTGAGCGGATCACCATGAAGGTCAGGAAGGAAACGCCGGTCCTGGACGGCATCGTCGATTCGGTGGGGGTCATCATGACCCGTGGCCGGGACGAGGTGCAGGGGCTGTGAGGGTCCGGCGGCGCTTTCGAGTTCGAGTCCGCCCATCTGTTGCCGAACCACGCAGGGAAGTGCCGCAATCTCCACGGCCATTCATATCTTCTGGAGGTTACCGTGGAACGGACGGTTGAGCCGGAATCCGGTATGGTGATTGGTGCCAGAAATCGTCGGAGTCGGCGACTGTGATCGAGCGTGCGTTGGACGCATCCATTCCCAGGTTGCGAGCCGCGGCCACTCCCGCGCGGGCCGTAGATATGACTCTCATCCTGGGCTCGTGGGTGGCGATCGCCTGGGCCGTTGCCAAGCTGGCATCGGTCGAGCCGTCGTCAACGACGACGAGATCCCAGCCCGCGAAAGACTGAGCTCGGATCGATTGGATGCTGCGCACCAGGCGCTCGGATATCTACGATGTTGCATGGGTATTAATTCTCTTTATTCTCCGGCTCTCACCAGGGAATCTATTAATGATGTGATTAT
>CAWBPP010000011.1:0-104384 GCA_963790785.1 Candidatus Polarisedimenticolaceae bacterium
TGACTTCGCCGACCTCAAAATGGTGGTGCAACGTGAGGTCGTGGATGTCCTGGACCACCGCAACCTCAACGACATCATGGAAAACCCCACCGCCGAGGTCATAGTTGTCTGGATCTGGAACCGCTTGAGCAGCGTTCTGCCCGGTTTGGCGGAACTGGAATTGCACGAGACCAGGAACTGCTCGGTGATCTACCGGGGCGAGTGAACATGCAGTACAACAAGATGATTGAGGGCATCCGGATCTTCCTGGAAGGAGCCGGGGCGACATTCGAAAACGGCCACTTGGACGAAACCCCGAAGCGCGTCGCCCGGGCATGGGCAGGGAATTCCTGGCCGGATACCGCAGCGATCCGGCGGAGGCGCTGACCTGGACAGCGACGAAGGATGGCGGCGGGCCGGTGCTGGTCCGGGACATCCGGATGGCCTCGGTCTGCGTCCACCACCTGTTGCCTTTTTTCGGGGTAGCCCACGTGGCCTATGTGCCGGCCACCCGCTTGGCCGGTTTGAGCAAGATCGGCAGGGTAGTGGAAACGCTGGCCCGGAGGCTGCAGATCCAGGAGATGCTCTCCGATCAGATCGCCGATGTGCTGGACCGGGTGCTGGAGCCCCACGGTGTCCTCGTTATGCTGGAGGCTGAACATACCTGTATGACCCTCCGTGGCGGACCGCAAGGAAAGCAGCCGGCTGGTGACCCTGGCAGCCCGCGGCACCCTCGAACGCGACGGGGGTCTGGCAGCCCGGGGGGAGATCCTCCAACTATTCGGACGGAACGGGAGGGTGAGGGTAGGGGTGCTCCTGCTGGCGCTGGCGATACCGGCAACGGCGATTCCGGCCGATCGCACCTTTGCCGAGGAAGACGCCCGGATCGTCCAGGCGGCCGGGCAGGCCGGGCAGGGTCCGTTCCTGGTCCGGATCGGTCTGGTGCCGGACCGGAAGATCCTGCTGTCCTCATCCGGCCCGTTCCAGGTACTCAACGTCGCCACACTGCAACCGGTTTGGCGACCTTCCTATGCCGGCGAACTGGCGGTAGTGCTGGAGGGCGGCCCGGATGGGCGAGGTCCGGAAGGTGTTCCGGATCCAGGTAGGAGCGTTCGCGTCGGAACAGGCCGCGGAGAAAGAGCGGTCCAGACTGTCCGGCCTTTACGGTGTGCCCGGGGTTGTGCATTACGTTCCGGACCGGGGCTCGTACAGGGTCCGGCTCGGCGAGGCCTCGAGTCGCGACGCCCTCTCTCCGCTTCTGGACCGCATGCGGGGAGCCGGCCTGTCCGGACTATGGATTGCCGACGAACCTGGGGAGGCGGTGGCAGGCGGCACCCTCAGGCTGGTGGATACCGACAATTACCAGTCGGAAGATTCGGGGTTGGTGCGACTCCTGGTGGTTCCTGCAGAGGGAAAGGCGGTTCGGGTCGGTGGCGTGGCCTACCGGGGCGTTGTGGAACTGCGCATAGACCGCTACGCCAGGATCCGCCCGGTGAACTGGGTAGAACTGGAAAATTATCTGCAAGGGGTGGTTCCGGCCGAGCTCGGCCCGGAGGTCTGGCCCGAGATCGAGGCGCTCAAGGCCCAGGCGGTGGCGGCGCGGACATATGTCATCAGGAACCTGGGCCAGTTCCATGAGGACGGCTACGATCTCTGCGCCACACCCCGATGCCAGGTCTACAAGGGCCTGCCGGCGGAGCATCCGCTCTCGGACCGCGCAATCCGGGCTACCCGGGGTGAGATCCTGCGGTACGACGGGAAGCCGATCTCAGCCATGTACACCGCCACCTGCGGCGGCCATACCGAGGATGCGGTGGAGATCTTTCCCGAGGAGGATGCACCGTACCTCAAGGGGGTGCCTTGCAGCGCCGAGTATGATGCCAGAAAGTCCCATTCCGGCACCGTTGCCGGCCGGAAGGTGGAACCGCTCCTGTCCGGCGCCGGCGGAGACCTGACCCGGGACTGGGCGCTCCTCGCAGCATCCGGGGTACTGTCCTGGAGTGGCGCCGCTGCTGCGGCGGGGCCGTTCACTCCCTCCGACCTGGAAGGATCGGCCACCGCCCTGGCCGCCCTCACCGGCCGTGCACAGTCCGCCGTCACACGGGAGAATTTCAAGACTCTTGGAGAGACGGCTGAGGAGATGGTTCGGGCTCTGGGCTGGGAGGAACGGCCGCAGGTGCTGCTGGAAGGCAGGGACCTGGAGGCGGTGTTGAGGGACCCGGAGACCGACGACCTTCCCGAGCCGCAGCGTCGGGCCCTGGCGTACCTGGCGCTCACCGGAGGCCTGGCGCCGTTCCCGGACGGCCGTTACCGGGTCCGCCGCCCCACAAGCCGGGCACGGGTTGTGCCGGTCCTGGTGCGGATCGGTGAGGCGTACGACGCCTTCGGGCTCAAGAGCGGGACACTGGCGGCGGTGGACGGCCTGCGCCTGCGCCTGGTCCGCGGGAAGGGTGAGGTTCGGCTCCATCTATCCGATGCTCCGTTCCTGTTCGGTTACGGCGGCGGGAGAGTCGTGTCCGTGGCCGAACTGGATCTCTGGCCCGGGGACAAGGTACGGTACCGCACCGGTCCCGACGGACGCATCGACTTTCTGGAACTGGTTCCCCCGGTGACCGGAGTCTCCGACGACCGGTCATCCTCGGTGTACAGCTGGGAGGTGCGCAGGTCCCGGCGTGAGGTGGAAAAGGCGATCAACCGGCGCGTTGTTATCGGAACACTCACGGACCTGCGCGCAGTGCGGCGCGGTGTGTCGGGCCGGATCGTGGAACTGGAAGTTCGCGGATCCCGGGCCTCCACCGTGGTGAAAGGGTTCGACCTCAGGAACCTCCTCGGACTCAGGGAAAGCCTGGCCGTGATTGAGATCCAGCGCGGCCCCGATGGCGGCGTGGAATCGGTGGTGTTCGCAGGCAAAGGATGGGGTCACGGGGTCGGACTCTGCCAGGTCGGCGCTTACGGCATGGCTCTCCGGGGAGAGACCTACCGGGCGATCCTGGCCCACTATTACCGGGGTGCCGGTCTTGGGAAGATCTGACGACGGATTGAACGGCCCACCGATTCTGGTGATCGCCGGCCCCACCGGTACCGGGAAGACAGCCCTGGCCCTGGCTGTGGCGGGGGAACTGGACGGTGAGATTGTCGGCTGCGACGCATTGCAGGTCTACCGCCGTTTCGATATCGCCACAGCGAAACCGAGCCCGGAGGAGCGCTCTCTGATTCCGTACCACATGGTCGATTGCGTTGATCCCGCAGTGGACTACACCCTGGCGGACTATGTTCGGGACGCTGACCGGGTCATTGCCGGAATCCGGCGCCGTGGCAGGCTTCCCATTGTGGCCGGAGGCACCGGCATGTACCTGCGTGGACTACTGAAAGGGATCCTTCCGGCGCCGGCCCGGTCCCCGGAACTGCGCCGCCGGTTGCAGGGAATGACCCGGCGGTTCGGTCCGGCCCGGATGCATCGCTGGCTGGCCGGCCTGGATCCGGCCTCGGCGGAACGGCTGCCGCCGGCGGATATGCAACGGATCATCCGCGCATTGGAGATAGCCCTGACGGGAGATCGTTCCTGGGGTTCCTCCCTCGCAAGGGAAGGGACATGGACCGGGAAGGACGAACGGTACCCTTCTATCAAGATCGGCCTGCACATGGAACGCGATGTGCTGGTGCCTAAGGTCCAGTCCAGGGTGGACGAATTCTTCGACAACGGCCTGGTGGACGAGGTCCGGGAACTGCTGGCCGACGGCGTGCCGGAGACGGCCAACGCCTTCAAGGCCATCGGGTACCGCGAGGTGCTGGAGGTTCTGGCGGACCGCTTGCCTATGGACCAGGTCCGGGATGAGGTCAAGAAGAACACCCGGAGGTATTCCAAACGGCAACAGACCTGGTTCCGGAAGGAGCCCGGGATGCATTGGCTGGACGTCGGCCAGGGGATTGAACCGACGGCGGCGGAGGTGATTAGGCGCTGGCGGGATCAAGACGGTTTACTATGGCGGGGCTAGCCTGTAACATTATCGGGTTCCGGGTTCGTCATGTATGACGGCGCCAGGGGGTAGCGATGCAGGTTGAAAAGAACGATCTCCAGAATGAATTTTTCAACAACGCACGGAAAGATCGGGTCACCGTCAACATATTTCTGAGCAATGGGAAGAGGCTGGTGGGCAAGATTCGCTCCTTCGACAAATTCACCCTGCTGCTGGAAGGGGAGGTTGGCGAACAGATCATCTACAAGCACGCCATCTCCACCGTCGGGGTCGCCCATAGCGGTCCGGGGAACCGGGGACGGAACAACGTAAACCCGACCCGGGAACAGCCTACCTCTTGAAGAACCCTTTACGTTCCGGTTCCGGGGCCGGGCGGCCGGCGCCGGGAGTGACGGTGCCGGACAGGTCTCGGATTCTGGCATTGAGTCGCTCGATCTTGGCGTCGTACTCCTGCCGGACCAACTGGATCTGGTGGTTCAGCCGGTCGTTCTCTTCCTGGAGATCGCCTGTCTTGCCTCTACGGTCCGGCGCGGCGGTCAGTTCCGTCACTTGATCGTTAAGCCTGCGGATCTCCTCATCCCGCTCGTTCAGTTCGCTCCCCATTTTTTCCTGGAGTTCATCGTACAGTTTCTTGATCTGCTGGAGCTCCTCGATCTTCGAAAAATCGCTCAGTGACTCAGCCATCTGGTCTCCTTCCTCGAACAGGTCGCCCCCATCGGGAGCCTCGGATCTGTACAGAAGTTTCCGCAACATCAGGTCCAGGTCATCCGGCATCGTGCTGGTTTCCAGCGCCGCCTCCTTGGTAACTACCTTGTGGACCACCAGTGCCGCGAGGGACTGGTTCATGCTCTGCATATGATAGTAGGAGACGGAATTCTCCATTTCCTCGTAAAGTGCATCCAGGTTTCCTTCAAAAACCAGCTTGGATACCCGGGGAGTCTGTCGAAGGATCTCCACCGCTGCAGTCAGACCCGAGCCATCCGCCTTCTCCACCAGCCGCAGCGAAATAATGGCTGAGAGCACGCTGGAAAGTTGTTGGCGGACCTGGCGGTGGTATGAAGAGGGGAACAGGTCCAGGATGCGGTCCAGGGTCTGGACAGCACTGTTGGTATGCAGAGTGGACATTACCAGGTGGCCGGTCTCCGCCGCCTGCAACACGGTCTGTACCGTCTCACGGTCCCGCATTTCTCCCACCATGATGATATCCGGATCCTGGCGCAATGCGTTCCGCAGGGCAGCGCCGAAGGTCGGCGTGTCGGTGCCTATCTCCCGCTGGGTCACCGCTCCCAGGTTGTCCTTCAGGAGGAACTCGATGGGATCCTCAATGGTGACGATGTGGCAGAGCCTGGTATCGGACATCAGCCTCATCATGGCGGCCAGCGTGGACGATTTTCCCGATCCGGTAGGGCCGGTGACCAGCACAAGGCCCTGGGGCAGGTCGGCCAGCTCCGCCAGTACCGAGGGCAGCCCCCACTCGTCCAGGGTGGGGAAATCGAACGGCACCCGGCGGAACACGCCGGACATGGTGCCGCGCTGGTAGAACAGGGAGGCCCGGAACCGGGAAACGCCGGGAACGCTGTACCCGAAGTCAAGGGCGCGTGTCTCTTCCAGCGTCTGCAGTTCCCGTTCCGACAGGATTTCCTGGCACATATCCCGGATCAGGTCCGGCTGCAGCACGTCGGTTTTCAGGGGAAGGAGCTTGCCGTTAATCCTCAACAGGGGAGGTCGCATCGGCTTGATATGGAGGTCCGACGCTTCCTGTTTGACCATGAACCTTAACAGTTCTTCGATTTTCATCGGGAAGGGCACCCTCCTGGGACGGCACCCACCGTCACCACATTCATATAAGAGTCACCGGTGGGAACATAAGGAACGAGAGCCGGGGAGTCAAATCCATAGTGGAAACAAGATTTGACATGAAGAACGGTATAGGCTCTGGTGTCAACCGTTTGCGGGGGATTTCCCGGTTCGGGAGGAACCCGGGACTCAAGTTTGAATATTTCAGCGGATATCGCCTCCCTGTGTCAATTCTTGTGTCCACCATGGGTAGGGTGCAAAATAGGACCGGATCTTCCATGAATTCTTCCAACCACAGCCCACCGATCCTAGATCTGGACCCGGATTCCCGGAAAGTGCTGGAATTCGACCAGCTCCTGGGACTGATTTCGACCTATGCCCGGACCCGGGCCGGCGCAACCGCCGTGCTGTCCATTCCGGTCCTTTCGGATTGCGGTCAAATCGAGACGGCTCACGACATGGTGCGGGAGGCGATGGCTCACCTCGAGCGCCGCGGCAAACTGCTTGCCGGATTCCTGCCGGACCCGGCCCCGGGGTTGGCCCGACTGCAGGTTCCGGGGGAGCGTCTCGAGACCGGCGAACTGCGGGACCTTGCCCTGGTAGTGGAAGCCGGGGGGGCGACGGGTGAGGACCTGGCCGCCCTCCCCGTGCGGGAGTACCCGGAACTGAGCCGCGCCGGAGCCGGTCTTCCCGATCTGCGCCGGGAGGTGCGGCCTGTCCTGCAGTGCATCGGGCCGGACGGCGCCCTTACCGACGACGCCAGCAGGGAACTGCGGCGAATCCGCCAGGCCCTGGCCGGGAATGGACGGAAACTGCGCCGGATGCTGGAGCGGTTACTGCACCGGCCGGACACCGGCGCGGTGATTCAGGACGAGTTCGTGACCCAGCGCAACGGCCGCTACGTCCTGCCGATCCGGGCCGATGCCGGGAGGCGTGTCGAGGGGATTGTGCATGCCGCATCTTCCTCCGGGGCCACCCTGTTCGTGGAACCGCTGGAGACGGTGGAGATGAACAACGAACAGGTCCGCCTGGCGGAGGAGGAGATGGAGGAGCAGGACAGAATCCTGGCAGGATGGTCCGAGGACCTGCGACTCCGGATCGACGAACTGACGCAGGTGGCGGAATGGATAGGCGAACTGGACGGGCTGCAGGCGCGGGCCGAATTCGGGAGGGAGTCCGGCAGTGTGATTCCCACTGTTCAGAAGGGCGGCCCGCTCTTGCTGAACAACCTCCGTCATCCTTTGCTGGACAGCCGGCTTCGTGAAGAGGGCAAGCGCTGCGTTCCGATCAGCTTCAGCCTGGATCCATCCGACCAGATCCTGGTGATTTCCGGACCGAACACCGGAGGCAAGACGGTGGCTGTCAAGACCCTGGGACTGGCCACGCTCATGGCCCAGGCCGCCATCCCGGTGCCGGCGGATCAGGCGTCCCTTCCGCTGTACGGTCAGGTTCGGGCCGACATCGGCGACCACCAGTCCATAGAGGCCGACCTGTCCACATTTTCCGCCCACCTGGTGGCGGTGGCCCGGTTCCTTTCGGAACGGGAGCCGCCGGCGTTGCTGTTATTCGACGAGATCGGCACGGGCACCGAGCCTTCGGAGGGTGCCGCTCTGGCCGAGGCGGTTCTGCAGGAACTGCTGGAGTCCGGTGTCACCGCCATCGCCACCACCCACTTCGGCAGGCTGAAGGCGTGGGCATACACAACCCCCGGCGCCGCCAGCGCCGCTATGGAGTTCGACGAGGCAACCCTCAAACCGACCTTCCGGGTTGCGATGGACGCCGCCGGCGTATCCGCCGGGATCGAGATTGCAGGGAGGCTGGGCCTGCCTGCGGAGGTGGTGGAGCGGGCCCGTTCATTGCTGGGTGACAACAGCCGCCGGACCGAGGAGTTCCTTTCGCGCCTGCGGGCCCTGACCGCCGAGACGGAAGCGGGCCGGGACGATCTGCAACAGGCCCGGGAAAAGGTGGCCCGTGAACGGGAGGAACTGCGCCAACAGGTGCAGGAGGAGATGGAGCGGCAGAGGAGGAGGTCCGCCAGGGCTCTGGACGATGCGCTGAAAAAGTTCCACGAACAGGCCGGGATGGAAATTGAGGCGATCCGGGACCGCAAGCGGAGGGACCGGGAATTCAACGCCCGGGCCCGGGCGGAAGGGAGGCTGAAAAGGTTGGCGCCCGAATCGGCCGGAACAGCACCGGCTGCAGTCGGCCATGCGCTGGACCGGTCCGAGTTGAAGCCTGGTGTGGATGTCCTGGTGCGTTCCCTGGGCCGGCGGGGCCGGATTATTCGGGTCCGTGGCGCAGAGGTGGAGGTCCGGCTGGGCAAGGCCAGGTTCACGGTGCAGGCCGACGACCTGGCCCGTCCCGATGCCGCCGCCGACAAAGAGGAGAAACGTCCCAGGCGCTCGTTCATCCATGAAGAGGCTGCCCGGCGCCGGGCGCCGGAGCCGGCGGAGACCGGCCGGTCAGGTCCGGCCGGGGAACTGATGCTGTTGGGGAAGACGGTGGAAGAGGCGCTGGAGGCGGTGGATAGGTTCCTGGACCGCTCGGCGCTGGATCAGGTATCCGAGGTTCGGATCATCCACGGCCACGGCACCGGGCGGCTGAAGGCGGCGGTGCGGAAGTTCCTGGACGGCCACATCCACGTATCGTCTCATCGGCCCGGGGGTGAAGGTGAAGGGGGGGACGGGGCCACGGTCGTCTCCCTTATGACTTGAACCACTGCAGCCAGTCGTCCACGTCGATCTTCCCCGCCGGTTTATCCCCGTCGCCGGAGGCGGTGAGCCGCTTCCGGAACTGGTCGCATCGCTCCACCCGGGCTCCCAGGTGACGGCAACGGTCTCCAAGAGGCCGGTCGTTGGTCACCACGGTCCAGCCCCGGGGATCGGCCTGTTCCCCCAGGAGGGAGAGGATCAGATCGTCCGCCGTACGGCCATGCCCCGAGTACAGGATATCGCTTGTGGGGGGCGGCGTCAGAGGCTCGCCGTCGAACACCAGCAGCACCCGGCGGCGCCGGGCGGTGGCGAACCGGAAGATCTCGCCGGAGAGGCGATGCTTGTCCCGGTGGGACCGGGACCGATCACGCCAGGCGCCCAGGAGGTTGTCCCCGTCCACCAGGAACGGCATCGGCTCAGCCTCCGAACAGTCCGCGGAACAAGCCTTCCTTGCCGCCGGACTTGCCCAGTTCCTTCAGGATCCGGGTGGCCAGAACATGGCCCGGCTCCCATTTCAGGATGTTGCGGCACTTGGCGGCGGCGTCCTCGTACCGTTCGATGCGGACGTAGAATTCGGCCAGGGCGATGTAAGACCCGGTGTAGGACGGATCCAGTTCGCCGGCGCGCAACAGGTACCCCTCGGCCTCGGTCCGCCGCCGCGGGTTGAGGGTCAGAAGCTTGCCCAACTCGGTGAGGATCTCCACGTTGTCGCCGTCCAGTTTCAGAGCGTTCTCCAGGAAGCCGGCCGCCTCGTTGTATTTCCTTTTCTCCGCCAGTTCCCGGCCTCGCAGAAGGTTCTGCCGTGCGACGTAGGCGGTGTCGGTTTTCTCTTCCCGGTGATGTCCGGCCGCCTCTTCCGCCAGCTGGCGGTTGTACTCACCTCGCAGATCCGGATCGTAAAGGGTGTTGTACGCATCGGTGACGTAGGTGAAAAACGAATCGACTTTGCCCAGGAGGTCCTGGAGCGGCCCCGACCGGAAGCGGTCAGGATGCATCTTGCGGGCCAGCTCGTAATAAGCCTCCCGGATCGCATCCCGGGAGGCGTCCTGGACCAGGCCCAGGATGCCGTAGTGGTCCGCCTTGCCCTCCTTGGCGAGCCAGGCCAGCGCTTCCTCGCGGCTGATCTGCGTGGGCGGCAATTCCTTTTTGTCTTCCTCCATCGCCTTCAGGAGCCGGGTGAGGAGCATGCCGTAAACCGACCGGTAGACCTCGTCCTCCTTGTCCGGAAACTGCTTCGCCAGGTCCGGCAGGCCGGTGGACTCGGAGCACCGCTCCAGGATTTCCAGGTGGAACGGGTCCAGCGCTCCCTTCGCCACCTCCTGCGCTACTCTGGATGTGATGCGAACCCTGACATTGGGCGGCCCGATCCGAACCCGCACCTTGTCCATGCTGGCCGGATAATTCATGACATGTTCGAGGATGAAGCCGGTAGTGCGCAGCCTGCCGGTGATCGCCCCGTCCAGGGTTGGTTTGCCGTCGACGAATTCGAACCGGCCGTCCGGCCATGTCAGGGTTACTTTGAGCAGGTGCCTGATATATGAGTCCATGGCGGCTGGCAGGTCGCCTTCGGAAACCATACCCTCTGCCCGGACCACATCCAGGGGGTGGTTGCGGTTCGCCTCCGCCGTTTTGCGGGCCGCCTCCAGCTCTTTCTCCTTGAGCCAGCCCTGATCCTTCATATGCTCTTCGAACTGCTCCTCCATCATGTTGGAGGTGGCAAACACAATGTCGCCTTCCCGGAAGCAGAACAGTCGCTTGTGCTTGCCCCGGATGGCGGTCAGGATGCCGGAGGCGCGCCGGGAACCTTTCTCCGCCACCAGGCGGGAGAGTTGGCGCTCCGGTGATTGGGCGGCGCTCATCGGCGGTTCTCCCGGTCCAGTTCCTCGGACCAGCGGCGGGTCAATTCGCCGTAGTCCAGATTGTAGACCGAATGGAGAGCATCCTCGATCGAGTTCCCCCCGGCCAAGATGGTCCAGAACCATCACCAGGCCGTCCAGGTCCCTGAGCGATTCGAGGTACTGGACGAGGGAGAGTGCGGCGGGGTACGAAAATCCCTTGCTCTCCCAGCGGGACGGATCGATCCCCTCCAATTTCTTCAGGACCGAGACCTGATCGGCCCTGGAAACGATCCGGCCCTCGAACCGCTGGGCCAGTCCCTCGTGGAGCCAGCGGGGGCAGTTGCCCCGGGTCTTGGAACGGACCACCGCGTGAGTCAGTTCGTGGACCAGGAGACGGCGGGAGCGGGGGTCGATGCGTGTGATCCCGCCCAGCGGCACCCGGATCTTGCCGTCGTACAGACCGGCAACCTCCTCCGGAGCCTGGGTGACGTCCCGGAACGCCTGCTCCGGGTACAGCAGCACGGTGATCGGCTGCTCCGGCGCGTGCATGAGGGCGTCGGCCAGAGCCCAGTAGCGGTCTTCCAGGTAGTCGACGATCTCGGCGGCCAGGCCCGGGTCCATGTCGTCGCCGTACCGCACGTTGAAGTGGGGCGCAGTGGAGAAGGCGTAGTCCCGGCCGGCGTGCAGCTCCCTTTCACCCTTTTCAATTTTCTCCCGGATGCGATCGTCCGGTGCGAGCTTGAACGCCCGCCGCCAGGAGAGCAGGGCGTCCTCCACCCGCTCCTCCCGGTTCCGCAGATCTCCCAGAACTTCGTGAAGGTCCGGGTCGTTCGGTTTCAGGGAAAGCCCTTCCAGGATCACGGACAGGGCCAGGTTGTCCCGGTCCATGGCGAAGACGGCGACTGCGTACCCGACACGGGCCGGCGAGAGTTCGGGGCGGAGGTGCACCGCCGCCAGGAAACGGTCAGCCGCGGTCTCGAAATCGCGTTTCTCCAGCGCTTGCCGCCCCTCCAGGAGCATGGCGGCGACCCCTTCCGGCGCCTGGGCCGGAACCACCGGTTCCGTGATCTCTTGCGGTTCTTGGAGGGCCGGTCCGGTGTCGGTCGGTTCTATCCATTCCACTTCGGCGTACGGGATCCCGATCATCCCCGCCGACGATTCGTACAGCAGTACGTTGCCCTCACGCCTCCAGTGGTCGGTGCTTATCTTGCCGCCACCGCGCAGGTGGATGATGTCGGCCCGGACGGCTGTCACCGCCAGCAGCGCCAGAACCGCGGCCAGGATCGGTCGGATCAAGGCCGGATCTCCACCAGCGCCTTGGGGGTGCGGTCGGGAAATTCCCGCGCCAGGTACGGCAGGATCTCCCCCTCGGCCTCCACAGCCTCACGGGTAGGGTAGACGCCCCAGCACAACCGGAAGCAGTCCTGTCCGTTGTATTCCGCCGGGAGCAGATACAGATTGTCGTGCCACCCGGCCCCTTCCATGTGACGGCGGGTGTTGTCCCAGTCGCAGGCCAGCATCAGGTGGGCGGTGAAGCGATCCTCCATCCCGGCCAGCCGGAGGTAGTCCCGGTCCGCACGCTCCCGTAGCGAGCCGGTTGCAGCGGGCGGGACGATCTCCTCCACCGCAGGTTCCGGAGCCCTGCGTTCCACCTCCGGCTCGGTCTGACGCTGCATCGGCTCCGGCTCCCCATCGGTGCTCACCATCGCCGTTACTGCCAGGATAAGCAGCACCAGCCCTACCAGCCCGGCGGCCGGCAGGATGCTCTTCCACTTGGGATTGTCCTGTTTTTTTGCCATGTTGGAACCAACTCCAATATAGCGCGGTGAACCCTTGGCTGTCAGCGTATCAGCGTGAAGCAGCGGCTGAAACGTGACTTCGTGAAGAAATGAACCGCCTTGCTGCCCCAGGAACGGACCTGGGCGGAGGCCGACCGGGTATGGCTGTTCGGCTCTTCCTCGTAGGAATACCAGATCAGCAGCGCACGGCCTTTGAGCAGTTCCTGGTCCACCTGGCCCCAGACCGGCCGTCGGACGGAGGAGTTGCGGTGATCCCCCATACAGAAATAGTGGCCTGGTTTCACCCGGTCGGGCCGAAGTTCTTGTCTGGGTCGGAGATGCGATAGATTTCCTTGACGTAGGGTTCGTCCTGGTAGATGCCGTTGATGAACAGCGCGCCGTTGCGCAGTTCCACGATGTCGCCGGGCAGGCCGATCACCCGCTTGATGTAGTCGATCTCCGGCTTCGTCGGGATACTTGAAGACCACCACGTCGCCGCGCCGCACATCGCGCACCGGCAGGATGCTCTTCTCCCAGTCGAAGGTGGCGGGGGCGTAGAGGAACCGGTTGACCATGATGTAGTCGCCGACGAGCAGGGTGTCCATCATCGATCCGCTGGGGATCTTGGATTGCTGGAAGACAAACGCCCGGGAGAAGATGACGAAGATGACGCAGACCAGGATCGTCTCGGCGTAGTCCCGCAATACGCTCTTGCGGTACGGAGCGCCTTCCTGTTCCCTGCCGTCTGCAAAACCGGTCCGTGAGCCCACGTCATTCCTCCAGAAGCTTTTCCAGCTTCTCCATCGCATTCTCCGGGGAGGCGGCGATGGTTGTGATTTCCATCTGGGCCGGATCCAGCATGTCCTCAGCGGACACGGTGTCCATGAATCGTCTCCAGCCGTCTCCCAAAAGTACCACGGGACGGCTCTCGAGGCATCCTGCCCGGTGCAGCGCCCAGAGCAGGGTCAGTTCCGCCAGGGTGCCGGCCTTGCCGTGCAGGACTATGCAGGCCATGGAGTTTTCGATCAGGATCCGGGTCCGTTCCAGAAGATCGGCGGTTCGGATCGACTCCTGCACGTAACGGTTGGCGCTGCGCCGGGAGAAGACTGTCGCACAGCACCCCGATGGTTTTCCCGCCTGCTTCCACGGCGCCCCGGCTCGCCCCTCCATCACGCCGCCGTAGCCGCCGGTGATGACGGTGAACCCGCGATCCGCCAGCAGACCGCCGATCTCCCTGGCCGTCCTGTACAGCGGGCTGTCCGGGGCAGGCTCCGAGGAGCCGAACACCGCCACAGCGACCCCGGGCCCGCATCAGAACCCCTCGGCCCGGCCCTGGCCACGGGGGTCGGCGGCGCCGAGGATGGTGCCGTCGCTCTCGAACCAGATCGCCTCCACGTTGCCGAGGGTGGACTCGGCCATCTCCAGCACGTGGCCGCGCCGCTGCAGACCGTCGGCCACATCCCGGGGGAGCATGAGCAGTTCGTACCGGATGACGTCCGGCAGCCACTGGTGGTGGAACCGGGGCGCGTCCACCGCCTCCTGCAACGGCATGCCATGGTCGAGCACGTTCAGCAGCACCTGCAGCACCGAGGTAATGATGGTGGAGCCGCCGGGTGAACCCAGCACCATTACCGGCCGGGAGTGGTCGGACAGGGTAGTGACGATCGTGGGGGTCATGGAGGACAGCGGGCGTTTGCCGCCCTTCACGGCATTGGCCTCGCCGCCCAGCAGGCCGTACTGATTCGGCACCCCCGGCGCAACGGCGAAGTCGTCGATCTCGTTGTTGAGCAGGATACCGGTGCCCCGGGCGACGATTCCAGAACCGTAGGATGAGTTCAAAGTGGTGGTCAGGGCGACGACGCCTCCAGCGCCGTCAGCCACTGAAAAGTGCAGGGTATCCGGAGACTCCGTGGTACCGGAGTGTACGGCGCAATGCTGCCGGAACCGGTTGCGGCGGCCGGGTCGATGGACCCGGAACGTCCGGCCAGGTATGCGCTGTCCATGAGCCGGTCCACCGGCACGTCGAAGAAGTCCGGATCGCCCATCCACATGGCCCGGTCGGCATAGGCCCGTCGTTCCGCCTCCACCACGAGGTGGATGGTCAGGGATCCGCCGTATCCTGCGGCGGGTAGATCGAACGGTTCCAGCATCTTCAGGATCTGAAGCAGGACCAGGCCGCCGCTGCTGGGAGGGGGGAACGAGGTAATGCGGTAACCGCGGTAGGCGCTATGGAGCGGCTTGCGCAGTACCGGCTTGTAGGATGCCATGTCGTCCAGGGACAAGACGCCGCCATAGGCGCGCACCGTTTTCACCATCGCCTGCCCGATCTTTCCGGTGTAGAACGGTTGCGGGTCTCCGCCGGCCAGCAGTTTCAAGGTGGCTGCCAGATCTGCCTGCACCAGGATGTCGCCCTCCCGCCACGGCCGGTCCCGCCGGACAAAGATCTTCGCCGCTTCCGGATCCGCCGACAGCAGCGTCGACTTGCGGTTCAGGCTGGCGGCGGTTTCCCGGGACAGGGCGAAGCCGCCCTCCGCCAGCCGGATCGCCGGTGCGACCAGATCTTTGATCGGCAGGCTGCCCCAGCGCCGGTGGGCGTCCAGGAGACCGGCCACCGTCCCCGGCACACCCACGGCCAGACCGCCATGGAGACTGCGTTCCGGCACCGGTTTCCCCTCACGGTCCAGGAACATGCCGCCGGACAGGCTCGCCGGGGCTGTTTCCCTGTGGTCGTGAGCATGGAAGGCGCCATCCGGCGTGCGGTAGAGCAGGAACCCTCCGCCTCCCAGGTTACCGGCGCCAGGATAGGTTACTGCCAGCACAAAGGCGGTGGCCAACGCCGCGTCCATGGCGTTTCCATCGCGTTTTAGTATTTCGAGACCGGCTGCTGTAGCGTTGGCCTCCGGCGCCACCACCATGCCGTTCCGGCCGGAGGCGGCCGGCCGGGAGGCGGTGTATAGCGGCGCCGGGGCAAGAAACGCCGCCAGCAGCATCAGCACGGTCAGAGCCCTTGCGGGGAACAATTTCTTACATTCCATGGTTTGGGATCATAGCAAACGGCTCGGTACAGTTCCGGCTGCTATCATTCAGGATTGCGCTTCGGACCTGTCCGGCGAAATGGAGAAACAAGCGATGAGACGTTCCAGATACACCGTTTACGTACTTATGACCCTCATGGCCGGCCTGGTGCTGGTGACCGCCGGTTGCGGCGCGCCGGTCCAGGAAGAAGCCCGGGAAGCCCGGGACCTCAACTTTACCCTGAATGACCTCGAAGGGAACCCGGTCTCCCTGACCGATTCCGACGGCCAGGTCCGGATTGTCGACTTCTGGGCGACCTGGTGCGCGCCGTGCAAGGAAGAGGTCCCGATGTACAAGGAACTGCATGACGAATACGGAGATCGCGGCGTGCGGATCATCTCCATTTCCATGGACTATGAAGAAGACCTCAATTCCGTGAAGGAGTTCGTCGCCAAGTACGAGATCCAGTACACCAGCCTGATGGACGATGGTGAAGTCTCCCGGCAGTACGGGGCCGAAGGCTTGCCGGCAACCTACCTGATTGACCAGCAAGGCCGGATGGTGAAAAGTTTCATCGGGGTCAAGCCGAAGAGAGTTCTGGTGAACCTGATAGAAGGCCTGCTGGCCGACGGTGCCGGAGAAGCCGGACCATGAGCCCGTTTACCCGCATGCTCCTCATCCTGATTGTGATGGTATTTATCGGACTGACGGCCTTGTACTTCATGGCCGGGAGGGTTCAGACCGCCGTTCAGAAGAGTCCGACGGCGGAGATGAAGGGTGCGCAGGATCAGCCGACACAGGAGAACATCGTCATCTTCGCCGAGGCCCGTCATGCTATCCGGGAGTGGCTGGAAAAGCATCCCGAGGCGCAGGAAGCCATACGGGACGAGCGGATCGATGCGGTCGATTTAATGGCGCTCGGCATTGTCCGAAACCACCTGCTGCAGGAGGCAGGAATGGCAGAAGAGGTCTACAGGACCATCCGGGAGCAGTATCGAACATACCTCTCCGGCGAGGGCGAACTCGATCCGGCCTTCCGGGTCGCTTTCGACACGGCGCCGGCAGACGTCATGGCCCGGGCCGATTTGAAGGAACTCGACATTTTCGATTTCTGAGTCGTCAGTCCCCTGAGCTTTTCTCCAGGCGCTGGAGCTTTTCGTTCACCGCCTTGAGGCGGAAAACCAGGAATACGATGGTTCCGCCGATTCCCAGCCAGATCACGTTGTAGGCCCAGAACAGAAAATCAAAATTCTTCACGACAGTTCTCCCGTCCGTCGTTCCACCAGCGCCTGGGTCCGGTCTTCCATGGACAGGACCTGTACGCGCAGGATCATCATCAAAAGAAACAGCACCATGAACACTCCGATGCAGTACATGAATGTGGTGAACATTTCAGGCGCCAGGGGATTCTTCGCGCCGGCCTTGAAAACGATCGGGTGCTGGCCGCGCCACCAGTGCACCGCTTTGTAGACGATCACCACGTCCAGTGCGGCAATGATCCCCAGCACCGACGCCAGGCGGGCGCCCAGATCCTGGTTCTGGGCGTAGCCCCGCACCATCAGGCAGCCGGCCATGAGCAGCCACAGGATCATGGTGGTGGTCAGCCTCGCTTCCCACGTCCACCACACCCCCCAGGCCGCCCTGGCCCAGATCGGGCCGGTGATCAGCACCAGGGTGCAGAACATCAGGCCGATTTCGGTGGAAGCTATGGAAATCCGGTCCCAGCGCTTGTTGCGGGTCCAGAGGTACGCGATGGAACTGGCCATCAGGAGGAAGACCGACAGGAAGGTGACCATGGCCGCCGGAACGTGGAAGTAGAAGATCCTCTGGACCGGTCCCATCACCTTCTCGTTGGGGACGTACTGGAAGACCATCCAGATCGCCACGAACATGGCGATCAGGACCAGGCCTGTGAGGGCCAGCGTCCCTTTGCTTTGGCCGGACGTCATAACTGTACCTCCTTACTCTTCCACGACGTATTCGAAGGTCAGAAGACCCACAAACAGAAACAGAAGATCGAATCCCACCGCCACCAGCAGCCAGTTGGAGACCGAGGACAGTTCCTTGCCTGCCAGAACCGCGGTTGTGCACTTCACCGCCGAAATGAAAAGCGGCATGGTCACCGGGAACAGCAGGGTGGACAGCAGCGCCTCGCCGCGTCCGACCTTGGTGGCTACCGCCCCCAAAAGAGTTCCGATCTCCGCCAGGCCGACGGTATGCAGGACAACCACGGCGGCCATCGGCCCCAGGTTCGCCAGCAGGTCGTAGCTGAAAAAGATCGCCGTCAGCGGGACGATCACCACCTCAAGAACCAGGAGCCCCACCAGGTTGGAAAGCGTCTTGCCGGCGAACAGGGCGCCCCGATCCACAGGAGCCAGCAGGAGGGCTGTCAGGGAGTCCCGCCTCGCCTCCACCTGGAACGAGCGGGTGAAGCCGACCACGCCGGCGAACGCCAGGGTGGTCCACAGGATGCCGGGCACCAGTTTGGCGGCGCCCAGTTCCCTGAGGGTCTGGAGGTCAAAGGCGAAGCTGAACAGCACCAGAACGATCAGGGAAAACAACGCCATGGCGGAGATCCCTTCCCGGGTTCGCCATTCGATGACCAGATCCTTGGCCGCCAGGGTCCACGCGGTCCGGAAAAACCCGGCGCCGGTCACGTTGCGGTCTCCTTCCGGAAGTGCATTTCCTGGAACCGCTCGGGGTCCTGGTTCCGGGACTCGCCCTGGTCCACAAGCCGTCCCCGGTTCATCAGCAGCCAGCGGTCCGACAGCTGGAGGCCGAGGGGGATATTGTGGGTCACCATGACAACGGTTCGCTTCCGCTCTCGCAACCGGCCGATGGTGGCGCGCAGCACTGCGGCGGCGCGGGGATCCAGTCCGCTGAACGGTTCGTCGAGGAAGATGATTTCCGGGTCATGGACCAGGGAGCGGGCGATGGACAAACGCTGCATCATCCCCCGGGACAGGGTGCCGGCCGGGTCCTCCGACCGCTCCTCCAGTTCCATCTCCTCAAGGAGTTCTTCCGCCCGCCCCACCGGGTCCTGCACGCGGTACAACTTGCCGAAAAACACCAGGTTGCCCCGGCAGGGGAGGTCGTCATACAGGTAGCTGTTGTGGGAGATGACGCCGATCATCCGGCGGATCTCAAGGGGGTTGTCCCGGTAGGACATGCCGGCGATGGTCATGTCGCCGGAACTGGGGCGCAGGGCGGAGGACAGCACCCGCAGCAGAGTGGTTTTGCCTGCCCCGTTCGGGCCGAACAGGGCTGTGGAGACGCCGCTCTCCACTTCCATCGTGACTTCATTCACAGCGGCCCGGGATCCGAACCGGCGGGTGAGCCGCCGGACCAGGATGGCTGCACGCTCCGGATCAGGGTTGCCGGGATTCTCGTTCATGATCCTGTTGGGCGTCCTGGTGATCCTGGTAGGTCGCTTCGCCTTCCTCCCCGCTGCCCTCCGCCGCCTCGTATTTCGAGGGGCACTTGGCCAGCATGGTGTGGGCGACGAACACGCCGTTGTCGTCCATGTCGCCTTCCACCACCACGTCTGCTCCGTCCACGAACGTGTCGGGGACGATGCCGTGATAGCTGACCGGCAGGGAGGCCTCGGAGGCGTCAGAGGTCAAGGCGTCGGTGACGTTGAACCTTACGTCCAGGCCGCTTTCCAGGCGGGCGATGGTCCCGGTCTCAACGGTGCCGCTGACCCGGTAGTTGTCCAGGCCGGCGGGACGTTCGTTGAGGAACTCTTCCACGCTGAGGTAGTAGGACAGTCCGCCGGACTGGCCGATACCCACCGCCAGGAGAAGGCCCATGGAACCAAGGATCCCAAGGCCGAGGAACAGGAATTTGAGTTGTCGTTTATGCAAGGTCCCCTCGACTTCCCGAGTGTGCAAACCGGTGTGATCTGATCGGTACAAGTATACTGTCTCTGACGGTTTTTGCGTAGTGTAGTCCGGTTTGCCCTTAATCCAGGATTCCTGTAAGTTACTCGATTGTGCCCGCACTCCCGAGCAATCCGGGTCCGGCGGCGCCGGAGGTGCGATGCAGAAGGTCCTGGATCAACTGAACGATGAACTTAAGCGACTGGAGAGGGAACTCCGGATCGAACTTCCCAGGGAGATCAAGGCCGCTTTAGCCATGGGTGATCTCAAGGAAAATGCCGAGTATCACGCCGCCCTGGAGCGGCAGGCGTACGTCAAGGCCAGGATCGGCCAGTTGCGGGGCCGGTTGACGGAACTCGGTTCGGTGAACCTGGCCCAGATACCCCGGGACAGGGTCTCCCTCGGTTCCCGTGTGGGACTCCTGGACCTGGATACCGACGAAGAGATCCGGTACGAACTGGCGGTGCCCGAGATGGCCGAATCCGGGGACGGGCTGATCTCGGTGGCCTCACCCATCGGCAAGGGGCTGATGGGCAAGAAGGTGGGGGACGAGGTCATCATCCGGATCCCGTCGGGCACCAAGCAATTCGAGATTCTGGAGCTGTCCACCGTTCACGATCGGGCGTAGCCGTGTTATAGGTACTCACCATCGAGGAACCTATGGCACAAGGAACAACGGCAGCAGCCCTGGTCTCCATGAGGCCGCAGCACTGGATCAAGAACGTTTTTGTTCTGGCCCCCCTGGTGTTTTCCCTGCGCCTCACCGACCCGGACGCTCTCCTCCCGGCCCTGGCCGCCTTTGCCCTGTTCTGCCTGGCGAGTTCGGCGGTTTACCTGACAAACGACCTGGCGGACCGGGAGGCGGACCGGATGCACCCGCGCAAGCGGAACCGGCCGGTGGCATCCGGCGAACTGCCGCCGCGCAGCGCCGGCGCCCTGGCGGCGGTACTGGCCGCCGGCGCCATGGCAGCGGCCTGGTGGTATCTGGGAACAGGATTCGCCGGGATCCTGGGCGGCTACCTGGCGCTGAACCTGGTCTACTCCCTCGGTATCAAAAACGTGGTCATACTGGATGTCATGCTGGTCGCCTCCGGCTTCCTGCTCCGGGCCTGGGGCGGGGCAGTGGCGATCTCCGTCGGCATGTCCAACTGGCTGATCCTGTGCACCGGCCTCATTGCCCTGTTCCTCGGTTTCGTGAAGAGGCGGCAGGAACTGGCAGGCCTGGCCGCAGGTGAGACGGCCCAGCGGCCGATCCTGGCGGAATACTCCGTTGCATTCCTGGACCAGATGATCGCCGTTGTTACGGCCTCCACGGTTCTTTCCTACGCTTTCTACGCATTTTCACCGGAGGTTGCGGAAAAACTCGGCACTCCCTACATGGGCCTGACCCTGCTGTTCGTACTGTACGGCATCTTCAGGTACCTCTACCTGGTGCTCCGCAAAGGAGAAGGGGAGAACCCGGTGGCCCTGGTGGTTCGGGACGGCCCGCTCCGGACATCGATCCTGCTTTGGGGAGCTGCGGTGCTGATTTTGCTGTTTTCTTGACTTCCATCGATGGCGTACCTACGCTTTTTCCTTGAAGACTGAACGTTTCCGCACCGGTGGAGCTGATGACGACGAACGCCCGGACCCAGGATAGCCCGTCAGTCCTTGTAGTGGACGATTCGGATCTTCTCCGCAACATACTGCGTGAGGAACTGGAGGCTGAAGGGTACCGGGTTTCGGTGGCGGGGGACGGCGAGAAGGCCCTCTGCCTCGCCCGGGACATCCTTCCGGACGTGATCCTGCTGGACATCATCCTGCCGGATATGGACGGTTACGAAGTCTGCCGGGAGTTGAAAAGCGACGCCTTCACCAGTCAGATTCCGGTGCTGATACTTTCCTCCCGGAACGAGCTGAAAGACAAGCTGGCCGGCTTCGAGGCCGGCGCCGACGACTACCTCACCAAGCCGTTTTTCACCAAGGAACTGATGGCCCGGCTGCGAACCAATATCCGGAACCGGGATTCGATTGAAACCTACCGGCAAGTGGGAGATTTCTATCTCCAGATGTTGTTCGGCATAGGGTCGGCCATCACCTCGCCGTTCAAGGTGGACGACGAGATCAACATCATGCTGCGGCAGGCGATGGTGGTGGTGGGTGCCGACCGGGGAGCCTTGTTGCTAAGCGGCCCGGACGGCTCGCTGGAGGTCCGTGGCGTGGAGGGGTTCGACCGGGAAGGACCGGCCCTGGGCGACCGGTTCCGGATCTCGGACAAACTGCCGCAGCTCGGCCCGGACGCGGAAAGCACTGCCGGAATCAAGACCCAGGCGATCCGGATGTACGAAAACCTGGATCGGAAAACGGTGTTCGTTCCCATGGTGGCCAAGGAGAAGCTGGTAGGCGGGATCGAACTGGATGTCAGGTTGATCTCGAGCAAGGTCACCGCCCAGCAGCAGAAGGTGCTGTACGCCCTGGCCTCCCAGGCGGCGATCTTCATAGAAAACGCAAGGTTGGAGCGGGAAATCCGCTCCATGTTCCTGAATATCATCGTGTCCCTGGCCGGCGCCGTGGATGCCAAGGACGCCTACACTCACGGCCATTCCCTGCGGGTGGCCCGGATGGCCCTGCTCCTGGGCCGCATGATCGATCTGCCCCGGGACCGTATGGAGCCGTTGTTGCTCTCGGCAATCCTGCACGACGTCGGCAAGATCGCGACACCGGACCACATCCTGAAGAAACCGTCCCCGTTGAGCGGTGAAGAATACGAGATCATGAAGGAACACCCGGTTGCCGGCGGCAGGATGCTGTCTCACATACCGGCCCTGAAAGACGTTATCCCCGGCATCCGGCATCATCACGAAAGCTGGGACGGCTCCGGTTATCCCGGGGGGCTGCAAGGCGACGAGATCCCGCTCATGGGCCGAATCATACTGATCGGCGACGCTTTCGACGCCATGACCACCGACCGGATCTACCGCAAGGCGCTGCCGGTGCCCACTACCCTGGAAGAGTTGCGGAAGAACTCCGGCAAACAGTTCGACCCGACGCTGGTCGCCGCCGCCGAAGAGGCCTACCGCCTCGGCAAACTGACCGACGGAACGTCCAGTACGACTCCGACGATCCACGAGTTGATCGATCAGATAGAATAAGGGTCTGAGCCGGAGGGGGCATGCAAGCGCCTAAACTTCTGATCATTGACGATAGCAGGTTGATCGTCCAGATCGTCGCCGATTATTTCGAACCGATGGGGTACCGTATCCAGCGCGCAGGCGGCGCCGAGGAAGCGCTCCGTGCGTTGGAGCTGGAGGCGCCGGACATCATCGTCTCGGACATCCTGATGCCGGGTATCGACGGCTGGTCCCTGTTCGAGAGGATTCGGGGCCGTCCCGAGTTCGCAGAGATTCCGTTCATCTTCCTGACCACCGAGAAGGAACTGCCCCAGAAACTTCGGGGGTTCCACCTGGGCGCCGACGACTATGTCACCAAGCCGTTCGAAGTGGAGGAACTGTACGCACGGGTGGAGCGGAGCCGGGAGCGCTGCCGGCAGTTGGAAAAGGCGCGGCGGGGAGACGGCGCCGTGCTGGCCGGCAACGTGGGTCACCTGTCCCTGCCCGATCTGCTGCAGATCCAGGCCCTCAACGGCCGCAACGGTGTGGTTTATCTCCGCAGCGAGGGCGCAGAGGGGGCTGTGCAATTCGATGCCGGCAAGGTAGTCCATGCCTGGGCCGGGAACATCTCCGGCCGCAAGGCGCTGTACCGCATGCTGGGATGGGAAGACGCCGAGTTCCGCGTCATGCCCGGCGACGGCATCTCCCGGGAGCGGTCGGTGGACCAGCAGATCGACACCGTGATGATGGACGGCATGGTTTCCATGGACGAATGGAACCGCTGGAAAACGGGGCTGCCGGACCTGGCCAAGACCCTGACGGTAAACGGTGAAGAGCGCCGCGCCATAAGCACCGAGACGGTCACCGAGCCGGAGTACGAGGTGTTGGCGCGGGTGCGCTCCGGCTCCTCCATCGGCATGATCCTGGATGAATGCCCTCTCCCGGACGGCGCGCTGGCCCAGGCGATCTGTTCCCTTCTGGACCGGAAGATTCTCCTTTCCGCCGACCCTTCCTGAACCGGCCGTGACCGGCGGGGGCAAACTGCGAGCCGGCATCGTTCTTGCGGTGGCGGTTGTGGCGATCTCCTGGTCGGCGATCCTGGTGCGCATGGCGGCGGCTCCCGCCCTGGCCATTGCGTTTTACCGCATGCTGTTCTCTACGGCTGCCCTGACCCCTGTCGGCCTGTGCGCCCATCGGCCGGCGTCCCGCCGGGACCTGGGCCTGGCGGCCCTGGCCGGTATTCTTCTCGGCCTGCATTTCGCCGCCTGGATATCGTCCCTGGATTACACCACGGTGGCCTCCTCGGTAATGCTGGTTACCACGCAGCCGTTGTTCACCGCCATCCTTGGGCCGTTTGTACTGCGTGAGAGCGTCGGGATCCGGGGAGCCGGCGCCATCCTGCTCTCCCTGGCCGGGATCGCCCTCATCGCCGGCAGTGACTTCAGGATCGGCGGCGACGCTCTCCTGGGGGACGGTCTGGCGGTGGTGGGTGCCATGACCGCTTCGATCTACTTCATGCTCGGCCGGGCGCTCCGTCACCGGCTCCGGCTCTCGCGGTACCTGCTCCTGGTCAACGGCGGCGCCACCCTGGTGCTGCTGTTGTTCGTGCTGCTGTACAGGGTTCCACTGCACGGCTTTCCTCCTCTGACCTGGCTGTGGTTCGTGCTCCTGGCCGCCGGTCCGAACCTCACCGGCCACGGTCTCCTGAACTGGAGCGTGAGGCGGCTTCCCGCTTTTCCGGTGAACATGGCGGTTCTGGGAGAGCCGGTGCTGGCAACCCTGTACGCCGCATTCCTGTTCGGCGAGAGGCCGGTTTTCCTGTTCTACCCGGGAGCGGGCCTGATCCTCGCCGGCCTCCTGATGGTGCAGTGGAACCGGGAGGAAGGGGAGCCGGTGTGACCTGCGATGTGCTGGACGCCAGGTCGCCGCTTACCGACCTGCGGGGGATCGGTCCGAAACGGAGCGAGGCCCTTGCGAAGGAGGGCTTCGCCTCCGTGGAGGATCTGCTGGTCCATTTCCCGATTCGGTACGAGGACCGGCGCAAGTTTCTTCCTGCGGGTGATCTGGAGCCTGGCGGGCCGCCTGTGAGCTTGGCGGTTACCGTGGTCTCTTCCCGATTGATCCACACCCGGCGCAAACGGTTCCGGATAGTTAAGGCCCGGGTGGCGGACGGCTCCGGCGCCGTGGACGTGGTGTGGTACAACCAGCCGTATCTGAAACAGCATCTCACCCCGGGACGGGAGCTGATCCTGTACGGTCGGCCGGTTCAGGACCGCAGGTCCGGAACAGTGATCCAGAATCCTGAGATCGAGATCCCGTCGCCGGACGATGAGCCTGGAATCCATACCGGACGAATAGTTCCGGTTTATCGCCGTCTGGCCGGCCTGTCCCCCCGGATGTTGCGAACCATCCTGTTCGATGTCCTGCAGCGGCTTCCCGCCGCAGCGCTGGCCCTGGACCTCCCCGGGGAGGTGGCGACTAGGGCCTCCGCCCGGGGCCGGCTGCAATCGTTCCGGGAAGTGCATTTCCCGCCGGATGACGTCGATCAGGACCTGTTGGCCGACTTTTGCACTCCGGCCTGGCTATCCCTCGCCTACGAGGAGATGTTCCTGCTCCAGCTCGGTCTCGGGCTGGATCGCGCCAGGTACCGGGCCGGGGGAACAGGGGGGGCTTCTACAGGGAGGCCACTAAAGGTTCCCGACCGCTCCGCTTTGTTCCCGTTCCGGTTCACCGCCGCTCAGGACCGTGTCGCCGGTGAGATCGTTGCCGATCTGGCGGCGTCGGCGCCGATGACGCGGTTGCTCGAGGGAGACGTGGGCAGCGGGAAGACGGCGGTGGCGGTTCTGGCGATGTTGACGGTGGTGGGAGAGGGCAGGCAGGCTGCCTTGATGGCCCCGACCTCGATCCTGGCGGCCCAGCATCATCGCAACATCCGGAAGATACTGAAAACCTTACAGGAAGCGCCGGACCCGGTCCTGCTCACCAGTGAGACCCGGCCGGCGCTGCGGAGGAAGATCCTGGCCGACATCGCCGACGGGACCTCGAAGCTCGTGGTGGGAACCCATGCCCTGTTTGATGCCGGAGTCCGGTTTCAGGATCTGGGCCTGGCGGTGGTGGACGAGCAGCATCGGTTCGGAGTGTTGCAGCGGGCGGCCCTGGCGGACAAGGGCGGCCGGCCCCACCTGCTGGTGATGACCGCCACGCCGATCCCCAGGACCGTGGCGATGACGGTGTACGGCGACCTGGATATTTCCGTGATCGACGAACTCCCGCCGGGACGGGAGCCGGTCCGGACCCTGGTCCGCCGGGAGCCGGACCGCGAAAAGGTGTACCGGGGCATCCGGGAAGCGGTGCGGCGGGGCCGTCAGATCTACATCGTGGCGCCGACTGGTGGAGGATGGGGGAGGCGGACTGCAATCGGCCACCGGTCTGGCCCGGCGGCTGGCCCGGGAAGTGTTCCCGGAGATCCCGGTGGGCCTGCTCCACGGCCGGATGTCCGCCGACGAGAAAGCGTCCGTAATGGAGGCGTTCCGCAGTGGCCGGCTCCCGATCCTCGTGGCCACCACCGTCATCGAGGTCGGTCTGGACGTCCCGAACGCCACCGTGATGGTGGTGGAAGACGCCGGACGGTTCGGCCTGGCCCAGTTGCACCAGCTCCGAGGGCGGGTCGGCCGGGGCGGAGAAAGGGCGACCTGCATCCTGATGACCGGCGACGGCCCTGCCAGGCCTGAGGCGGGGGAGCGGCTGGCGGTAATCGCAGGCACCTCCGACGGTTTCCGGATGGCGGAGAAGGATCTGGAACTCCGCGGCCCCGGCTCGCTCTTCGGGGTGGAGCAGCACGGAGCCGGCGACCTGTGGTTCGTTCGCCAGGCGGTGGCCCGGCCGGATCTCCTGGCGGAGGCCAGGGCGGCGGCGCGCCGCCTGCTGGCGCGGGACGGTGGTCGCTTGCGGCGGCGGAACAGGCGCTGGCCCGCATGCCGGCTCGCCTGCGCTCCCGGCTCAGGATCGGTGCGGTGGGCTGACTTTCAGGAGCTGGGAGCCTGCATCATCTGCAGGAATTCCTCGTTGGATTTCGCTCTTGCCCATCTTGTCGATGAGCAGCTCCATCGCCTCGACCGTGGACATCTGGTTCAGGATCTTGCGCAGGATCCAGACCTTGTTCAGCTGGTCTCTGGGTCATCAGCAGCTCTTCCTTGCGGGTGCCGGAGCGGTCGATGTCGATGGCCGGGAAGACGCGGCGGTCGACCAGCTTGCGGTCCAGGTGCAGCTCCATGTTGCCGGTGCCCTTGAACTCCTCGAAGATCACGTCGTCCATCCGGGAGCCGGTGTCGATCAGGGCGGTGGCGATGATCGTCAGCGAGCCGCCTTCTTCGATGTTGCGGGCCGCGCCGAAGAACCGCTTCGGCCGCTGCAGGGCGTTGGCGTCGATGCCGCCGGAGAGGACCTTGCCCGGACGGCGGCTGCACGGTGTTGTAGGCCCGGGCCAGGCGGGTGATGCTGTCCAGCAGGATGACCACGTCCTTGCCGTGCTCGACCAGGCGCTTGGCCTTCTCGATGACCATCTCGGCCACGTGGACGTGCTGCTGGGCCGGCTCGTCGAAGGTCGAGGCGACGACCTCGCCCTTGACCGAGCGCTGCATGTCGGTGACCTCTTCGGGCCGCTCGTCGATGAGCAGCACGATCAGGAAGACCTCGGGGTGGTTGGCGGTGATCGAGTTGGCGATGGACTGCAGCAGCATCGTCTTGCCGGTGCGGGGCGGGGAGACGATCAGGCCGCGCTGGCCCTTGCCGATCGGGGTGAGCAGGTCCATGATCCGGCCCGAGAGGTTCGTCGGCGTCGGTTTCCAGGCGGAGCTGCTCGTCGGGGTAGAGCGGCGTCAGGTTGTCGAAGAGGATCCGGTCGCGGATCTGCTCCGGGTCGTCGAAGTTGACGGCCAGGACCTTGATCAGCGCGAAGTAGTTCTCGTCGTCCTTGGGCGGGCGGACCTGGCCGGAGACGGTGTCGCCGGTGATCAGGCCGAACCGCTTGATCTGGGAAGGCGAGACGTAGATGTCGTCCGGTCCGGGCAGGTAGTTGTAGTCCGGGTGGCGCAGGAATCCGTAGCCGTCCTGGAGGATCTGCAGCACGCCCTCGGCGAAGACCAGGCCGCTCTGCTCCGACTGCGCCTTCATGATCTCGAAGATCAGTTCCTGCTTGCGCATGGAGGCGGCGCTGGGGATGGACAAACCTTTCGCCACCTTGACCAGATCGGTGTTGGTCATGGAATACAGGGAGGTGGAATCGATACCGGTGGAACCGTCAGTCGTTTCCTCCTCCGGTTTTTTGGTTTTCGATCGTACGTCAGCCATGAAAGCTCCCGATTCGTCCGATGAGTCGGCCCGACTCTGGGCCGGTCACACGAAAATTTGGGTGGAGAATTATTGGTAGAACCGCGACAATGTTAGCACGATCCGGATTCCAGAGTCCAGACCGCATCGAGCACCCTTCATCGGGTACCCTACTGTAACGGTCAGAGCCAGAGGTCCGTGGGAGGAGCGATCGTGTCCCGACTGATAGGTCTGGTGCTGGCAGGCGGCGAGGGCGCCCGCTTCGGGAAGCCGAAAGGAGAGGTGCAGTTCAAGGGCCGCACCCTGGCGCAGTGCGCCGCTGAGGTGCTATGGCCTTTATGCGCAGGCGTTCTGGTAAGCATCAGTGCAGGCGGCCGCAATCCGTCTCCGGACCTGATTGCGGTGGAGGACCCGCCGCCGGCCGACCGGGGACCGCTGGCGGGGATCCTGGCCGGCATGGACGCCACCGGCGACGCCGACCTCCTGGTTCTGGCCTGCGACTACCCGTTGATTGATTCCGACCTTTTGGCCCGCCTGGTTACGGTGGGAGGGGAAGGCGACCTGGTCATGCTCACCGACAACAACGGCCGGGACCACCCGCTGGCGGCAGTCTGGCGTCGTTCCGCGGAACAGCCGCTTCGGCGCGCCCTGGACGAGAAACGGTACAAGGTCCGCAGTCTTTTCGGGGAACTGGACGTGGTGCGTCTCGGTCCCCGGGAGATCCCGGACCGGGACCTCACCCGGGCCATGACCAACGTCAACCTGGAGGACCAGCTCCGCCGGATGTCATAAAAACACCGCTCAGCCGGCCAGCCCCGCCAGCACCTGTTTCAGCGCCTCCCAGAACCGTCCGGTGGACTCGATGTGCAGCCTCTCTTCCGGTGAGTGGACGTTTTCCATCCGAGGGCCAAAGGAAACCATGTCGATTCCCGGAATCTTGTCGCCCAGGAGGCCGCATTCAAGGCCGGCATGAATCGCCGTCACTTGAGGCTCCCGGTTCCAGATGGCGGTGTAAACCTTCTTCACAACCTTGAGCACTGCCGAGTTCATATCCGGTTTCCACCCCGGATAGCCGACCTGCACTTCCGCTTCGAACCCGGCCAGGGTGGCGATGGACTCGATGGTGGAGAGAACAGCGTTCATGGAGGACATGATGCTGCTGCGGCAGCTGGTCAGGATCAAATAGCGATTGTCCTCCATCTTGACCGCTGCCAGGTTATTGGAGGTCTCCACAAGCCCTTCCAGGTCGTTGCTCATGGCCAGGACGCCGTGGGGAACCGCATCCAGGAAGGCCAGCAGTGCGATCTGATCCGACGTCGGCAGCACCGGACCGTCATGCTTGGTCGAATTCAATCCCATCGTCAGGTCGTCATCCACCCCTTTAAGTTCTACACGGTAATCGGCCATGCATTTATCGATCACTTTCGACAGGGCTGTCGCGTCCTCTTCCTTCAGGAAAAGTATCGCTTCCGACTCACGGGGAATGGCGTTGTGCATGTCCCCGCCGGTCAGGGCGGCCAGTTCGAAATCGACGTCCTCTTTCTCCGCTGCAAGCAGTGTACGCACCAGCAGCTTCACCGCATTTCCGCGGTTCTCTATGATGTTCATCCCGGAGTGCCCGCCTCTTAGGCCTGTCACTTCCACCGCGTACGGCTGGGTCCCGGCCGCCGGCCTGACGGTGCATGGCTGGAAACGGGTATGGACGTCGGCGCCGCCGGCGCAGCCGACGTAAATCACGCCGTCCTCCTCCGAGTCGAGGTTCAGCATTGTCCTGCTCTCGATCATGGATGGGTCCAGTTCCTTCGCGCCGGTAAGGCCGGTCTCTTCATCCAGGGTCATGAGCAGTTCCAGGGGACCGTGGATCACATCCGGATCGACGGCTGCGGCCATGGCGGCGGCGATGCCGATACCGTTGTCGGCGCCCAGGGTGGTGCCGGTGGCGTAAATCCAGCCGTCTTCGATCCGCACCGCGATGGGGTCGTTCATGAAGTCGTGCACCGTGTCCTTGTTTTTCTCGGGAACCATATCCAGGTGGCCCTGGAGCAATACAGGTGCGGCCGATTCCTTCCCGGGGCTGGCCGGCACCTTCACCACCAGGTTCCCGATGGTGTCCTTTTTAACATCCAGGCCGTGTTCACCGGCCCAGGCCTCGATATGGGCTGCAATTCGCTCTTCATGTTTCGAGGGACGGGGGACCTGTGTGATGCCGTAGAAAGCGTCCCAAAGAGATCGTGGTTCGAGGCCTGCCAACGGATTACTCATGGTTATTGCCTCCGGCCGACTCGCGAAAAGTCAGGCTTGTGGGATAATCGAAAGCGCAGGAACCTGACAGTACCGCAGCCGGTAGTGCGGCGCAAGAAGACCGCCGGAAAGGGAACGATGGCCAGATTGACCCATACCGACGAGAGGGGCAACGCCAGGATGGTGGACATGGCCGGCAAGCCGGCCACCAGCCGCCGCGCCGTGGCCCGGGGGCGGGTCCGGTTCAGCCGGGAGGCTTACGATCTCCTGAAGGAGAACCGGCTGCGGAAGGGAGACGCCCTGGGAACCGCAAGGCTGGCCGGCCTCCAGGCGGGGAAGAGGACCTCCGAATGGATCCCTCTTTGCCACCAGGTGCCTCTTGGTCACCTGGATGTGACCATCGATCTGGAGGACGGCGAGCGTCAGGCGGTTGTATCCGCAACGGCGGCGGCGCACTGGCCTACCGGTGTTGAGATGGAAGCTATGGTGGCGGTGAGCGCCGCCTGCCTGACGCTGTACGACATGGCCAAGGGTGTGGACCGGTCGATCAGGATCACCGGGATCGAACTTATGGAAAAATGCGGGGGAAGATCCGGCGCATGGCGCCGGGAAGGGGATGACGCATGAATGGAAGAAATATCGTCTCCGCTGTGGTCCTGCTGGTGCTGGCCGCCGCGCCGGCCATCGCCGGGACCGCGTCCGGGGAGTACCTGTTCAAGCTGGACGTACCGCTGGAACTGAAGGTGGAGGTGGAGAAAGGTCTGTCCATCGACACGATCCAGTTCTATACCGCCGGGCGCGGCCCTGCCAGCTTCTTCCGAGCCGGCGACGTCATGAAGGCGGAGATCACCGTCTCGAACGTCAGCGAGGAAGGGAAGATGATCGGTCTTGCCGTGGCGCTGTTCGACGAGAAGGGGAAACTCGTAGGTGTCGCCTCCGGGGGGAACAAGTTCCTCGCGCAGCGGGATGAGCGCCAACGGACCTACACCCTCGTTTTCAATCATGTCAACAGGCTGGCGGACAACGCCTCGTCGTTCAAGGTGACGGTGGAAACCAGGTAGCCAGCAGCTTCCCGATGGCTGCTGTGCACCGGGCGGAAGTGACGTCCTCTTCCAGGATCTCGCATGCCGCCCCGGCCTCCAGAAGACGTTCGCGGGTCATGGCCCGGTGCTTGTCGCGAGAGGCCCGGTTCAGCACTACCAGGTCGGCCTGCGGCAGCAGCAGCCTGGCGGTGGGCTTGATCTCCGGGAGCCCGGTGCGGGCCACCAGCACGATGCGGTCCGGAGTGCTGTGGAAGGTGTGGGAGTTACCTTCCACCACTACCCCGGGAAGATCCCGGAACCGCGCCAGTACTTCCGGCACACCTCTGGCCAGGCCGAGGGGGCCGGTGCGGAGCCAGGCCAGACCGGCGGCTCCGGCCTGGTGGTAGCGTTCGGTGTCTTTTCCCGGAACATGCAACTCGCCCGGATCGGTTACGATTTCGTAGCGCTCCGGCGGCAGATCGCCGCGGGCCTTTTTTCCGCTCCGAACCGAAGTTTTCAGCACTCCCCACCCGGGCAGGCCGGGGAGCAGCCGACAGATGAGCGTAGTCTTGCCGACCCCCGAGGACAGGCCGCCTACCGCCAGGATTCTCATGGTTGCCATCATATGGGGGATCGGAATGCAGGAGGAACGGTGGCGGTCTCTTTCCGCACCCAGTCGAGATAGCCTCTGAACCCGCCGGCCACCGGGATTTCCACGATCTCCGGGCAGTCGTAGGAGTGCATCGCCAGCACCGCCTCCTGCAACGCGGGGAGCAGTTCGGTCCTGGTCTTGAGGAGCAGGATCCGCTCCTGTTCCTCCCGGATCTCGCCATCCCACCGGAACACCGACGTCACCGGCGCGATTATATTGACGCAGGCGGCCAGCCTGCGCTCCACCATGGTCCGTGCGATTGCCCCTGCTTCGGCAGGGGAGCAGACGGTGGTGAGCACCAGGGCAAACTCGGGGTCGGCGGCCATGAAACACCTCCTCCCGGCATCGGGTCAACCGGGCTAAGCCGTTCGATTTTAACACTTTCGGTTGTTGTAGGACGTTTCTTGGTGGAGTATAGTCGCATCGTGCAGAAGAGGACGCCCTGAGGACAGTGTGTCCATATGGAGATCTATATTCCGTCGAGATGCGACAACCAGGAGCTGGAGTGATGGAGAACGATTACGGCGTTGCGATTCACGATCTGGTGGGCAGGGAGATTCTGGACTCCCGGGGCAACCCGACCGTCGAGGTGGACGTCATCCTGGAGAGCGGCGTGATGGGCCGCGCAATGGTCCCCTCGGGCGCGTCGACCGGAACGCGTGAGGCGCTGGAACTGCGGGACAAGCAGCCGAAGCGTTACGGCGGCAAGGGCGTGCGCAAGGCGGTGGACAACGTCAACAAGCTGATCGCCCCGGCGCTGATCGGCATCGAGGCGATCAACCAGGTCTTCATCGACAACGCGATGATGGAGATGGACGGCACGAAGCAACAAGTCCAAGCTGGGCGCCAACGCCATGCTGGGCGTCTCCATCGCCGTGGCCCGCGCCGCGGCGGAATGGCTCGGGCCTGCCGCTGTACCGCTACCTCGGCGGCATGCAACACCAAGGACCTGCCGGTGCCGATGATGAACGTGCTGAACGGCGGGCCGCACGCCGACAACAACGTCGACGTCCAGGAGTTCATGGTCGTCCCGGTCGGCGCGCCGACCTTCGCCGAGGCGCTGCGCTGCGGCGCGGAGTGCTACCACGCGCTGAAGGCGGTGCTGAAGAAGCGCGGCCTGAGCCACGGCCGTGGGCGACGAGGGCGGCTTCGCCCCGAACCTGCAGAACAACGAGGAGGCGCTGAAGTGCCTGGTCGAGGGGATCAGCCAAGGCGGGCTACAAGCCGGGCAAGGACGTGGTGCTGGCCCTGGACGTCGCCGCTTCGGAGTTCTACTCGAAGGGCAAGTACAACCTGGCCGCCGAGAAGAAGCCGATCAAGACCCGGGACGAGATGGTCGCGCATGTACGCCGACTGGGTCAAGAAGTACCCGATCGTCTCCATCGAGGACGGCATGGCCGAGGGGGACTGGAAAGGCTGGAAGCTGCTGACCGACGCCCTGGGCGACAAGATCCAGATCGTCGGCGACGACGTCTTCGTGACCAACCCGGAGATCCTGGCCAGGGGGATCAGGGAAGGGCGTCGCCAACAGCATCCTGATCAAGCTGAACCAGATCGGCACGGTGACCGAGACGCTGGACTGCATCCAGATGGCGCTGCGGGCCGGCTACACCTGCGTCGTCTCCCACCGCTCCGGGGAGACGGAGGACACCACGATCTCCGACCTGGCCGTGGCGCTGAACCTGGGCCAGATCAAGACCGGGGCGCCCTGCCGGGGCGAGCGCAACGCGAAGTACAACCAGCTCCTGCGCATCGAGGAGGAGTTGGGCGGCGAATGCGACTATCCGGGTCTTGGCATGTACCCGAGATATAAAAAGAAGAAATAACGAGGGATGTTCTACAGGAGCCAGCAGGGGGACGAGTTCGGGATCCGGTGCGCCGCCGGACGGTGGTGAGCCGCAACCTCTTGAAGGTGCTGGCGGCGACCATCTTCCTGGCCGGCACCGCCGCTCTGGTGTTCGGTGAGCGGGGGCTCATGGACGTTCACCGCTCCCGGCAGGATCTGCAGGATATCCGGGCCAAGGTCAAGGCGAAGAAAGAGGCGGTGGCCCGCCTGCAGTCCGAGGTTACCCGCCTGGAAACGGACCCGGAAGCGCTGGAAAGAGTGGCCCGGGAGCAGCTGAACCTGGCGAAACCGGGGGAGATTATCATCCTCCTCCCCCGGGAGCCGGAATGGGGAAAAGTACCGGAATAGTCCCCTTGAAGCTCCGGGATCATCTGCTATACTCCCGAAGCTTTCGGTCGAAACATCACATGCCGCGGGGTGGAGCAGTCCGGTAGCTCGTTGGGCTCATAACCCAAAGGTCGCAGGTTCGAATCCTGCCCCCGCTACCATCCTTCCAAGAATGATCGATGGCACACTACCGTTCTGAACCACCTCCTGTGCTTGGATGGACGGTACGTCTTTGTTGTGAGCCAGTATCCCGTTGGCAAAATAGTTATGGTCGCCCGACACCTCAATGTTGTATACCGTCTTCCTGTCAGGCATAAGCGTCAACGAGTGGATGCTCGTCGGCTGAAGAGTCTGCTCTGCGATATTCGATCCTCCCTGCCAGACCAACACTTGATCTCCGATCTTAAGTTGATCCGCCGGTATCCATCGTCCGTCGACATAGAACCGATGATTCACCGTGGCTTCAAGCGTTCCGTTAATCAACATAAGGTTGTTCTTGTCGAAGTGGATAAATGTCTCTGTAACCTCTCCTGTCCTTATCTGCCCTGAAACCGGATCGTAGGTCAATACTGTTTCACCCACTGTGATTGTTTCAATGGGACGTTGTGTTCCATCTGCCATGGTGATGGACGTGCCTGCGACAAAGCAACCACGACATTCCGGTGTGTTTTCGCACAGCGCAGATGCGCAGCATGTGCCACCGTCCATATAATCGGTATCTTGACAGTCGTACATGCAGTCGCAGTCGTTGTCGATCCCGTCACGACAAGTGGTGCTCTCGCCGACCGCTTCAATGCTTGCCTGTGTCATGTCAGGCTCTTGAACGGCGGACCCTTGGACCATCAGTTGCACAGTATACTGTTGCGGGGTCAGCACACTCCCACGTCCCGGGCATCACGCATGGTCCACAGCCCACCGTACAATCGTTGCCCACACCGAACAGCTCGTCGAGTGTAACCGTCACAATCATCGTCGACGTAGTTGCACACGTCTTCTGCGTCTGGGTAGACTTCCGGGTCGCTGTCATTGCAGTCCAGGCAATCGGCCGGGAGCGTATGGGTGTTGCATCCAGGGCAGGGTGGTGCGTAGCCATCTCCATCCAAATCGAAATCTTCATCGATTTGTCCGTCGCCGTCATCGTCGATGCAGTTGTGCTCTTCCGCTGGTTCCCAAGCTAGACATCCGGCTCGATTGGGCCCATCTGGTAGGCGGCGGAAATGGAGGAGAAGGCAGACGCCACAAAGTAATCGTTGTTGTCGCTACAATAGAAATCTGCGTCTTCTTCTAATGCATCCCACAGAAAGGCCATGGCTTTGGTGACTAACGGTGTTGTCAGACTCTCGTGCAATCCGTTGTAGGGTTCTTGCTTCAGACAGCCATCTTCCGCGCTGCAGGGTCCATCACCGTTGTTGGAAGCCACAAAATCGAATCGATTGTTTAAGTCGTTGACATGCTGGCACATCAGATCATAGCCGGCGTCCTCTCCTGGCTCATCCACCTGGCCATCGCCATCGTTATCAGTCCCGTCTGCAAAGAGATCGTATCGGATCTCCTCATTCTCCTCGTCTGTGAGGCCATCCCCATCGTTGTCAATGCCATCCTCATCGCCGCGACAGTTGAGTGCTGAACTTGTGGGGATGAACATGAATGGAATATCTTGCGTGATCGCCAAACCGTTACTTGGTACTGATGGGGTAGCGTGCCTAGCCCAGAATCATCTATTCGTCTTCCGCTCAAATCGCCTGGCCTGAGGTCGTATGCATTCAGCCTGGCGTATATGTCGGTATTTCTCTCGCAAATGTCAGCGATGGAAGTGCCACCGTGTCGAAAAAGATGTGCCCCAAACTTGTGCCCCAAGCGAATTCGCCAGGTCCCGTACAGTCTGTGCCACCCGGCATATTCTGACACCCTTGTGGCAACCAACTGCCGTTGCTCAACGCTACCATCGTCACGCTGGCGGGAAAGCCATTGCCCTGGGGTCCTCGTTGGTTGATCTGGGAATAGAACGCATCGCTGCCGTAGTTGCTTAAGTCAGTGTCGTAGGGATTCGCTGTACAATCTCCTTCTTGGCCCTCAACACTAATGTAACCGTCTTTGAAGATACGATTGGGGCACCCGTCATACCATGGCGGCAGATAGCCTGTGACAGCCATGCTTAGGGAATCCTCAATAGTAAGATTGCCGAAAAGGCAAAAGAGTTCTTGCGCCAGTTCCCAATCATCACAAATCTCTGTCACTGACGTCGGGGCAATCGTCGGGTCGAACATAGCGACTCAGCAGGTCTTGGGCCGCGAGGGATTTGATCGCCGCTTCAGGCTCTCCCAAAGGCCCCATGTTGGACACATCCTGGACGAGCATCTGCAGGGCGGTAGGGATATTTGCTCCTGTCTGAGGCCCGTTGATGGCAATGAACAAGGAGACCGGAGGTGTGAATGTCCCATCTCCAAGGTCAGGGTCCAAACATTCTCCGCCTGAAGTGCCGTAGTCGCAGTTGTACAGTCCGTCCTCCCACGAGGCCAAGGCTATACGGCCCGCCAAAGCCCCCATGCTGATCCCCACGGTTGCTACTTCTCTGCCGGGGAACTTTGCATCGAACGAGTCGTACTTGTATGCGTAGCTGATGGCTAGCGCGTTTTCCCTCGCGGTTTCAAGGACACGTTGTCCCCCGCTCGAGAGATCCACCAGCCAAAGGTCCCACCCGTTCGCCCGCACCTCTTGGAACAATCGTCCGATCAACCGATTGTGGTAAGAAATGCTGTTCTTGTTGATGGGATCGAACCCTTCGAAAAATATGAGCGGCTTGTCGTACCGTCCGCTCTGAAAGAGTTCCATGTAGACATGGTCATCATTATGATTGTCTGGGGTCGTGATGTCTCGACCCGCTATCGGAATCTCGACACGCTGGTTGGAAGGTGTCGGCCATTGTCGATAGCCGTCTGGCTCGGCTTCCGAGTAGGGCTCGGGTTCCGTGGTGACATCAACGTCGCTTGAGTGGGCCGTTCCAACAATTTGCAAAACATTGGGCCCAAGACTGTTCTTTGACTTGGGCTTTCAGCCACCACTTGTTATTGCTACGGAACACGTGGCAAGTGGCGGGATCGTCCCAATCATCCACTGCCTGTGCCTCATACCCGGTTAGTACGCACAAATGGTCCGCATCGGGCATTAGACTGATTTGCTCCCATGCGCCCTCTTCATCTCCGCACGAGAGGCGAACGGACCACTCAGCCCCCTTGGAGTTGCTCGGGCTGCATCCTCGGGAGAGCCAACAGCCGTACCTCAAACCCTCATACTCCTGCCGATCGATCCGCAACTCTGCTCCTTCCGATGGACATTCACGGACCAAGGAAGGCTTTTATTCTATAGGAAGGTTGCGCAGGTCTAGGAGGTTGAATGAGCACTGGACGTTTCCGTCACCCTCGTCCATCGCGGCTCTGGCTCTGATCCACCAGGTGTAGTCTCCAACGCTGTCATCGGGGTAATCCTCTACCCACGCTCGACAACTTCCGGTCTCTGCGTTGCCCTCTACGCCGGTCTCTTGAGCATCCGAATCTATGTCTTCCAGCGATACCCGAGTCATTAATGGAATGGCATCATCTCTGTACAGCAGAGTATTGAGATACTTTTCCATAGCACCTTCATAGGGAACCCATGCGTGATGGGGCCAGATCTTTAGTGGTGGGTCCAATTTAATGCCGATGCCGGAACATGTAGCATGTGGCTCACTGTTTGAATCTTGAAAGTCGGCCCAGGACTCCACGACCCAATAGGGATCTTCCATGCCTGAGTATCCATCCAGATCGTATGGTTTCAGATCTGATTCGACAACGCGCGTGGCTGCCCTGCTCGTGAATGCCAGCAAGCATGACCCTGTTGAGAAATGCGGCGGAAGTGTGTTTGTCTGCTTGGTCTGGCAGCCAAAGTCTATGATCCACAATGATGCTCTTCTGACGAGCCCAGTTCGTTCAGACGGGAGGAAATGGTGACCGGCTTGGTGAATTGATAGCCTGGTATGTCGTATGTCGGCGAACCACAGTGTTCTTCGATATCAGAACAGCAGTTTCCATAATACCAACAGTCTGCAGCACAGCTACACCCATCATGGAAGGTTGTGTCCAAAGGAATACGTTCCAAATAGGGAAACTCGGCGGGAGCATTGGGATCATAGTGCCTGGTGTGCCATTGCTTGCCGCAGTAGTTCAAGCAACTTCCTTGATAAGTGGTTTCATCGGCAGCGGTGAGGTTCCACGGCGCGGCCACAAATGTAAGGATGATCAATGTGAGAATGACATTGCGCCTGCTGTGCTGTGCCAGTAACATGATTATTACCTCCTTGGTTCTACCTCCAATTTTGTTTATGACTTACGTTGAAAATGTTGTCTTGCAACTGATCAGGATCGATTTTTGCGGACCGTCCGTCGCAACGCCGACGCCAACCCGGTGTATTGGACCAGCGAATCTAATCACTCTAGGTTTTACCTACTCACAACCCAAAGGTCGCAGGTTCGAATCCTGCCCCCGCTACCATCCTTCCAGGAAATAATCGTCTATTCGTGTGTTGGCCGGACCGGACTCTTCCATGGCACGATCATTGGCACTTCCTTTTGATACCGGATGTAGGAATCGCCCAACTGGGAGACCAGGTCGCGTTCCTCCAGCATGGTTGCCAGAACTACCCATGTGGTCCAGAGGACGTTGAACAGCAGCCGGTCCGGCGTGATGACCGGGCAAGACCAGAATAGCAGGATCGTGAAGAAGTACAGGGGATGGCGTACCCAGCGGTACGGCCCTTTGACAACGAAGGGATGGTGCCGGGGCTCGATGCCCCGCAGGAGGGCAACTACCGGCTTGACGCCGAACGAGTCAAATGACCCGAGGGCGCGAACACCCCAGCCGAACCCGGCGATGGCAAGCAAGAAGACTGCGCGGAGGGACCAGCCAGGAGCCCCATGGAGGAGCAGGAGCGGTTCTCCGGTGCGTTGCCACAGGACAAGGCAGAGGATGAGGATAGAGCCGGAGGCGATTGTGTACACCAGCCCATGGAACGTGTCGGGGATGAATCGCCCGAGGCGCTGTTGAAATGAGCGGCGGACCATGCCGCTATGTTGAAGGAAAAAGAGTGCGCTGAGCAGGGCATCCCAGGCGAGCGCGGCCAAGGGGTTGAGGCCGAACCGGAAGAAATGGAAGCTGCCGAGGTACAGAAAGGCGGCGAACAGGAGTAGGGAGCCTGATCCCAATATCGCCGCGAGGGCGATTCCCAGGAGTGCCAGTGTTTTCGGTGGAGCTTGCACCACCGCTCCATACCTGATTATTCGGTTTTCAAGGACAGCATCGCTTTTTTCTGTGTCGGAGTCAGCCAGACCGAGAAGGAGCTTCCGGAAATATGAGTGGTAAACAGGATTTTTACCTTTCCGTATTCCTTTGTGACGATGAAGCCGTCAATGAACTCATTGCTCGCCAGTTCCAGCGCCTGTCCTTCGCACAGGAATTTCCCCACCTCACCGCCGGTCGGTTCCATTCCTTCGGAAGTCACCATGCCTTCGTAGTAGAAGTCTTCCATTGAAAAGGCCAATTCCGACGGATCCACTTCAACATATTCTTCAATAGTCGTTTCGGCCGGCGTTGCTTCTGCCATGGTCCCGGCGGCTTCGGTCGCTTCTTCTTTTGCGGAACAACCGGACAGAACCACCAGCAGCAGTATTAGGCAAAAAATCGAAAGTCTTGGCATGCTAACAACTCCTTGTAATCACTCGTTATTGTCATTTGGGAGTAAACCGCTGGACTGGTTGGACCTGACCGATACTATTTTCCAGTTCACTTTCCGATTTTACAAGCAGCACTTTATGATCGGGATTTGAAATATCGTGGAATGTTTGCAGCATTCTCCCGATCCCATAGGCCAGTTTGGTTTCACAAACAAATATTGTTCCCTCGATTAGATGATGATTTTTCGGTTCCTGGTAACTTTTGGTGATCTCTTCGCTTTCGAGGTATGAGAGTTTGAAATCAGTAACGTCGTTGAAATAGACGATTTCAATCGCGCCGCGTCTTATATTTTTGTCCTTTGTTAATCTACTGAAATAATCAAGGGTTTCTTTGATATCCAATACACCTTTCGGAAATGCTTCGATTCGGATTCCGTTTTGAGTGACCTTATAATCGATGGACATCATTCCTCCGCACAGCTCATTGTCATCTACCCGGCATTTGAGCCATAAAAATGTGAGGCTTTGTCCTCATCGAGAATCGTAACACGAACTTGACCTATCGCCGGTCTCCCTGTAGCTTCCCCAACCGTGGACATGAACTACCAATGGATAGAAGATTCGTCGCAACTGGCCCGGGAACTCGGCCCGATCCGTTCCGGTCCGGTGGCTGTGGATCTGGAAGCGGACTCATTCCACAGCTTCCGTGAGAAAACCTGCCTGATCCAGTTCACTTTCGGAGAGCGGCATCTCCTCATCGATCCCTTGAGCGGGCTGGACGCATCGCCGTTGGGGCGGATTCTGGCCGATCCTTCCATTGAGAAGGTGCTCCATGGGTCGGACTACGATCTCCGGCTGCTGCACCGCGACTTCGGGTTCCGGGTACGGGGTCTGTTCGACACCATGATCGCCGCCCGGTTGGGAGGCGAGACCGCCTTCGGGCTGGCCGCTCTTCTGGACCGGTTCCTCGGTGTGGAACTGGACAAGCGGCACCAGCGGGCCGACTGGTCGAGGAGACCGCTGCCTGAGGAGATGCTGGAGTACGCCGTCAACGATACCGCGCACCTGTTCAGCCTGGCAGGGCTGTTGAGGCAGCGGCTCCAGGATCTGGGTCGACTGGACTGGGCCGTCGAGGAGTTTGCCCTCCTGGAGACGGTGCAGTGGAACGAACCGGAAGACGACGGATCGGCGTTCCTGAAAGTGAAAGGAGCCGGCCGGCTCGATCCGGAAGGTTTGGCGCTGCTCAGGAGCCTGTTCCTGTTCCGGGATGAACGGGCCGGGAAAAAGGACATTCCCCGGTTCCGGGTTTTCAGGGACCAGGTCCTGGTTGACCTGGTCCGGGCCCGGCCGTCCACGCCGGAGGAACTGGACCGGATCCAGGGGTTGCCCCGGGCGTTCACAGCGGGCAGCGGCCTCGGCAGGGCGCTGCTGCATGCGGTGCGCAAAGGGATCGAGGCCGAACCGTTCCCGCGGCCGCCGTCCAGGCGTGAGGCGCGGAAGAAGATGGCGCCGGAACAGGAGAAGCGGCTTAAGAAGTTACTGGCAGGGAGGGACTTGATCGCCGAGAAGCTGGAACTGGAGCCGTCCCTCCTCGGCAGCCGCAAGATGATCACTGAGATGTTGTGCAGGAGTGAGGGGCAGGAAGACTGGACCGCTACCGCGGGGCTGCGCCACTGGCAGGAGCGACTCCTGGCTCCGCTCCTTGCCTGATCGGGGTACAATCCACACTGAGGGGAAGAGGGTCGCGCCATGAGACGGACCACCGGGTTGATCATCGTTGTTCTGGTCTTTCTCACATCGGCAGCCTGGGCGGTGGATCTCCCGGGTGAGCCGGCGTGGTACGCCGACCTGGACCGGGAAACCCTGGCCGCCCTGGAGCGGCTGGCCGCCTCGGGAGAGCCGTTTCCCGAAGATTCCGGAGCGATCCTGACGGCGATCCTGGAAGCCTGCGTCCCGTTCCGTTTCGAGCACCACCTCTTTACGGTCTACACCGACCGGCGATGGTATGAGTCAACGGCGCCGGAGGGGGCCGGATTACCCCTCATGGTGCTGCGCCGCTGGCCCGGCGATACGGTGCTGGCGCTGTACGGTCTGGGAGGAAACCGCTGTACCCCGGCGGACGGAGCGCCTGCGGTTGCCGGCGGATCGTTCCGCCCTGCCGGGAGCGGACCGCAGGACCGGCCGGCGTGTGTATGGGACGGAGTGGTCAACAGTGAGATGGGCGAGCATCCGGCACGCTGGGTGGAGCGACCGGTGCCGGACCGTCCCTGCCGGTTGGGGGCGCTGATGCTCCTGGGCGATGCCGGTCTGGGCGCCGACGCCCTGCCAAGCCTGATGATGGAACTCCAGGTGGCGCTGGGCCATACGGTGCTGCACGGCGACCAGTGGCCCGAGGAGTGCATCGCCGACATCTCCGAAGCGGTCCCACCCGTTCTGGTGGCTTCCCCCGGTGACCAGAGCGAGGCTGAGGATCCCTGGCAGATCGCCCTGGCCTGGAGCTTCACCATCGGCCTGCCCCCGGGACTCCGGGCTATGCGCACCGACTCCGGTCCGGGCGCCGATCTGGCGGTACCGGGCGGACTGCTCTGGATCCGTGGACGGTTCACCGACCGGAACGGCGACCTGGTTGTGGTGGGTGACCCGTACCGGGCCGGATATGTTGCCGGTCTTGAGGGGGACGCCGACTGGCCTCTTTCATCACAACTGCCTGCCGGACTCCTGCAGGGCGAGCGCATCGCCGTCCAGGAGTTCGAGGTGGTCCGGGACCGCACCGGCGCCGCCGCAGCCACCGCCGCCCGCTGGAAAGAACCGGGTTTCAACGGGGAGTGGCTGGTGTACCGCTTGCTATGGCCCGAAACCGCCATCGAGATCGGCCTGCCGGTCCTTTCCGGCAGGCAATCGGAAGCGCTGTTCTGGATACCGGCCACCTTCCGGGTTGCCGGACGTCCGCCGGCGCCGCCGCCCCTGGATCCTGCGGAACGGTTCGGCATTTCATTCGAGCGGCTCACCGGCGCATATCGCAAGGAGAATCCCTGGATAGAGGGTTACCTCGCGGTCCCCGGGTTCCGGATCGAAGTGCCGCTGGGCTGGTACCCGGTGAACTCCCTCAGGACCCGGGACGGGTTCCCGGTCCTGTTCTACGATGGCGACGGCGAACTTCGCGGGTTGCTGGAACGGGTGGAGGAGAGCTTCTTCGAGAGTCTCGATCCGGCAGCGAGCGGGTGGGAGCCGATCAACCGCCCCGGCCGCTTCAGGGCGCAGGCGGTATGGCGCAGCGGGGACGGCGCCGGTCTGTTTCGTTCCAGAACCGGTGGCGGATTCCGGTTGCAGCCGGTAGGCGATCCTGCAGGGGAGCATTGGGAGCGGATGCTCGGTGGCGTGCTGATGCTACGGCCCGGCCGCTGAATACCTCAGCAACCGGGCCGTTGGAACAGACTCTGATTTTCGGTCGCCCTTCAGCCGAGGCGCTTGATCGTCCCTCGCAGGCTGCGCTCCGCCAGCCGTTGTTCGCTCATGAACGAACCGGCCCGGGCGCCTGGGATAGCCTGGGCCGCTGAGGAACCAAGGTCCATCGACGCGGCAGGGCGTTCACGTTCCCCACAGCGCCGTTGCCGACTTCGATGGAGCTACTCAGGTTAAGCACCTTGTAATCCGCTTCCGGCGTAGGGAGCCAGGGCGGAAGATCCACCGGTCCCGTTTCGGTCCCCACCCTCAGGGCGAATGGAGCGACATGCAGTATAGGGATCTCGCTCCAGAGTTCCGGTGCGGTGGTGTCCCAGTCGTTGATCTCGGCAAACAACGGCATGTTGCCCACCAGCGCTATTACGATCAGAACGAATACGATCCTTGCGGTACGTTTCACGTTCTTTCCTCCTTGCGGGAGAACCCCGCCATACCCCTCACGTACCCTTTATACTTCAGCCGAGGCGCTTGATCGTCCCTCGCAGGCTGCGCTCCGCCAGGCGCTGTTCGCTCATGAACGAACCAGCCCGGCCGCCTGGGATCGCCGGGGCCGTTGAGGAACCAAGGTTCATGGACGCGGCAGTGGCGTTCACGTTCCCCACAGCGACGTTGCCGATTTCGCTGGAGGTACTCAGGTTAAGCACCTTGCCATCCACTTCCGGCGTAGGGAGCCAGGGCGGAAGATCCACCGGCGCCGGCTCGGGCGACGGCGACATCATCTCGGCGAAAGGAACGACTGTAACCCCATAGTCGTCGTTGCCGGCAAACAACGGCAGGTTGCCGACCAGGGCGATTGCAAGCAGAACCAATACGATCTTTGCGGTATGTTTCACGTTCTTTCCTCCTAGCGGGAGAACCCCGCGAAACCCCTCACATAATCGTTATACTTCAGCCCAGACGCTTGATCGTCCCTCGCAGGCTGCGCTCCGCCAGCCTTTCCTCGCTCATGAACGAACCAGCCCGGGAGCCCGGGATCGCCTGTGCCGTCGAGGAACCAAGGTCCATGGACGAGTTGACGGCGTTAATGTTCCCGACCTCGCCGCTGCCGGCCTCGACGGCGGTACTCATGTTAAGCACCTTGTAATCCGCCTCCGACGTAGGGAGCCAGGGTGGAAGATCCACCGGTCCCGTTTCGGTTGTGATCCTCAGGGCGAGGTAATCGTGTTCCGGGACACCGCAGAGGTCCCCTGGAAGTATTGGCCAGTCCGCAAGCAACGGCAGGTTGCCGACCAGGGCGATTGCAAGCAGAACGAATACGATCCTTGCGGTACGTTTCACGTTCTTTCCTCCTTGCGGGAGAACCCCGCGCAACCCCTCCCTCCTAGATTTTACGCCGATTCCTGTGTTCCTGGCAAGAGAATTGATATTCATAGGATTTCCGGCAGTTTCCGGATCGATTCCAGGACCGGCGCGCCGGTTTCCTTGAGTTTTTCCACAGTGGAGGATCCGCCGGCGATGAGGATCACATCGACTCCGGCCCGCCGGCCGCTTTCCGCGTCCAGCACCATGTCGCCGACGTAAACCGCCTCTCCGGCAGGAAGGCCCATGGCCTCGATGCAGCGCCGGATCATTTGCGGTTCCGGCTTGGTGCTGCCGGCGGTGTCCGGTCCTTCCACCGCAACGAACAGATGATCCAGGCCGAAGTGGGCCAGGATCGGATCGGTAAACCTGGCCGGCTTGTTGCTGGCCACCGTCATGCTGTAGCCTGCGCCCGCCAGCTGCTGCAGGGTCTCGGGAACCCCTTCCAGCACCAGGGTCCCGGTGGCGTACACCTGTTCGTAGCGCTCCCGGAAACGGGCCACCCCTTCCTCGATACGGTCCGGCCCCACCAGGTCGGCGATTAGCGCCTCCAGGCCTCGTCCGACCTGGCGGCGGACCTCATCCTCGGACAGGGGCGGCAGGTCCCAGCCGGCCCGGGCATGGTTCAGGCTTGCGGCGATAGCGGCGTAGGAGTCCACCAGGGTGCCGTCCAGGTCGAACACCAGGCCACGGATGTGACTCAAGATTCCACGCTCTCGGCGCCGAAACGGAAACGAAGGTTGCGGACCGTGTCCCGGTGGCGGTGATGATTGAACCTGCCCTGGTCGCAGTTCAGGCAGCCTGGAGCGGTGCGGAACCGGGTGCGGACGGCGCAGTCCCAGGATGAGTACCAGACCTGGTATCTCAGGCAGAAGAAGTCGTCTCCCGGCAACTGGACATTGCATCTGCTTTTGCAGACGATCAGTGCGTCAGGTTTGTCCGGTCCGCTCATTCCTGATATCACCGTATTCATCCCGGGAATCAGAAAGTATACCATGGGGGCCTCGGAATCCCTGTGCTTGCGGGCCGATGGAGTGTTCGATGGCAACCGAGACCTACAACGTCGGAATACTGGGCGCCACCGGCATCGTGGGACAGCGACTAGTGCGCCGCCTGGAGCGCCACCCGTGGTTCCGGCTCAAGGGGCTGGCGGCCTCGGTGCGATCGCGGGGGAAAAGTTACGGCGATGCGGTGACCTGGACCCTGGGCGGCGAACCGCCGGCCTACGCCGCCGGCATGGAAGTGCGGTCCACCGAGCCGGACAGCCTGGCAGGATGCGACCTGGTGTTCTCCAGCCTCGACCCGGCTGTTGCGCGGGATGTGGAATCGGCGTTCTCCCAGGCAGGCGTCCATGTCGTCAGCAACAGTTCCGCCTTCCGCATGGACCCGGCAGTCCCCCTGGTCATCCCCGAGGTCAACGGATCCCACCTGGACATGCTTCCGGGGGACCGGTCTCTAAACGGCTGCGGGCATATCGTCACCAATCCGAACTGCTCGGTTATCGGCCTGGCCCTCGCCCTGGCGCCGTTGCATCAGGCGTTCGGTGTGCAGGCGGTGGTAGTGACCACTCTGCAGGCGCTCTCAGGCGCCGGCCTGTCGGGACCTACCCGGGAGGAGATGGAAGACAACGTCTTGCCCAATGTCCGGGGGGAGGAAGAGAAGTTCCAGGCGGAACTGCCGAAGATCCTCGGACGTCTTTGCGGTGAGGGTTGCATCGAACCTGCGCCGATCCGTGTGGCGGCCCACTGCAACCGGATCGGTACGGTGGACGGGCACCTGGAGACGGTGTCGGTGCTGCTGGACCGTGCCGCCACACCGCAGCAGGCTGTGGAAGCGTTCCGCCGGTTCCGCGGCCAGATCGCCGGGCTGAACCTGCCCACCGCTCCCACGGATCCGATCCGGGTCATGGAGGAGCCGGACCGTCCCCAACCGCGGCTGGACCGGGATGCCGGAGAAGGGATGACCGTGGTGATCGGCCGGGTGCGGCAATGTCCGGTAACCACCCTGCGCTTCACCCTGCTCTCCCACAATACCGAACGGGGCGCCGCCGGCGCCGCCCTCCTGAACGGGGAATTGATGGCGGCCCGCGGGCTGCTGAAACGGACGGCATCATGATCGTTCTGAAGTTCGGCGGCAGTTCGGTGGCCGATGCCGAGGGCATCCGGCGGGCCTGTTCCATCGTCGCTTCACGGCAGGACCGGGCGCCGGCAGTCGTGGTCTCCGCCCTGGGCGGCGTGACCGATCTGCTTCAGGAGGCCACCGCCGCCGCCGGCCGAGGCGACCTGGCCGGCCAGGAGGCGGCCACCGCCGGCATCGAACGGCGGCATCGCTGGGCGCTGTCCGGATGCCTGGATGATCCCGAAGCCCGGCACGATGCCGAGATGGTCCTGGCCGACATTTTTGACGAGATGAAACAACTGCTGCGCTCCATCCGCACACTGGGGGAATTGAGTCCAAGGGCCGACGATGCCGTACTCGCCTGCGGCGAACTGTGGTCGAGCCGGTTACTCGCATCGGCGCTGTCGGATGCCGGACTGCCGGCTATCTGGATCGATCCGAGGAAGGTGGTGGCCACCGATGGCGGGCACGGCTCGGCAGTTCCCGACCTTGACCGTATGCAGCGAACTGTGGCGGAGCAGGTGCTTCCGCTGGTGGATGCCGGGAAGATCCCGGTGATCGGCGGTTTCGTCGGCGCCTCGCCGGAAGGGATTACCACCACCCTGGGAAGGGGAGGAGGGGACACCACCGCCGCGATGATCGGTGCCGCCGGTGGTGCGGATGAGATCCAGATCTGGACCGACGTGGACGGCCTCATGAGCGCCGACCCGCGGCTGGCCCCCGAGGCATCCTGCCTGCCGGAGGTTTCCTTCGGCGAGGCGTCCGAGATGGCCAGTTTCGGCGCCCGGGTTCTGCACCCGGCTTCGGTCTCACCGGCGGTGGCCGCCAGCATCCCGGTCCGGGTCCTGAATTCCCGAAGACCGGAACGCACCGGCACGGTTGTGCGGGAGAGCTCCGATCCAACCCACAGGGGCATCGTCTCCCTGGCCAGCCGATCCGGCATGACGGCGGTTTTTCTGGAAGCGGACCGGGCTGTTTCCGGTTCAGTCTTTCGGCAACAGACCACCGCACGCCTTTCCGGATCCGATGCGCTCCCTGAACTGGCCCAGATTTCCGCCGTGGGAGGGCTGGCGGTGTTCCGGGAACCCGTGGCGGCCAACAGGCTTGGCGTCAGCTGGGCGGAACTGGGACAGGTCCGTATCGTCGAGAACACAGGTGTGGTGGCTGCTGTAGGGGACCGTTTGCGGGATGATCACGTGCTCAAGGGACAGGTCTGCCTCGAGCTGGCCGCCCTTGCGCCTGTGGCGCTGGGGGCCGGGGGAACCACCCTCTCCGTCTATGCGCTGTACCCTGAGGAGATGCTGGAGCAGGCGGTGCGACAACTGCATCGCCGGTTCTTCCAGGAGGTGAGCCGGACATGAATTACGCTTTGGTCGGCCGGGGTCGGATGGGCCGGACCGTGGAACGGCTGGCCGGAGAACGGGGGCACCGTCTGGCACTGGTTGTGGACCCGGCCCCGGGCAAAGGGGCGCCGTCGGCCGGCTCGGTCCGGGACGCCGACTGGACCGGGATCGACGCCGCCTTCGAATTTTCCGTGCCGGACCAGGCCGCCGGGAACGTGGAAGCGCTGGTGTCCGCCGGTATCCCGGTGGTCTGCGGTACTACCGGCTGGAAACCGGATGACCGCTTGGGTCGGGCTGCTGCGGAGCGGAACATCGGTGTGGTGCTATCGCCCAACTTCTCCGTGGGCATGAATCTGTTCATTATGGTGGTTCGGGATGCAGCCTCACGATTCGGCGCCGCCGGCGATTACGACAACTGGATCCTGGAGACGCATCACCGCGGGAAGGTGGACGCGCCAAGCGGCACCGCCAGGCGGCTGGCGGAGGTGGTCTCCGCCGCCGATCCCCGATCGCCGCAAGTGGTGGAGGGCGATCCGGACGGGAAGGTTCCGCACGGCGCGATTCACGTCGCAAGCCTCAGGGCAGGTCACGAGCCCGGGATTCACACCGTCGGCTTCGACAGCATCCACGACGAGATCGAACTGCGCCACCGGCTTCGCAACCGGGACGGCCTGGCCCTGGGGGCGGTTCTGGCCGCGGAGTGGCTCCCTGGCAAGTCCGGCCTGTTCGACTTCCAGCCGGTGCTGCTGGATCTGATCGAGAAAGGAAGCTAGAGCGATGAACGCAGCCGACAGCCGCTGGAGCGGCGCAATGACCGCCATCGTCACCCCTTTCCGTGAGGACGGCGAGGTCGATCACGAAGCGCTGGCCGGGCTGGTGAACTGGCAGATCGACCAGGGGATTCACGGTCTGGTGCCGGCCGGCACCACCGGTGAAGGTGCGACCCTGGCCGACATGGAGCATCAGGCGGTGGTCCGGACGGTGGTGGAGGCGGCGGCCGGCCGGGTGCCGGTCATCGCCGGGTGCGGCAGCAACGACACCGCCCGCACCGTGGACGCCGCCCGGCGGGTGGAGGCGGCGGGAGCCGACGGCCTGCTGGTAGTCTCGCCGTACTACAACAAGCCGAACCGATCCGGCATGCTGGAACATTACCGCGCGGTGGCGGAGGCCACCGGCCTGCCGGTGGTGGTCTACAACGTTCCCGGGCGGACCGCCCAGAACCTGGGCGCCGAGTGGATCCTGGAACTGGCGGAGATACCCGGCATCGCAGCGGTGAAGGAGGCGTCCGGTGACCTGGACCAGATCGCCACCATCCTGGACCGCAGGCCGCTGTCCCTGGCGGTGCTGTCCGGCGACGATCCGCTCTGTCTGCCGACCCTGGCCCTGGGAGCCGACGGCGTCATCTCGGTAGTGTCCAACGAGGCTCCCGGGGAGATGGCCCGCATGGTCGCCGCAGCCCTCAAGGGGGATTTCAAGTCCGCCAGGGAACTGCATTACCGGCTCCTCCCGCTCATGCGCGCCAATTTCACGGAGACCAACCCGGTGCCGGTGAAGACCGCCATGGAGCTCCTGGGCCGGTGCAGGGGCGGTCTTCGATCCCCCCTGGGCGCCCCGGAGGCGGGAACCCGTGCGGTGCTGCAACAGGCGCTGGCCGCCGCCGGGCTGGAGACGGTTCGATGAGTTCCGATCTCCGGCAGCAGGTACTGGCTATGGTGGCTGGTGGGGCGGTGGACGACAGGGAGGTTGTGGACCGTCTCCTGGCCGGCCTGGAGTCCGGGGAGGTCCGGGCCGCCGAGCCCACCGAGGCCGGCTGGCGGGTGAACGCCTGGGTGAAGGCAGGGATCCTTCACGCCTTTCGGGTGGGGAAGAACGCCGCCATGGGCACCGGCACGGTATTCCGGTTCAGGGACCGGGACACCTTTCCGACCTGGGACCCGAACGGTATCGACCGCAACGTCCGGATCGTACCGGGGGGGACCACCGTACGCCGCGGGGCGTATCTGGCCGACGGGGTTGTGGTGATGCCGCCGGCCTACGTCAACGTAGGAGCCTGGGTTGGTGAGGGGACCATGGTGGACAGCCATGCCCTGGTTGGTTCCTGCGCCCAGGTCGGCGCACGGGTGCACCTCTCCGCCGCTTCTCAGGTCGGCGGCGTGCTGGAGCCTGTGGGCGGACTGCCGGTTATCGTTGAGGATGACGTCTTCGTCGGCGGGAATTGCGGCATCTACGAGGGCGCAAGGATCGGCGCAAGGGCGGTGCTGGCCTCCGGAGTGGTAGTGACCCGTTCGGTACCGATCCACGACCTGGTGAAGGAAACGGTTTATCGGTCCGATGCCGACGGCGTCATCACCGTGCCTCCGGGGGCGGTGGTAGTACCCGGCACACGTCCTACCCGGGGAGAATACGCCACCCGGCTCGGGATCCACCTGCAGGCGCCGGTGATCGTGAAGTACCGGGACGGCCGCACCGATGCCGTCTCCGAACTGGAATCCGCCCTGCGATAAGCATTCGGCCCGCCCTGATCCGAAGGCTAGATCTCCGGTTCGCCGGTCTCCGACAGTTGCTCGTCCACCACCTGCAACGCCCGTTCCAGCATACCGCACCTCTGACGCAGTCCCTCCAGCACCGCAGGATCGTCGTCGGGATACTGTTCCAGATAGTCGTACACAAAAGTCAGTTCGGCGGAACCGGCTGAACCTGCCAGGGCCCGGCCGGCGATCTCGCGGGTGGAGCGGTCCTCCGATGTCAGACAATCCCGGAGAGGAACCATCGCACTTTTGCCGATTCTGGCAAGAGCTGCGGCTGCCGCCTGTTGATGCGGGTTGCCCGGCTCGGCCGCCAGGTCGCCGAGCCAGAACCGGGCTCGCGGATCCTGTAGAACCGCCAGGGTGGAGATCACCACCGGGACCAGAGCCTCGTCTTCCTCGGCGGCGTCCATGAGCGCCAGCAGAGGCCGGGTGTACTTGAACCGCATGATTTCCGGAATGGCGGCCAGCCTGGCGTTGCGGTCGCCGAACCAGATGGCGTCGTGCATGAGGGGCAGGTACTCGGATCGACCGTCCTCCCATGACCAGGGTGTGGGCCTCTCGTGCGGCGTTCACCAGGTCAACGCGGTATTTCATCGGGATGGTGGAGATCTTCCTGAGGAGGGACGGGAACGCATTCTTGCCGAACCCCACCAGGTGTTTCCGTGCCTCAGCCTGCACCGCCGGATTGGCCGGCCCGTGTGGCCAGATCAGATCTGCCAGGGCGGCCACCTGTCCGTCCGGATCCCGGGAATGTTCGCCCAGGGTCCGCCTCACGATCAGGTCCGGGTCTTCCGGAGCCTGGCAGAGGGTCGGCGCCGGTATGGCGCAGCACAGCGAGAACAGGAAGACCGAAATCAGGGTTTTAGGGCTCACTTCCACCGCTCCTTTCCGCAACGGGAAAAGTATACCGTCAGCCCTGAACGGTCGCCATCAGCCTTTGAGCCCTTTGTGCAGTCGTTCGAAGATGCCGCCGCCGGTGTTCCGCGGATCGGCACCGACCTTGTTCAGGATCTCGGAGGCGATGGCGTCGAAAACCCGTGAGTTGTCGGAATCCGGAGCGGCTACGGTAATCGGCCGGCCGGCATCCCCGCTGTCCCGGATGGCTCCGTCCAGAGGAATCTCACCAAGGAACGGCACCTCCAGCCGTTTGGCCGCAGCCTCACCCCCGCCATGGCCGAAGATTTCCGAACGGGTTCCGCAGCCGGGGCAGCAGAAGAAGCTCATGTTCTCAACGATCCCCAGGATCGGCACTTCCACTTTCTGGAACATCGCTACGCCCTTGACGGCGTCGGCCAGGGCGACGTCCTGCGGGGTGGTGACGATTACCGCACCTGCAAGGCTGACCTTCTGGGAAAGAGTCAGCTGGGCGTCTCCGGTTCCAGGAGGCATGTCCACAACCAGAACGTCAAGATCGCCCCAGGCCACATCTCTCATCAGTTGTTCCAGCGCCTTCATTACCATGGGGCCGCGCCAGATCACCGGCGAGTTCCGGTCCACCATGAAACCGAGGGACATGAATCGAATGCCGTAACGCTCAAAAGGAAGCAGTTTCTGGGCGCCGCCGTCCACCGACGGCTTGCTGTCGATGAGGCCGAGCATGATCGGGATCGACGGGCCGTAGATGTCGGCGTCCAGCAGGCCTACGGTTGCGCCTGCGCGCGCCAATGCAATGGCGAGGTTCACGGCAACGGTGGATTTCCCCACTCCGCCTTTGCCTGAGGCGACGGCGATGACGTTACGGACGCCGGGGAGCAGGTCGTCCTCAAGGCCTGTAGCCTGGGCGGTGCCGGTAGCGCTGTCGGCCTGTGCCATCCGCAGACCGTCCTGGGCGCCACCGACCCGAACTTCCACGCTGTCCACCCCTTCCAGAGCGGCGACGGCCGCCTGCACCGATTCACGCAGCGAGCCGAGGACGGAACGGTCGCCGGTTCGGAGGTCAAGCTGGATCGTCACCGTGCCGCCGTCGCACTTCACCGACCGGACGATTCCGAAGGATACGATATCGCGGGAATATCCCGGGTAGGCGATGGAGGACAGTTTGTCGAGGACCGATTTTTCCTGGATGCTCATCAGTACGTGTAAGCGAGGCCGAAGAACAGCCCTTCGTAGGTTAGCGACTTCAGGTCCCGGGTGGCGTCGTTGCTGTTCACCACCAGGGCTACACCATCGGTTACTGCGCTGCCTGCCGGAGCAACGGTCCGGGGGCGAAGGTCGAGACCGATGCTGTCGTAGTAGCTCTGCCGCACCCCAGCGAACACGTCCAGGTTCTTCCAGACTCTCCAGCGAAGGCTAACCGACATTTCCAGGACAAAGGAGACGCCGGGGTCGTTCTCTGAAACAAGGCCGGCCCGCAGGTTCTGCTGCCGGATCCGGTAGGCCAAAGCGTCGGAATCCGGGTTGCCTGGGATTTCAAGCTCCTCGAACTCATCATAAGGCGGCGCCAGTTCGTAGAGGAAGTTGCCGCCGGAATCGATAAGGATGTAGCGATGCGTTACGGAGGTGTAATCGCTGGAGTATTGGCCCCGAATCACCGCAAGCGAGTAGTCGGCCTCGGCCCAGACCTTCTTGCTGGAACCGAGGTTCATCTTGAAAGTCATGCCGGTCTCAAGACCCCGGCCGTTGAAGGTGCTGCTCAGCTGGGCGACGTCGGCTCTGGGCTGGAGACGAAGGAACAGGACGGTATTGCCCTCGAGGCTGATCGGGTTCAGGACGTTCGGGATGTCGGGGGCCAGGGCGAAATAGGTGGCGCCCATCCGCCGCTTGTGAATGACTCGTCGGTACCCGACGAACCACTTGGCGCTGATGCGGTGGCCCTTGAATGCGTCACGGTAGAAGTCCACCCGGAAGTCCCTGGTCAGGAGTTCCGCCTCGGAGGTGAATGCATCGGCCAGACCGTTGTTGAACACCCCGGCATACTGCTGGCTTGGGAGCAGTATGCCGTAGATGAATTGGCCCGGTGTGATCCTGTTCAGAGTGTCCAGGTGGCTCATGGAGGCGTAGGTCACTAGTAATTCGCCGATGTTGTCCTTGAGCCGGTAGCCGGCTCGGACACGGAATCGGTTTTCCGTGCTCGGATTGATTCCCAACATTCGTGTGTTGAATATATTTATGGGGTCGTGGACGTTGACCGGTTTGAAATCGGCGCCCATCGGCTGGACCGCCCAGGCTTCCACCTCGGCGTACAGCTTGCCGAGCTTGTCGAACTCTTCGTCCGGCTCGGTTTCACCCTCCGCCATGGCCGTCGCAGGCAGGCCGAGGAGCAGGGCGGCCATCACGGCCGTTGCGAGGATGCATGTGTTCCACCGGGTTCGATAGCTGTGCTTGATCATATTCGCTGGTCCCGTACGATTAATTGACCGTGAAGGAGAACGAGATGCCGGCCCCCTGTTCGGGAGGGGAGACGCTGGTTCCGCTCAGGTTCAGGATCCGCGCGCCGCCGAGGAACAGTGACCCCTGCAGGGTCGGTTCGGCATTGTTTATTTCCACGCCCTCCGGCGGTGAGAAACTCTTGCGGGCCTTGACCAGAACCGTATCGCCTTTCTCCACCTCGATAGTGAACGGCGGCGGGAGGGGATTTTCCAAGGTGCCGCTCATACGCGGATCACCCAGGACCGGACTCCCTGGGCAGTCCGGGTGGGTGCTGTCGATGACGATCCGGTGGGTGGCGGCAAAACGGCCGATCAGGTTGCAGATAGCCAGCGGCGGGCAATCCTCGTTCGGTTGCTGAGCGCCGAGAATGGACGTCTCGGAGTAAGGGGTCATGTTGAAGGTTGCAGTCAGCGCTTCGGTGGTGGTCAGCCGCTGGGTGACGGTGGTGCCGGCCCGGATGATGCTGATTTCCACAGAGTAGTTCCACGGCGTGTTTTGGACGGCGATGACCTCATTTCCGAAGGGGTCAAAGCCCCGGCGGCAAACGGTCTGGAGCGGTGGGCTCAGAATGTTCCCGTCAGGATCGGTCTCGTCCGGAATGCCGTCATTGTTGATGTCGAAATACTGCTCCCAGACGTCAAAGACGTTTACCGCAGCGTTTCCGGCCTCAATTTCGATCTGCAAGGTCTGGCTGCCTATCTGCTGGGGCTGGGTCGTCTCGCATCCTGAGATGGAGATCAGGCCTAGCACCAGTACTGCCAGACAAATCATCTGTCGCATGATGAAATGCCTCCAAAATCGTGCAAATGAAGTCGAAAATTACCTGACTCCCGGTTCGGAGTCAAGGACCGCATTCGTAGTCCCTCAACTGTTGCGGCTTACCGTCCGCACTGGCCTGTGGGCGGATGGTCCTGTAAGTAATAGAATTCGCGTCTGATCGGCCTCCGATCAGTGCCCGCTCGGTTCCGGCGGGCTGGGGCGTCGGAAGGTGTATCCCGGCCGCCGGCCGGTTCCGCGCCCCGGCGCTTTGCGGTCCACCGTCTCTTTCTGGGCCAGGAGATCGGAAAACTGCCGTTCGATACTGTCGGTAGTGGCCGCATTCCGGGTGAGAATCTCCAGACCCCGGACCTTTTCCTTCAGGGCGTCGATCTCGAGTTGTCTCCCTTTGAGCTCCAGCTCCGCCTTCCGGGCCTGGGACCGGAACGGCGCAGCGGCGTCGTGGAGCTTCGCCTTGGACAGGGCGATACGGGCCTTGAGGCTCTGGATCTCTTCGGTCCGGGTCTGCACCTCGTTCTGCAGTTCCATGACGCGCATGCCTGCGGCCCGCACCATGCCGTACTGCACCAGGAGCTGCTCGTGTTTCATCTGGAGTTCCTGGTACAGGCCCAGCGGAACCGTTTCAAGGGAGTACGGCAACGACGCGGACGCGAGGCCGGAAGCGGCGGCGACAAGTCCTGTTTCCTCGCCGGCCGGTTTTTCCGCCTCGAACAGCAACCCCGCTTTTTTTAGCTCCCGCTCGGTTACGAAGTACTCCGGACCGTAGCGGCCATCGATCTTTTCGGCCATGAGGCGTCCGCTGCGCAAGTACCTTCGCAAGGTCGTTACCGAACGCATGGTTCGATCGGCGGCTTCACGCAGGTTCATTCGCTTCATCAGGTTCGTCTCCGATTTTTGCAGTCGTTGCGCTTGGTTCATCCCCGCCACTCTTTTATCACATGGCGTCGGGGCAGGACAATAGGCCTTGCGTTCTGGTACCTTGCCTTGGAAAGTGAGCTGATGGGGGACTGCCATGGCCGAACGGAAACCACAGCACTGGGCTGATGCGGCGGCGTCGGAAGTCGCCGCTTCCGGCAGGCCTGCGGTGATCTCCACAGGTATCTCGCCGTCGGGTGAGATCCATATCGGCAACATGCGTGAAGTGCTTACCGCCGATGCGGTCTATCGGGCCCTGCAGGATCTGGGCGTTGCGGCCGATTTCCATTTCGTAGCGGACAATTTCGATCCGCTGCGCAAGGTGTCGCCGTTCCTGGAACACGAGAAGTATGCGCCTCTGGTGGGACGACCGCTCTCTCTGATCCCCTGTCCCTGCGGTGACCATGAATCCTACGCCGACCATTTCCTGACGCCGTTCCTGGCGTCCCTGGAAAAATTGCACGTCCATGTTGAGGTGGTTCGGTCCGATCAGCTCTACAAATCTGGACGGATGAACCGATGCATCGTCACCGCGCTCACGCACAGGAGCGCCATCGTCGCCATTCTCAAGGAGCTGACCGGCAAGGAGATGGGCGAGGACTGGTCGCCGTTCGCGCCGATATGCGGCTCCTGCGGCCGTATGAACGGCACCCTGGTGACAGGCTTTGACGCCGACAACGAGACCGTTGACTACGCCTGTGCTTGCGGCGAGTCCGGCGCTCTGCCGATGGCCGGAGGCGGAAAGTTGCAGTGGCGGATCGACTGGCCGGCCCGGTGGCGAACCCTGGGGGTGACGGTGGAGCCGTTCGGCAAGGATCACAGCACCCGGGGTGGTTCGTATGACACCGGGATCCGGATCGCCCGGGAGGTGTTCGACTATGAACCGCCTCATCCGATCCCTTACGAGTGGATCAGTCTCAAGGGCCAGGGCGACATGTCGTCCAGCAAGGGTAACGTCCTGTCCATCGGTCACGTGCTGCAGGTGGTGCCGCCGGAGGTGCTGCGATACCTGGTGATGCGAACCCGACCGGTGAAGACGATCCGGTTCGATCCGGGCCGCCCCCTGGCTCAGCTGGTGGACCAGGTGGATGACGCCCACGCCAGGGGGAGGGATGAAAGGGCGATGGACCTGTCACGGGCCGCCGGATTCGAACCGGTGGGCGTGCCGTACAAACACCTGGTCATGGTGGCCCAGGTGGCCCGGTTCGATCTGGACCGCGTAATGGAGATACTGCACCGCACCGGCTATCCCGGCGTGTCCCGGACCGCCGTGGCGGAACGGTTGGAGTATGCCTCGCGGTGGCTTGCGGACTTCGCCCCGGAGGAGGAGAAATACACTGTCCGGGAGAGTCTGCCCGACGAGACGGCAAGCCTGACGCCGGAACAGCGCCGCTTTCTGTCCGGGCTGGCCAGCGGGTTGACTTCCGCAATGGACGGCGCGGCGATCCATGATCTGATCTACCATATGACAGCCGGTTTCGAAGAAACGAATCCGGCCGAGCTGTTTCAGGCGATCTACATTTCCCTGCTGGGGAAGATCCGGGGTCCAAGGGCCGGCTCGTTCATTGCCATACTTGGGTCGGAGTTTTGCGCCCGGCGGTTCGAGGAAGCTGCAGGGGGATAGGTGACATATGAAGAAGATCCTGATGCTGACGATCCTTGCAGCGGGGCTGTTCCCTGTCCCGGCCGCCGATGAAACCGCTTCCGCCGGCGAGTTGCCCGTTCTGGAGGTGAAAGTCTACGTCGGCAACTGGTCCTGGGATCCGGACATGATCCGGGTCCGGAAGGGAACCCGTGTGATCCTCCACTTCGAGAACCGGGATGCCCCCCATTCTTTCGTGCTGAAAGCGTATCGGCTGAAAGTCTCTTTGCCCCAGGACAAGACCACAACTGTTGAGTTCGTGGCGGACAAGGTGGGGAAGTTCCCCTGGCGCTGCGGCCGGCCTTGCGGTAACGGCTGCGCCAAGATGCGGGGCACCCTGGTGGTGCTGGATCCGGATGCGGCCGGTTCCTAGCGATCGGGCAGGGTCGGCGAGCTCTGTAGTCGACTACCGGCTTCGTCCAGTACCTTCCGGGTTACAGCCTTCTGGATGCGGCAGGCATCTTCCAGGAGGCGCAGGGTCGATTCCGAGTGTGACGCCAGGGCGGCGGCCAGTTCGGCAGGGTCCCTGACCCGGGAGGACCCGATCCAGGGACCGATGGCCCGGACCGCCTCCCGAACGATGCGCAGCGCCTCGTCCACCAGCGGCCGGTCATCGTCCAGGATCTCCCGGAGGATCGAAGCGGTATCCAGAAGAGCGGGGGAGAGCCGTTCCTGCTCGGAGGAACCGTTCTCCCAATGGTTGCCGGTAAGGATCCACTCGATGCTGGTTTTTCCCACACGGGCCAGTTCCACCAACCGCCGGGGCTCAGGAACCACCCCGTGTTCGTACTTGTGAACCGCCGACTGGGTGGTGCCCAAGCGCTTGGCAAGCTCCCACTGCCGCAGGCCGGCTTGTGTACGGATCTGCCGTATCCTCTTGCCCATGCTGGTCTTATCTAGATCCTGCATCCAATACCCTGCGCACGAAGTGCACTCCCGGGACAGGTCCCGTATGATCAACCTAATGGGAATATAGGTATCGGTATCCGAAAGGCAACCGTAAATGCGAATGAGGAATTCGGAGCTTAATCCTGTCGGTTTTCCGTCGGTTTGGATCGGATGCGGGAGGCGAGGAAGGTGGCGACGAGGAAGGCGGGAGCGGTGACCAGCACCGCCCAGCGCTGCCCCCCCAGGAAGCTGGAGACGGCTCCGAATACCATGAGGGAAAAAACTGCCCCGGCCTGCCCGGCTAGAATATAGAAGCCGAAGAATTCCGATTCCTTTTCGGGAGGGCTCAGCTGAGCCATGAATGATCGCGCGATGGCCTGGGTGCTGCCCATCCCGATGGCCACGCCGCCGGCCATGAACCAGAACAGCGTCTTGCTGGTGATGATCGCTCCGTAGAGCAACAGGGCGAACCAGAACAGGAGCGTGGAAACAAGCGCCCGCTTCATGCCGATCCAGTCGGCGAGGTAGCCTGCGAACAATGTGCCGGGAACAGCCACAAGGTTCGATACGATCATGAGGCTCAACAGTTCCTGCATGCCCATGCCCAGGGTATCTCTGGCATAGATGGCGCTGAAGGCGATGATGGTCTGGATCGCTCCATAGAAGAAAAAAGCGGAACCGACCAGGCGGGCGGCGTCCCGGTATTCCCGAAGATGCTGAAACGTCGCTCGGATCCTGCTGAAACCCTGGACGGCGAATCTTCCGAACGGGCGGATCGGCCTGCGGACCGCACGTTCGCGCAGGAAGAGGAAGGTCGGGATGGAGAAAACGGCGAAAAACACCGCCACGATCACAAAGGAAAGTCGCCAGGATGCAACTGCTTCCGGAACCAGGCGGCCGGCCTGATCACGAAGCTGGACGACGAGAAACGGGGAGCATACGACCAGGGCAGCCAGGCCGCCCAGGAACCCGGTGCCCCAACTCCAGCCGGAAATCCGGCCGATGGTCTGGGGTGTCGATACCTCGGGCAGGAAAGCGTTGTAGAACACGTAACCGCCTTCGAAGCCGATGCTGCCGATCACGTATAGCAGGATCCCGAGAAAAATGGCGCCTGGGGTGACGAACCACAGCGATGCGCACGCTGCGACGGTCATCAGCGTCGTCAGGAACAGGAAAGTTTTTTTAAGCCCCGAGTGATCGGCCAGCGCCCCGACAACCGGCGAGGTCAGGATCAGGATCACCATGGCCAGCGACTTCGCAACGCTCCACAGGAAATCGCCGTTGGACGCTTCGCCGACGACGACCTGTTTGAAATACAGGGCGTAGGCTACCGTCGTAATCAGTGTCGTATAGGACGAGTTCGCGAAATCGAACATGCAGTAGCCGACGATCTCCCTCTTCCGGACGGGAAGGTCGACTTCGTACCGCGAAGGCCGGGGAATTACCGCTCTCCCCATTTCAGCTTGGCCCGGAGCACCTCGTAAAAGCTGCGGTCCGACAGGCGCAGGAGACGCACCGGTGACGGATGGCGGTCCATGTGGAGGATGTCCTGATGGCTGATGGGGAAACCGATCTGGCCGTCCACAGTGACGTATACCTCCTCGTGAGTGCTCTCCTTAAGCGCCACCCGGATGGAGGTGGACCCGGGCACCACCGTTGGCCGGTACGCCATGCTGTGCGGGCAGATCGGAGTAACCACGAAGGCGTCCACACCGGGGTCCAGCACCGGACCTCCGGCGGACAGGCTGTAGGCGGTGGAGCCGGTGGGAGTGGAGACAATGAGGCCGTCACTGGTGTAGGACGCCAGGAGGTCCGGGCCGAGCCAAAGGTCCAGCCCGATCATGCGGGCCAGGGCGCTTTTGGTGACCACCACGTCATTGAGGGCCATGTGTTCGTTCAGCGGTTCGTCGCCGCGCATCAACCGCACTCGGAGGGTGGATCGTTCCTCGATGCGGTAATCACCGGCGACGATCTTGTCCAGGTTAGGCAGCAGCTCGTCCGGCTGCAGTTCGGTGAGGAACCCCATGCTGCCCATGTTCACGCCGAGGATCGGGATTCCCCGGGGGGAGACCGACCGGGCGATGGAGAGCAGGGTGCCGTCGCCGCCGGCAGTGATGACCAGGTCCGTCTTTTTCGGGATGGCATCCCGGCGGACGCCGTTTCGAAGACCGAGAGCGGTGCTGGTGGCGAGGTCGTATTGCACCGCCACGCCTCGCTCCCTGAGACCGGCCCCGATTTGAGAAGCGAGTTCCAGGGGGCGGGCGGCCCCGGGTAACGCCACCACAACCACCTTGCCCACCGGGCGGCTCATTGTTCGCCTCCTCCTGCTCGAGCGGTAACTTGTTCGATCAGCCGGGCCACGGCGTCCGGTGCGAGTCCGGCAGGTCCGGTGGCCAGGCTGATGAAGAATTCAACATTGCCCTCCGCCCCACGGATGGAGGATACCTCAACCGACCGGATCCCCCAGCGGTTTTCCGTGGCGAATGCTGCGATATTGACGAGGACCTCCCGATGCACAACCGGGTCGCGGACGATGCCTCCCTTGCCGACCTTGCCCCGGCCGGCTTCGAACTGGGGCTTGACCAGGGCAACCACCCGGCCGTGATCCGGGAGGCAGCGGAATACCGCCGGCAGGATCAGGACGAGAGAGATGAACGAGACATCGATAACCGCCAGGTCCGGAGTGAACGGCAGATCGGAGGGTTGGATGTGGCGGGCGTTGAACCCTTCCATTACCGTCACCCGGGGGTCGGTCCTGAGGGTCCAGTCCAGCTGTCCCCGGCCGACGTCCAGGGCGATCACCTTCGTCGCGCCGGCCTCAAGCAGGACCTGGGTGAAACCACCTGTGGAGGCGCCTACATCCAGCGCCGCACAGCCGGCTACGCCGCCCTCCAGCATCGCCAGCGCACCGTTCAGTTTCAGGCCGCCCCGGCCGACGTACCGTTCCCCCGGGTCCACCGTCAATGGGATGTCCGGTTCCACCCGGACGCCCGGTTTATCCAGCCGGATGCCTGCGCTTCGCACCCGGCCGGCCATGATCAGCGCCTGGGCCCGGGTCCGTGTAGGCGCCAGACCACGCTCCACCAGGATAAGGTCGAGGCGGGGCCTGGCCATCAACAGGTTCTCGTGACGGCGTACCGGGCCAGGTCGGCCAGGAACGGACGTGTCTCCAGGAAGGTCAGAGAGGGAGTTCACCGCAGCTTCGGCCTGGCGTTCCGCTTCTTTCCGGGCGCCGTCAAGCCCCAGGAGGGCCGGGTACGTGGTCTTTTCCGATTCCCGGTCTTTCCCCGGGGTTTTCCCCAGTTCGGCAGCGGTACCGGTTCGGTCGAGGATGTCGTCGGAGATCTGGAACGCCAGCCCCAGGGCGTCGCCATACCTTTCCAGCCCGCCCATCCAGCGGTGGTCGGCGCCGGCCAGGATCGCCCCCAGTTCCACGGAGCCCCGGAGCAGAGCCCCGGTCTTGTGATTGTGAATCCACTCCAGGCGGTCCCGCTCAACCGGTTGCCCCTCCGCTTCCAGGTCGGCAACCTGGCCGCCCACCATCCCGGTGGCGCCGGCGCGATGTGCGATCAGGGCGACGGCCCGGCACCGGGCGGCAGCGAAGCGGTCCCCGGCAGGCTCGGATGGCCAGGATTCGAAAAGCGAGGGTCAGGAGTCCGTCGCCTGCCAGGATCGCCATCGCTTCGCCGAACACCTTGTGGGTAGTGGCCCGCCCCCGGCGCAGGTCGTCATCGTCCATGGCCGGGAGGTCGTCGTGGACCAGGGAGTAGGTATGGATCATCTCGAGGGCTGCGGCCGGAGCGAGGGCGAGGCGGTGGTCGCCGCCGCAGGCCAGGCAGGCTTCCAGCACCAGGATCGGCCGCAGCCGCTTGCCGCCACCGGTGACGGCATAATGCATGGCCTGCTCCAGGCTGCCGGCGGGAGAACCGGACGGCGCGAGCAGCCGGTCCAGTTCCCTGTCGATAGTCTCCCGGCGTTGCGCGAGGTGGGTTTTGAGGTCGGTCATGCCGGGCCTGTGCTCTCTTCGTCGTATTCGTAACGCTGGATACTGGCTGTTCGCCCTCCGTTCCCTTCGGTTTCGATGAGGATGCCGCACAGTCTGGCCGGTCCGGCCGCCGGTTTGAAACGGACCGGCCTTTGCGTCAGGAACCGGGTCACGACAAGATCGCTCTCCACCCCGATGATGGAATCCAGAGGGCCGGTCATGCCGACGTCGGTTACCGCCCCGGTTCCTCCGGGGAGGATGCGGGCATCGGCAGTGGGGACATGGGTATGGGTTCCCAGCACCGCCGTGACCCGGCCGTCGAGGTAACGCGCCATGGCGATCTTCTCGCTGGTCGCCTCGCCGTGGATGTCCACTATGATCGTCCCGGCGGCATCGCCGATCTCGTCCAGGATGCGGTCGGCGGTCCGGAAAGGGTCCTCGATAGGCGCCATGAACACCCGTCCCATCAGGTTCACCACCGCCACCGCTATCGCCGGTTCGCGCGGTGGTGAGACATACTCCGGATCCCGGCGTGTTCTCGGGGTAGTTGGCCGGACGCAGGATGTTGTCGGCCTCGTCCAGGAGCGGGAGGATCTCCCGTTTGTCCCAGGTATGGTTCCCGCCGGTGATGACATCCACTCCGGCGGCCAACAGCTCCCGGGCGATCTCCGGGGTGAGGCCGGCGCCGCCTGCGGCGTTCTCGCCGTTGGCGATAACCAGGTCCGGCAGGGTGGAGCGCTTCAATTTTTTCAATACCCTGCGGGTCACCCGCCGGCCGGGTTCCCCAACTATGTCACCGATGAATAGAATCTGCATGGCGCTCATTCACACGGCGTAACTGACGGACCGGGTTTCCCGGAGCACCGTCACCTTGATCTGCCCCGGGTAGAGCAGTTCTTTCTCCAGGCTCCGGGCGATCTCCGCGGCCAGGAGGAACGCCTTTTTGTCGTTTGCCGCTCCCGAATCCACCAGAACCCGCACTTCCTTGCCTGATTTTACTGCGATGGCCTGTTTGACGCCGTCGAAACGGCGGGCGATCTGCTCCAGACGGGTCAGACGTTCGATGAACACCTTCAGGTTGTCTTTTCTGGCCCCCGGCCGGTTGTTGGATATGCGGTTGGCGGTGTTCATCAGCATCGCCTCCATGCTGGCCGCCTCTACATCGGGGTGCAGGGCCTGGATGGCGTGGACCACCTCCGGGGATTCGCCGAACCTTCCCGCCAGTTCGCTGGAAGTCAGGGCGGTATGCCCCGTCACCGCATCGTCCACGGCGCCGATTTCGTGGAACAGGCCGGCCCGGCTCACTACGTCGACCTGGGCGCCGATTGCGGCCGCCATGTGGCCGGCCAGGAGGGAGACTTCCAGACTGTGACGCAGAAGGTTCTGGCCGTGGTAGGTCCGGAACTGAAGCCGTCCGATCCGGCGGGCCAGCTTGGGCGGCAGTTCGGAAATCCCCAGGCCGAAGGCAACCCGGTTGCCCTCCTCCTCCACCAGTTCATCGAATTCGGACCGGACCTTCTCCACTACCTCTTCGATCCGGGCCGGGTGGATCCTGCCGTCTTCCACCAGGCGCTGAATGGCGATCCTGGCTATCTCCCGGCGTGCGGCGTCGAAGGAGGAGATCAGGATGGCGTTGGGGGTGTCGTCGATGATCAGGTCGATGCCGGTGGCGTTTTCGATGGCCCGGATGTTCCTGCCCTCGCGGCCGATGATCCGCCCTTTCATCTCGTCGCCGGGAAGGTTCACATAGCTGACGGTGGTGGGAGCGAACTCCCGCATGTCGATCTGTTGACTGGCCCGGACCACCATGGCCATCGCCTCCCGGTCCGCCACTTCCCGGGCCTCATCCTCGATCTTGCGGGCGATGCTGGCCCCGTTTTGGCGTGCTTGCTCACGGATTCCGGCGAGGAGTTCCTCCCGGGCCTGGTCGGCGGTGAGGCCGGCCACCCGCTCCAGATCCCGTACCGCATCGCGGTGTATAGCCTCCGCCTTCGCCTCCAGCTCGCCGGCCCGGTTCCTGCTGGTCTCGGCGGCGCGCACCTGGTCGTCAACCTTTTTGCCTTCCCGGTCCAGGGCCGCCTGGCGGTTCTGGAGGGCCAGCGCGTTTTTGTCCAGCTCGGTTTCCCGGTTGTCCAGCTCCTGTTCCCGGCGGTCCAGCTCGTCTTCCAGTGAGATCGCTTTCTCCTGGGCCGCCCCAAGGATCTCCTGTTCCAGTTCCATAGCCCGTTCCCGGGCTTCCGCCAGGATCGAATCGGCCTCGTCCGCCGCCGCCGCCGTCTGCCGCCGGGAGGTTCCGAGACTGAGAAAGAAAATAAACCCGCCGGTAAGAATCCCCAGGACCAGCGGGATGAGGAAGGCGATCCAGTTGTTCACGGCCTCTATCTCCAACGGGGTTCCACGGCAGGGACCTCGCATTACGGACAAGCCGTCGAGACCGATGATCGCAAGAGGGGTGGGGGAGAAAAAGCCCCCGCACAGGGCGTGTGGACCGAACGATTGAACCTGGGTCACCAGGTGGGGTGCCTCGGGCCCGCTTCAGGCTTCCCGGTACAGGGCATGCACACCGCGGAACTGCCTTAGAACCCCCAGGACGAAAGTAGGCTCAAGTGACACGATCCATCACGCACCCCGCAGGGGTCCGTGGTTGCTCATCCGGTGGCATCCGACGCCAGGACCTCGTCAAGCCGGGCGGTGATCTTTCCGATCCGCGTCAGCTCCTCCGAGGTTATCCTGCCGATCTTGACCTCGCCGCCCTGAATGCCGTCGTCGGCCAGGTTCAGGGCAGCCAGGATCGCCACCTTTAGCGTATCGGCCGTTCCGGTGTTGCGGGCTACCTCTCTCATTTTCTCGTCCACCCGGGTGGCCAGGAGAGAGAGGTATTCAGGGTCGCCGTGCCCCCTCAGATGATACGTTCTTCCGAATATCGTAACCGGCGTCGAACCCGCATCGCTTGGTGTGGAATCGGCCAACGAGAGTCTCCTTCCAGTACCAGGTTCCAGTTCGTTTTGTTTCAGTCCATGTTCAGCGCTCTGATCGCCTCTTCAATCATGCCGTCGATCTCGGAAACCTTCCGGTTCCAGTCTTCGCCGGAAGGCTCTTCCGACAGCGTCGTCTTGTTGTTCTCGAACTCTGCGGCCTGTTCTCGGAGCCTGTCCAGCTCAGTTCGCATCCGCGTTCGCTCATCGGCCAGACTCTGGATCCGCTCCACCGCCTGGCTGACTCGTTCCTCCAATAGTTTAATCTTGGCATCCATCGGGTGTCAATCCGCACGGGCCTCCTACGGCCCGGAGTTTCACCGGAAGATCGGACGATTCCAGGGCCTCGATCAGGTCCATACGGTACCGTTCGGTCTCCTCGTCGGTGAGGGTCCGATTGTACCGCTCTAGGGTAACACGGATGGTCAGGGCGGTTTCACCCTCGGCCACATGGGAGCCGATGTAGCGGTCCACCGCCTCAAAGGTGGCCGGCGCCGGCGCCGGCCGGGATGCCAGCAGGTCCACTACCTGGCGGTACCCGGCTCCTTCCCCCAGCACCAGGGACAGGTCCCGTGAAACAGAGGGAACTTTCGGGATCGGCCGGTACTCGAACTCGGGACCGGCGGCGGCGAGGACCGCATCGAGGTCGATCTCGGCAAGGTACAGATCCTGTGGCAGGTCGAAACCGGCCAGGAGTTCCGGATGAAGCTTGCCGGACCAGGCCAGTTCGACGCCGTCCTTCGATCTCCAGGATATGGCCTGGCCGGGATGGAAGCAGGTCAGGGAGGAACGCTCCTCCCGGACCTGGAGGCCGGGCTTAAGGTGGGCAAGGGCTGCCGTCACGGCGCCGGACAGGTCGATGGCGTCCACCGGCCGGTCCTCCCGGCTCCAGTGCCTCGGTTCGGCCAGCCCGGACCAGGCCAGGCCGGCGCGCAGCGGCTCCCCGGGTCGCCTGTCGCCGGAGCTTTCCGGGAGGAACACCCGGCCCAGTTCGAACAGCCGGACGTCCCGGTTCCCGCGGCGCAGGTTCAGGTCCACCGACTGCACCAGTCCGGGCAGGATGGAACGCCGAAGAAACGCAAGTTGCTCGGCAATCGGGTTGGACAGCGGCACCGGCGGGAGGGTCCCTTCAGGCACCCACTCCCCATCGCCTCCCTGCGGCAACATGGAATAGTTGAACGCTTCCTGGAACCCGAGACCGGCCAGGACGTCCCGGCTCCTCTCTGCCAGGGGATGGACCGTTTCATCCTCGATGGGGGCCACGGTCAGGGGGAGGGTGGACGGCAGGCGGTGCAGGCCGAGGTGCCGTGCGACCTCTTCCACCAGATCGGCTTCGCATGCCAGGTCGATACGGTACGACGGGACCACGATTCGGAGGCGGTCTGCAACGGCCTCCTCCGGCGCGAGGTGCAGCGCCGCCAGGGCGTTTCGGATCTCGGAGCGGCCGGGGTCGTAGCCCAGCAGCTTTCCCACCCGCGCATAACGGAGTTCCAGCGCGACGGGAGCGGCCGGCGCCGGGCGGCAGTCCACCATGCCGGGGACCGCCTTGCCGCCGGCCAGCTCTTGCAGCAGCTGCATCGCCAGCGCCTGGGCCGCCACGACCCCCTCGGGATCGATGCCCCGCTCGAACCGGTGGCTGGCGTCGGTGTGAGGCCGAGACGGCGCGCGGTGCGCCGGACACTGAGCCGGGTCGAACCAGGCCGCCTCGATCAGGACGTCGGTGGTGTCGTCGCCGATCTCCGTGTCGGCGCCGCCCATGACGCCGGCCAGGGCCACCGGCCGCGTGGTCATCGGCGATGACCAGCATGTCCGGGTCCAGCTTGCGTTCCACCCCGTCCAGGGTGGTCAACGGCTATCGATGCCCGGCGGTCCGGACCACGATCCGTCCCTGTTCACCGAGGCGGTAGGTCGAAGAAGTGGATCGGATTGCCCGGTTCCAGCATAACGAGGTTGGAGGCGTCGACCACGTTGTTGATCGAGCGCAGCCCGCAGGCGTCCAGCCGCTGTCGGCGACCCAGTCGGGGAAGGGCCGATCTGCACGCCCCGGACCAGTCGGGCGGTGTAGCGCGCGCAAAGCTCGCGGTCTTCGATGCGCACCGACACCAGCGCCTCGAGACGGGCGCCGTCTTCTTTCCGGGGCTTTCGGACAGACCGCGGGGCGAGGGCAGGGGAGCGTCGAACGCGGCGGCCAGTTCCCGGGCGATGCCGAGATGGCCCAGGCAGTCCGGCCGGTTGGCCGGGATGTCGATGTCGAGGACGTGATCGTCCCCGGAAGCGGACTCGGTCGACCGCGTCCACGGTGAGCCCGCGGGCGGTCAGCGCCTCGGCGATCTGGTCCGGACGTCGTCGTCGACGGGGCAGAGCTCGCTGAGCCAGTCGAGTGAGAAACAGCATCCCGGTCTCCTCAGATCGGGAACTGGCCCAGGAAGCGGACGTCGTTTTCCACGAGCAGGCGCAGATCGTCGATACCGTGTCTCATCATCGCGATGCGGTCGATCCCCAGGCCGAAGGCGAAACCGGAGTACCGCTCGGGGTCGAGCCGGACCGCCTCGAAGACCGCCGGGTGGACCATGCCGGCGCCGCCCAGTTCGATCCAGCCCGACCTTTGCAGACGCGGCAGCCCGTCGCCGTCGCAGACCTGGCAGGAGATGTCGTACTCGCAACCCGGCTCGACGAACGGGAAGTAGCCGGGCCGCAGCCGCATCTCGACCGTCGTCGCCGAAGAACCGCTTCCAGACCACGTTCGAGAGGTCCCCTTGAGATCGGCCATGCGAGATGTTCTCGTCCACGACCAGCGCTTCGAGCTGGTGGAACATCGGCAGGTGGGTCGCGTCCAGGTCCCGGCGATAGACCCGGCCGGGGCAGATCATCTTGATCAGGGGCGGTTTGCGGTTCTGCATGGTCCGGATCTGTACCGGGGAGGTGTGGGTTCGCAGCAGCAGGCCGCCATCCAGGTAGAACGTGTCGGTCGCCGTCCCGCGCCGGGTGGCTCCGGCGGCAGGTTCAGCGCCTGGAAATTGTGGAAGTCGTCTTCGACCTCCGGACCGCTCTCCACCGTGAACCCCATGCTCGCGGAAGATCTGCTCCAGTTCCCTCCGGGTGTGGGTGACGGGATGCAGCGAGCCGGTCCAGGGCAGCCTGGGCGGCAGGGTGACGTCCACGGCGCTTCCCGGGACAGGTCGGCGGACTGTCGAGCGGCTTCGGCGTGCGCCGGCCGCCGTTTCCAGGGCGGCGGTGATCTTGCTGCTTCAGGATGTTGATCGCCTTGCCGGCGGCGGGCGCTCTTCCCCGTCGAGAGCGCTCCGAGCTGCTTCATCAGGCCGGGCAGTTCGCCCTTGCGGCCGAGGTAGCGCACGCGGACGGCTTCGATCGGCGCCCGGATCGGCACCCGCCGTCGGCAAGCGCCTCGTCGAACTCCCGCTCGATGCGCTGACCAGGTCGCCAAGCATTGCCGGCCTCGCTCAGGCGCCGGCTATGGCGGCTTGGCTGCGCCTGACGACCTGGCCGAAGGCGTCCGGGTCGTGAACGGCGATGTCGGCGAGCGCCTTGCGGTCCAGCTGGACGCCGGCGACCTTCAGGCCGTGCATCAGCCGGGAGTAGGACATGTCGTGCAGGCGGGCGGCCGCGTTGATCCGCACGATCCACAGCCGGCGGAACTGTCGCTTTTTCTGCCTGCCGGTCGCGGTAGGCGAAGCGCAGCGACCGCCGGACCTGCTCCTTGGCGATGCGGTACAGCTTGGACTTGGCCAGGTAATAACCCTTGGCCCGGCGCAGGATCTTCTTGCGCTTGAGCCGCCTCTTGTTACCTCGTTTGACTCTGGGCATCGCTCTACCTCCTTGCCGTCGGACCGCTTCAGGGCCCGCTCGGCGGGATCCGCGCGTTCCCGACAGGGTCGTCCGCTAAGCTCACTTGCTGCCGTAGGGCAGCATGTGCTCGACACTTTCTTCTGATCCGCATCGGAGATCAGAGTCGGGCGTGTCCAGCTTGCGTTTCCGCTTGGTCGTCTTCTTGGTCAGGATGTGGCTCTTGTACGCCTTAGACCGCTTGAACTTCCCGGTCGCGGTGGACTTGAACCGCTTCGCCGCCCCCGGTGGGTTTTCATCTTGGGCATCATTCTCTACTCGTCTTATCCGGGCGACGCGTCTCCACGGCGCCTGCTCGGATGAAGGTCTTCCAGGCTCATGGAGGTTCCCTGGTCGCCCGTCCGTTGCGGTGGTCGAACGGCAACGGTCCCGATTCGGCCGCTTCGCGGTCGCCGACGACCAGCATAACGGGATCTTCTCCAGCTGGGCCTCGCGGATCTTCGCGCCGATCTTCTCGTTTCGCACGTCGGCCGTGGCCCGCAGCCCGGCGCTCGGCCAGCTGCGCTGCTCAGTTCCTCGGCGTAATCCACGGTCCGGTCGGTGATCGACAGGACCCGGACCTGCTCCGGGGCCAGCCAGAAGCGGGAAGGCGCCGGCGCAGTGCTCGATGAGGATGCCGATGAACCGCTCCAGGGAGCCGAGCATGGCCCGGTGGATCATCACCGGCCGCTGCTCGGTGTCGTCGGCATCGATGTAGCGCAGGTCGAAGCGCTCGGGCAGCACGTAGTCGAGCTGGATCGTCCCCAGCTGGTGCTCGCGCTTCAGGGCGTCCTTGACGATGAAATCGATCTTCGGCCCGTAGAACGCGCCGTCGCCCTCGGCGATCGTCGAAGGGGTGGCCCGCGGCTTCCAGCGCCGCGCGCAGGTCCGCTTCGGCGCGGTCCCACAGGGCGTCGTCACCGGCCCGGTCTTCGGGCCGGGTGGAGAGGAGGATCTTGACCGTCGAAGCCGAACAGCGCGTAGCATTCGAGGATCATCCGCGTCAGCGCCGCGCGACCTCGTCCTCGACCTGGTCGGAGTGCAGAAGATGTGCGCGTCGTCCTGGCGAGAAGCTGCGGACCCGGGTCAGGCCGGCGGTGGCGCCGGACAGCTCGTAGCGGTGCAGACGGCCGAAGTCGGCGATGCGGATCGGGCAGATCGCGGTACGAGGGCCGTCCTTCGCCGTACATCAGGCAGTGGGCCGGGCAGTTCATCGGCTTGACGCGCGTATTCCCGGCCGTCCACCTCGGTGAAGTACATGTTGTCGCGGTAGTGCTCGTAGTGCCCGGAGCTTCTTCCACAGCGAGGCGTCGAAGATCTGCGGGCGTGATCACCTCGTCGTAGCCGTAACGCCGAGTAGAGCTCGCGCACGTAGTCGACCAGCCGGTTGTAGACGGCGGCGCCCCTGGGATGGAAGAACGGGCTGGCCGGGGCCTCGCGGGTGGAAGGAGAACAGGCCCAGCTCCCGGCCCAGCTTGCGGTGGTCGCGCTTGCGCGCCTCTTCGAGGAGGCGCAGGATGCTCCTTCGAGCTCTTTCTTGTGAAGAAGGCGGTTCCGTAGATGCGCTGCAGCATCTTGTTGCGTTCGTCGCCGAGCCAGTAGGCGCCGGCGACGCGAAGCAGCTTGAAGACGCCGAGGCGGCCCGTGGAGCTGGCACGTGGGGGCCGCGGCAGAAGTCGTCCCACTCGCCCTGGCGGTAGATCGAGACGGTCTCCCCGCCCTTGGTCGGGCGAAGTAGACCTTGTACGGCTCTTCTTCCTTCTCGAAGAAGCGCGATCGCCTCGTCCCGCGGCATCTCGATGCGCTCGACCGGCAGGTCCCGCTCGACGATCTCCGCCACCCGCGCCTCGATCGCGCCAGGTCCTTGTCGGTGAAGGGCTCGTCGCGATCGAAGTCGTAGTAGAAGCCGTCCTCGATGACCGGCCCCTGGGCGATCCGGGTTCCGGGGAACAGTTCCTGGACCGCCTGGGCGGTGGCGTGGGCCGTGGAGTGGCGCAGAACCTCCAGCGCTTCGGGGTCCTGGGCCGTGAAGATCGCCAGGCTGCAGTCGCCGTGGAGTGGGCGGGTCAGATCGACGAGCTCGCCGTCGACGCGGGCGGCAACGGCGGCCCGGGCCAGGCCGGCGCCGATCTCTTCGGCGATCTGGAGGGTGGTGCCCGCCGGCCGCCACCGCTCTTTCGGATGCCGTCCGGATCAGGGTGACGCTTCACATGTCTGGTCAGCCTCCCGACAGCTCATGACGCCGCCGCTTCCGACACGGCCGTACGGGTCGCCTCGCCGTGGCTTCGATCGTCTGGTAGGCGCGGGCGGTTTCGAACCGCCGACCTCTACCGTGTCAAGGTAGCGCTCTCCCACTGAGCTACGCGCCTGCCAACCTGGCGCGCAGACTGAAACGGCGCACCGAGAGCGACGGGGATAGCACAGCGGCCAAAGGGTGTCAACGAAAGGAGTTCCGCCGCCGAAGGGTGCTTCCTAGGTGCTTGGAGTTATCCCAACCTGCTTTCGATAACATCAGTCGCCGCGCCGAGGCTATCGTCAGCCGAGTGGGGAGGCTGCGGGGGGTCGGCCTGCGCGGAGCCCAAGGACCTCCGAACACCCGGGGGGGTGCTGTTCAACGATTGAATCCAGATGCACGCAAGACTCGACGGTGCTGGGTCGCCACAGGTTTCTCCCTGTAGCCTGTTTCCCGGGGTTGAGGCTTGGTCGGTTCCAGCTGGGGTTCCTGAGTCCGGCTCTGGCTCGACGGCAGGGATCGGCGTCGGCCGCGGCCACCGTGAACCCGACGAGAAGAACCGGATCCGGCTGGCGATGAACGTCTTGCTGGTCGAGGACGGACCGCAGGCTGACACTCGTCGACACCGGGGCGGGCACCAAGATGAGCGAAAAGTCGCGTAAAATCTATGGCCTTGACACGCTCGCCGCCGAGGAGATGCTGCGCCCGGCGGTGTCTGGGCCCCGCGGAATCGACCGTGGTCGTGAACACCCACCTGCATTTCGACCACGCCGGTGGCAACACCGTGCGGGAAGAGTCGGGAGAACTTCCGCGGCCGCCTTTCCCGCGGCGGAATACGTGTTCCAGCGGGTCGAGGTGGAACGGCCCGGCGCGACAACGAGAAGAACCGGGCGGCCTACGTACCGGACGACTTCGAACCTCTGTTCCCGAGCCGGGAGGGTGCGCCTGCTCGACGGTGAAGGCCCGATCTCGGCGCCGGAGTATCGGTCAGGTTCCCGCCCCGGGCCACACCCCCGGGATGCAGGTGGTGCTGGTCCGGACCCGGGAAGGATCGTGGCCTTCCCGTCCGACCTGGTGCCGACGGCCAGCCACGTGCGTATCCGTGGATCATGGCGTTCGATCTCGATCCCCTGACGACCCTGGCCACCAAGAAGCGCTGGCTGCCGCGGGCCGCTGCCGGACACTGGACGATTCTGTTTCAGCATGACCCGATTGCCCACTGGCAACCCTCGAGGAACGCGACAGGGCCGTCTGCCCGGCCGGTCTCCGTAGACCCGGAGTAGCGAGGAAGATGGAAGGCATCCTGGCCCTGGAAGACGGCCGCGCGTTTCGCGGCCGGGCCTTCGGCGCGACCGGCGAGACCGCCGGTGAAGTCGTGTTCAATACCTCCATGACCGGCTACCAGGAGATGCTGACCGATCCTTCGTACCGCGGCCAGATCGTGACGATGACCTGCCCCGAGATCGGGAACTACGGAACCAACGCCGAAGACGTCGAGTCCGCGGGCCCTCAGGTCGGCGGCTTCGTCGTTCGTTCAGGTCTCCGTGCTGCCGTCGAGCTGGCGCGCGCGGCAGGGCCTGCCGCAGTACCTCCGGGAACCATGACATCGTCGGCATTTCCGAGATCGACACGCGGGCGCTGACCCGTCACATCCGAACCCGCGGCGCGATGAAGGGCGTGATCTCCTGCATCGACCGGGACGAGGCTTCGCTGGTTCGCAAGGCCAGGCAGGCGCCCTGTCTCGGAGACCAGGATCTCGTCGGGGAGGTCAGTTGCCGCGAACCGAAAGTGTGGATCAGTCCGGGACCCGCGCTGGCGCAGCCGGGTGGTGATGGACCCGCCGGCAACGGCGCCGCGGCCGAATGCGTCGCCTACGATTTCGGCCTCAAGCGGAACATCCTGCGGCTGCTGCGGGAGTGCGGTTTCGACGTGACCGTGCTGCCCGGCGCGACGACGGCGGACGAGCTCCTGGCGCTCGCGCCTGACGCGGTCTTCCTGTCCAACGGCCCGGGCGACCCGACCATGCCGGGTTACGCGATCGGGACGGTAAGCGAGCCTGATCGGCAGGAACTGCCGATCTTCGGCATCTGTCTGGGCCACCAGATCGCCGCCCTGGCGGTGGGCGCGACGGACGTTCAAGCTGAAGTTCGGCCACCGCGGAGCGAACCACCCGGTCGAAGGACTTCGCTCCGGCAGAGGTGGCGATCACGTCCCAGAACCACGGCTACGCTGTGGATCCGGACAGCCTTCCCGGCGGCGTGGAGATGACCCACGTCAACCTGAATGACGGAACGTGCGAGGGGTTCGTCGTCCCGCGGGCCCGGCTGCTCGACCATGCAGTACCATCCCGAGTCCTCCCCTGGACCCCACGATTCTTTTGCGCTGTTTCGCGAGTTCCGCGCGCTGGCCGAGCCCGCGCGGCGCTGAGCGGACCGGCGAGAGGATCAGCGATGACCGACTGGAAGTCCGCCCTGCGCTCCGACCCGATTCCCTGGCTGCTCGAGACGGCCTGTGCGCCGATCCGCTACCGGGTGCTGACCGAGCTTGCTCGACCGCGGCCGGGATGACCTTGACGTGCAGAAGATGCGGCAGGAGCGCTGGCCTATGCGCCCGGCGCTGAAGCTGGCGAAAGACCCAGCGCAAGGACGGCACATGGGGCGGCGGGATCCACGCCGGCGATGCGAAGGAAAGATACCAGCCATGCATGGAGAACGGCCTGCGCCATGCTCTGCGAGTACGGCTGGAACCGAGAGACGGGCCGGTGCAAGCCGCGGCGCGAAGACCGCTGCGGTCCTTCCTGACGGTCAAGAAGGACTCAAGTTCTTCGAGTTCGCCAAGGCGGTGAAGGCCGACCCGCGCCGCGAGCAGTACTTACCGCTGGTTCCTGCGAATTCTGGCTCTGGGGCTGCTGATCCGCGCCGGCTACACCGAGGAGCGCAGCCGCATGGCGGTGCTGGAGACTGCTGGACCTGACGGCCGGGTTCGTCGACCGCCCGGGTGCTCGCGGAACCCGGTGGAGGAGATCGGCGCCAGCCTATCCGCTGATCCGGCCCGGGCTGGATACCGCAGGCTACCCGTTCATCCCCGACCTGTACCTGCTTCGGGTCTTCGCCTCTCGCCGTGGCTGCTCCAGGGCGAGATGGCCAAGATGCGTCTGAAGAAGGTCTCGGACTACATCCTCGTCGCCGACCTACCAGGCCTGGCGCCGGAGCTCGGGCTGGTCCGAACGTCGAAGGGCGCCTTCCTGAAGTCCGGCGGCATCCGGCTCCACGCCCGGTGGAGTACTACCAGAAGCACGGGCACATGGACGAACTGCTGGTGCACCTGGAACTGTTCGCCAGGCTCGGGCTGATCAACCGTTATCCGCTGCTGATGTCCCATCTCGAGTGGCTGCAGTCCCAGCAGGGCAAGAACGGCCGCTGGAACGTCTGCCGACCAAGCTGATCAGCGACAGCAGCCGCTGGACCAAGCTGCATGCGCATCGAGAAGGACTGGCGCAGCCCGACCCGCAAGGAGGCCGACCTGACCTTCCGCATGCTGCTGATCCTGAAGAACCAGTGGGAGCGGCAGATGCGCATGCTGGACCGGCGGGACGACGGCTACCCGATCTAGGGAGACTCAGGAGAGTTTCATCCAGATCGCCAGTCCGATGGCCAGTACGACCTGGATCAGCAGTCCGACCAGGTAATACGCGGAGAAGAACTGGAGGTGAGCCCCGGCCACGAACGTTGCCGCAACAACGAATTTCACCCACGGCCTGCTCTCTGACGTCAAAAGGAAAATGACACCCAGGACCAGCGCTACGCCTGCTGGGATGAGTCCGAACGGCATCAGTGCAGCTCAGGTGATTGCCACACCTCCGGATGGTCGACATCGTCGATGCGCAACAATGCATGTCCGTCCAGTTGGTCGGTGGAAATGATGAACTGGACATACTGCTCGCCGGCCGGAGTGCTGATGTTCCGGGTGGCGCTTACTCTCGAGAGGCTGATACCGGTTTCCATGGTGGCTATCCTGGAGTTCCGGATGGAACACACGCTGCATTTTACCGTATGACCGCACCCGCCGGGGAGTTTCGCGTTGGCGCATTGCAGCACGTCGCCGGTCAGCCGCCCGGTGATGGCGTCGATCTCCTTGTTCACCAGACGGCAGCCGTTGCGGTTGGCCGTTTGCATGACGCCGTCGCGGTCCACCAGGAAACCGGGCTCATCCAGCCGTTCCATGAGGTCCGGGGTAGGTGTGCCTTGGCCTATGGCCATTTTCATCGTGCACAGGGAACAGATCCCGTGGGTGATCTTGTCGTCCCGCGTCTGGTCCCGTTCCGAGTCCAGATCCTTCCCGCACCAGCTGCAGATTCTATGCATCGCGTACAAATACCCTGAAATCGCCTCAAGCTCCACAAAATTGTGAGTTTAATAAATTTATGCAGATTTGAGTCTTTTTCCTGAGCACCAGGCCACGGCCGGCTCGATCCACTCCGGGATCGGTTCGTAGAACGCACCGTGGCCTCGTCCGGTGTGGATGCGGATCTCACGGAACTTCGGCCCGATGTCGCTGCCGGAGAACAGTTCTTCGCAGGACCCGGCCACTGTGTCGGTCTCCTCGGAGATGGACAGGATCCGCCCACGAAGGGTCAACTCCGGCCATTCCTTGATCCAGTTGACGCAGGTGCCGAGAAATACAAAGTTAAGTTTTTCGTTTGCAAGCAGTGAGGACGCCGCTACGGCGATGCCGCCTCCTTTACTCGCCCCGATGATGGAGATCCTTTCCGGCAACACCCCGTCGGACAGCAGCGCCTCGACTTCCCCGGCCAACTGTTCGGCGTACGCCCTGCCGTCGGTTTGAAAATCCCGTATCTCGCTGATGACGGTGAAACCTTTGTTCTCCAGCGCCTGGACGATGGCCGGGTAGTCGTACACCCCGTATTCCGGATGCTCCGGCCTGCCGTCGGACCCTTCCACGATCTGGCCGTGGAGGTAGAACAGGTAGCGCTCCGGCGTCTCGGTTTGCCCGGCGCAGCCCGGGATCAGGCAAGCCAGAACGAGACCGAAAATAACGGCTCTGACCACGGTTACCTCCGGCGACATTCCGCCAGCCAGTCCCACGGCGTCGGCGGGCCGAGGCGGCGGGGAGGGTTGTCGATTTCTTCCGCCCAGGGGTACTCCACCCGTTCCATGGAGCGCAGGTCGAAACCGGCGTCGCCCAGGAAAGCGGCCAGTTCGTCGGACAGGAAATGCTTGGTAGAGGAGTCGCCCACCGACACGATGCCGTCTACGAGGGACTCGATCTCCTCCTCCGCCTGCCGGGCTATGGAGCGGAGGGCAACGTTGCGGCCGGTGCCGGATCGGACCTGGCAGTCCACCACGGTCTGGAAGGTCCGGAGGATCGATTCGTAAGACGGCACCACGAACACCGCCGGCCCTCCCGGCCGGGTGTGGGCGGCGACGGTCCTGGCGATCTTCTCCCGGACCTCATGGCTCGGGTGGATCAGGACGTTGACGCAGAACGAGACGTCGAACCGGAAGCCGAGGGGTTTCGGACGGGTCAGATCAGCCTCGACATACGCGACATTGTCCGCCGCCGTATTCCGTTCCGCCTCCCGGACCAGACCGGCCGCCTGGTCGAGGCCGGTGACCTGGCCGAAATGGTTGGCCAGGAGCCTGGTGACCGCTCCGGCGCCGCAGCCGAAATCACCGGCATGCTTCCGGCTTCCCCCGAGCTTCTTTATGGTCTTGAGGATGATGCCTCCAGTGTCATGATCGGTGATCTGGAACACCCGGTGGGTGAACTGACCGGCGATGCGGTTCCAGTCCTGCTTTTCCATAGTCAGGCCCTCAGGGTTCCGATTGTCGCATGGTCCGGTTCAAAAATTCTTTGACCCGCTCCCAGAACTGAGGCAGGTCGTCCCACTCGCCGTGAGCCAGGCCGGGGGCTATCCAGATTCGAACCGAGTCCGGATTGCCGGCGTCCAGGAGTTTCCTGCTCTGGTCCGGCAGGACAATGCCGTCATTCTCACCATGAATCAGGAACACCGGCGCCGGTACTCTGCCGATATGCCTTACCGGAGCGATGCGGTTGAACCGGATGCCGTACCGCATCTCCAGGTATTTGAAGAACATCCAGACCAGCGGGAAGTACGGGATGCCCTTGTGATCAAAGCTCATCCGCATGACTTCCAGCGGGTGAGCTATAGCGCCGACGGTGAGAACCGCCTGGACGCCGGTAGTGTGAGCGGCGGCGTTGATGGCCGCGCCGCCGCCGATGGAAAAGCCGATCAGTCCGATCCGCGTGTCGGCTCCGCTGTGCTCCCGCACATATCGGATTGCCGCCAGAGTGTCCTCGGTGTAGCTCCAGACGGTAGTCTTGACGGTGAAGGAGCTGTCGCCGTGGCTGCGGGCGTCAAACGCCAGCAGGTTGTATCCCAAAGGGGCCAGTTCCCGGATGTACCGCATCAGCCGCCCGGCGTTATTCTGCCAGCCGTGAATCAGGATCAGTACCGGGGCATTGTACTTCCCCGGGATCCACCAGCCGTGCAGGGATCCGCCGTCCTCGGTATCGAACCGGACCGGTTCAAACGGGATATCGAACTGTCCCGGATCGGTGGTGTGAGGCGTCGGTTCCGGCCTGTAGACAGTCTGCACCCAGCGGTCAAACGCGAACCACAGGACCACCAGAACGGCGAAGATCAGGAGGTACAGGGTCAAGATTCGGGCCTTGTTTCCAGAACGATTTCCTTGGCGAAGAACGCCATGGAGGTTTTGCCGACCTGCGAGGTGTCGTAGAAGGCGTACCCGCCTATTCCGACGGCGCCGATGACCGGCAGCCACCGGGACAGCGCCCGGCCGGCGGCGCGCTGGGAGACTGAGACGCCGACCCGCCTCAGGACCTGCTGGATCCCCTTGAGAGTGGCCTCCCGGACCAGGAACCTCCCTCCGACCCGGACGACCACATCCCGAACCGCCTGTCCCGCCGCATGCTTGAACAGGCAGTAGATCATCTGCTGCCGCCCCAGAGCGGAGGATTGACCGTAGACCGACGCAATATCGGCCACCAGCTGCCGCTGGATGTTCCAGATCGCCATGAGATCGGGGAGGATGGTGATCATCCCCAGCGGCCCCGGCGGCAGAGCGAGGGTTCCGGAGACGGTGGCGGCCTTGCAGCTCGCCTGCAGTATCAACGTCTTCGCTCTGGCGTCCGGAGTCCCGACTTCCTTCTCATCGGACCCGGGGATCTTGCTGACCACATCCGTCAATACCCGGGTGATCTGATCGATCACGGTTTTGGGTGGGGTTACGTCTGCGGCCCGCTGCTTGTCGGAGGTGGTCATCTGATGATTATAAGCTTCCGCTCACCGCCCCAGCACATTTGCAGGTGGCTTAGGCGGGTTCACCAGAATGTCCCGGACATAGGCGTGAAGCGCCGGTTCCATGCTCACTCCGGTCTGACCGTAGATCTCGACGAACATTTTGTCCTGATCGGCCCCGGCGCCGATGGCTGCAATGAAAGAGGAGAATTTCTTCTTCCCGCCAGACCAGTGGTGCCGGAGAAAATGTACAAACGCCCAGGAGTAGTCGTAGCGGTCGCGGGCATCCTTGCCGTAGAACTGTTCGGGTTCCATATCCAGGAGCGCGGCCAGTTCGATCCTGGGGCCCCGTTTGATCCGGCGCAGCACCTTCCGGGCCGCCTTGAGGGCGGTGGAGGTCGTGTAGAGGGTGCTGTCCGCATATTCCTCCCGGTGCTTGGTGTAGAACCGTCCTGGCTGGATCTGACCGTTCAGAACCAGGGAATATCCGATGTAGGTGGCGAACCCCTCGTTCAGCCAGGTAGGAAGCCGTACATCCGGATCCACGATGAACTGGTCCAGGAATGCATGGGTGGTCTCGTGGGCCAGTACGTCCAATAGCTCCTGCCGGTCAGCGCCTCCGTGGAAAAAGGCCAGCAGACCCGGATGCAGATAGGCACCCCGTTTATTCGGCCCGAAAAGCGCCCTAAGCTGACGATAATCGTGGAAGAAATAGGCGCGAACCTTGCGATCGGTATCCCGCAGCGGGAGATCAAGCACCTCGTTCAGGGTGAAGTAGGCTCCCTCGAGGCTGGAAGCGAACTCCGCAAGGACGTTTTTGGTTCCGGCATCCGTCGCGACCTGGAAGTTCCGGGTTTCCAGTTCGGCAGCCAGGGAGTCGATCATCAGCCTGTCGGCCCGATCGATCATGAGCTGAAGTCTGGTCTCATTCAGCAGGTGATAGTCCGTTGCTTCGTCCGGTACGGCATCCTGTGCCATTGCGGCGAGGGGCAGGACAAGGCCCAGTATCCCTGCCGCGAGATGTGCCAGGGATTGCATTCAGCGATTCTCACGCAGGAAGGCAACTGTACGCGCAAACGCGCTCTCCGAGCTATCCCGGGAGTAGGTCGGGACCCAGGGCAAGCTGAACCCGTGTCCCGCGCCGGGGTAGAGCTGCATTTCAACTTTGCCCCCTCCCTCCAGAACGGCATCATGAAGGGTTTGAGCGAAGGATACCGGTACGATCCTGTCCTCCTCCCCGTGGAGAATGAGCAGGGGAGGGAGGCCCCGGACTTCCTCTTCGATGTTAAGGGTTCCACCGCCACCGCCGCCGAAGAACTCGACGATGGCTGTTACTCCCGGTGTGGATGCTCCCACGGAAACCGCCAGGAAGCCGCCTCTCGAGAAGCCCACCAGGCCGATGCGCCCCTCCTGCACCTGCGGCAGCGCTTGCAACCATGTGGCGCCGTTCCGGACGGCCTGCCGCCAGCTTTCCCATTTCCGGAGCTTCTCCTCCGACCCGATGGGTGCTCCGCCGGTTCCGGCGTAATAGTCCAGAACCAGGACGGCAAATCCGGAATCGACGAATCTCCCGGCCAGATCCAGGTACTCCGGTCTCAACCCGGAGGCGCCGTGTAGAAGGATGAAGGCGGGATAGGGACCGGGTCCGGACGGAGCCAGGAACGCGCCATGGTCGGCAAGATCGGGCGCTCCCCAGAACAGTCGTTTGGCCGCTGTCAGACCGCACTTCTGGTAGTGGTGATAGGCCTTGGCCGCCGACGTGCCGACCTCCGTCGTCGAACCACCGGCCGCCCAGGACCGGATCGCGGCATCCAGGGTATAAGCCTCCGGCGCCATGAGGCCTGTCGTAAGCAGCAGGGCATGGGCGCCGGCGGCCTCCAGGTGCTTCTTGAAGTACTGCTTGCTGGCGCAGGCCAGCACCACAGCGTCTGTCGGCAGAGCAGACTCCACCGGCTCCGGCGCAGGCAGGGAGAAATCCATGAGCCCGTCGTGACCGACGTAGGCCACCAGATGACGTTCTCCCTCCGAGGCCATCTTCAGGAACGCGGCGGTGGCGTCCTTGATATGTTGTCCGTCCCAGGCGTCGGCTATAACATGAACCGGCACGCTGCTCCCGCCCCTTGTGACTTCACCGGCGAACACGACCCTCTCCAGGATCCGTTTGTCGTCAGGTATCTGGATGGCGACCTGTTCCCACGCGTCGGAACGGTTGAAGAAGCTCCGAACGCCGTACATCGCCCCCCAGTACAGGTTCGAATCCGGGTCCTGGCCGTTCCCGATAGATTCCGGCACCGGAACGATCCCCTGGTAGCGGTTGTCGCACAGGGCGACCACAACGTGAACCACCATCGGCTTCCCGGCATCGATATCGGCGTCGATACGCTCCTGGACCGTTCGGGGTATGACGACAATCGGAGGTGACTCTCCGATAACCGGAAAGAACACCCTGATTTCCGGCGGGTAACCGTCCACCAGTTTCCGGTAATCGTGCAGATTATCTATCGTATTTTCCGCCGGCCCTGTCATTTTCATTGCCGGACAGTTGGCAGCCTGGTGGCCGAATTCGAACAGTTCCCGGAATCGGGCTCCCTCTTCAACAGTGACGAATCCTGAATCATCGGCATCGGCGCCGGATTGCAGCAGGAGGATACGTTCGTGCAGTTCCTCCTGAACGGCATCCTGTCGTTCTTTGAGCAGTTGCGGATCGGCCTGCGGATTGACACAAGCCTTGTTGGTGTACCTTGGCCGGCAGCGGCCGCTCGCTTCATCGATATCGTATGAGATCAGGATATGGCCGAGTTGCACACCGGCCACGGCACGGAGTGGGTAGTACGCCCCCTCCTCGATGCGGGCGTCGGCGGCGCGATCGGCCAGACTTTCCACGCCGGAACCGACGAAGATCGAGACAATCCTCGGGCCGATGAGGATCAGAATGACGCAAACGATCAGAGACAGAAATATATTAAGCGGCTTTTTCATGTTCCGGTTGCTTTTGCGATCCCAGAGGTGAAACTCACCTCGTTCACCTCTGTCACCCGGATGGTTTGCATGCGGTGCCTGCCGTCCTGGCGTTGAAATACTTTTCGTCGGAGGAGCGGTGGCAAAATTTATATTTTTTGCCGCTACCGCACCAACAGGTCTTGTTGCGGCCTAAATCCCTTGCCGACTCCGGAGGAGCTGGAGACCCTTTGAGCAGTCTATTCAAGAAACTCATCTGCTTTATCCTTCCTGCGCCTGACCTGCTGTGAGCATCCAAATATATAATCATCCCTCGGTTTCGCCAATCATCCGGGCGATAGGGGTGAATACATTGCGCACCTACTACGACTGTTATCCCTGTTTTCTGCGGCAGGCTTTGAGCGCAGCACGACGTGTCGGGGCAGATGACCTGGAACAGTCCGCAGTCGTCCAGCAAGTGCTGACGCTGTTACGGAAAATCCAGCCGGACGCCACACCCCCGGAGATCGCCTACCGCGTGCATCGTATTGTGCGCGATACGATTACGGCGCCTGATCCCTATGAAGAGGCCAAGGCGAAGAGTACGGTAGATGCTCTGGCGATTTATCTGAGGCTGAAACGCCTGGTAATTGAGAGCGATGATGCGCTGGACACTGCGATCCGGGTCAGTATCGCCGGAAACATTATCGATTTCGGAGTCAGTGAGGATGTCCCGGATCTTTGGAGCACTATTGAGAGTGTCCTTCATCAACCGTTTGCTGTGGATGACACGGCAAAACTGCGTTCGAAGCTTGAGAGTGCCGATCACGTGCTGTTTCTTGGGGACAATGCCGGGGAAACGGTTTTTGACCGTGTCCTGATCGAGACACTGCCGCTGCCGGTGACGTATGTGGTCAAAGGCGGACCGATCCTGAACGATGCGACCATGGAAGATGCGATAGCAGCCGGACTGGATCAGTGCGCAACCCTGCTCAGTAACGGGAGCGACGCCCCCGGCACAATCTTCAAACTATGTTCCGATGAGTTTCTCCAACAGTACGAAGCGGCTCCACTGATCATCGCCAAAGGACAGGCGCACTATGAGTGCTTGAGCGAGAGCGATTCGAAAGTATTCTGCTTATTGCGCGTCAAGTGCCCTGTGATCGCGCGTGACATCGGAACGCCGGTGGACAGCATCGTTGTCAGGCAAAGCCGGGCCTGAGAGTGCTGCCGCATTGATCAAGCCGTCATGGAATGAATGATAATTGAATCAACAGGAGACGTCGATCGGTTCTCCCTCAATCTCAGCCGGATGAAATTTCCAATCGGCTACAGCTTCAATAGCAGCATCAGCAAACCCCCAATCCGGAGGATCGGCTCCTACTAGGCATAACTCGCCCATGCTACCGTCTTTCCTGATGATCCGGTTGAAGTAAACATAACCCCGATAACCAAGTTGTAGCGCGACGGGCGGGTAGGTCGGCTGGGTTTTCGTCTCTGGAATGATTACGGGCGGTGAAAAGATGGATTCCGGTCCGAACGGATTTGGCGTAGCCGGCGGATCGAAACATACTTTCACATACAGCAGGATGATGTGACCTTTCTTTGCCTTCTCCCAGACCATGAACTTAGAACCTGATGCCCAATACGTCTTGACCTTGTATCGGCGACTCTGATTCCACTTCCATATTTTCTCTTCATCAAACCGGTACGAGTGGCATTCATTTTCAATGAATTCATCAATGGCGTTCTGGAACTCATGTTTGCTTACGCGTTTGTTCTTGGGAATCTGACCGCACACTACTTTGGTCAGCGCAGGTAGGTCGGCAATATCCTGTGGACATTCTACTTCTGTGGCTTCTAGGTGTTCCATGAGTCCGGACGCACAGAGATCAATTGCATCGATGGCTTTTGGCTCGCCGCCGGCCGCGAGTGAATACATAATCAGCGAAGTGCTAAAGACGACAGCCTTCCGCATCCTTGGGTTCCTTCAGAGCGCTTTGTGAGTCCTCGGCGAACTTCTCGGCGACGTTCCGGGCGCTCTTGGTCGCCTCCTCAACCATCTCCGGTTTGAGGTCGCTGAGACCGTTGAAGACGAACTGGGGCATATTCTGATAATCCTGCCCGGAAATGACGATCCCTTTCTTGCCGAGCTCGATGACATCGGCCGTTGCTTCCCGGACCGCATCCACGTTGGAGGTATAGACTGTAATGCTGGAGCTTCCGGTATACCGGAACCGGATGTCATCGTTATTGCCGTAGGTCCTGGCGAACATGTCGATGATGTTGGGAGGGGAGACGGTGATATCGGTTTCCTCCAGCCCGTGTTGCAGCAGAAAATCGATGACCACCCGGTCATTCTTCTGGATCTGCGCAAAGAGACTGTCGAGATTGTCATCCGCAACTTGGTAGGTCGTAGGCCAAATGGCGATATCCGCCGGCACTTCCCGCTCCGCCAGACCTTTGACCACTACGGATCGCTCGAACGACTTGACTTTGACGGCGGCGTTTCCGAGCAGGAGCCCCAGAAGTCCGAGTCCTATGACCAGGCCGCCACCCAGGATCCAGGAGTTCAGTTTGGATTGGTTGTTCATGAGAACCCCTCAACTGTGGAAGACGTTATGGGACATTCTACCCAAACAACGCATCCAACGCATCGGTCAGATGTCTCGCCGTGAGGAGCGAATTCGAAGATGAGGCTGACCGGTTCTTGCCTCCCGCTTTCGGGATCAACGCCCGCTTGAATCCCAGCCTCTCCGCTTCCTTGATCCTCGCGTCGATTCTGGCAACTGACCGCAACTCTCCCGCCAGTCCGAGTTCGCCGATAAGCGCCCAATCGTTCGGGATCGGTTTGCGGTTGTAGCTCGATGCCACGGCGGCGGCGACGGCGAGGTCGGAGGCAGGTTCGGTGAGGGTAAGGCCTCCGGCGACGTTGACGAAGACGTCGCGGTCGGACAGGGACAGGCCGGCTCTGCGTTGCAGGACGGCGAGGATCAGGGCCAGGCGCTGGGAATCGATGCCGAGGGCGGTGCGGCGCGGGTTCCCCTGCATCGGCTCGCCCACCAGGGCCTGGATTTCCACCAGGATAGGACGGGTGCCCTCTATGGCTGCATGAACGGCGGATCCGGGGACGTTCTCCGGGCGTTCGGCCAGGAAGACTTCGGAGGGATTGGGGACCTCTTGAAGTCCGGTTGAGGTCATTTTGAAAACACCGATCTCGTCCGACGGTCCGAAGCGGTTCTTGAGGGTTCGAAGGATGCGATGGGCGTGGTGGCGGTCGCCTTCGAACTGCACCACTGTATCCACCACATGCTCCAGGGCACGGGGACCTGCAAGTCCCCCTTCTTTCGTCACATGCCCGACCAGGATCACGGGGAGATTGGTAGACTTGGCCAGTCGGACTAGGCGTGATGCCGATTCCCTGACCTGGGCTATGGAGCCCGGGACGGATGCGACGTCGGAGCAGGACACCGCCTGGATGGAGTCGATAATCAGGAGGGCGGGGGAGTTCTCTTGGGCGGAGGCGGTGATGCGGTCAACGTCGGTTTCCTCCAGGACCAGGAGCGTTTGCTCGCCCACGCCGAGACGTTCGCCTCGGAGGCGGAGCTGGGTCGCCGACTCCTCGCCGGTGGCGTACAGGATGCTGTGGTTGCCTGCCGCCAGGATCGAGGCAGCCTGAAGCAGGATCGTGCTTTTCCCGATCCCCGGTTCCCCGCCCAGGAGGATCACTGCGCCTTTTACCAGGCCGCCGCCCAGCACCCGGTCCAGTTCCGGGATGCCGGTGGAGGTCCGGGCGACCTCGGTGCGGGGGATCTCGGGGAACGGGATCGGCCGGGTCGGTGTGGATGAGGTGTGCGGAGAGGTTCGTTGCGGTGTGGTTTCCTGCAGTGTGCTCCACGAACTGCATTCCGGGCAGCGTCCAAGCCACTGCGGTGACTGGAACCCGCAGGCGGTGCATTCGAACACCGTCAGGCTTCGCGCCATTCCAGATTCTCGAACCGGGTATGTTCCTTGATGAACACCAGGTCGATCTTGCCGATGTCGCCGTTGCGTTGCTTGCCGACGATCAGTTCCGCTTTCCCCTTCAGGTCCGGGTCTTCCTTGTCGTAGATCTCTTCCCGGAACAGGAACATCACTACGTCGGCGTCCTGTTCGATAGCGCCGGATTCGCGAAGATCGGACAGTTGCGGCCTGTGGTCGCCTGAGCGCTGGTCCGGGGCCCGGGATAGCTGGGACAACGCCAGAATCGGGACCTGCAGTTCCTTGGCGAGCCCTTTAAGGGAACGGCTGATGTCGGAAATCTCCTGCTGCCTGCTGTCGTAGCGCGCGCCGCCCCCCATCAGCTGCAGGTAGTCGATAATCAAGAGGTCCAGACCGTGCTCCTGCTTGAGGCGTCTTGATTTAGCCCGGAGTTCCACAATGTTCACCCCCGGCGTGTCGTCGATATAGACCTTCGTCTCCGCCAGGGTCTGGTACATTTTGATGATCTTGGCCCAGTCTTCATTATTTACCCGGCCGGTGCGGAGCCTGTGGGCGTCGATCCTCGCTTCAGAGCACAGCATCCTTGTGAACAACTGCTCGTGGGACATCTCCAGCGAGAAGATCCCCACCGTCTTGTCCGCCCGCAAGGCCGCATGGCAGGCAATATTCAGCGCCAGGGCGGTCTTGCCCATGGATGGTCGCGCAGCCAGGATCAGAAGGTCGGTTCCCTGGAATCCGGAGGTCATATTGTCCAGTTCCACGATCCCGGTGGCGACCCCGGTAATCATCTCCTGCTGTTCCGTCAGTTCTTCCAGCCGCTTCAGGGCGCTGTCCGCCGATTCCCGGATATGAATGAAGCCGGTTCGGAGGCGGCCCTGGGACACCTGGAAAATCTTGCGCTCCGCCTCATCCAGGATTTCGTCGGTGGTTCCCTCGCCGCCCAGGGCGGACTGGCCGACCCACTGCGATACCTGGATCAGCTCTCGCAAGGTCGACTTTTCCTTAACGATCTTGGCGTAATGCTCGATATTCATGGAACGGCTGAAGCCGTCCAGCAGGTCCGAGATATAGGCCGGGCCTCCGCATGCTTCCAGGTCGCCGGCCCGGTCCAGTTCGTCCCGCAACGTCACCAGGTCCATGGGCGTGCCGGTCTGGCTGAGTCGTTCAATCGCCTGAAAAATCTTGCGGTGCCGGGATGAGTAGAACGCTGCGGAGGTCAGGATCTCCTGGGCTTTGTTGATCTGGTTGTTGTCCACCAGGATCGAGCCCAGGATGGAGCGTTCCGCTTCATCGGAGTGGGGGAGGGTTTCCCGGGCTGACAATGCGGCAGGTTTCACAGGCGGCGACCCGTCGTTTATACAGTAAAAATGCAGGTTTTGGAGGAGCGACCCGAACCCGACGGATGGTAGCACACTCTTCCTGCATGAAGGAACGGACCGGTAGTGGTAATCTTGGCTTCCAGCCTCACCGTCGAGGCGATCAGGGGGAATCATGACCCGCAAGCTGTTCGGAATCGTGCTGGTACTCCTGGCTGCCATGGCCGCATTTGCCGATGAGCGTCCCAAGGTCGTCATCATCGGGTTCGACGGCGCCGACGCCGGTCTGGTGGAAGGCTGGATGGAGGCGGGACGCCTTCCCAACCTGGCGGCCCTGCAGGGATGAGGGCACCTACGCCCCGCTGCTTCCCACCAACCCGCCCCAGACCCCGGTCTCCTGGTCCACCTTCGCCACCGGCCTGCATCCCGGGGAAAACCGAGATCTTCGACTTCCTCAAGCGGGACCCCGGACAACTACAGGCCGAGCTTCGCCCTGAACGAGGAGCGGCAGGCGGTGCTGATGTTCGGGGAGAACAACGGGAAAGTCCTGGGAGCGATGCTCGGAGGCTGCGTGTTCCTCCTGGTGCTGCTCCTGAGCCTGTTAATGAAAATGAAGTGGAAGTTCCGGGTCGCAGCAGGTCTGGTTCTCGGGATCGCGGCCGGCATCCCGGCTTCGTCCTATCTGACGCAGTACCTGCCGCAGGAGGTCCCCGACGCTGTCAACAACCGCAAAGGGGCGACCTTCTGGCAGCTGGCCACAGACGCCGGCCTCACCGCCCGCGTCATTCGGGTCCCCGCCACCTTCCCGGCGGAGCCGATGGACGGCGGGACCATGTTGTCCGGTCTCGGGGTTCCGGACATGCGAGGACGGATCGGGACGCCGTCGTATTACACCTCCGATCCGACCTATCGCATCGACAACAACGAGTTCAGCCTGGAACTGATCAAGCTGCCGGCCCGGCGGGGAGAATCCAGACACGCCTCATCGGGCCGAACAACAAGCCTTTCTACGAATACGTGGTGAACCGCGCCGCCGACGGCATCGAGGACTGGAAGGAGAGCAGGGAGGCCAAGCGCAAGGCCCGCCAGGAACTGGACGATCACGGAGTGGTGCGGCGGATCGACGTTCCCCTGGAACTTTCGGTCTCCGATACCGACCTGACACTCACCCTCTCCGGGACCACGCGAACCCTCACCGTGGACGAATGGTCCGACTGGTTCGAGGTCGATTTCCCGGTCAACCCGGTGGTGGACCGCATCGCGCCGCTCCAGGGCATCGTGCGGTTCAAGCTCCTGGCATTGTCGCCGGAGATTGAACTGTACGCATCGCCGGTGAATTTCCATCCCGACTGCCACCCGGTGGCCTTCGCCTGGCCTCCCGACTATTCGGAGGAAATCGCAGACCGCTTCGGCCTGTACAAGACCATCGGCTGGGCTCTGGACACCTGGTCTCCCACCTCCGGCGTCGGCGGCGACACCCTGTTCCTGGAGGACATGGACAGCACCGTGGATAAGTACGAGGAGATTATGGTCGGTTTGATGACCGACGACGACGCCGACCTGTACGTTCAGATCTTCTACTTCACCGACCGCATCGGCCATATTTTCTGGCGGCACATGGATCCGGGGCACCCGCTCCACAATCCCGAGGAGGCGGCCCGCATGGCGCCGTACATGCTCAAGGCGTATCAGCGCATGGATGACCTGGTGGGCAAGGCCCGGAAGCTGGCCGGCGATGACGCCGTGTTCATGGTCCTTTCGGACCACGGGTTCTCGTCTTTCCGCCGGGGGTTGAACACCAATACCTGGCTGGTGCGCAACGGGTTCATGAAGCTGAAAGGGCAGACCGAGGACCCGGCCACCCTGGAGAAACTGTTCGACCAGGGCGACCTGTTCACCAACGTGGACTGGGCGAACACCAAGGCGTACGCCATGGGGCTGGGCAACATCTACATCAACCTGATCGGCCGGGAACGGAATGGCGCCGTCATGGCCGGCCCGGAATACGACCAGGTCCTGCAGGAGATCAAGGAAGGGCTGGAGGCGCTGGTGGACCCCCAAACCGGCCGGCACCCGGTGACGCAGGTCTGGTTCCGGGACGACATTTACCCCGGGGAGATCGACACCGACCTGATCCCGGACATCAGGGTCGGGAACAACCTGGACTACCGGGTGTCGTGGCAGACCACCCTGGGCGGGGTGCCGCCGGACATAGTTGAGGACAACACCCGGATCTGGTCAGGGGACCACTGTTCCAACGATCCGAACCTGGTCAAAGGGGTCTTCTTCCTGAACCGGAAAATCAACACCGCAACACCGGAGATGCTGGACGTCATGCCGACGGTGTTGAAGCTCCTCGGCCTGGAGCCTGGCGAGGACCTGGACGGCAAGCCGCTGCTGTGAGAACCGGCACCCTGATCCTGGCGCTGATCCTGGCGGTCTTCATGCTCCCGGCCTCCCCTGAGGAGCGCGCGCCGGACAGGGAAGCCCGGCTTCAGGCCATGGAGCGGCATATCCACAGGCTGCAGCAGGAACTGGACCAGTTGCATTCCCGGGAGAAGGGGGTCCTGGGGCAGTTGTCGCGAATCGAAGTCGAGGTCGCCCTCCGGGAAGCGCAAATGAAGGAGACCGGCATACGCCTCCTGGAACTGGGGGCGCACATCGCGGCCCGGGAAGCCACCGCCGCCGGGATCGAGGCGGCCCAGGAGGACCGCGAGCGATACCTGTCTTTCCGGCTGCGGGAGATGTACAAGCAGGGACCGGGAATGACCTTCCGGCGTTCCCTGTTCACCGGCGAGGTGGAGGAGTTCCTGTCAGGCCTGCGGTATGCCTCGTTCCTGAGCGAACGGGACAGCCGCGTGATTCAGGAGCACCGCGCCGACGCCCTGCGGTTGCAGGAGGAACTGGTTGCGCTGGAGTCGGAGCATGGGCGGCAGGAGCAGCTTCGCAAGGAGGCGGAGGAGGCCAGGAGCCGGCTGCTGGCCGGCCGGAAAGAGCGCACAGGTTTCCTGACCCGGCTGCGGAATGACGCCCGCGTCCGGCAGTCGGCCCTTTCCGAACTGGAACTGGCTGCCGGTGAGCTCACCGACCTGGTGGAGGAACTGATCTCCCCCGACACGACGGCGGTGGACATGCGCAAATTCCACGGACTCCTGGACCTGCCGGTAGACGGCCGGGTCGTCGGCCGGTTCGGCAAGATCGTCCACCCCCGGTTCAAGACGAAAGTGCCCCATCCGGGCCTGGACATCGAGGCGGACCAGGGCACGCGGATCACCGGGATCTTCGATGGCACGGTGGTGTACGCAGCATGGCTGCGGGGTTACGGCCTGACGGCGATCCTGGACCACGGCGGAGGTCTGGTCTCCATCTACTCCCATGCCTCGGTCCTGCTGGTGGAGAAGGGGGAGAAGGTGCTCCGGGGGCAGGTAATCGGCCAGGTCGGGGAGACCGGCTCCCTCAAAGGGCCGTTTCTGTACCTGGAACTGCGGGAGAACGGCAAAGCCATCGATCCTGCGCCCTGGTTCCGCTGACAGTCCTTGCGGTTGCATGCCGAAAGCCGTCCGTGTAACTTCTCTAACTGTAGGGAATTCGACGAACGGCGGTGAAACGATGAAAAAGCTCGGCATGGTGATCCTGATGATTTCGGGGGCGCTGGTGGCGACCCTGGCAGGGTCCGGCCTGTTCTTCAGGGTAGGGGCCGACGACAGCTCCTTCCGGCAGGTGGTGGTGTTTTCGGAAGTCCTGTCCCTGGTGCTGGACAATTACGTCGATCCGGTGGAGGCGGAACGCCTCATGGATGGGGCGTACGAAGGGATGCTGCGAGGGCTGGACCCCCACGCCGCCTACCTGTCCCCCGGCGAGCTTACAGCCTGGAAGGAACCGCAAGGGGACCTCTCCGCCGGCCCGGGGTTCTCGGTGCTCAAAGGGTTCGGCGCCCTCCAGATTATCGACGTCGATCCCGGCTCGCCTGCCGAAGAGGCCGGCCTGATCCCCGGGGACCAGATCCGGGTGATAGATGATGTACTCCTCCGGGACTTTTCCCTGGACCAGTCGCTGCGAATGCTGCGGGGCCCGGCAGGTAGTGCGGTGCGGCTGCAGATAATCCACCCGAGCAGAGGGTTTTCCCGGGAGATGCTGACCCTCAACCGCATACCGAGGCGGCCGTTGCCTTACCGTCTTACGATGTCCGGTGCGGTGCTGGTGCTGGAGTTGCGGCACCCCACCCGGCTGGATGCCGGCCGGCTGGCCTCGGAGTTGGCGGATTACCGGGACCAGGGGATAGAACATCTGCTCATCGACCTGCGGAACGCCGCCGAGGGGACCGTTCGGGAACTCCCGCCGGTGGCAGCTCTGTTCCACCAGGGTGAGGCGTTTCAGTTGGTGGACCGGGAAGGCGAGACCCTGGAGAAGGTGACAATCGAGAGCGCAGGCCCGATCTGGAGCGGGGAGATAAGCCTGCTGGTAAACGGATCCACCGCCGGTGCGGCGGAAGGGTTCGCCCGGCTGCTGCAGGTGACGGGAGAGGTGCAGGTGTACGGCGAGGAGACCTTCGGCATGGCGACCGAACCTGAGCTGTTCGAACTGCCGGGGGGAGCCGGTGTGCTGGTTACGTCCCGTGAATGGCGTCTTTCTTCCGGGGAGGGCTGGAGCGAGGCTGGGGTGATCCCGGATGTCGCCGTCATTCCCGAGGGCAGAACCTACCCGGAACGGATCCTGGACCAGATGACCAGGACCCTGGAAGCGTTGGGGAGTTGAAACGGTGACCACCGGAGCACGGATTGCGGCAGCGGTTCTGGCAGGACTCCTCCTGGTCCCGGCGTCCGCCGGATCGGCGGAAGGTGAAGGGATCGATCCGGCCGTCACCCGGCGGGGCGACGCCTACTTCCACCTGATGAAGGCGATGTTCGTGGCCCGCAAGGGCCAGGTCGGCCAGGCGGTGCGGGAGATCAACGAGGCGGTGTCCCTTGCTCCGGGTAGTGTCGATCTGAAGGCGGAGGCCGGTTCCCTGCTCATGCTCATGGGCCAGCAGCAACAGGCCGAGGGGCTGGTGCGCCAGGCCCTCAAAGATGATCCGGACCACCACCGTTCCCTGACAATTCTGGCGGACATCCTCACCGGCAGGATCCTGGGAGGACGGTCATCCGCCGAAGGACTGTCCGAGGCGATAGAGGTCTATGACCGGCTGACCCTGATGCCTGACGTCGATCCGGAGCACTTCCGCCTCCTCACCACCTTGCGCCTCAGGGCCGGCGACGCCGAAGGCGCCATCCAGGCGGCCAGGCGGTACGTGAACCACAATGAGGGAGATGCCCAGGCGGTGCGCCTCCTGGCCAATGTGCTGATGCATGCCGACCGTGACGAGGAGGCGGTGGATGAAGTGGTCCGGTTCCTGCGGGAGACCGAGGGGCTGGACAGCGCAAGCGATGGATTCCAGGATGCAGTGGCGATGCTGGACAACCTGGTTCGCAGCAGGAACGTCTGGCAGTTGTTAGTGGACCGGGCTGTCCCGCTGCTGAAGGCCCGACCGCAGGCGGCCGGGCTCCGGGCGCTGTACGGCGAGTCACTCCTCAGGGTCGGACGTCCTGCGGAGGCCGGTGAGCAAATGGAGCAGGCCATCGCCCTGGCCGGAGCCGACCCGATGCTCAGGTTCCAGCTGGCCACCGTGTACAGCACCCTGGGACGGAGCTCCGATGCGGTGGAACTGGCCTCCGGGCTGGCGGAGGAATTTCCAGGCCACCACGGTGTCCAGAACCTGTTGGGAGACGTGCTGGCGCAGCAGGGCAGGAACCTGGAAGCGATTGCCGCCCTGGAGCGCGCCATCCTGATCCTGAAGGAGGACGGCACCGAGGCGGTGCGACGGGACGCTCTCCGGCAGCAGTGTATCCGGTTGTGGCTCACCGCCGGCGAGCCGGAACGGGCGCGGGACGTGCTGGCCGGCTTGGAGAACCCGGCCTCCATGGATGCCCTGGATCTGGCCGGCCGGGTCGCACTGGTTCTTCGGGATTATCCCGGGGCGCTGGAATTTGCTCAGCGGCTCAGGCGCGGGGCCGAAGACGGAGCAGGGATCCTGCTGGAGGCGGAGATCCGTGCGGCAAATGGGGAGACCGGCAAAGCCCGCAAGCTGTTCGGCGAGGCCTCCCGGTTCCTGGGGAACTCGGTCTGGCCCATCGCCGCAGACGCCATGTTCAGGGCCGGGGAGCCGGATGAAGGAGAGGAACTTCTCAAGACATGGCGAAACCAGGAACCGGACAACCCGTGGGCCCATTTCAGACTGGGCCAGTACCTGGAGCAGCGGGGCAACTTCCGCCAGATGGAGAAGGAAATGCAGGAGGCGATCCGGCTGAACCCGGAGTTCGCCGATGCGCTGAACCACCTGGGATACTCGATGGCCGATCGCAACGTGCAACTGGATGTGGCGCTGGACTACATAAGCCGGGCGGTGGGCCTGGACCCCTGGAACGCCGCCTACCTGGACTCCCTCGGCTGGGTGTATTTCCGGATGGGGCAGTACGAAAAGGCCCGCAGTCCTCTTGAAACGGCTGCAGGCTCACGGCCCGGCGACCCGGTGGTGTTGGAGCACCTGGGAGACCTGTACGAGAAACTCGGCCTGACCGAATCTGCGCTGGCTTCCTGGCGCACCGCCCTTGCGGCCGATCCGGCCGGTCAGGCAAAGCTGGAGGCGAAAATCGCCGCCCTCCTCGGGCGCGAGGACGGCGACCGGCCGTGACCGCCCGGCGCCTGGTGGCGCTGCCCCTTGTGCCGCTGATCCTCGGCGGACTGCTGCTGTCCGGTTGCGCAGGCCGCACGGCGCCCACCGCCGCCGTTTCGGAACAGCCGTTGCGGTCCGCCATCTACAAGGGCAGGTTCACCTCGCCGGATGGGGAGAAGGTCAGGTTCAAGGCCTGGATCTGGGCTGAATCGCCGGACCGCCTCCACGTGGAAATGTTCGGTCCCATGGGCGGAACCCGGCTGGCGGTGGACGGCGGCGGCGGCCGGCTGGCTGTGGCACTGGTGCAGGACAAGGTCGCCTTCGCAGGTGAGGCGGAAGGGCGGGAACTTTCCCCGTTGTTCGGCGTGTCCATGACCCTGACGGAAATAGTGTCGGCGCTCACCGGTGGAAGGAGACCGGCCGGTCTCACGGTCTGGAGCCGGGAAGCCGATGCCGGGGGAGGGCTGCCGCTGAGGCTTCAGGTCGGATCCAATCGTGGACTGCTGGAACTGACCAGGGTGCAGGTCCGCCCGGTCCCCGCCTCCGCCTCCCGCAGCCTCGGCACCGGAGAGCCGCCTGCCTCCCTTCCGGTGCGCCCCCTGGCCGAGTTGTGGGAATCGGAAGACGAGGTCCTGCTTCGATGAAAGGTTCCGGGATCACGGTGCGCTGCCCCGGCAAGATCAACTGGGCCCTCCGGGTCCTGGGGAAGCGTCCCGACGGCTTTCACGAGGTGGTCACCGTGCTGCAGGCCATCGACCTGTGGGACACCCTGACCATCCACGGTTCCGATTCCCTGGCCATGACCTGCGACAGTGCGGAACTGCCTGTCGGGGAGGACAACCTGGTGATCAGGACCGCCCGGGCCCTGGCCCGGGAAGCCGGCATCCGGGAACCCGGGGCGACGATCCACCTGCAGAAACGGATCCCGGCCGGTGGCGGTCTCGGTGGCGGGAGTTCAGATGCCGCCGGTGCGCTCCTGGGGCTGGCCCGTATCTGGTCCCTTGGCCTTGGGCGGGACGCTCTGGAGGAGATCGCGGCGGAACTCGGCTCGGACGCACCGTTTTTTCTCACCGGCGGCACCGCCCTGGGAACAGGCCGGGGAGAGCGGATCGATGCTCTGCCCTTTGCCGGAGAAGTCTCTTTGTTGCTCGGGTTTCCGCCGGTTTCCATCTCCACCGCGGAGGTCTATTCCCGCCTCGGGGCTGATTTGACACTCCCGGCGAATGGTGTTAATTTGAGCGGGCTTCGGGCACTTAAACTGCCGGGAAACAAGGACTTCGGTTTCGCGATCAACGATCTGGAGCCGGTGGTGTTCGCCCGGTGGACCGAACTGCGGTCGTTTCGCGACTGCCTGCTGGGGGAGGGCGCCTTGCACGCCATGCTCAGCGGCAGTGGGTCCACCGTGTTCGGTGTGTTCGAGGACGAGGACGGGATGAACCGTGCCGGGGAAAATCTCACCGGAAGGTTCCGGCATTGGAAATTGTACAGAACCAGGACGGTTGCGGGAGCGGCCTGTCTTGCGACATAGAGAAGCGAGGCCCATGGACATCACCCAGATCAGGGTTTTCCCGGTGAAAGAAGACAAGCTCAAGGCGTTTGTCTCCATCATCTTCGATGACTGTTTCGTCGTAAGCGACATCAAGATCATCGATGGGATCAACGGCCTGTTTGTCTCCATGCCGAGCAAGAAGCGCAGGAACGGAACGTTCCGGGATATTGCGCATCCCCTCAACAACGAGACCCGCAAGGCGATTGAAGAGAAGGTCATCAATAGATACCACGAGGTACTTGAGGAATCAGGCGAGCATTCGGAATCCCGGGTGCGGGATCTCGATTCCGAGCGTAGCCGATCCGTGGATCGGGAAGAACAGGGGGATCGGGGCAACCTGCTGGAAGGCGGAGAACAAACTTGGCCGTAGGCGGACCGGCCGTACTGGGGCGTCGCCAAGCGGTAAGGCACTGCCCTTTGGAGGCAGCATTCGAAGGTTCGAATCCTTCCGCCCCAGCCATTGAGCGCCAGCCGCTTTAAGTTGAGCGAAACATCATGAAAAGCGAGTTGAAGGTCTTCTCGGGAAACGGCAACCCGAAGCTGGCGGAGGCGATCTGCGAATATCTGCGCCTCCCGATGGGGAACTGGGCCCTGCGCCGGTTCAGCGACGGGGAAATCTATTGCCACATCAAGGAGAACGTCCGGGGGACCGACGTCTTCATCATTCAGCCGACCTGCAGCCCGGCCAACGAAAACCTGATGGAACTGCTGGTGGCGGTCGACGCCATGAAACGGGCGTCCGCCGACCGCATTACCGCGGTGATCCCGTACTACGGCTACGCCCGGCAGGACCGCAAGGACAAGCCGCGGGTGCCGATTACCGCCAAGCTGGTGGCCGATATGATCCAGGCCGCCGGGATCAACCGCATCCTGACCATGGACCTGCACGCTCCGTCGATTCAGGGCTTCTTCGACGTGCCGGTGGACCACCTGTTCGCAGCGCCGGTGGTCCTGGACTGGATGGAGAGCCAGCAGTACCGCAACCTCACCATCGTCAGCCCCGACGCCGGCGGCGTGGAGCGGGCGCGGTTCTATGCAAAAAGGCTCAAGGCCGAGCTGGCGATCATCGACAAACGCCGGGTGGACACGAACGTGGCGGTAACCATGAACGTCATCGGCGACGTGGATGGCCGGACCTGCGTCATCGTGGACGACATTATCGACACCGGCGGCACCATGGTGGGTTCGGTGCGGGCGCTCAAGGAGAAGGGGGCTGTATCGGTGGTGGCCTGTTTCACCCATGCGGTGCTGTCCGGTCCGGCCATGGAGCGTCTTGCCCAAATGGACCTGGAACGGGTGGTGGTGACCGACACCATTCCGTTGACCCCGGAAAAGCAGGCCTTCGAGAAAATCACTGTTTTGCCGGTGGCCGGCTTGCTGGGAGAGGCGATCGCGCGTATCCACAGCAACTCCTCGGTGAGTTCGCTGTTTGTCTAGAACATGATTCGAGGAATGAAGGGACACGCTAGTCATGATCAGTAAGAGTGTAGTGGAAGTACTGGGCCGCGAAGAGCGGGGCAAAAATGAGGCCCGCAGGCTGCGCGCCGGAGGAAAGATCCCCGCCATCGTCTACGGCATGGGGAAGGACTCCTTCGCCGTCGCCGTGGAACCGCGCAACATCGAGATGATCCTGCGGACCGAGACCGGACGCAACACGATCTTCAAGCTCTCCCTTGGAGCGGAGACAAGAACAGAAACGCGCCGTGATGCTGAAGGACCTGCAGCGGGACCCGGTAACCGAGCGGCTGGTGCACGTCGATTTCGTCCGGGTCGACCTGGAGCAAAAGGTCACCGTGGACGTGCCGATCCGCTCATCGGCGGGCCGGAGGGCGTCAAGAACGAAGGCGGCATCATGGAGTTCATCACCCGCTCGGTGCAGGTGGAGTGCCTGCCCAATGAGATCCCCGACGCCCTGGATCTGGACGTAACTGAACTCCATGTCGGACCAGAACGCCTCCGTCAGCGACCTTACGCTGGGCGAGGGGGTGACCCTGCTGATCCCGGAAGACACCATCGTCATGACGTCGCGCACCAGCGCGCTGCCGAGGTCGAGGAAGCGGTCGAGGGTGAGGAAGGCGAGGTCGCCGAAGGCGAGGCGCCGAAGGCGAAGCGCCTGCCGAGAGGTGCGAGAAGAAGGAAGAGTCCTCCGATAAAAAATGAAGATCGTCCTGGGACTGGGGAATCCGGGGGCGGCCTACGCCGGCACCCGGCACAACATCGGGTTCATGGTGCGGATCGTCTGGCAGCGCAAACCGGCGCCCGTTTCCCGGAGACACCTTCCCCGGAATGGCGGGCATGGGCAGTGGAAATTCCGGACGACGGTGCGGTGCTGGCCAAGCCATCGACTTTCATGAACCGCTCGGGGGGGGCGGCCGCCCTGCTGGCTGCCGGCTACCAGGCGGAAGCGGCGGAGTTCATCGTCGTATACGACGATGCGGACCTGGCGTTCGGCAGGATGCGGATCCGCCCGGGCGGCGGCGCCGGTGGGCACAACGGGGTTCAATCCCTGGTGGAGATGCTGGGCACAGACCGGTTCCCCAGGGTGCGGCTGCGGTGTACTGGGAACAGGCCGCGGGATTAGCGACCTGGCCGATTACGTCCTTGCGGAGTTTGACCGGGAGGAGAGGGGGCTGCTGGAAGGTTTCATCGGCCGGTCCGCCGGCGCTGTCCGGACGATCCTGGACCCGGGGTCGGCGCTCGCCATGAACCGTTCAACGAAGATCTTCAATAGGAGCGATTAGCGTCATGGAAAATATTCTCACGTACAGCCCGTACATAGGGCTGTTCGGCCTCCTTTTCGCCGGTTTCATTTATTGGCGGATCGTCAAGCGCCCCACCGGCACCGATCTGATGCAGGAGATCGCGGCCGCGATCCACGCCGGCTCGATGGCCTTCCTCAGGCGCGAGTACTCGATCCTGGCGATCTTTATCGTGGTCGTGGCCGTCCTGCTCGGGGCTTTCCTGAGTTGGCAGACCGCCGTGGCCTTCCTCGGCGGCGCCGCCTGCTCCGTGCTGGCCGGCTTCCTGGGGATGCAGGCGGCCACCAAGGCCAACGTGCGCACCGCGGCCGCGGCCAAGGACTCGGGGCAGGGCGCGGCCCTGCTGCGTCGCGTTCAACGGCGGCGCCGTGATGGGCGTCTCCGTGGCCAGCCTCGGGCTGATCGGCGTGGGCATCTTCTTCCTGATCTTCGGCAAGCCGGAGACGGCGCAGATCATCAACGGCTTCGCCATGGGCGCCTCGTCGATCGCGCTGTTCGCGCGCGTGGGCGGCGGCATCTACACCAAGGCGGCCGACGTCGGCGCGGACCTGGTCGGCAAGGTCGAGGCCGGCATCCCCGAGGACGACCCGCGGAACCCCGGCGTGATCGCCGACAACGTCGGCGACAACGTGGGTGACGTGGCCGGCATGGGCGCCGACATCTTCGAGTCCTACGTGGGCTCGATCGTGGCCACGATCGCCATCGCGGCCACGCTGGCCCCCGCCGGACTGGGCAAGCTGGCCGCGGCGGGGGCGGTCGCGGACAAGGCGCTGACGAGCACGCTGATGGCGCTGCCGCTGGTCCTGGCGACCCTGGGGCTGCTGGCCTCCTTCCTGGGCATCATCTCGATGCGCATCCTCAAGGCGTTCAGCCCCGCGGCGGCCCTGCGCTACTCCACGTTCATCGCCGCCGCGCTGTTCCTGGGCGGCGGCTACGTGCTGATCGACTCCACGCCGATCAACAACAACGTGTTCTGGGCCGTGCTGTGCGGGACGCTGGTCGGGCATCAGCATCGGGCTGATCACCGAGTACTACACCGTCGTCCAAGCCGATCTTCCGCATCGCCGAGGCCACCAAGACCGGTCCGGCCACGTACATCATCACCGGGCTGGCCGTGGGCATGGACTCCACGGCGCTCCCCGTGCTGGCGATCTGCGTCGCCATCTGCGTCGGCATACTGGATGGCCGGGCTCTACGGCATCGGCATCGCGGCGGTCGGCATGCTGGCCACCGTGGGCATCACGATGTCGGTCGACGCCTACGGCCCGGTGGCGGACAACGCCGGCGGGATCTCGGAGATGGCCGGTCTGGGCCCGGACGTGCGCAAGATCACGGACGGCCTGGACTCCCTGGGCAACACCACCGCCGCGATCGGCAAGGGCTTCGCCATCGGTTCGGCCGCGCTGACCGCCCTGGCGCTGTTCTCGGCCTACAAGCAGACGGTGGGCAAGCAAGTTCGGGACGTTCGAGATCAGCCTCGACGACCCCTACGTGGTCATCGGTCTGCTGATCGGCGGCATCCTGCCGTTCTTCATCGCGGCGCTGACCATGACCTCGGTAGGGCGTGCCGCGGAGTTGATGGTGCAGGAGATCCGCCGCCAGTTCCGGGAGATCCCGGGGCTGCTCGAGGGCAAGCCGGGGGTCAAGCCGGACGCCGCCCGCTGCGTGGACATCTCCACACGGGCCGCCCTGAAGGAGATGATCCTGCCCGGGCTGACCGCGGTGATCGCCCCGGTGGTGGTGGGGTTCGGGCTGGGCGCGGCAGCGCTGGGCGGAATGCTGGCCGGCGCCACGGTGACCGGCGTCCTGATGGCCCTGATGATGGCCAACGCCGGCGGCGCCTGGGACAACGCCAAGAAAGCGATCGAGAAGGGCGAGGTGCCGGGCGAGCAGAAGGGCACCGACGCTCACAAGGCGGCCGTGGTCGGCGACACCGTGGGGGATCCCTTCAAGGACACCTCCGGCCCCTCGATGAACATCCTGATCAAGCTGATGTCCGTGGTCAGCCTGGTCATCGCGCCGCTGTTGCTTCGCTGAACCCGGGACCGGGCTCCCGCCTCACAGGGCGGGGCCCGGCAGTTGGCGGCCCCTGCGGGTCGGTGGTAGAGTTGCCAGCGCCCGCCAGGGCTTGAAAAACGAGAATTTGAGATCTAGACGGCACCCCTTGCTCCCGGCCAAGTCCGGGGGCGAAACACCGAGAGGAGGTGCGGATGGCCACGTACGAGACCATTTTCATCACGCCCCCGAACCTGGCCGAGGATGTCGAACGCGCCACGGTGGAGACCATGGCCCAGGTGGTCACGACGGGCGGCGGCACGATCGCGGCCCAGGACCGCATGGGCCGCCGCCGTCTGGCCTACCCGATCAAGAAGTTCGAGGATGGTGTCTACATTCGCCTGCTGTACGATGCGGAAGGCGGACGTCCCGAAGGAGATGGAACGGCGGTTCCGGCTCTCCGAGAAGGTGCTGCGCTACCTGACCGTCCACCTCGAGGAGCGACTGGGCCGAGTGGGAGAAGCAGGAAGCGATCGCGAGGCCAAGCGCCGAGCCGACGCGAGGTCGCGCGGAGAAGGCCGCCGCAGGAAGCCCAGGAAAAGGAAGCCAGGGAAGCCAAGGCGAAAGAAGAGGCGGAGAAGAAGGCCGCCGCGGCGCCGCGGCTGCGGAAGCTGCCGAGACTGCCAGAGCTGACGAAGCTGCCGAGGCCGCCGAGACTGTCGATGCCGCTCAGGCTGCGACGAGGCCGCTGAGAGTCGACAGAGGCGAGCAGGCCGCAGGAGGCGCCGGTGGAGCCGTGACGGAAGCCGCTGCGGAAGGTGAGGAAAACCAAGAGTGAACGATCGAGGCGGACGACGATCACGGCAACCGGTTCGGCGGCAGGAGACGTTTCCTGTTCCGGCGGCGCAAGTACTGCAAGTTCTGCGAGACCAAGGCGACCTGGATCGATTACAAGGATCGTCAAGACCTTGCAGAACTACATTCCCGAGCGGTCCAAGATCCTGCCTCGCAGGATCTCCGGAAACTGCGCCAAGCACCAGCGGGTACTGATGCAGGCGATCAAGCGGGCGCGGATGATCGCCCTCATGCCGTTCACCAGCGATTGAGGGGGAGGCGAGAGCATGTCGTGAAAGTCGTGCTGTGTCAGCACATGGAGCACCTGGGCGAGCGGGGCAGACGTGGTCAACGTGGCCCCCGGGTACGCGCGCAACTTCCTGCTGCCCAAGGAATAGGCCCTGCCGGCCACCCCGGGGAACATGAAGGTGCTGGAGCAGCGCCGCAAGATCTGGGGAGGCGAGGGCCCAAGGATCTGAAGCAGCCCGGGAGTTCGCATCCCGCCTGGAGGGTGATCGCTGCGGTTGTGAAGAAGGCCGGCGAGGGAGATACGCTGTATGGTTCGGTGACCAACATCGAGATCGCCGAGATGCTCCCCGCCAAGGGCATCGAGGTGGACCGCCGGCAAGATCCTCCTCAACGAGCCGATCAAGGCGGTGGGCACCTCACAGTCAAGATCAAGATCCACCGAAGGTCGAGGGCCGCATGAAGCTCGACGTCATCTCCGAGGAGGAAGAGGGCGAGCTAAGGCAGGGCGGCGAGCACAGAACGCCGCCGCGGCGGCCGGCCGGGCGGCGGAAATGAGCGGACTGGCCCGATCTGGCGGCCTGGCTGCTGCCGGGGCTGGGCCATGTTTTGCTCGGCGGACTGTGCCGGGGGCTGCTGTTCGGGCGATCGTCGCGTTGCTTGGCCTGGGCCTGGTCCACGAAGGCCGACTGGCGCTCCGGGACCCGGTCGGCAGCCGTTCCTGACCGGCCTGCAGGTGGTGGCCAACCTCGGCGTCGGTCCGGCCGACGTCATGGCCCGGAAGGTGGTCTACGGCAGGGTCGCATGACTCCATCGCGGGCCAGCCGCACGGCCCCGCCCGATGAGGCGTGTCGAGATCTTCCGTGAACGGGCGCGGTCCGGCGTGTCGATCTACGGCACGGCCTACCTGTGGACCGCCGGCCTGATGAATCTCCTGCTGCTGTTCGACGTCTGGGACATCGGCCGCAAGAGGGGAGGAGAGGGGTGAAGAGCCATCTCCTGCACCTGCTGCTCTACTCTTCCCTGGTCTCCGTCTTCTTCGCGCCTCCTCACGCGGGACCGTAGGGAACGGTTGCAAGCATCGGCGGGATGATCTGGGTCGCCATGGTAGGAGGAGCGTTGGTCCTGGCCTATCTCATGGCCCGTTCCCGAAGTGAGCCGTACCGGGCCGCTCGGCCTGTGGGGGCCGGCGGCGGCGTTTATGGCGCTGCTCTTCTTCCTCTCCGGCCGGTCGACCTGCCCGCCGTGGAGCAGGTCCCGGACAAGACGCTGCACGCTGCGGCCTACGCCGTTTTCGGACTTCCTGTCCTGCGCGCCACGCACGGGGGGATCGGCCCCCTGCGGCTGCGCCCGGCACTGCTCGCCTTGTGCTGGCCCGCGCCTACGCCGCGCTGGACGAGTGGCACCAGTCCTTCGTCCCCGGGCGCGTGCCTGAGCGCCTGGACTGGGTCGGACGGTCGGCTCGGCCTGGCCCGGCGCTGCCCCTGGGTCGAGCGCGCTGGCTGGCGAACTCCTGGCCCATCTTCCGCCCGGGGTAGGCTTGCAGCGCTTCGCCGAGCGATTTCATCGCCCGGGCCAGTTCCTCCCGTCAGAGCACGTAGGCGATGCGCGCTTCGTCCCGGCCGAGGCCCGGCGTGGCGTAGAAGCCCTCGGCGGGGGCCAGCATGACCGTTTCGCCGCCGATCGAAATCGCTGCAGCAGGAACTCGCAGAAGCTCTGGGCGTCGTCCACGGGAACCGGGGCAGATGTAGAACGCGCCCTCCGGGCGCCGCACGACCACGCCGGGCATCCGGGTCAGTTCTTCGTACACGAGGTCGCGTCGCCGCTCGTATTCGGCGATCACGCCGTCAATGTAGGCCTGGCGGCACCTCCTGAACGCGATCGCCGATGTGCTGGCCCAGGGTCGGGGGGCACAGGCGGGCCTGGCCGAACTTCAGCGGCCTGGAGCCACAGGTCCCGATTGCGGCTGGCGATGTTGCCGATCCGGGGGCCGCAGAGGGAGACCGCTTGGACAGGCTGTCGGCCACGATGACGCGGTCCTCCAGCCCTTCGATGGTGAAGACGGAGCGGTGCTTCAGGCCGTCGTAGGTGAACTCGCGATAGACCTCGTCGGCGATCAGGTAGAGCCCGTGGCCGCGGCAGATGTCGGCGAGGCGCTCCATTTCCTCGTCGGTGTAGACCGTGCCGGTAGGGTTGTTGGGGGAGCAGAGCATGATCGCCCGGGTCCGCGGTCCCGATTTTCGCTTCGATTGCCGTTCGGGCGGGCAGGTGATAGCCCTCGTCCGCCGGGGTGGTGACCGGCACCGGCCGGACCCCCAGCATGGCGGCGAACCCGCTGTAGTTGGTGTAGTACGGCTCGAACACCAGGACTTCGTCGCCGGGATCGGCGATGACCCCCAGAACGAACAGGATCGCCTCGCTGCCGCCGGTGGTGACGAACAGGTCCTCTATGCCGATTTCGATCCCGGCCGGCGCGGTAGTAAGCCTGCAGCGTCGCAAGGAACTCGGGAGTGCCCTGGGACGGCCCGTACGGGATATTGGCCTCGCCGTAGGTTTTCAGCCGGTCCAGGATGGCGGGCGGCGTCGGAATGTCCGGCTGGCCGATGTTCAGGCCGTAGACCTTCTTGCCGGCGGCCCGGGCGGCCACGGCGAAGGGGGCGAGCCTGCGGATAGGCGAGGCGGGAAGGTCGCCGGCGCGCTGGGAGAGTTTCCGGGTGGTCGGCATGGCGTAGATCCTCCGGTGGATGATGAGAGGCCAGTGTAGCGGATCTTGCATGGTGGTGCGAAGCTTGTGGCCGTTTTGTCCGCATGCGGACTGTGGTGACCGCCATCTGTCCGAATGAGATCGAGTTCCTGACGCCGCATCAACCTGTTTGGCGGCACGCAGCTTGCCTTACCGGGATCCATGCAGCGGCCATGCAGACCGGTAGAGCAGATTCCCTACAGGCAGTTCCGCCCGCCGCACTGCCCCTGGCCCGGCTGCTCCCGGCACCGCGCAACCGGCGACTTCCTTTACAAACGTGAAGGCTCCTACACGCGCTCCGCTGACCGCCGGCGGGTGGCCCGCTTTCGGTGCAAATCCTGCGGGAGAGGGTTTTCACAACAGAGCTTCGCCTGCTCGTACTACGCCAAGCGCCCCCGTTTGATTCCTTGCATCGCGGCCGGCCTTAACGCAGGCTCCGCCCACCGCCAGATCGCACGCACAATTGGCTGTTCTCCGTCCACCGTCACCCGCCGGGCGGCGCAGCTTGGACGCCACGCCCTCCTCTTGAACAGCCTTGCCATCGAGAAGATCAAAGCGATCCGGGAAGCGCTGGTGCTGGACCATTTCGAAACCTTCGTTTCCGATCAGTTCGACGCCCTGGGGATCGGTACCGTGGTCGGCCACGAGTCCTGGTTCGTCTACGCTGTCGACCCGGCTCCTCATCGCCGTGGAGGCAGAATTACCCCGGCCCAGCGTCTTAAACTCGAAAAGAGGAAGAAAGAGGATCCTCCCCGGGGCAGCGTCGTCCGTTCCACCATGCGCATGCTGGACGTGATCGGAAATGCGGCTCCCGCCGGTTCAGAACTCGTTCTGATCTCCGATGCCCACAAGGCGTATCCGCAGGCGGTCATGCGCCACCCTTGCGCGAAGCATATCCGTCATCTGGTGTTCCCCAACCCGCCCCGGGGGCCCAAGGGCTCGACCCCGGGACCGGAAGCTCGTGCCAGGGACCGGGCGATGTTTCCTGTCGATCAGCTGCACGCCCTGTGGCGGCACAGCTGCGCCCACAACCGGCGCGAGACGATCGCCTTCGGCCGCCGGATCAACGCGATGATGGAGCGCGCCCACCTGACGACGGTGTGGCGCAACTTCGTGAAGTGGCGCTCGGAACGGAAGCCGGACCGCACAACGCCGGCGATGAAGGTCGGGCTGACCGATCGTCCTTGGGACTGGAGGAGAGTGCTCGCTCAGAGACTGTTCCCGGCCAGGCAGCAGGTGCCTCCATCATGGATGAAGCTGTACCTCCGGGATTGGGATACCGATCCGGCCGGGCAGTTCACCCGGCACAGGCGCAAGCATGCGTTCTAAAGAGGGATCCGCGATCAGGAAACCGGAAACCCTTGCTTCGGGCTCCAGGGTAGCCTGATCCATCCTTCCTATCTCCCTGTCATACCCGGATATCAACCAATATCAGCAACAAGCTGCGCACCA
>CAWBPP010000012.1:0-66318 GCA_963790785.1 Candidatus Polarisedimenticolaceae bacterium
ACGCTGCATCTGCCGCCCGGAAAGCTCGGTCGGTCTGTGCTCCATGCGGTCGGCCAGATCAACCCTGTCCATCAGCTCGTGACCCGTGTTCGGCGCCTCGGGACAGCCCGCCGAACAGCAGCGGCATTTCCACGTTCTCGAAGGCGGTGATGTGGGGCAGGAGGTTGAAGTTCTGGAACACGAACCCGATGCGGCGGTTTCGGACCTCGGCCAGCTGGTCGCGGCGCAGGCCGGACGCCTGTTCGCTCCGCAGGTGGTACTCGCCGCCGGTAGGGGTGTCCAGACAGCCGATCAGGTTCATGAATGTCGATTTGCCCGAGCCGGAAGGGCCGACGATCGCCACGAACTCACCCTGCTGGACCGCGAGCTCGATACCCCGCAACGCCTCGACCTTGATCTTGCCGGTGTCGTACACCTTGGTGATGCCCCTCAGCTGGATCACCTGCGCCGTTGTCGCTCTGCGACGCTTCCCTTGTCGTCTGCCGGAACATTCGTTCCAGGTCATTACTCGTAGCGCAGTGTTTCCGCCGGGTCGATTCGCGGCGGCTCGGCGCGCCGGGAAGTAGCCGGAAAGCAGGCCGATCAGTCCCAGGACCGGGGCGGAGATGATGCCGATGGGGATCGAAAGGGTCGGCGTGCCCATCAGTTGCATCACATCGTTACCTTCGGTAGGGATCATGTCCACAAGAGCGATGATCCCCACCGCCATGAGCACACCGATGAGGCCGCCTACCAGGGTGTACGCCAGCCCTTCCAGCACGATCGGTCCTGTGATCCAGGACGGCCGGGCGCCCAGAGCCATCTTGACGCCGATCTCGCGGGTCCTTTCCTTCACCACTGCGTACATGATGTTGGCTACGCCGACACCGCCCACCAGAAGGGTCAGGGCGCCGATGATCCCCAGGAACAGCTGGATGCCCAGACCGATGTTGTAGGTCGCCTTCATACTAGTCCACGGTGTCCCAAGTGGAAAACACCGCCGGGTCTTCCGGGTCGAACCGGTACTTCCCACCGAGGACCTCGCGCACCTGGGCGACCGTTCCTGGATCCGGGCGGATCCGCCGCCTTCACCACCACATGGGAGAGCCGATTCCGGCCGAACTGGGCCTTGTAGGTGGTAATGGGGATCACGGCGTGGTCCGATTCCGAACCGCCGTAATTTCCCATCATCACTTTGGGGATGATCACACCGACCACGTTGTACGGGGTCTTGTTCAGCATGACCTGCCTGCCCACCGGATCGTTCTCGCCGAACAGGTCCTCGGCCAGTTCGTCTCCCAGAAAGATGGAGCGGCGGCGGAGACGCTGGTCGGGGGGGTTGAGAAACCTGCCGCCGATCTGCGGTATATGGTTCCGTATCTCGCCGTAGTCATGGCTGGCCCCGATCACCCGGGCGGTGCGGGTGCCGTATTCCGTCTCAAGAACCACCGATCCGTTGTGCATCTCACCGGCGATGCCGGCATGGCCTTCCACCCGCTCCTTCAGGAGGGCGATGTCCTCGATCTTCGGCCGCAGCGGCCTGCCGGCCGGCAGCCCTTCCCAGATGATGCTGGTCTGGCCGGGCCACATGATCGCCAGGTTGCTACCCATCCCCTGGTTCCCCCGGTTCAGGCTGATCTTGAGCCCCTCGCCGAAAGAGAGCATCAGCAACAGGGCCAGGGTGCCCCAGGCGATGGCGGCGATGGTCAGCACCGCCCGTTTCCCCTGAGCGGAGGAGGAGCGGGCGAACAGCTGGAGGATCATGAACGGTCTGGTCATTTTCCCGTCCCCCCTCAGCTCTTCATGGCGACCACCGGGTCCAGCCTGGAGGCGGCCCGGGCCGGGAACCAGCCTGCCAGCATGCCGATGGCACCCAGGAGGGTGATGGTGATGGCGGCGACGCCGGGAGTCAGTTTCGGATCGCCGATGTAATCAGTGAACCCCGCCGCCGGGAGCCACGGCACAGATGGCGGCTGTTATCCCGATGCCGATCAAACCGCCCACCGCCGTGATGATCAGGGTCTCCAGCATGATGCCGCCCAGCACCGATCGGGCCCGGGCGCCGATGGCCATCTTGATCCCGATCTCCCGGGTCCGTTCCTCCACAACCACGTGCATGATGTTGGAGACGCCGATCCCGCCCACCACCAGGGTCAGGGAGCCGACGATCCCCAGGAACAGGTTGAAGATCAGCATGAAGTTGTTCATGAACCGCATCCCCGCGGTGGTATCCCAGCTTTTGAGCGCCTCTTCGTCTTGCGGATCGAACCGGTGTTTCGTCCCCAGGATGGCGGCCACCTCCTCGGTGGCGGCTGCGGTCCGGTCCACGGAAACGGCGGTGTAGATGAACTGATCAATGGTCTTCTGCCCGGTGAGGGCTCGGAAAGTCGTCTCCGGGATGTACGCCCTCCGCTCATCCGGCCCGCCGTAGTTGGAGTTCTGGATTTTCTCCTTCATCACCCCGATCACCAGGAACGGCGACCCGTTCAGTCTCACGGTCCGGCCCACAGGCTCCTCGTCGCCGAAGACGTTATTCGCCAGCTTGTTGCCCAGGAACACCACCCTCCGCCGTTTCTCCACATCCAGCGGGTTCAGGAACCTCCCCCCTTTCCGGGGGATGAGGTTTCGCATCTCGCCGAACGGCACATCGACGCCGGACACCGCCGCCGCCCGGACCTGACTGCCGTTCTGCAGCTTGAGCGTGTCGGAAAATTCAACCGAGATCGCATCGATCAGGGTCGATCGTTGCCGCAACAGCTCCACGTCCCGCTCGGTGAGCAGGATCCGCCTCCCCTTCCCCAGCCCCTCGAACGGCACCGAGGTCAGGGACGGCCAAGTGATTACGATCGCGTTTCCCATCCCGGCGGCACTTTTCATTATCTGGGCGTGAAGGCCTCCGCCGAACGCCAGCAGCAGGCTGACGGCTGCGGTTCCCCAGACCAGGCCGAACAGGGTCAAAGCGGTGCGAAGCTTCTGGCTTCCCAGATCCCGGAACGCCTGGCGCAGGAATGATGGCAGGATCGGCATGACCGCAACCTCCGCCTATCCCAGGATATCCCTGGGCGGCAGTTCCACGATCTTGTCGCCCTCGCTCACGCCGGAGATGATCTCGATGTTCAGCCCGTCGGACAGGCCGGTCTCCACATCGACCCTCCGGGGTTCCCCTTCAGGATTCTCCGGAGGGAGCTGCACGTAAGTCTTCTGCTCCTCCCCCTCTCCGTCGAACTTCAAAAGCCGCTCCGGCAACAACAGGATGTCGGTGCGTTCCTGGATGATCAGGTCGGCGTTGGCCGAATACCCTGCTCGGAGGAACACGGCGCTCTGGGGATCCAGCTCGATCTCCACCTCGAACAGCTTGGCGTTGTCCTGTTCAATCGCCTGGGGTGCGATCCGTGTGAGCCGGCCGGTGATCTCGGCATCCGGCAGGGCCCCGATCTTCAGCCTGGCCTCAAAGCCGACCTCAAGCTTGCCGACGTCGATCTCATCCACGGTGCCCCGGAAGATCAGGTCGTGCATGTCGGCGATGGTCATCAACTCGGTCCCCTCCTGGAAGGTGGTCAGGGGCACCACCGGATCGCCGGGGTTGACCAGTCGTTGCAGAACGATCCCTTCCGCCGGCGACCGAATCACCGATTCCATCCGCTGCCCCCGGCCGCTGAGCCGCCCTTCCCGGATCAGTTCCAGATTGTCCCGGGACCGCTCCATCTCGATTTCCGCCCGCTCGAACGCTTCCTTGCGGGCATCCACCACGTCTTTCGAGATGATGCCCTGCTCCGACAGGCTGCGGGTGCGGTTCCAGTCCCCATCGGCTCGCTTGAACGCCGACTCGGCGGTCTGGACCATCCGTTCCGCCCCCACCAGTTCCAGCGGTGTCGGATCCGGCGTGATCTCCAGCAGCGGGTCCCCGGCCCGAACCGTGTCGCCGACCTCCACGGAGGCGATCTTGACGATCCCGGAGATCTTCGACTTGACGTGGAATTTCATCCGCGGTTCGATCTGGCCTACCGCCACCGCCTTCTCGGTGATCTCCCCGCGGGTTACCTCAACGAGGTCGAACAGGCTTTCACCTGTCTCGCGGCCCTGCAGCCAAGCGTATCCGCCTACCGCCGCTCCGGAAATAATCACCAGGATGAACAATATTTTGATTATCCGGCCCATGACGCACCTCCACCCTGCCGTGCACAACAATAAAACGACAGGAACCCTGGAATGGTTGCATGGTGGTGCGCAGCTTGTTGCTGATATTGGTTGATATCCGGGTATGACAGGGAGATAGGAAGGATGGATCAGGCTACCCTGGAGCCCGAAGCAAGGGTTTCCGGTTTCCTGGTCGCGGAACCCTCTTTAGAACGCATGCTTGCGCCTGTGCCGGGTGAACTGCCCGGCCGGATCGGTATCCCAATCCCGGAGGTACAGCTTCATCCATGATGGAGGCACCTGCTGCCTGGCCGGGAACAGTCTCTGAGCGAGCACTCTCCTCCAGTCCCAAGGACGATCGGTCAGCCCGACCTTCATCGCCGGCGTTGTGCGGTCCGGCTTCCGTTCCGAGCGCCACTTCACGAAGTTGCGCCACACCGTCGTCAGGTGGGCGCGCTCCATCATCGCGTTGATCCGGCGGCCGAAGGCGATCGTCTCGCGCCGGTTGTGGGCGCAGCTGTGCCGCCACAGGGCGTGCAGCTGATCCACAGGAAACATCGCCCGGTCCCTGGCACGAGCTTCCGGTTCCGGGGTCGAGCCCTTGGGCCCCCGGGGCGGGTTGGGGAACACCAGATGACGGATATGCTTCGCGCAAGGGTGGCGCATGACCGCCTGCGGATACGCCTTGTGGGCATCGGAGATCAGAACGAGTTCTGAACCGGCGGGAGCCGCATTTCCGATCACGTCCAGCATGCGCATGGTGGAACGGACGACGCTGCCCCGGGGAGGATCCTCTTTCTTCCTCTTTTCGAGTTTAAGACGCTGGGCCGGGGTAATTTTGCCTCCACGGCGATGAGGAGCCGGGTCGACAGCGTAGACGAACCAGGAATCGTGGCCGACCACGGTACCGATCCCCAGGGCGTCGAACTGATCGGAAACGAAGGTTTCGAAATGGTCCAGCACCAGCGCTTCCCGGATCGCTTTGATCTTCTCGATGGCAAGGCTGTTCAAGAGGAGGGCGTGGCGTCCAAGCTGCGCCGCCCGGCGGGTGACGGTGGACGGAGAACAGCCAATTGTGCGTGCGATCTGGCGGTGGGCGGAGCCTGCGTTAAGGCCGGCCGCGATGCAAGGAATCAAACGGGGGCGCTTGGCGTAGTACGAGCAGGCGAAGCTCTGTTGTGAAAACCCTCTCCCGCAGGATTTGCACCGAAAGCGGGCCACCCGCCGGCGGTCAGCGGAGCGCGTGTAGGAGCCTTCACGTTTGTAAAGGAAGTCGCCGGTTGCGCGGTGCCGGGAGCAGCCGGGCCAGGGGCAGTGCGGCGGGCGGAACTGCCTGTAGGGAATCTGCTCTACCGGTCTGCATGGCCGCTGCATGGATCCCGGTAAGGCAAGCTGCGTGCCGCCAAACAGGTTGATGTGGCGTCAGGAACTCTATCGCATTCGGACAGATGGCCGTCACCACAGGCCGCATGCGGACAAAACAGCCACAAGCTTCGCACCACCATGGAATGGTTGCGTCAGCGAAGGAAAAACCGGGACGGCCCCCCTTTTGTGTGCCGGTTATTGGACGCCGAAGCGAACGCCTCCATGATCGTCCTGGAACGGCATCTCCATCAGGTTGGTGGCCGGGTGCCAGGTCGCCTCCAGCCGGCTCCGGTACGGCTCCAGCGCCATCGCCTCGGCGTCCGGCAGACCGCTTTCCCAGAGAATCGCCCGGGGAGAATTTTCGAACCGGCCGAGCTCTTTCTCCAGTTCTTCCCGGCGGGCTGACTCACCCTCCGGCAAGCCTCCGATCTGGTTCCGGAACATGGCGTCTATCGCACGACGGTATCTTCTGCGCTGCTCCCGGGGTGACAGAGGCGAATCACCGTCCTTGAAGAGTTCCTGACTCTCCCCCTTGATAATCATTTCCGGTCCTGCGATGAGATCGTGCCCCAGCCAGGAATAATACGTCAGGGCATAGATCCAGCTGTACTCGCCGATGGACATCCCTTCCTCCAGCAGTTTCCCGTTACGCAAAGCTATATACTCGCCTGCCGGGTTCAACAGGCCGCCTACCGCGGTCAGGAGATTCAGTATTTTCCGGGGTGTGCTCTCGGTTTCCAGAGCTTTATCCAGGTCGAAATCCCGGAACAGCTCTTCCAGAGCAGCTCTTTCCTCCGTCATGCTTTCCCGGATCATGAGAAAACGCTCCATCTGGTCTGCAGTTACCGATATCCGAGCTCCCGGAACATATTCGTCATAGTCTCCCAGTTCATGCAACAGCTGCTCGTTACTCTGCTCCGCCTGGATCACACCATCGAACATCTGTTTGCACTGCTGGCAAACGAAGGTAATCAGGATCAATACCAGGATAAGAAAAACACCACAGCCGGTCAGACAGCCCTTGATCCAGCCGGGCATCCCTTTTTTCTCTTCCATGGTTACTCCTCGCGGGTCAATGCATATGGGGTCCGAATTCCAGCGGGTTGGACATCTCGTTCCAACTCTCCTCCAGTCGATCCCGATACGGCTCCAGGGAATTTTTCATCCGGTCCGGCAAACCGTCTCGCCACGGCAACCGGAACGGGTCGGCTTCCAACAGTGCTATCTCCTCCTCCAGCCTGCCGGTCCATTCACGGTCCGTACCGGCCGATCGCTGGGCGGCCAGCTGGTTTCGCAGAATCGGCAGGGCCAGGTTCCGGGAGGCTCGGAGGATACGTTCAAGACGGTCTTCCCGGACATCAAATTCATTGGCCCCGCTCCCTCGCGAGCCACCGTTGTTCGAGTCGCCCATCAGAGGGAAGCCCGGGCCGGCGGTGACCGGCTTACCCAGCAGATCGTAATAGGCCAGAATGTACAGGTAGCCGTACTCACCCAGCCCCAAACCGGCTTCGAGACAGGCCTTGTTTCTGGCTTCGTAGAATTTCAGGATCCTGGGCAACAGGCGGAGCCCGGCTCCCAGTTTTCCTTCTTCCCCGCCGCTGTCCGGCGATCCATCCAGGGTGGCCAGGGAGCCGGCCATATCGTCCCGGGCCGGAGCCATGATCTTCCGGGCAGCCAGGAACGCCTCCACCCGGGGACCGGGGATTTCGCCACCAGGCTCCGGGGTGAACTCCGACGCCCGCCCAAACCGCTGGCTCACAGCATCGGACGACTCTTCCAGTTCCTCGATCCCCTGGGCCGCCTTCTTGAACAATGTCACGCCGCCCCAGACAATCACGACCAGCAAGATCGCCAGCAGAAACGCAGCGACGGCGCAACCGATCAGCCACTTCTTTCCCGACTCGGTCATGGTCGGCCTCCAGATCCCCTGTCTCGTCGCCCTGCTGCATACTACACCTGCCGGCGGTGTCTATTTGCCGGCCCGGCTGATATATTTTGCAGCATGTTCCTGGACGCCTTCGCTGTCATCGCGGTATCGATTCTGAGCCGATTGCCCCGTTCCCTGGTGCTCAGGTTCGGTCGCTGGTTCGGCGCCATCGCCCACCGGCTCGGCAGCCGCAAAAACCACCGCATTCGAACCAACCTGGAGCGGGCCGGCGCCAAAGACCTGCACCGGACCACCGGTGCGGCCTGGCGGCACATGGGCCAGACCTTGTTCGAGATGTTCTGGATGCTGGACCGCTCCCCGGATGACGCCCTCCAGGGTGTGCAGGTTTACGGTATGGATGAGGTTCGCAAAGCGGCCGCCAAAGGGAAAGGGGTTCTGCTGGTCACCGCCCACGCCGCCAACTGGGACCTGATGTCCATGGCGCTCTCCCTGGAGGGAATCGCGCCGGTGGCGGTGATTGCACGGACCCTGCGGACACCGGGGCTGGAGAGGAAGCAGATCCGCTGCCGGGAACGAGCCGGGATCCGCACCCTGGTCCGGGGCGAGACAGGCGCCGGCATTACAGCCTATCGCTGGCTCACCCGGGGCGGAGTACTGGGCGTGATGATGGACCGGCTATCCGCCGGCCGCCGGATCACCGTGCCGTTCCTGGGCAACGCCACGAAGATGCCGCTGGGTCCGCCGGAACTGGCCTGCCGGTCCGGCGCTGCGGTGGTGCTGGGCCTGTCCGAACGCCTGCCCGGCGGCGGTACGGTGGTGCGCTACCGGGAATTGCCCACCGGGGGGGTGACCTCCGCCGTCGAGATGGCGAAAATCATCGCCGCAGCCCTTGACCACGAACTCGGGACCCGGCCCGAACAGTGGTTCTGGATCTACCGCCGGCAGACCGCATGGAACGGAGAATTCACCCTCACGGACAAATAACCCCGGTTTCTGTCATACTGGAAACGATGAAACACCCGTCTGAACAGTGTGAAAATCCTGACGGCAGTCGCAACCGGAATGTGGTCGAGGAACTGGCGGAACTGCGCCGTTCGGCGGAACAGCTGCGACGCACCGAAACCGCCATCCGCAAGGTCATGACCAACGATTCCGCCATGTCGGGTCCAGGGTTCCTGGACCATATGACACGGGAACTGGCCCATGTCGTCAAGGCCGATTTCACCCTGATAGGGGAGGTGGTCGGAAAGAGCCGCAACGCGATCCAGACCATGTCGTTCTTCGGGGAGGGCAGGCACCAGGACAATTTCCGCTACGACCTGTTGAACACACCGTGCGAGCGTTACAGCAGCAATGAATCCTGCTGCTACCCGGCCAACGTCCTTGACCTGTTCCCGCAGGACCTGAGACTGAAAGGGATGGGGATCGATGGATACATCGGCATTCCCCTGCACGGCTCCAGCGGAACCCCGCTGGGGATCCTCGTGGCGTTGTACCTGCAACCGGCGCAGGAACCGGAGTTCGCCCTGTCGATCCTGCAGCTGTTCTCCTCGCGGATCGCCGGAGAAATGGAACGGATCAAGGGGGAGAAACGACTCCGGCAGCAGATGCGGCTCGATCAGATGATCGCCGACCTGTCCACCCGGTTCATTCGGGTGCCGCATACCGAACTGGACCAGGTGATCGACCAGGCCCTGGCGATGATCGGAGAGTTCGTCGGCGCCGACCGGTGCGTATATTTTCGAATTCCGTGACAATCACGACGTGGCGGACAATACCCACGAATGGTGCGGTGAGGGGATCGAACCCCAGATCGACCAGATGCAGAACGTTTTCATGATGGGGGAACTGGCCTGGATCGGGAGGAAGATCGAGCAACTGGAAAACGTCTCCATCCCAAATGTTTCCGACCTCCCTCCGGAAGCAAAGCATTTCCGGGAACTTTTGGAGCAGCAGGACATCCGCTCCGTGGTCTGCGTACCGCTGGTAATAGAGGAACGGCTGGTCGGTTTTTTCGGGTTCGATTTCGTGAAGGAACGATGCGAATGGCCGGGAAAGCATACGCCGCTGCTGCGGATCATCGGTGAGATTATCACCAACGCCAAGGAGCGCAAACGGAGAGAGCTGCAACTCCGTGAAAGCGGTCTCCGCATGGAACTGGCTCTGGAAGGGGCCGAATTGGGGATGTACGACTGGAACATCCTCACCGGCGAGCTGACCCACGACGAGCGCTGGGCATCCATGCTCCACTTCCCCCTCGGGGAGGTGCCGGAGAATATCGCCGCCTGGGAAAAATTGATCCACCCCGACGATCTGCCCAGAGTCAAAAAAGTGCTGTCGGCCCACCTCACCGACCAGGCCCCGATATACGAAAGCGAGCACCGCCTCCGATCCCGGTCCGGTCGAATGGATCTGGATTCTGGACAAGGGCAAGATCGTGGAGCGGAAACCGAACGGCCAGCCGATACGGATGACCGGCACCCACATGAACATCACCCCCGCAAAAGCGCGGAAGAGGCGACCCGCAACCTGGAAGCCCAGGTTCGGCACGCCCAGAAGCTGGAGAGCCTGGGAGTGCTGGCCGGCGGGATCGCCCACGATTTCAACAACCTGCTGATGGTCATCATGGGGAACGCCGACCTGGCACTGGGCCAACTGTCGCCCATCGCCCCGGCCCGGGACTGCATCCAGGAGATCGAGGCCGCCTCCCGCAAGGCGGCCGATCTTTGCAACCAGATGCTGGCCTACTCGGGGAAGAGCCCGGTGATAGCAGCGAACCTGAACCTTTCGGACCTGGTCCGGGAGATGGCCCACATGCTGGAGGTGACCATCTCCAAGAAGGCGGCGCTGGACTACCGCTTCGCCGACGACATCCCCGCCGTCGAAGGCGACGCCGCGCAGATCGGCCAGGTAGTGATGAACCTGATCACCAACGCCTCGGAAGCGCTGGGCGGCGAAGGCGGCACCATTACCGTGTCCACCGGCATCATGAACTGCAACGAGGCGTTTCTCAGGGACAACTACACCGACACGCCGGTTCCGGCCGGCGAATACGTTTTTCTGGAAGTGACCGATACCGGCCGCGGGATGAGCGAGAAAGTATTGTCACGGCTGTTCGACCCGTTCTTCACCACCAAGTTCACCGGCCGGGGGCTCGGTCTGTCGGCGGTGCTCGGGATCGTCCGCAGCCACCGCGGCGCCATGAAGATCCACTCCACCGAGGGTAAGGGCACCACCTTTCTCGTGCTGTTCCCTGCCAACCGGGTCGAAGTCGGCCCACCGGTGGAGACGGCGACGGTGGCGCCGGCGCGATCCATCGGCATCGGCACCATCCTGGTAGTAGACGATGAACAATCGGTTCGTGACGTGGCGGGGAAAATGCTGCGGTCCCTGGGGTTCGACGTCATCCTGGCGGCCAACGGACGTGAAGGCCTGGAACAGTTCAGCGCCCACCGGGAGCAGTTGCGTTGCGTCCTCCTGGATCGCACCATGCCGGACATGGACGGTGACCAGGTCCTGGAACGGATTCGGGAGATCGACCCGGTCATCCCGGTGATTCAGATCAGCGGTTACGGCAACCAGGAACATGGAGGCGACGACCCGTTCATCCATAAACCTTTCACCATGGCCGACCTCGAGAACAAGCTCGGCATCCTGCTTGACTAAAGTTTTAATGGGGACATTCTGCTTTTTCCTGCAATAACGTAACCAGGACCGTTAACCGCTTGTCACCCATCCAGCAACCGCTCCGACCAGGGATACCTGATAGCCATCCGGCGGCGGAACCTCTCGCGGCGCGCCTTCGGCTGAATGAAGTAGATGATCCAGGCCAGGCCGAGGAGCATGACGATCACGCCGACGCCGTGGGTGATGCCGGCGATCCGTTCCACCGACGGCTGGCTCAATGCGCCCCAACGGTAGAACAACTCGTTCCAGTCGTGATCGCCGCCACCCACCAGCGGGAGGGCGAGGGCGCGCGCGTCGGCCATGTAGATCGCAATGTTGATGAAGTTCTGGCCGAACCACCACAGGCAGACCGCCGCGGCATACGGCTCCCGACGGCGGATCAGGAAATATCCGATCAGCAAACCGGGAACCAGGAGTTGCCCCAGGGTTCCGCCCAGGATATGTACGGTAGAGCCGAAAAACGAAAAGAACAGGTGCCCCGCCTCGTGGAACGCCAGGTTCACGTAGTCCAGAAAGCACCAGGTGGATGAACCGCTCCCCAGGCGGGCGGTCCACCACACCAGCGGCACAAGGAGGATTGCCCTCAGCCAGTTCAGCTTACTTCGCCTTCCCCTTGATCAGCAGGTCAACCCGGCGGTTCTTGTCCCGACCGGCGTCGGTGGCGTTGTCCGCAACCGGGTACGCTTCGCCGTACCCTTCCGCCAGAATCCTGGCGTACTCAATCCCCTGGCTGGTGAGGTAGCTCCTTACCGACATCGCCCGCCGCTCCGACAACTGCTGGTTGTACTCGTCGCTGCCGGTGGAGTCGGTGTGACCCTGGGCGATGATCGCCGTCTTCGGGAACTCCACGAACACACCGGCCGCCTGGTTCAGGCTGTCCATGGCAGTGGCGCTGAGTTCCGACGAATCCACGGCGAACAGGATATCCGACTCGAAGTGGACCAGGAGCTTGTCCTCGTCTACCCGTTCCACAGTCGTGCCGGGGATCTGGGCCAGCTTCTCTTCCTGCTTGTCCATGTAAACGCCGATGCCGGCGCCGATGCCTGCCCCGATGGCGGCGCCTGCCAGCACTTCATCCAGTTCGCCCTCGCCCAGTAGAGCGCCGAGCAGCGCCCCGGAAGCTGCGCCGATGGCTGCGCCTTTCTTGGTCTTGTCTCTATCCGTGGTTCTGTCGGTATCCGGCTCACGCTGGATATATTCACAACCGCCGGCCAGTACCATTACAATCGTGAGCACGAGCGCCATCCAAACCGTTGCCCTGTTCTTTCCCATGAGATCTCCTCCATTTTCCGCGCCGGGGATTCGTATTTTACTCCCGATTCCGGACGGAACCGCACGGGACTGGTAGCGCCATGCCGACGCGGCATGCAATTATTTAAAGATAAAGTGGAATGTCCCCATTTACGGAGTGATAACCTTGTTGTTCTTCTGTGATCCGATATCGAGGTGAATCATGATCTCCATCCCGCGCTTCATCCTGATCAGTACCCTCACTACCCTGCTCCTGTGCAGCCTCACCCTCGCCGGCGAACCGGCCAGAACCGATGTCATCGAGCCGGAGGATTACTTCACCATCGGATCGATATTCCAGGTGGCGGTCTCTCACGACGGCAAGCGGGTGGTATGGGTGGAGTCCCGCTGGGACGAGGCGCTGGACGGCAGGAACGAGGACTTGTGGGTCCTGGACCTCACAAACGGCCGGTCCCGGAGGCTGACCTTCGATCCTGCCGGAGAAGGAAACCCGGCCTGGTCCACCGACGGCCGGCAGATCTATTACACCGCGGGGTACAGCAGGGCCGGTGAAGAGAAGCCGCCGTATGACGGCACGCGTCAGGTCTGGCGGATCGCCGTCGATGGAGGTGAACCGCTGGCAGTGACCAGGATCGCCGGCGGCATCGACCATTTCGAACTCGCCGGGGACGGCAAGGCGGTGTACTACACCGTCCAGGAAGAACAGAAGGAAGACGAGTGGAAAGCGCTGCGTGACGACCACGGCGACCTGGAGTACGGCCACGGCATCGGAAACCGCTCCCGGCTCTTCAAGCTGGACCTGTCCACCTGGCGCTCGAAGATGCTGCTGGATACCGGCCGGGTAGTCACCGACCTGGCGGTGGCGGGCAACGGCCGCATCGCCATGGTGACATCGCCGGACGAGGAGAAGATCCACGACGAAGGCTGGTCCCGGGTCGATGTGCTGGAACCGGGCGCCGAGGAGGTCCGGGTGGTCACGCCGGAAGGCTGGCGGAAGCACCATCATTCGCCGTATGGCTGGATCAACGAAGTGGTGTGGTCCGGAAGCGGCGATCGGATCGGGTTCTCCATCGACTTCGACGGCTACCCGACCCGGATCTACACCGTGGACTGGAACAACGGCGACTCACGCCTGCAGGAACTCCCCCGACCCGAAGGGGTCACCGTGGAAGGGGGCAGTCTGGGGTTCCGCGCCGACGAACTGTGTTTTATCGGCGACGACCACGCCCGCTACCGTGTGTACGCGGAGACCGGCCGGATGCTGACCCCGGGGGACATCGCCGCCAAAACCTTCCACTTCTCCAAAGACGGCAAGGTCCAGGTGGTGGTGGCCGCTACCCTGACCACGCCGCCGGACCTGTTCCGGTTTGACGACCAAGGGCAACTGACCCGGCTGACCCGGATCAACCCCCAGGTGGACAGATGGAAGATCCCGCAGATCTCCCTGGTGCAGTGGGAAGGGGAAGGCGGGGAGACGGTGGAAGGGATCCTGGAACTGCCGCCGGACTACAAGCCGGAAGACGGACCGATTCCGATGGTGGTGGAGCTTCATGGCGGCCCGACGTCGGCCACGCCGTACCAGTTCCGGTTCTGGATCTACGGGCGGACCTTGCTGCCGGCCCGGGGGATCGCGGTGTTCAGTCCGAACTACCGGGGCTCCACCGGATATGGCGACAAGTTCCTCATCGACCTGGTGGGCCGGGAGAACGACATCGACGTCAAGGACATCCTGACCGGCGTGGACGCCATGGTGCAGCGGGGAGTGGCCGACCCGGACAGACTGGGAGTAATGGGCTGGAGCAACGGCGGTTTCCTGACCAACTGCCTGATAACCGTCACCGACCGGTTCAAGGCGGCCAGCAGCGGCGCAGGCGTGATTGACCAGGTGCTGCAGTGGGGGATCGAGGACACCCCGGGTCACGTCATCAATTTCATGGGGGGGAGCTACCCGTGGTCGGGGCCGGAGGAGTATCGCGCCGGCTCGCCGCTGTTCGCGCTGGACAAAGTGACTACTCCGACGCTGATCCATGTGGGCGGGAACGATCCGCGGGTGCCGGCGGCCCATTCCAGGGTGTTGTACCGGGGCCTGAAATACTACGTGAAGGTACCCACCGAACTGATCGTCTATCCCGGCGCGTTCCACGGCCTGACCACCTGGAAACACCGGCTGGCCAAGATGGAATGGGACCTGGCCTGGTTCGACCGCTACCTGCTGGGCAAGGAGGAATAGCCTAGGGGCGTCTTTCCCTGCGGAGGCCGGGCCTGCCCGGCCTGCCCCGCTCACCCAGGAGGAACCGTTCCACCAGGTGGCGCTCTCGTCGGCCGAGCTGATCCAGCCGTTCCTGCTGCTCCGGTGTCAGGACTTCCATGATCCGGTTGCGGACCTCCTCCATCTGCTGCCGGACCACCGGCTCCATCTCCCGGCGCATCTCCTCGCTGCGGAGCCGGCTTTCGTGGCGGATCTCCTCAATCTCCTGCCGCTGCTCGTCAGTCAGCTCCAGCAACCGGCCAAACCGCTGGGCGAAAATCATCCCGGCCGGCCGGCGGAGATTCTGGTCCGGACCGTCACCGGTCCGCCACTCGGCCTTTTCTGCGTGGTACAAGTGCATGCCGAGAGCCCCCACCAGGATTCCGATCAGGAATACACCGACGACGCTTACCATGGCGGATGTCTGTTTCATGATCCGTTCTCCCCGTCTTCCAGCACCCAGGCCAGAACATCATCGGTAGGGGCATCGCCGCTGCCGGTGTCCACCCGGGGTGTGCCGGTAAACGCCAGCCAGGAGAGCAACAGCAGGATGATCAGGGTAACCGGAAGCATCCGCAACGCGGCCAGGCCTAGCAGTTCAGCCGGCTCATGCCGCAGGCGGGCCCGGACCCGAACGGCAAAACCTGCATCGGGCACGACGCCGGCATGGCGGGAACGGAGCGCACCGCGGGTCTCCTCCAGGGCGGCCTTAAGCTTGCCGGCATTCGTCGCAACCGGCAAGATGGCGATGGAGGGCAGCATCCGGTGCTGCGCCGGGGTCATCCATAGCTCGACGGGCGGTTCGGCAATTCATCGCTTCATCTCCTGTTCCAGAATCCTGCGCATCTTCTTTCGCGCCCGGTGGGCCCGGACCTTGACGTTGACCCGGGTCCAGTTCAGGCGCTCGGCGATCTCCTCCACCGACCAGCCCTCACCGTCCAGCATCAAAAGGATGAACCGGTCCCGGGGATCAAGGCGGGAAAGGAGGCGTTCCACATCGATGCCGGCGGACAGGTCCGTTTGCGGCGCCGGGACATCCAGTTCAATACCGGTGATTTCCGGTTTTTTGGTCCGCAGCCTGCCGTAGCAGCAGTTCAGGCAGACCCGGGTCAGCCAATGCTCGAACGGCGCCTTCGCCTTGTAAGTGGAAAGCCGGTTCCAGGCGGTGAGGAACGTTTCCTGGGCGGCGTCTTCCACATCCTCCCGGGCACGGAAAAACCGACCGGCAAGACGGAAAACCCGCTGCTGGTGCAGCCGGACCAGTTCGGAGAACGCATCGCCGTCACCGGCCAGGCTGGCCGCGATCAACCGTCCTTCCTCGTCCGGCGCCGGGCGGGCTGTGCTCATCGCAAGATCCAGGCTCCATGTAATCGTCATACCGAAGATACCTCAATTAGACAGATGTACCTCCCCCCCTCCGGTTACATAATTCGGTGACAGGCACCTTAACCCGAGTTTCGGGGACACCCTTGTTAGCCGGGAGGGAACGTCTGAACGACAGAGATTGACTCGGACTTCGCAGCCCCAATTATCTTCCTCCTACAAGTAGCCGTCGGCATTGGACGAGTCGGGAAGTCCCGTCTTGACGGGACTTCCTGAGTCGCCCGATACCGACGGCCGTAATGGGGCGCTGATAATCGGAGTAAAGTGTTAGCCCAATGTGAACAGCGGTGAGCCTGAGCTTGACCTGCACATGGGTGTCCCCGAAACCCGGGTTAAGGTGCCTGTCCCCGAAATTACTTGTAACCTGTCGGCGGGAGCTTTCATCTATACCGGTGAAAGGAGACGAAACGATGAAAACCTCGATGAAATCAACCACGATGATCCTGGCAGTGACAGCGCTGCTGGTTCTGACCTCCATCACCATCATTGCAGCCCAGGGCCCCGGTCACGGAGAGCAAGGGCCACCATTCCAGGGGCGAACGCGGCGACATGTTGCAGAAAGCGCTCCACCGCCTGGACCTCACCGACGAGCAGAAAGCGTCGGTCAAGGCTCTGTTCGAATCCCACAGGGATGCGATGCAGGCCGAGCGCGACACTCTCCGTGAAGCGAGGCAAGCGCTGCGGCTGGAAACGCAGAGCGAAACCTTCAATGAGTCGGCTATTCGCGAGCTGTCCGTGAAGGTCCACGCTATCGAGACCGATATGGCGGTGGCCAGGGCCTCTCTCCACAACCAGATCCTGCAGTTGCTCACCGACGAGCAGCAGGCCGAACTTAAAGAGATGCGGGCCGAACGCCAGGAACGGATGCAGGATCGCCGGGACGGACAACGCCGCAAGCCTCGTTGCGACCGGTAGAACTTTTTGCAGTCACGGGAAAGGGGTCAGAGAATATCTGACCCCTTTTTCTATGGAATCCGCAGCAGGATCGAGTCTGCGCCCCCATTTCGCAATTCCACAAGGTATAGCCGGTCGAACTCCTTGTGGCCGATGGCGCCGGCCGGATCCCCACCCAGCAGTTCCACAAGCCGGGGCGTGGTGTTGCTGTGTCCCACCACGAGACACGGACCAGCCGCCGATCTCAATTGTCCGGCGAGAAGTTCCAGCGCCTCGGGATCGTACAGGGTAACCTCCAGTCCGAGTTTTCCGGCCAGGGGCGCCGCCGTCGCCCTGGTCCTGCGGTAGTCGGTGGAGTAAACCGCCTCGATACCGGAATCGACAAGCATCGCAGCCAGTCTGGCCGCCATCACCTCCCCGGCCTCGGTGAGTGCCGGATCCCCGGCTTCGGGATCGGTCTGCTCGGCATGGCGCACAAGCCAGATCGTATCCGCCGCCTGGGCCGCACCAGCCAGGGCCAGCACCATGCAGAAGACAGCGAGACGGCGCACCATCAACCGATCTCCAGGGTCGGAAGGAACCGGGGCGCCATGCGGTGTCCTGTTGCCTGCTCGAACCCGTAGGCGATCCGGAGCAGCACCGGCTCGCTCGATGCCCGCCCGAAGAACGACACTCCCACCGGCAGGCCGCCGACCTGGCCGGCCGGAACGGTGATGTTGGGGTACCCGGACACCGCCGCCGGCGACGAACTGCCGCCGCCGTAATGGTCGCCGTTGATATGATCGGTCATCCAGGCCGGCCCGTTGCTGGGAGCCAGGATCGCATCCAGTTCCAGCTTATCCATAGTCGCATCGATCCCCTTGTCCCGGGACAGGATGCGGCAGGTCGCCAGCGCCTCCAGATACGCCCGGCTCTTGAGGTCCCCTTTCTCCTCGGCTTTCTCCAGGATCTCCTGGCCGAAATGCGGCATCTCCCGGTCTGCGTTACTGTTGTTGAAATCGATAAGCGCCTGCAGGGAGCGGACGGTAGCAAACGGCCCCAGGGATCGTAAGTACCGGTTCAGCCCGTCCTTGAACTCATAGAGCAACACCTCGTACTCGGCGTCGCCGAACTGGTCCTTGGTCTCGATATCCGCCGGGTCCACTATGACGGCGCCGGCACTGCTCAAAGCACGGATCGCTTCTTCCATGCGAGCATCCACCTGTTTGTGGAAACCGAAAAACTGCCGGCCGATGCCGATCCGGGCCCCTTTGAGCCCTTTGGGGACGAGGAAATCGGTGTAGTCGATTTGGTCCCTGCCGGAAGACGCCATCGCCCCCAGCAGAATCGCGGCGTCCCGCACGGTGCGCGCCATGGGACCTGCCGTGTCCTGGGTATGGGAGATCGGGATGATACCGCTGCTGTCGATCAGGCCGACGGTGGGCTTGATCCCGACGATGCCGTTGATGCCGGATGGGCAGATGATGGAGCCGTCGGTCTCGGTCCCTACCGCCAGGGGGGCCAGGTTTGACGATACCGCCACCCCCGAGCCGGAACTGGACCCGCACGGGTTGCGGTCCAGGGCGAACGGGTTGCGGCATTGCCCGCCCCGGGCCGACCATCCGCTAGTGGAGTTGGTGGATCGGAAATTGGCCCATTCGCTGAGGTTCGCCTTGCCCAGCAGAACCGCTCCGGCCTCTCGCAGCCTGCGGGCCACGCCGGAGTCTTTATCGGGGATCGATCCTTCAAGCGCCAGGGATCCGGCGGTAGTGGTCATCTTGTCCGCAGTGTCGATATTGTCCTTCAGCAGCACCGGAATGCCGTGGAGCGGCCCACGCGCCCGAAGCAGCTCCCGTTCCCGGTCCATCTCGTCGGCAAGGACGCCTGCTTCCGGGTTGGTTTCGATCACCGCTCGCAGGGTGGGGCCCTGCCGGTCCATCGACTCGATCCGGGCCAGGTAGGCGTCGGTGATCTCCCGTGCGGTCCAGCGGCCCGATTCCATGCCGGCCTGCAGTTCGGTCAGGGTGATCTCGTGGAACTCGAACCGATCTTCGGCAGAATCGGTAACCGCCCCCGACTCGTCCTGACTGTCACCCTTCTTGCAGCCGAGTTGGCCGGCCAGAAGGACGGCGCCTCCTGCGGCGGTCAGTTCGATGAAGTTTCGGCGGGAGAGACCTGGTTTATCGCTCATGGTAAGCACCTCCGATAGAAAGAGAGGTTACCTTGAATCAGGTCCACTACAAAAAAAATCGGCGGCCGGCGCGACCCGGGAGTTGGGGGGAAATCACCCGGACCGACCGACCGCCTTCGTTCCATCTGATGTCAATTTAGGTCCTGAAAAATGCTGGGGCAAATACGAATTCGTACTCGCCGCATCAGCGCATCAGGGACATTCTGCTTTATATTGCAATAGTTAATCCACACCCGGAACCCGGATAACTATTGAAAGATAAAGTGGAATGTCCCTATTTAATTCGGGCAGCCTGTGGCGTCGACGTCGGTTCCAGCGGCGGTGCCGGGACAACGATCGATGCCGTCGTACACCCCGTCCCGGTCGGTGTCCAACGGGCAACCCCGCAGGCCGACCAGTACCCCTGCCGGCGTGCCGGAGCAGTTATCCAGGCCGTCTGCCACGTTGTCGCCGTCGGAATCGAGGGCGCAGCCATCTGCGCCGACCTTCGCCTGCGGGTGCGTCCCGGAACATTCGTCCCGGCCGTCAGGTACCCGGTCGCCGTCGCTGTCCAGGGGGCAGCCGCTCGGATCCACCGGCCAGCCGGCAGCGGTATCGGGACAGCGGTCCAGGTTTTGCTGCACACCGTCGTGATCATGATCGCCGGATCCACCGGATCGTGAACCGCCCAGCCCCCAGGTCAGGGAAACCATGGAATGCAGCATGTGGAACCGGTTGTCCATCGGACCGGCGCCGGTGGGGTTGACGTCGGCCCGGAGTTCCCAGCGCAACCGGCGGCCGCCCTGCAGGTCGTACCGCTGGCCGCAGCCGATGGAACCAAAGGTGTAATCGAAATCGTAGAACGAACGGCCGTAGTCGATCTCGCCGTAGCCGGCGCCGGCGGAGACGAACCACCGCTCCGCCTTCCCCGGGTTCATCATGAGATCGATTCCGGTGCGCAACGCAACAGCCGCACCGTCGCCCAGGAACGCCATGGTTTCCAGGGATGTCATGGTCAGGTCGGCGAACCATTCCACCCGGGGGGATATCACCACGCCGGCTCGCAAACCGCAGGTCGGATCGGGATTCACCGAACCACTGAACCGGCCGGTGATGTCCTCGGCCGGCAATGTGACCGCCGCGGTCAGGCCCAGCTCACCTTCCGCGCCGCCGGCCGGAACGACGGCCAGCAACAGGACGGCGACGGTCAGGACGAGGTAACGCATTCGGATCTCCTGCAAACATCTGTAGAAAACGTACGCCTATCGAGCACGAGCGCCAGCAAGGATCTTATTGAGGTACAGGGCGGTGAAACTGCCCGGCCTGATCCCGCTCCCCGAATTCACGAAAACGATCTCTACATCCCCGTCGCCGTCAAGATCCAGAAAGTGCGGTCTGCTGGTCAGGGCGGTGGTCTGGACCGCATCGGCGCCGTCACTTCCGACAGTAATAGTGACAACGTCTTCCTGGTCCGGGTCTTTAGCGTCCATATCCAGAATCAACTCCGGCCGGGTGTCCACCAGCTTCCCGCCGTTCCTTGAGGGCAACCCGGGATACAACAGGAGCTGTTCATCCGTCGAGACCAGCAAATCGAACAATCCGTCGCCGTTCAGATCCCGCCCGTAGGCCACGTAGGAACGGTCGCCGTTCTCCACGTCGAAGGCGGTCACCTTCGGTTTCCCCTCAAAGGTTCCTTCCTCTTTGCGAAGGAATACTTCAAGGACCACCCGGCTGTCCTTGAGTCCTTTCCAGTACCCGATCACCAGGTCGCTACGGCCGTCCCGGTTGACGTCCAGGATCCACGGCGTCCCTTCCTGCCAGAGGTTCATGCCGCTCTTCCCTTCCATGAGCGGGAGGAATCCGGAACGGCTGCGGTCCGGGTCCAGACCGTACATGCGCACCCGTTTCTCACCGAACAGCGCCAGCTTCTCCGCGGTTTTGGTCTGGACCACCAGTACCGGACCGCCATCCAGCACCAGGTGGTGGCTGTCCAACAGGTCTTCCGGCTGGGGCAGCTGCGCCCAGGATTCCACCACCTGATCGTCCCCTTCGGCTTGCGGTCGGATTGCCGTGGACCTGAGCCGGGTTTTGCCGAACGGCCTGGGAGGAGTGACATAAAGGGGTTCTTGGTCATCCGCCTCGACGCGCAACACGGCCTGTGCTGCCAGAGTGATGCGATCCTGCCGCACCGAGGCGTCCACCGGCATCGGCAGGACGCCATCGGGATCGAACCTGCCGGACTCCCGATTGAAACGGTACAGCCGGAGTTCACCGAGGCCGGTTCCGAGCACCGTACCGGGCTCCTTGGGGTTCCAAACCGGGAACGGCTCCTCCAGCAGTGGTGCAAGCGAACTCTCGGGGGACGCCGGATCGCCGTCCCAGGCGTACAGACCGGGCGCGAGATCCCCGAAGATCTCATCGCCGTCTAGCGGTGGAACGGTGAGCAGCAGCGCTTCCCGATCGTTGTCACGCAGGTCGGCGAACCCGATGGCCGAACTGTTCCAGGGCAGATCGGAACGGACTTCCACCACAGTCCCGGTCCCGTCCCGATCCAGGCGGAACAGCATGCGGGGAGTTCTGCTGATGTCACTTGCGGGGCAGTCGGGCAGGAGTTGCCTCCTGCTCTCCTTCTCCTCTTCGGACAGTTCCTCGTCCTCCTCCAGGTTCTCCGGCAACGGCTCCACGAGGAACCAGACCGTCTTGACGCCGTTCCCCGAATCCTCGAGGGCGAAGTCCACCAGCTTCCCCGGCATCGCCACATGAACCCGGCCTACCGCATCGATTTCGTCCACCGCTACCGTCCCGGCCAGGGCAACCAGGATCAAAACCTGTACCACCCGGCCGGTCATTCTCCGCCCCCGCTCAGGTACAGCTCCAGGGTGGCCGGGCTGGTGGTCTCCCGGTCTCGCGTCGGCGCAGGCCTGGTGATCCGGATGTCCGAAAGCCCATCGCCGTTGAGGTCGGTGATGGTCACCAACCCCAGATGAGGCGGCTCCTCTTCCAGTTCAACCACCAGATCCGGATTTTGCGGGTACTCACAACCGGCCTGCCCGCGATGGATCGTGACTTTTTTGCCCCTGCCCAGATGGACGAAATCCTGAATGCCGTCGCCGTCGAAATCGCCGCCGAACTGGGCGAACCTCCCGAACTTCAGGTCGTTGAGATCGAGCTTCAGCTTCTCCGACAGGTCCAGGTCCCGGACCTCCCGAAAGGAGCCGTCCTCGCGCTGGTTCCAGATGTGGAAGTCCAGGCCGATGCTGATCTTCTTCGTCGCGAGAATCTTTACCGCCTGGAACACCGAGAAATCCAGGGTGACCAGCACCAGGTCCTCCCGGCCGTCGTTGTCCAGGTCCTGGAACACCTCCACCGAGAACGGCACATCGTCACCGTCGCTCTCCATGAGGTGGCCCATCGCCTCGGTCTCGAAATAAGGATCCGGCTCGATGCGCAGATCCTGGCCCAGCCGGTGGAAACGGAAGGTCTGGATCGGCCGTTTGGCGTCCTTCAGGTCCGACCGGAAGCCGCCGTCCCGGGACTGCTCATCTACAACGATCGCCTCGGCCATCCGGTCGCCGTCCAGGTCACGCACCGACCGGAGCCCTCGAAGCCATGGATACGGCTGTCCGCCGTCCTCCCGGGGCGGTACGGCCACCCGGATGTCGGTTCCACGGTCCCAGCAGTCGCCGTCGCCGGAGCGGAGCGGTTCGAACCTGCCTCCGCCCTTGCCGATCATTACTTGATAACGGGAACGGCCGGCGGTGCCGTAGATCAGATCCGGCAGGTCGTCACCGTTCAGGTGCCGCACCATGGGGAACGGGTAGTACCGGGAAATCGTCTGCCGGCCGGTCCGGTGGTGACCCAGCAGTTCGAGACGCTGCACCGGCTCAGGCTGAACCGTGCCGTTGCGGGTCGTGTAGACGGCGGGACCGGACATGGAAGGGAACAGAATATCCTTGAGGCCGTCGCCGTCCAGATCGTGGACAACCTCGAGGCGCGGCTGGAACGATCCGCTGCCGGCCAGCACCGGCCGGTCCCTGAATATCTCCCTGAGTTTCAAGGTCGGCGCATGGCCGGACATCTCGAGAACGATTTCCGACAGACCTTCGTCGGTTACTGCGACGATCGGTATGCCGTCCGGCCCCGGCTCCATGGACAAGACGGTGAACGGCAGGTCCAGGGCGTGGCCGCCCGGTTCGTATCCACCGTCAGCAGTTCCCAAGAAGATACGGACCTCCCTGTGGTCGAAGATCGCCGGAATGACCTCGGTGAACTGCACCATTCCTTCCACCCGGTCGATGCCTATCTGGTGCCGTTCGGTATACGCCACCACCACCACCAGGTCCGGAATCCCGTCGTGGTTCACATCGGTGGACAGGATCTTGGACGGCGGCCCGGGGAGTTCCAGGGTCTGGCGCTGCAGGGTGAGGGTTTCCCTGCGTGCGCCGGGAGTGACTGTGATGGCAACAACGGCCAGGGCGGCCAGGATCGGCACCAACATGCGATGGTTCGGCATACCCAATTCTCCCACGGCGCCTGTGGCGGGGAAAGGGGGACCGTCCCGGTATTGTTGGTAATTTTGCATGATTTATTGACAATTTATTATGGGGCACCTCGCCCCTACACATCCATTCCACCTTCCCCTCGGTTTAATGGATCGCCCGGCCCAGAAGATGCGCCGTCAAGAACAGGACGTAGAGATCGAACCCGAGGCGGAATATCGCCAGGGGACCCTCGATCAGGAACGGGCGCAGGAGACCAACGGCGATTGCTAGCAAACCGAGGTACAAAACCACAAAAAATAGGTTTGCGGGATAGCCTCAAATCCGAAACAGGTTGACCGGATTAGGGCCGGGAAAATCGATCGTGTCACGGTGGTCACCATGGTGACAGCGGGAATACGCATACTGCCCAACCACACAAAGCCAGACCAGGGGATCCGCCTGGTCCCATCCAGCATGTCTGCCGTACAGGATCAACGGGGACAGGGCGACGGCCAGGTTGAACCCGATCAACAGGAGCGGCAGGGCGACTCCGTCCCACGCGTCCCGGAACTCCGGAAGGTCAGGGAGACTCCCGCCCTGGGCTTGGTGGGATCCGGATCCGGTCCTCATCCAGAAGGAGGAGCACCAGCTGGTCAAGGGTAGGGACAGACCAACCAGCGAGATGGCGAAAACGCCAGACCTTCAACCGCAGTGGGTATAGCAGGAGTTCCAGAGGGCCTGGTCCGATGGTGCGATCTGTGGAAGCCGGCGCCGGGATCGACGATGGATGTAGTCGACGGATCGCCCGGACCGAGTCTCTCCCGTTCCTGCACTTCGTCCCGGTCTCCAACCGGGTGCGTCGGTCGCACGCAACGCCGACCACTATACCCACAAGGACCGGGCCGACCGGATCATCATCGCCACCAGTGTCGCTTGGAGCACCGCAATGCGACTCCGCCGAAAGACAGGAAACTTTCGGGAGTACCCGAGGCTTTCAGACGAGTCTGCACGCAATGAATAATTAGGGACATTCCGCTTTATATTTTAATAGTTAAATCGGGAGTACTCTGGTTTAACTATTGAAATATAAAGCGGAATGTCGCCTATTTTTACTTCAGCATTATTCCTCGCGTTTCAGATCTTCATGCGTACCCGGCTCCGGCGTGGCGGCCTCGGTCCCGGCTTCGGACTCTCCGCCGCCTACCAGGGCCTGGATCTCCGCCGGAAGGGCGAAATCCGCTGCGGTGACCCCGTCGAACTTCAACGAGTTGATGAGGAGCACCTGCTCCATGCCCGGACCGAGCTTGATGGTCGTTTTTGTCGGAGTCATTACGCCGTCGAAGTCTTTGTAATCACTGGCGACGGATGTGATGGTGATCGGGCCCATCTGCGATTCCTGGGTCATCTTCATGCCGTCCATCAGGCCGGTTTCGATGTTGAAGAACTCGGTGATGGCATCCCCGTCCTGTGTGACCAGTTCCAGCTGCCAGCACGGCTTCCCTTCGAAGTCGGCCTTGCCGGCGTTGGTCATCGACTTATACAGGCTCTCGTCATGAAAGGTGGAGAAGAAATCTGCCTGGCGCTTCGTCTGGGCCAGTTCCTTGCCTTCCTGGAGCATCGGACCGGTCATCGGGTTCATGGACCACCCGACTTCGCCGTCGAAACCGGACTGCATGGGGCCCAGGCCGGGTACGTCCAGTTCCATCTTCATCTTGTTCGGAGCCATCATCATGATCTTGATCGCCGCCGACATACCCTGGGAGGCTATTTCCATGGTGCCTTCCAAAACCATGACGTCGTGGGACCGGATCGCCTGCTCGCCGCCCACCGCTTCGACGAAACGATCCACTACCTGCCTGGCGGTCGGTACGTTGCTCTCGTCCTGACACAGCACCGGTCCGGACGTCGCTCCGGCGACCAGCAGCATGGCGGCCATCGCCACGATCCAAGAGTTTCTTTTCCTCATTATGGTCTCTCCCATCAGGAACCGTTCCGGTCCTGCATTTTGATCTCTTCCGCGATCCAGTCCAGCGCCGCTTCCATCACCTGGTCCCGGCCCTCCAGCAGGCCGGCCCGGTCCAACGGGACCGGCTCGTCCGGCTCGACCCCCCGGCCCTCCACCATGACGCCGGCCGGCGTTCGGTAGTCGGCAATCGCATGGTACAGCACATCACCATTGGGCAAGCGGTCCATGTAGGCAGGAAGCACCGCCCCTGCCGTTATGGATCCGAATACCCGGGCGCGACCTATTTCCTGGAGACCGGCGGCGAACATTTCCGTTGTGCTGGCGGACAGCCCATCCACCAGGATCGCCACCGGGCCTGCGAACGGGCGCACCCTTTCACCTTTCCGGTTTACCCGCCGGGGATTGGTGTTGAATGTCAGGGTCTGGGTCCTGGTGCTGAAGGTTCCCAGGGACACTTTTTCGTCCAGGATATGACCGGCAACACCCATGACCATGCCGCCGACGCCCCCCAGGTTGCCGCGCAGATCGAACACGATTCCGTGGTCTCCCCGAAAACGATCCACTGCATCATCGATCTGCGCCGCAAGGGGGACCATCCAGAAGTTGAAGTTCAGAACGCCGACGGTAATGCCGTATTCTTCCGAATCGATCTGCCGGGAATCAAACCAGGTCTGGAACGGAGGCAGGTTCCCCAGCTTGACCGGTTTCCCGGGCTCCGCCCGGCGTGTGATTTCCAGTTCCCGGACTGCATCGGTCCCGTCCATGAAAACACAGGTCACGGTGCTGCCCGGGCTGCCGGTGAGGGAACCGATGCCCATGATCGTGAAGCGAAGTTCGGTGTTGCGCCAGTCTTCGTTGTCACGGACCAGCTTCAGCCAGTCGCTGACCTTCTTGCCGTTCACCGTCTCGAGCAACCAGCCTGCCTTGACCCCTGCCGCCGCCGCAGGACCGCTATCGTCCACCTCGGTGACCACGAGCTTCTCGCCCAGGACCCTCAAACTCAGGCCGATGTCACCAGTGGTGGGGCCGCTGCTTTCTCCTCCCGCCGTTTCCGTTTCCACGTCCACCACCGCCTGGGGAATGACGGAGAAATGGGACTGCGCCAGGCGGCCGACCATTTCCAGCAGGATCGGCCGCAGCTCTTCCGGGCTGGAAGTCTCCGCCGCCCCGGGTCGCAGATCGGCCCGTACCTGGTCCCAGTCCACACCGTTGAAGGTCGGATCAAAATGGGTGTCCCGAATGATTTCCCAGGCGGCATCAAAGGTCGCCAGTTCCAGGCTTTCCTGGACAGCCGACTCCGCCGCCGGAACCGCCGGAACCAGGAAAACGGCCAGGACCAGCAGCAGAACCGCATATTGCTTGATTTTGGATGTTCTCATAAGCACAGCATACCTCCACCCCGGGATGTACGGATTCGGGACATTCCGGTTTTCAGCTTACACGACCGGAGAACCAACCAGCCTACTCGCTCTCCCAGTTGCAGACGTTCACCGACCGCACCAGGTAGTACCGCAGGTCCGGCGCCGTCAATGCCCCCATGTCGGTGAACGTGGTCGCCCCTCCGGACGCGCCGGCGTACAGGGCGTCGTCGAAGCCGGGCGCCGCATCCCGCCAGACGTGGTAATCGGAAGCGCCGCTTGCCGGGAACCAGCTCAACACCGCATCGCCGCCGCTCTTGTCCACCAGGAGCGTATCCCCTACCGGTGGAGGCGCCGGTTCACCGCAGGCCAACGGATTGCAAAGGAACGGAACGGTTGCTCGCAGGCGTAGGCTCCACTCTTCCAGTGTTCCCGGCTCGATGGTTCCGGACTGGTCGTCGTACACGGTAAGGGTCCAGTCCCCGGCGGAGTCTTCTCCGGCGAAGCTGCCCATGGTTCCCCCTTCCGGCGCCGTCAGGTCGTCGTACACGGTATGGATCCCGGATGTCCCGGCGGAACTCCCGTCGTGCAGTGTGACCTCGGTTCCTGCAGGGGAATGCAGAACCACCCGCAGTTCCCCGATGTCGTCATGGGCGATGTTGAGAGCGACGTCCACCTCGGCCAGTGTGAACGACCCGGCCACGTTGATGGTTGAAACGAGACCGACCAGCTCCCGTGCCGGAATAGCCATGGGCGTATCGGTAGAGGGGTACTCGTCGTGATCAGTCCCCACGGCGAAACTGAAACTGGAGCCGACCCCGAAGCCGTTTCCGGTAATCGCCAGGTCCACCGGAAGCTCTGCGCCGCAGACCGCAGACGGTTCCAGGGTGACTTCATAGTGCGGCGCTTCGGAAACCGCTTCGGCCCCCGGGGCCAGGTCGGGCCAGGACGCCGCGGCGCGGTAGATCTTCAGCGGCCCGGGGAGAGCCGAAGATAGTATCGCGGAAATACCGGTGGCGGTGTCACCGCCGGTGTTCTCGAGAGTGACCGCAACCACCGCCGTCTCTCCCGGGTCCAGGACGCCGTCGCCGTTCCCGCCAGGCGCCGCATCGTCCACGGTGTAGGAACGGTAACGCGGGTGGGGACTGCAAGAAACGTCCGCATCGCCGGTAATTACCAGGGCGTACGGCTGGGGACCGTTCGGGACGGCAAACGCCGAAACCCGTACGGTGTACGACCCTGCCGGCGGCGCCTGCAGCAGCACCTGCTCCACGTTGTTTAGCCGGTCGGCGGTCCCGCCGGTGGCCGACACACCTCCTGTGAACACGTTCCCGAGAAACGTGCCGGCCGGCCCCTCCAGCACCAGGTCCAGATCGTTCACCAGGTGCACCGCAGCAGCCGGCGTGGAAGGGTAATCGGTCCAGACCAGGGTGACCTTCAGAGGAACCGCCGGATCCAGGACCTCGACTGCGTACTCCTCAGCAGGGTCTGCGGGACCGGTGAAACCGTCCACGTGATCATCCACGTGGAGCTTTCTGGCGTCGCCGGTGAAGTACATCACGTCGTCCAGGAGAATCCGGCCCCAGCCCTGGTCGAAGGACGGGATCGGGCCGGTGTCGAGCAGGGGGACGGCGGAGTTGATCACCGATGCCTTGACAAGGGCGGCCGTGGCGTCGAAACCGTCCCCGGGAACCGCGGCGCCGGACGGGTAGAAACCGTCGGCGTAGTACGCCCGGGCCAGAACCGAGAGCCCTGCGGCCCCGGGGCAGGCCATGGAAGTGCCGCTCATGGAGGCCGCTCCGCAGTTGTTCGAGTTGATGTTGCCGTCATTCCCCGCCGAGATAATGCCGTAGCCCGGAAAGGTGACGTCGGGCTTGTACCGGCCGTCGTCGGTGGGCCCCCGGGACGAGAACCATGCGATGCTGCCGGCGCTGGTCCCCCGGAGGGTCGCCCCCACCGAGATGCAGTTCTTGGCGGTGGACGGGCTGCCCACTGTCGCGGCGTCCGGACCATTATTCCCCGCTGCGAACAGCGCCAGGAAGTCCTTGTGCAGCCACATGAACTCGTCCACGTCCTCCGACAGGTCGGTGTAGTGGTTCTTGGTCGCGGCATTTTCGTTGTCGCCCCAGGAGTTGGAGTGAAAACGGGCGCCCTGGTCGTAGCTCTGCTGAAGAATCGGCGTCAGGGAACTCGCCGGGCAACCGATGGCCGGCATGTCGGCGCAATCGTCCACCTGGTAACCGCCGTCCTGAATCACCAGCTTCGCCCCCGGCGCCATGCCGTCATTCGGGTCATGGGTCAACAGGTTGGCCAGGTCGTCCCCGGCCAGGGTGCCCGCCACGTGGGTGCCGTGATTATTGGAATCCCAATCGGTGGGAACAGCCGGATTATCCTCCGTCCAGAGGAAATCCACCGCCAGCACCTTGCGTTGCGCCGGGTCGATGGTGGTGCTGCCGTCGGTAACCGCCGGTGGGAGGCCCAGGGAACCGTCCCGGAACTGGCAGGCGTCGGCGTCCAGGCCGGTATCCAGCACAGCCGCCACCTGGCCTTCGCCGTAGATGCCGTGATCGAACACCGTGGTGGCGCCGCCGTCATCGAGACCGGACTGGCCGACCCAGATCGAGGTGTCGTTCACCAGGGTGCGCCGGTAGCGCCGGCCGACCCAGAAGACGTCGTTGCGGGCGGCGAAGCGGTCCCGCCACGCCTCCACCTGGCCGGGGCTCATTGTCAGTACGATGCGATGGAACCGCAGCCCCCTGCCGGCGCCCTCCACATTCAGGCCGGCGGCGGCGTATTCGGCGGCCACCGACGACAGGTCGGCGTCGGCAAACAGGTGCAGCAGAACGATAACCGGCTGCTGGTCATCCACAGCCGGGTCCACAGCGGCGATGTCCGGCGCCAGTTTGTGGTGCGCCTCGTAGGGGGTTACCCAGTCGACGCCGGGCAGGCCGGCCAGTGCCGCGGCCCGGCCGGCCGGCATTGTAACCAGAAACGCCTGGCCGGGGAGCGGCGCATCGATGCGGTCCACGAAACCTGCAAGCAGCGCCCGGGAGGCGGCTCCGGTGGGGCGATGGAATCGGACCACCATGCGGCCCGGCTTCCCGGCGACGGCGGCGACCCTTTGCTGCCCTGGGGGCGATACCGGCCCCGATCGGAGCATGACCACGGCATCGTCGCCGGCCACGCCGCTGGATCCTGCGGGAAAGAGGACCACCACGGCCACAGCCGCCAGCACCCATACCCTGGTACGTATCTTTTGCATGATGGTCTCCGGCCGGGAAACCCGCCAGTTGCGAGGTTCTTGCGCGATTAGCATACGGTGGCGCCGGGACTTCGACCATAAAAAGGAGACGGATAATGTTATCTCTTTTGGATTTGCCGCCCCATCCGCAATAATGGGACGATTGGAGGCTGCGCTCATGGATGTGATTCTGCTGTCCCGCCTGCAGTTCGCCCTCACCATCATGTTCCATTACCTGTTTCCGACCCTGACTATCGGCCTGAGCGTGGTGCTGGTCTATCTGGAGGCGATGCATCTGCGAACCGGCGACGCGCTATACGATGCGGCGGCCCGGTTCTGGACCCGGATTTTCGCACTGAACTTCACCATCGGCGTCGCCACCGGCATCGTCATGGAGTTCGAGTTCGGGACCAACTGGGCGGTCTATTCCAGGTTCGTGGGCGATGTCTTCGGCTCGGCCCTGGCCGCCGAAGGGATTTTCGCCTTCTTTCTGGAATCCGGGTTCCTGGCTATCCTGGTTTTCGGCTGGGACCGGGTCGGACCGAAGACGCATCTGTTCGCAACCATAATGATCGCCATCGGTTCGATCTTCTCTTCGGTCTGGATCGTGGTAGCCAACAGCTGGCAGCAGACGCCCACCGGGCATCACATCGTGCAGATGACACGGGACGGCCGGCCCTGGTTCATCAACGGTGAACCTGTCATGCGGGCGGAAATAACCGACTTCTGGCAGATGGTGTTCAATCCGTCCACCCTGCATCGGTTGACCCACGTCCTGCTCGGCTGTTTCATCATGGGCGCGTTTTTCGTCATGAGCATCAGCGCCTGGTACCTGCTCAAGCGGCGTCATGAAGAGTTCGCCCGGCGCTCGTTCACCGGTGCGCTGATCCTGGCCACCGTCGCCAGCCTGGCTACGCTGCTCAGCGGCCATCTGCAGGCCCGCAACGTTTATGAGCACCAGCCTGCCAAGCTGGCCGCCTTCGAGGGGCATTTCCGAACCGGGCCGGCGGACATGAGCCTGTTCGGCATCCCCGATGAGGAGAACGAACGGATCGCCTTCAACCTCTCGATACCGGGCGGCCTCAGTTTCCTGGTCCACGACGACTTCCGGGAGCCGTTGCTGGGGCTGGACCGTTTCCGGCCGGAAGACCGCCCGCCGGTGCTGCTGCCGTTCGCGTCCTACCACGTCATGATCGGACTGGGAATGGCGTTCATCGGCCTGACCTTGCTGGCCTCGTTCCTGCGCTGGCGGGGCTCCCTGTTCGAGCAACGCTGGCTGTTGCGTATCTTCGTGGTGGCCGTGCTGGGAGCTGTGGCTGCCAACCAGGTCGGCTGGGTGGCCGCCGAGGTCGGGCGCCAGCCCTGGATCGTCCATCCGCCACTGGAACGAGGCCTGGACGGTGAACCGCTTCTGGATGAGGGCGGCTTCATCCGATACGAAACCACCGCAGCGACTCTGGCCGACGGCACCCGGATGGTCCGTACCGCCGGATTGCGGACATCCGAGGGGGTCAGCCAGGCGGTGCAGGCGGAACATGTGCTGGGATCGATCATCATGTTCGGGATGATCTACTTGCTGTTGTTCCTGCTCTGGCTGTATGTGCTGAACCGGAAGATCCAGACCGGCCCCGGTGAAATACATACCGGAGGGAAGTAATGGACCTGCAACTGATCTGGTTCCTGTTGCTCGGTGTTCTCCTGACCGGATACGCGGTTCTGGACGGGTTTGATTTCGGTGTGGGCATATTGTTCCCATTGGCGCGAACCGACCGGGAGCGGAGACTGTTCATCAATTCCATCGGCCCGCTCTGGGACGGCAACGAGGTCTGGCTGGTCACCTTCGGAGGAGCGATGTTCGCTTTCTTCCCGGAGGCGTACGCCACGATCTTCTCCGGGTTCTACCTGGCGTTCATGTTGCTGCTGTTCTCCCTGATCTTCCGGGCGGCCAGCCTGGAGTTCCGGGGCAAGGTCGAGTCGCCGGTCTGGCGCGCCATGTGCGGGTACAGCTTCTTCGGATCGAGCCTTCTGGCGCCGTTGCTGTTCGGCGTGGCGGTAGGGAATGTTCTGACCGGTATCCCGCTGGATGCCCGGGGCGTTTATACAGGCGGTTTCCTGGACCTGCTCGGCCCATATCCGGTGCTGATCGGTCTGATGGCTGTTGCGCTGTTCGCCATGCATGGCGCGATCTTCCTTTTTCTCAAAACCGAGGGCGATGTCCAGGAGCGCCTCGGACATTGGATCTGGCACACCTGGGGCGTCTTCCTGGTGCTGTATCTGCTATCCACCAAGTTGACCCTGGTGCTGGTGCCCACCGCCACCGCCAACTTCGAGCGGTTCCCCTGGGCCGTGTTGATCATGATCATCGCGGTCCTGGCCATCGCCAACATCCCCCGGGCGATCTTCTTTCGCAAGTACGGGGAGGCGTTCCTGTCCTCCAGCGTAACCATCATCGCCCTGGTCGGCCTGTTCGGGATCACCATATTCCCCAACCTGGTCACCGCCAGCAACGATCCGACCCTGAGCCTGACCATGTACAACGCATCATCGAGCCCGTTGACTCTCAAGATCGGCCTCTTAATCGTCGCCATCGGCTTCCCGTTCATCGTGACCTACACCGCCGCGATCTACTGGATCTTCCGCGGCAAAGTCCGCCTCGACGAACACAGCTATTAATTAAAGGGGGACATTCTGCTTTATCCTTCAATTCTTATGGAAGAGTGGCACCGTCCCCCTCCTTCATAAGAATTGAAGGATAAAGCAGAATGTCCCCCTTTTCTTACAGGGTCTTCATGAGTTTCTGGAACCTGGGATGGTCCCGCAGCGAGTCCAGGTTGTTGTCGTGCTCGAACCATCCCTTCTGGCGCAACCCCTGATCCATCGCCGCCTCCAGGCTCTCGATCGCTTCGTCAAGCTGACCGGCCATGGCCAGGATGCAGGCGACGTTGTAGAGCAGCATCGGGTTGTCTGGATCCATAGTCCTCGCCTTGCGGGCCCAGCGGATACCCTGGTCCGGCTCCCCCAGCGCCACCAGGCCGTTGGCGGCCATGTACAGGGCGCGGGTATCGTCCGGGTTCAGGCTCATGCGCTCCTCGGCTTTGGCCACACCACGACGACGGGTCTGCCGCGCCTTGTCCGCTAACCCCAGATCGTCATAGATCTGGGCCATGAGCAGCAGCGCCTGGAAATCCTCCGGGCAGACCTCCGAAGCCCGCTCGTACAGCTTCAGCGCCTTTTCCAACTCCCCGGCGGCGAAACAGTTCCGGGCGAAGAAGTAGTGCGCCTCGAACGATGACGGATCGAGCTCGATGCCGGTCTCGAAGGCGGCCACCGCCTCCTCGTCCCGACCGCACGCTGACAAGGCCACACCCCGGGACGCCTGGGCCTGGGCCGATTGCGGGTCCAGCTCCACCGCCATGGCGCTGGCCTCGTCGGCCTGCTCGCCCATCGCCGCGCTGCGATCGGAGTACAGATAGATGTAGGAACTGCAGTCGGCCAACCCGGCCCAGGCGGGTGCGTACCCCGGATCGAGTTCGATCGCCCGGGTGAACAGTTGCAAGGCGAACTCCATGTCCTTGGGTCCGTACTGGTAGTAGAACTTCCTTCCCCGCAGGTAGTAGTCGTATGCCTGGACGTCCTGGGTCGGGCTGGTTTTGAGCTCACCGAGTTCCCGAACAGTCAGCCGGACCCGCATCGCCTGCACGATCTGGGCGGCGATCTCCTCCTGGACGGAAAACACGTCTTCCAGATCCCGATCGTAACTGGCGGACCACATGTGGTAACCGTTCGCGGTGTTGATCAACTGGGCGGTGATCCGCAGTCGGTTCCCGGCCTTGCGGACGCTGCCCTCCAGCAGGCTCCCCACACGCAGGCGCCGGCCGACCTCCCTGCTGCCTATGCCGCTGGCCCGGAACTGGAACGACGATGTCCTGGAAGCGACCCTCAAATCCTGCACCCGGCTGAGGGCGTTGAGGATCTCCTCCGCCATGCCTTCGCAGAAGTACTCCTGGTCCCGCTCCCGGCTCATGTCGGTGAACGGCAGCACGGCGATGGAAGGACCGAACTCGTCCTCCCGAACGTTGCCGCCGGAACGCAGTTGCTTCAGTTCGTTGCGTAGGTCTACCGCCGACTGCACCCGCTGCCGGATATCCCGCTCCATGCAGTGCAGCACAATGCGATCAAACGCCTTCGGGTAGGCCGGGTTCAGATCGCTCACCGCCGGCGGATCGTCCTTCAGCGCCGCCGCCACCACATCGGCCATGCTGCCGCCCTGGAACGGGCAGGTTCCGGTAGCCATCTCGAACAGCAGCACGCCCAATGCATAGACGTCGGCGCGATGGTCCACCACTTCACCCCGGAGCTGTTCGGGGGACATATACTGCACCGTCCCACCGAAGCGGACCTCGTCGGTCCTCGTTTCGGCCAGGCTGGCGTCTTTCTCGTGCTTTGTTTCCGGTTCAGGATCCCGAATCTTGGCCAGGCCGAAATCGAGGATCTTCACCCCGCCGTCCTTGCCGATCATGACGTTTCCCGGTTTCAGATCCCGGTGGATGATGCCCCGGTCGTGGGCGGCGGAGATGGCGTCGGCCAGGGGCACCGCCAGTTCCAGGAGGCGCTCCGATTCCATCCCATGCTCCGGGATCTGATCACTCAGAGGAGAGCCGTCCACAAACTCCATGGTCAGGAACAGTTCGCCGTCCGCTTCCTCCACCGAGTGGATGGTCACGATGTTCGGGTGGCTCAGGGCGGCCACCGCCCGGGCTTCCCGTCGGAACTGCGCCAGTTTCTGGGAGTCATCCGCCGCCGTGGCCGGGAGAAACTTGATCGCCACCGGACGGTTCAGCCGGGTGTCCAGGGCGCGCCAGACCACGCCCATCCCTCCCTCTCCGAGCTTATCCGTAAGCTGGTAGTGGGACAGGGTCTGGCCAACCTCGATGATAGACATGGTTCACTCCCAGAGGTTCACCTATCAGTGTAGCCGACTCGGTTCCAACCATTGGACCCGGAACGGTCCGTTTCAGGCGGCGTAGCCGAAAACGGCGAAGAAATGGCAGGTCGATCCGGCCAGAACGAACAGATGCCAGATGAAATGACTGTACCGCACCTTTTGCACCGCATAGACTGCCGTGCCGCCGGTGTACGCCAGGCCGCCGGCCAGCAACCAGACCAGGCCGGCTGTCTCCATGCCGTTGATGAGCGGCTTCACCGCGATCACAATCAACCAGCCCATGGCGATATACAACAGGGTCGAGAACACACTGAACCGAAACCCGGCTACCGCCTTCAGGACGATCCCGGCCACCGCCACTCCCCATACCAGGCCGAACAGGGTCCAGCCCCAACCGCCGAACAGGACTCCCAGGGTGAACGGCGTGTAAGTCCCGGCGATCATCAGGAAGATGGCGCTGTGGTCCAGGACACGGAACACCTTTTTGGCCCGGCCCTGGGGCAGTGCGTGATACAGCGTGGAAGTCAGATACATCAAAACCATGGCGGCGCCGAAGATGCTTGCTCCGACGATGTCCGCCGCCGTGCCGCGCCGAACGGCGCCAACTACCAGGATCGGAACGGCGGCAACGGCCAGCAGCACACCGGCGCCGTGGCTGATGGTGTTGGCGATCTCCTCGCCCGCGGTCTGGGTACGCAAGAGATTCCCCCCGGAAAAAATGGGGACATTCTGCTTTATCTTTAAATTCTTTTCTGGGAACCGATCCTCAATTAAGAATTGAAAGATAAAGCAGAATGTCCCCCTTTTGCAGGTCAGTCCAGATACAGCCCGATCCAGGGGTAGCGATAGTACACGCCGTCGTTCGCTTTCAGCGCACCGATGATCGGCAACGCCACCGCTGCAAGGCCGAGCAGGATCCAGAACAGAATCACCAGCGGGATCAGGATGACGGTGAGCATCAGGAGGGCCGAAAAGGCGGCGGCGAGAAATACCACCACATTCAGCCACAGGGCCTGCTTGGCGATAGTGGAAATCACCTTGCTGTCGCTCTTCACCACCATAATGATGATCGGAACCACCACCCCGCCCAACGGGATGATGTAGCCGGCCAGGCCGGATAGATGAGTAAACGCAGCCAGGCCCCGTTCATCGGGACCGATCACGGTCATCGGTTCGGTTTCCACGCCCTTTCCTCCCCTTCCCCGGAGGGGATCCCCTCCAGGCATATTGTGTCGCCCTCAGATTCTAATACACATGGCGGGGAGTTTAATTCTCCAAGAATTATGAAAACAAATTGGGGACATTCTGCTTTATCTTTCAATTCTTAGCTGAGAATCAGTATCCAAAAAGAATTATAAGATAAAGCAGAATGTCCCCATTTTACCATTTTACCCATTTTATCTCATCGGGTTATGCGGGTTGCGGGTCCTCCCGTCGGCTGTACCTGGATCTTCTCCAGGGCCATTTTGATCCGGGCCGCCACGTCTTCCAGGTGGCGGCGGGTGGTTTCGTTGGCGGCCGCCGAACCGTATTGCACGCAGTCGGCATGGAGCCGGGTCAACTCGCCCCGGGCCAGGGCCGGCATGTCGGAGCCGGGGTCCTTCGCTTCCAGCATCCCGGCCAGAAGGTCCACGTGGGCCCGCTGCAGGTTGCGGCGGTACAGGTCGATGTCCGGGTTGCCGCCGGCCAGTTCGGACCAGATGCCGTCGGAAACATCGCGGATCATTTCCGCCGCGGTATAGGCCTGTTCCGATCCTTCCGCCAACTCGCCCATCCGCTTGATTCTGTGGCTGGACAGCAGGGATCTGAGCACGCCGCTCTGGGCCATCAACACCCGGGTAGCGGCGCCGCTCGCCTCAAGCCGCCCAAGGATATCGTCGGACAGGAACAGGTCGGGTCTGCTGAAGGCGTTCTCGTTCAGGAACGTGACCGCCTCTTTCTGCCGCTCGGCGCTGATCGGGAAAAACCGCCGGTCGGCATCGCCGAACCGCAGGTTGATCTGCTGCACCCCGCCGACCACGTTGGCCACGTGGCCCATCTCGCGAGTCCACTGGCCGAGGAGGGCGTCGTGCATATTCGCCAGCAGGTCGTAATCTTCACCCGGCTTGCTGGTAGCATCCACCATGTAACCTGCGACCCGCTCCAGGTTCTTGAGCCCGAGACGTGTGGCGGCCACCGCGTCGGCTCCCAGGTCCTCGGTCTGCTGGGTCGGGTCTTCCAGCGGGTTCGGGTTGCCGAACAGCAGCATCGGATCGTCCTTCTGCCGGGCGACGATCTTCTCAAGCTCCGCCTTCTCGTCGGCCTCTTCCGGGAACACTCGGTAGCCCCACTCGGTGGCGAAGTGGTCGTAAACACCTATGGCCGGCGTCAGGGAAGCACCGTCTCCAGGCTGGGCGACGTAGTTGAACCGGGCGTAGTCCATGATGGAAGGAGCAGTGCCCATTTTCGCGGTAAATTCCGGGTCGCGCAGTTGCTCCACCGTGTAGCCGGACGACGCTTTCATGTTGTGCGGAAAACCGATGGAGTGCCCGACCTCGTGGGATACGACGAACCGGATCAGCTCACCCATGAGATCGTCGGGTAGCGGCAGCTTCTGCGCCCTTTCATCACTGGGGGAGGCCTGGACGAAGTACCAGTCCCGGACCAGCTTCATGATGTTGTGGAACACCCGCACATCCGCTTCGAGGATCTCGCCGGTGCGGGGATCGCTGACGTGGGGGCCGAAGGCGTTCGACACCGCCGAGGGCAGCCACCGCACGGTGGTGTAACGGGCGTCTTCCGGGTCCCAGTCCGGATCTTCCTGCTTGCTCGGCGCCAGCTTTCCGATGATGGCGTTCTCGAACCCGGCCGCCTCGAACGCCGGCTGCCAGTCGTTGATACCCTGGATGATGTACGGCTGCCACTTGGCCGGCACTTCCCGGCTGACATACCAGACGATCTGCTGCACCGGTTCGGACAGTTCCTTTTTGGGGTTCTTCTTTTCCAGGCGGAACCTCGTGATGTAACGCTCCTGTTTCAGTTCATGTTTCGAGTCGTCACCGTAATCGGAGAACCGGACGGTGAAGAACCCGACCCGGTCGTCGAACACCCGGGGCTTCATCGGCCGTTCGGGCAGCTTCACCATGCTGTGATGCAACATTACGGTCACGCCGCTCTGGCTCGGGTCCCTGCGGGTGGCGGTGGGGAACCGCTGACGGCCGTTCTCTTCTCCCGGTTTCGGCCGGGTCAGATTGTAGGTCGCCGTCACCCGGGTCTCGATATTGGTGGGAAACGATTTAACCTGCTCGATATAGGTCCGCTTGCCGTCGAGCCCCTTGGCCCCCAGGGCCTCGTTGGCGGAAAACTCCTGCTTGTCTGTGGTGAACAGCCTGGTGACGTCGATCACCGGCGCCTTGTCCTTGCCGTACGCCTTCACCGGGAAGATCTCGATGATCGGCGACACCGAGGTCGCCTGCACCGCCAGGCGGATCGGATCATCGGTGTCGGCTCTTATGTCGTACTTCACATCCCGCAACAGGATCTTGTCGCCGCGCTGCTCCCAGCGCACCACCCGGTTCCCCAGCGGCATGCCGGCCCAGGAGAACCCGGCCTGGGTTTCCGCCAGCTGGCTGACCCAGATCATCTCCTTGTCCAGTGCGGCCACCGGGATTTCGTAGTAAACGTCGTCGCCGTCGCGGTGGACGATGAACAGCCCCGGATCGGAGGTCATTTCCTCGGTGATGACCTCGTCATACGGCTTCGGCCCTTCTTTTGCCTTCTTCTTGTCATTCGCCGGCTTCTTGCCGTTCTCGTCCCCGTTGTCCGCCTTCTCAGGCGGCTCGTCCTCATCCGGTTTCTGGGCCAGTGCGGGACCGGAGGCCAGGAGTGCTGCGATACAGAGGAGGATCAGGAAGGTTTTCGTGAAGGTTTTCATGCTCATCTCCCGGGGCAGTATGAATCGACCACAGATCCCATAGTATGACCCATCGGAATGTACGGATGGAACCGGTCCGGGTTCAGCGGTGGGGACCGTTCAGGATTTCCCGAACCGTTCCAGGTACGGTTTGACATTCATCTTCCTGGCGGTGTTTTTCGAGGTCATGGTTCGGACCTTCCCGAAGATCGGCCGCTCCGGGCCCCAGGCGCGGTCGTGACGGCCCAGCACCCAGAAGATGCCGCTGTACGAGTTCGGGTCCCGGCCGTCCAGTGCGTACCGGTTGTTCAGCTCGATCATGATGTGAAGCGCTTCCCGTGGTTCCGCCGACCAGTGCAGGATCTTCTTCCCCCACAGCATCCTCATGTAGTTGTGGATCCGTCCTTCCTGCAGGAGCTGGCGTTGGGCTGCGTTCCACAGGGGATCGTGGGTCTCCGCATCCCGGAACTGCTCCAGGGTGTAGACCGGGTCCCTGGGGTCGGGGGCGTGTTGCGCTAGCGTCTCTCTGGCCCAGCCCGGTAATGACTCGTACGAATCGTATCCGTCCAGATAGGCGCAGTTGTTGAAACCGAGTTCCCGCCAAGTCACCAGCTGGTCCAGAAACGCCTCGGTAGCACCGGACATCCCCCACCAGCCTTTCCGCTTGCCGGCAGCGGAATCGGATAGATCGTCCGGATTCCAGCCCTCCCGTGCAAACAGTTCGGCACAGACCTGGTGAGACGAGATCTGGCCGAAGTGCAGGTACGGAGAGAGGGTGCTGGAACCGTCGGTTGCGGTATCGTTGCGGGCCGAGTCGTAATCCGGAAGCCGGTCCTGCGCAAACCGCCGGAGGGTCTCGTGGGCGGCACGCTCACCACCCTGCAGACCGGTCCCCGGTACCGAGCGGTCCAACCTCAAGGCTGCCAGCGGTTCCGGCCTGCACTCCAGCAGGGACCGGTCCGCTGCCGGCCAGCGCTGCACAATCTCTCCTGGAACCTTTCCGGCAGGGAGATCGTCGCAACCGGCCAGCGGATCCGGCTCGGGAAAATCCTGCAGGTGGGACCGGCAGTTCCCGTTGCAGGAACCGGCGGAAAGCGTAGGCGGTGGGAAACGCCCGGTCCGCAGCATCCATAGGGAGCAGGCCGTTGCCGTCCACCGCCTCCACCCGGACCGGCGACTGCCGGCCACCGGCTGCGGTCATGGCCGGAATCATGAAGCATGGGAAACGGTCGGTCACGACGCAGCAGGCCTCGCCTGCCAGGGCCGCCACAAGACCCTTGCCGGCACCGGGAACCGGTTCCACGTACGGGTGGTATGCGATTCCGTTCTTTCGGAAACGTCCCTCCTGATCGGACATCCCCTGCAGGATGAAGCGGTGGAACCGTTCCGATGCGAACGGATAGTCGATCCGGAGCGGCTCCAGAACCAGAAGCGGCCGGTCCAGTTCCCGGCACCGGTTCAGGGCATGCTCCAAAGCAAAATTGAACCGGGTCCGCCTGGCCGCCACCATCCAGTACAGCACGAACCGTCCTGAACGCCGGATGGTCCGTTGGTTAAGCTGTCGTATCCGGACTTCCGGTATGCCGGCCATGATCTACCCCGGTAGCGGCACGGGAAACCGTTTCTCCAGCATCCGGGCCTGCTTCCCGATCTCCTGGATCATCCCCTGGAACACCATGCTGTGCAACGGATATATGCCGTACCAGTACAGCAGGCCTGCCAGGCCCACCGGATCGAACACGGCGGTCTGATGAATCACCGTTCCGTTGTCCACCGGTTCGACCTCGAACTCCAACCAGGCTCGCCCGGGCAGCTTCATCTCCGCCGCCAACCGCAGTCTGCGGTTCGGTTCGTACGATTCCACGCGCCAGAAATCCACAGTGTCTCCAGGCACCAGGTCATCCGGGTTGCGCCGGCCCCGCCGGAGACCGACTCCTCCCACAAGGAGATCCAGAAAACCTCGGACCTTCCAGAGTCCGTCGGCGTAGTACCACCCGGTGTCCCCCCGATCCTGCGGATCGGAGCGAAAGCGGCACCGGCGGGCACCCCTTCCGCCAGGACCGAACGGGTGTCCACCAACCGGGTCCCGAACTTTATGCCGCCCCAGGAGCGCCCTGCTCCAGCCGAACTGACCGCATCGGACCACCTGGTGGCGGCGTAACGCCGGTCTTCGTTGTGCATCGCCCGCCGGATCGATTCAGCGAGTCCGGCCGGCCGGAACGGGAAGTCGGAGGATGCCTGAACGTCCCGGACCACCGTCGGGTTGCGGATGCTGAGGATCAGTTTCCGCCCGACCCTGGCATACAGCGGCGTGGTCAGACCGAGCCACAGACTGGACAGGTACGGTGTCAGGACCGGGACAGGAATCATGAACCGTTGCAGCCCCCGCTGCCGTGCGTACTCTTCCATGATCTCCTGGTAGGAAACCTGGTCCGCTCCACCGATTTCGTAGGTCCGGTCCCGCCCCTCCGGAAGCTCGATCCCCGCCTTGAGGTAGTTCAGAACATCCAGGATGTGGATCGGCTGGGCTTTCACCCGGACCCAGCTCGGACAGATCATGGCCGGCAGACGTTCCACCAGGGAACGGATCAGCTCAAACGACAGGGAGCCGGAGCCCAGGATGATCGAGGCACGGAACTCCACCACCGGTACGCCGGACCGTCTCAACGTGTCACCGGTCTCGTGGCGGCTCCGGAGATGCCGGGACAGCGCTTCGCCGGTATCTCCCAGGCCGCCAAGATAAATGATGCGGCTCACCCCGGCCTCTTGCGCCGCCTGACCGAAGTTTTGGGCCGCTTCCCGGTCGACTCTGGCGAAATCACCACGGCCTCCCATGGAGTGGACCAGGTAGAAAGCGGTATGAATACCGGCCAGGGCGGGCCGTAGGCTATCCCGGTCCAGACAGTCCCCGGGTACCACGGTGACCTTCGAACCAAACCCCTCCCGCTGCACCCGCTGCCGCAGGAACAGGGGATTCCTTGCCATGCAGCGCACCGTATACCCGGAGGAGACCAGTTCCCCCAGCAGCCGGCCACCGACATAACCGGTCGCTCCGGTCAGGAGAATTGTTCTTCCAACTGGAGGTTTGTCATAAATAAAGGTGGTCTGATCCTGGCTCATGGACGAATACTAACCTCGTTTGATGATTATGTCAAATATATTATTCTAGATGTTGCCTTGACAAACTAAGTTTGTCCATGTATTGTCTATTTCATGAACCGAACAAAACAAACTATTTGAGAGAAAAAGGAGCATTCCGATGAAATACCGTACCGCAGGGATACTGATCACAGCTCTGGTCCTGGCCTCCTCCATCGCCGCTGCCGACTGCGGCGCGCCCCACGGAGCCAAAGCCGCCTCCCAAAAACCGGACATCGTCGACACCGCGGTCGCCGCCGGTAACTTCAACACGCTGGTCGCTGCCGTGAAGGCTGCCGGACTTGGCGGAACTACCTGAAAGGGGACGGCCCGTTCACCGTCTTCGCACCGACTGATGAGGCATTTGCCAAGCTGCCGGAAGGGACCCTGGAAGCGCTTCTCCAAGACAAGGAAAAGCTCGCAGCGATCCTCACCTACCACGTGGTCTCCGGCAAAGTCATGGCAGCCGACGTGGTGAACCTGACCGCAGCAAAGACCTTGCAGGGCGGAAGCATCGCCATCAACACCAGCAACGGCGTAATGGTCGACAACGCCAATGTCATCGCCACTGACATCGAAACAAGCAACGGTGTCATCCATGTCATCGACACGGTGATCCTGCCCGGTTCCTGATCCAGGTTTCATGAATGAAGAACTGGCCGGCCCCCTGCGGGTCGGCCTTTTCTTTTATGAAGCCCTGAGTGCCTGCAACTCGGTGCGTAACCTCGGAATATCTCTAATGATCCGGGCACCGGCCGCCGACAATGAGGCGGAGTACGCCTCGGCGCCGGTCCCACCGGCCAGCAGGACGGTCTCTTTGCCCAGACTGGAGCCGAGAATTTTGATCTCACCAGTCAGGTTTGGATCATCCACCGGGTGAACGATGCTCAGCGCCACCACCCGGGCGTCACGGACCAGGGCAGCCGCAGCGATATCCGCCGCAGGCAGGTCGGCCCCCAGATAGGTCACCCTCCAGCCGTCGGAAGCTGCCGCTACCACCACCATCATCGCCCCCAGCTCATGCCGCTGGCCGGTCGGGGTCGCCACCACCAGTTCCGGCGCGGTAGCGGGGACCGTGCCCGGAATTTCGAAGGTTGCCCAGCAGAGTCCTGACCATGGCGGAGGCCATATGTTCATGGGCGATCCGGAGGGATCCGCGCTGCCAGCCATCACCGACCCTGTGCAGCAGTGGAGTGAGCAGTTGTTCCATCAGTACCGGCGTGGACAGGGTGACCGACGCTTCCGTCAGGAGCGACTCCATGCCCGCCCAATCCAACTGTTTGAGGAACGCCATGGCCGTATCCACGTACTGCTCCCCGGATCGCTCTCTGGCCTCCGTAACCGGTAGCTTGCCGACACGAACCGCCGCCTCGTCGTCTTCCTCCACGAGTTTCCGAAGCCGTTCCAGCGCAAGACCGGCTACATCGCCGATCCTCCTCCCCGCCCGGGTCACCTGGCTGAGCAGGAACAGCTTCTCGATATCTTCTTCCGTGTACAACCGCCGGTTGGTTTTGGACCGGAACGGCTCCACCGCGTGATAGCGACGCTCCCAAGCCCTGATCACATCGGGGGTCAGCCCGCTTCTCCTGGCGGCGATCTGGATAGGATGGCCGTTGGCCGGCCGGGGCTTTTGCTCATTCATGAGAATGATTCTATAGATTTGCCCGCATATGTGCAAATTATTGTTTAGACAAACCCTTGACAAAAGCGTTTTGTCCGTTTATTGTCTATAACATCACATAAACAAACAAGGCCTGAGAGCCGGGAGGATTAAGAAAATGCTCACAATCAAACGTTTTGCCCTTTTTCTCATGACAGCCTGCCTGGTAACTGGAATCGCCAGCGCCAACGACGCCCGGGTCCGGGTGATTCATGCTTCGCCGGATGCACCGGCGGTGGACATCCTGGTGAACGACGACCTGCGGGCGTTCCAGAATGTCGCCTTCGGCGAAGCTTCCGATTACACTCCGGTTCCGGCCAACGTTTATAACGCCAAGGTGGTTCCGGCAGGCGCAGGCCCCGGGTCTGCGGTGATCGATGCCGATCTGAACCTGTTCTACAAGACCGATTACACGGTAATCGCCGTCGATTTCCTGGATGACATCACACCGATCGTTCTGATGGACGACAACAGCCTGCTGTCGTTCCGGGAGTCACGGGTCCGGTTCGTGCACGCTTCCCCGGATGCCCCGGCTGTGGACATCAAGATCCAGGACGGTCCGTACCTGTTCCAGGATGTGGAGTTCAAGGAGAGCGCAGGGTATGTCACCGTTCCCCGCGGGATGTACAACCTGGAAGTCCGGGTAGCAGGAACCGATGTTGTCGCTCTTGAAATACCGGCAGTCATGCTGGACCGTGGCGCGATCTATACGGTGGTAGCGACCGGACTGGTCAACGGAACGCCCGGCCTGGATGTGATCCTGGCTGAGGACACCAACCGGCTCCGATCAAGCGCACCTTTCTGGCGGTACCGCCGCTGATTGTTTCTCGGCCGCAGCGGGTGGGAATTTCCCCCCCTCTGTTAACCACCCCACCTTGCTGCGGCCACTTTTAGGAAGCGCGTCATGAAAATCACCGACCTGACATCCAACACGCGCCGGCTGGAGACGTCCCAGTTCGTCCATCTTCCAAGGCCGGAGGTGTTCGCATTCTTCAGCGACCCCAGGAACCTGGAAGAGATCACACCGCCCTGGCTCCGGTTCCGGATGACCGGCCAGACCACCCCGACAGTCGGGGAGGGGACGGAACTGCGTTACCGGCTCAGGGTACACGGCATTCCAACGACCTGGATCTCCAGGATCACCGAGTGGGTCCCGGAGGAACGGTTCGTCGATCTGCAATTGAAAGGGCCGTACACCTACTGGCGGCACCTCCACATCTTCGAAGAAGCCGATGGCGGAACGGTGATCCGGGACCAGGTCGATTTCCAGCTTCCATTCGGAAAGTTCGGAAGCTGGCTCGGAAGCAGCCTGGTGGAATCGGACATCCTGAAAATATTCCGTTTCCGGGCTGATCGTACCTACGATCTTCTCAGGCTGCCTGCCGAATCGTTCCTGCCCGGAAGCACCTGGGTGCCGTCGCAGCCACCTGACACCTGGCACTGAGGCGATCATGTTTATTTCTTTTCTATTGCTGGCAGGTGCGGTTTCCGATTCCGGAGGAGCGGAGGGTGGTGATGCCATCTTCCGCTTCGACGAAGGAACCGCTGTGTGGAACAGCATCAACGACGGCGTTATGGGAGGTATCTCGAGCGGACGGATGGTGCTGCACGACGACTCAGCCGTATTCTCGGGAAACCTCTCCCTGGAAAACAACGGCGGATTCGCATCGGTGCGGTCCGGGCCACAGCAGCTCAACATGGCTGGCCGGCATGGCATCGTCCTCCGGGTCCGCGGAGATGGCCGGACCTATGGGGTCCGTCTCCGGACCGACGACCGTTTCGACGGCGTCAGCTACCAGGCCGCCCTGCCGACCCGTCCAGGGGAATGGCAGGAGACCGCCATCCCGTTCACCGCTTTCCGTCCGGTTTTCCGGGGACGGGACGTACCGGACTGGCCGGAACTGGATCCGGCGAAGATCCGTACCTTCGGCCTGATCCTGGCCGACGGCCAACCGGGCGATTTTCGACTGCAACTGGACCGGATCGGAACCTTCCTGTCGGCCGATCCTTGACAGTCCGGGACGACGATCTTAAACAATCGACATCGGGCCGGGTCGCCCGGAGTGATTCAAATATTGAGTTTATTTTCAGAAAGGAGGACCCACCATGACACTGGTAAGATGGAATCCGTTCCGCGAGATGGAGGAGATCCTCGACCGCGTGAACCGGAATATGGCAAGCCGTCCACAGCTGCAGCCCGAAACCGGTCAGGAAACGATGGCGCTGTCCGACTGGACGCCGGCGTTGGATATCAGCGAGACCAACCAGGAGTACCGCATCAAAATGGAGATCCCCGGCGTCAACAAGGACGCGGTGGATGTCTCCGTGAACCAGGGCGTGCTCCTGATCCGCGGTGAGCGCAAGGCCGAAACCGAGGAAAAGGACGAGAAGTTCCACCGTGTGGAACGGGCGTTCGGGCAGTTCGCCCGGAGCTTCACCCTCCCCGAGGACGTCGATGACGACGGCATCAGCGCCCGGTTCAAGGACGGGATGCTCTTCCTCGGCCTGAAGAAGAGCGAAAAGGCCAAGCCGAAGTCGATCAAGATCAACGTGAAGTAACGTTACCCACAACCGGGGACATTCCACTTTTCGCAAGGTGGAATGTCCCCCATTAATTTCGCCTCTACGCCATCCTGCTCTGGCCCAGGCCGAGCACCTTGCGGCAGTGGGGGCAGAAATAGATGGCGCTGCGGGGGAACAGGAACCAGCCGGCGCCCCGGGCCTTGTAGTACACCTCGGTGATCGATTCGTTGCAGTGCGGGCAGACCGGATCCAGATCTTCCCGGTTAACGACGGTGAACGGTGCCTCGCGCATGACAGTCCCTCCTCTCCAACTCTTCATTAGTACATACAGGGGAGCCGGGGGAATTATTCAAACAGAAAATGGGGACATTCTGCTTTATCTTTTAATTCTTAAGCACCATGAAGGAATTGAAAGATAAAGCAGAATGTCCCCATTTAATTCCAGTGCTTGAGTTCGTCCCATATTTCGGCCAGGGGGTGCTTGAGACCTCTGCACAGGTAGATCGGACGGTTCTCCTCCGCCATCCCCCAGGGATGGAAATGCTCACCGACCTGTTCCACCTCGTTGCAGTACCACTCCACCCCTTCCCGCCTCCACTGCAACCAGATCAGGTGCTCCGGCTCCACTTCCGGCGGACCCCAGAAGTAATAATTCTGGTGGGCGCAGATCGGCGACGGCAAGCCATATGCCGGGCCGAACAGGCTGATCGCCCCGGCCTCGCCGTAGTTACTGGCGAATATCCCGGTCCTGTCCCTCTCCTCCGGCGGCAGCGCGTTGTAGATCCGGGCAATCTCCGCCACCAGTTCCTCCCATCCGAACTGGTCCCCAAGTCTCTGCTCCAGCGGGCCGGCATGGGCGACTTCGGTCTTGGGCGGGGCGACGCCGATGGATTCCTGGTAGGCAACCAACTGCTCCGGCGGCAGGAACGGCAGGATCGCCGGTGTGATCACAGCACCGGCAACCAGTACGCAAACCAGCACCGTGACCTTGGGCCAGGTGCTGAACCGGCTCCTCTTCCGGAACAGCCAGTCTGCCATCGCCACCGATCCGGCGGCGAACAGCATCGGGTAGATCGGCGCCAGGTAGTAATGTTTCGCTTTCATAACGATCATGGTCACCAGCAGCGCCAGGTAGATCCAGGCCAGCACCCGCATCCTGCGACCCTTGCCTACCGTCAGGGACACCAATCCGGCCAGCCAGACCGGCAGCAACAGCGGGTGCTGCAGGAGAACCTGCTGCGATACAAACTCCAGCGGCGCGACTGCCACGTTCTTCCCGGTCTCGGCAACGTTGCGCAGCCCTTCCAGGGTGGGGAAATCGTGAACGTATTGCCAGATCAGGTTCGGCATAAAGATCAGGCCGGCAATGAGTCCACCCAGCCAGATCCACGGCTTCAACAGTTCCCGCCGCTCACGGCTCAGAACCAGAGCCACCACCACGGCTCCCCCGAACAGCAGGGTGGAGTGCTTGTTCATGAGGCCGAATCCGGCCAGAACACCGAACCAGATCCACAGCTTCGAATCGCCGGTGTGAACGATTAGGACCAGGACATAGACGCACCCGATCCAGAACAGCGGCTCGAAGGAGTTCATGGTCAGCAGGCTGTCAATGCCCAGCCGGATCGGCGTGGCCAGAACGCATAGCCCTGCCAACGCCTGGGCGAACCGGCCGCCTCCCAGTTGCCGGGTCAGCAGCATGGTGAGCAGCACCAGGCCGGCGCCGGCGACAGCCGGAATGATCCGCAGCGCCGGGAGCGAACCGCCAAGAAGCAAAGCGATCTTGCCGTAGTACCCGATGAGGGGGGCGTGATCGACGTAGCCCCAGTCCAGGTTTCGGGCACAGTCCAGGAAATACAGTTCATCCCGAAAATAGCCGTAGCGGCCGGCCACAAGGATGTGGACCAGCAGCTTCATCCCCGGGATCAGCGTCAACAGGCGCCAGTCCATGCGAGAAACGCTATGATTTCTCTGGCTCATAATCGGGACGATTGTATCCCGCCGCCAAAGAATTGGGGACATTCCGCTTTATATTTTAATTCTTAAACACCACATAAGAATTGAAATATAAAGCGGAATGTCCCCATTTTAATCGGGGTACAATCATCCGCGCCATGAACACGCCCTGCCCGTTCTGCAACATTGAGCCGAACCGGATTGTGGCCGAGAACGGTCTCGCCGTCGCGGTCCGGGACAGCTACCCGGTGTCCGTGGGCCATACCCTCGTGCTCCCCCGGGAACACAAGGCGGCGCTGTTCGATCTTTCCACCCAGACCCGGGCCGCCATGTGGCAACTGGTTGGCGAAGTGCGGCACCAGTTGAACCTGGAACTCACCGCCACCGGTTTCAACATCGGCCTGAACGACGGGGTCGCCGCCGGCCAGACGGTGATGCACGTCCACATCCACGTCATCCCGCGCTACAAGGATGACGTCCCCGACCCGCGCGGCGGCATCCGCTGGGTCATCCCGGAGAAGGCGAAGTACTGGACGAAGTAGAGGGCTCAGTCCTGCCCCTGAATGGTGCGCAGGGCGTCTTCCAGAACCGGAAGGATAGCCCGGTCCTTGTCCCGCCCGGTCGCCCGTTTGCTGGCGATGATCCTTGATAGCGGCAGGACTCGCACGACAACATTGCCAAGCATCGCGATTTCGAGACTCCCGGCATACTCCTCATCGAAGCTGCCAAGGCCGTGCATGTGCACGACCAGATCGAACAGCGAAACCCCTTCTCCCACAAGCAGCGGCGGATTGTTCACGCCCGGGGCAACGTACGCGGCGCCGACCTTGCGCACCACTTTCTGAAACCTGGGGTCGGACAGGTCCTTGAACCACAGATCGATATCCTGCGTCACCGCCGGCGCACCCTGCAGCGCAGCAGCGGACAGCCCCACCACCAGGTACGGAACGCCGGCCCGGTTCAGCTCTCTCAGGAACCGTACCTCTTTATTCGTGAACAGCGACGGCTCGGCCACGGCGCAGGCTCCTGTTCAACCGCTCCTCCGGTCTCTCGCGAAGGAGCATCAACGTATGCCAGACATTCTCGAACGTAGCTTCCGGGTGACCGCTGACGATGCGGCTCGCCTGTTCAACCAACCGGCCGGCATCGGCGGCGGTTGTGATGGTCGCCTCCTCCAGCAGATCCTCCACACCGGTCCCAAGCGCTTCGGCCATGGCGTGGATGGACCGGGGCAGGACCGAACCACGGCGCGCCAGCGAGTAGTAGGCGGTCCGGCTCACACCAGCGTCCCGGAGCATGGTGGACAACGATTTCCCCTGCTTCCGGCAATAGCGCTGGATCCTGGAAGGGGAGAGTTTCATGTAGAGATTGTACTATTATATAGCACAGTTTGCAACTCGAACAAAAAAGGGGACAGTCCCCTGTGGGGACAGTCCCCGGAAAAATGGGGGACCGTCCCCGCAGGGACAGTCCCCCTTCCCCCCACCTTGTTACTGCTTCAACTCATCCTGATACGACTGCCTCGACCGTCGCATGCTCGGCCCGAAATCCGGTTTCGCCGGCGGGTTCTCTTCATGGAGGCGAAGCACCTCCTCGATGCCGCGGTCCAGCTGTGCGTCCACCCCGGTGGCGATCTCCTGGGGCAGCACCTGGACCTCGATGTCGGGAATGACGCCCCGGTTCTCCAGCCCCCAGTCATCCTTCGGGTCCCACCAGGCGACCTGGGACTGGGTGATCATGCCGCCGTCCACCAGCGGCCTGATGCTGGTGATCCCGTTCACGCCGCCCCAGGTCCTTGTGCCGATAATCGGCGCCAGCCCTTCCAGCTGCACCGCCTGCGGGAAGATGTCGCCGTCGGATCCGGAACGCTCGTTGACCAGCACCACGAACGGCCCGTTCAGCACCCGGTACGGGTACGGCCCGGTGGCCCCACCCCGCACGTAGCTCCAGCTCAGCACCTTGCGCCGGAACCGTTCCAGCATCAGCTGGGAGTACGAGCCGCCGCCGTTCCAGCGCACGTCCACCACCATGCCCTCTTTGTCCAGCTGCGGGTAGAACCAGGTGTTGAACTCGATCATCCCCGGGTTGAGCATGTCGGGAATGTGGATGTAGCCGATTTTCCCGCCGGTCTTCTCAAGGACGTACTCCCGGTTCTTCCGCACCCAGTGGGAGTAGCGCAGGTCGTTCTCGCTCCCGGCCGGCGTGACCACCACCTCCCGGGACCCGTCCATCGACCGTTTGCCGTTCACCGTGAGGACCACTTCCTTGCCGGTCATGTTCTCGAGATACGCATGGAACGGCCTCCCCGGCGCCATCGGCTCCCGGTTAACCGCCAGGATGTACTCCCCTTCCTTCACCGTCATGCCCGGTCCGTCCAGCGGCGAGCGCACCCGGTCCGGATCGCTCCCCCGGAAGATCGTCTTCACCTGGTAAGCATCGTCGCCTGCCCGTACCAGGTCGGCCCCCAGGAGACCGGTGGGCACACGGCCGGCCCGGACCGCCGCATCGCCACCGAACACGTAGGTGTGGGAGGTGTTCATCTCGCCGAAGATCTGGCCGATGAGATCGCTGAGATCGGCCCGGCTCGCCAGTCGCGGCAACAGGGTGGCGTACTGGTCCCGGATCCCGTTCCAGTCGATGCCGCTCATCTCCTCGTCCCAGTAGAACTCCCGCATCTGGCGCCAGGCCTCAAAATAGATCTGGGTCCACTCGTCATTGGGCACCAGCTCCACCACCATGTCCGAAAGATCGACGGCGCCCTTGGCCAGGGCCGGCCCGGGAGGGGCGGAGGATCCCGACCACGAACAGGCCCTGCTCATTCCGGATGGCGATCTTCTTGCCTTTCCAGGCCAGCCCGTAATCGGTGATGTTCTCCACGAACTGTTTCGATTCCTTGTCCTCCAGGCTGAACGCCATCAGCTGGTTGGCCACCGGAGCCGGACTGAAAAAGTCCCCCGCTTCTTCCAGCCCCCGCACCGGGAAGCTGACGTAGAACAGGTGGGACGATGTGGCCAGGAGACCGGCGTAGTTCCCCAACTCCACCGGCAGTTCCACGAACCGCTGCATCAGGCCGTCGAAATCGATCTCCACCGGCTTGATCTTGTCCTTGTCTTCGTCCTTGTCCTTTTTCTTGTCGCCCTTCTCGTCCTTCTTATCCTTGTCCTTGTCCTCCCCGTCCTCGTCTTCTTTATCCTCCGGCGGCAGGCCGGCCAGCTCCAGGAGCGGGTTGTCCACGTCCTCCCGCAGCAGCACCATGTACAGCCGGTCGTTCTTCATCTCCACGTTGTTGAAATCGACCTCGCCGATGAGCGGGTTGATGTGCCGGTCGGAGACGAAGTACAGGTAACGGCCGTCCGGGTCCCAGGCCGGCGAGTTGTCGTTGGTATGGGAACCGGTGACCGGGTGGATGGTCTTGTCTTCCATGCCGTAGATGAAGATCGAGTTGAACAGGTTCGGCATGGTCTTGACGTACGCGAGCCAGCGACCGTCCGGGGACCAGGTGTGGGTGAAGATCTCACCCTCGGTGCCGCGGTCCACTTCCACCGGTTTGCCGCCGCCTGGCCGGCATGACGAACAGGCCGTAGCTGTCGTCGGCATACGCCAGCCACTTGCCGTCAGGGGACGGATCGGGCCGGTAGTGCCACACCCCCTCGCGACCGGGCTGGATGATCTCGGCCTCGCCACGCCCCCAGGCGTCGATGGAACGGATCTCCTCCTCGCCGGGTTTCGTCGGTGAGGTAGAACAGCTTCTCCCCTTTCGGATCGAACATCACCGACTTCTCCCTGGCCCCGGTCCCCCGGGTCACCGGCAGGGTCACCCCTTTCTCCACCGGAACCGAAAAGATCTCACCCCTGGCCACCACCGCCACGCGGTCGCCCTCATTGGTGATGGCGAACTCGGTCATCCCCCGGCCGGCGTTCGGGTACCGCACCCGGGTCCGGATCCGCTCGCTGTCGAGATCAACGTCAACCTTGTGCCGACTTCCCGCTGGACGGATCGAAGATGTACAGATCCGCCCCCTTGGTGAACACGATCCGGCCGTCATCGGCCATGGCCGGCCAGCGGATATCCCACTTCTCGTAGGTGGTGTGCTGCTGCCGTCCCGATCCGTCCGGCGCGATGGACCAGATGTTGGCGGTGCCACCCTGGTCGCTGAGGAACCACAACCGCCCCTCATGCCACATGGGGAACCCGTCCATGCCGTCGAAATCGGTGATCTTCCTGAAATCGGCCTTGTCCGGATCGCCCACCCACAGGTCCGAGGTCAGACCGCCGCGGTACCGCTTCCACGGCCGGTTCTCCCGGTTGAACCGGACGAACGCCCAGTCGCCGGAACCTTTGTCGACGTCGATCCTGGCGGCCCACCCCAATGGCAACTCTTCGGCGTCCCCACCCTTGAGGTCAACGGTAAACAGATGCTCGGCGCCCATGGGATCGTTGCGGCGGCTGCGGAAGATCACCCGTTCACCGTCCGGCATCCAGCCGATGACCTCGTCGCCGCCCGGGTGCCAGGTCAACCGCTGCGGCTCACCGCCGTCCACGGAAATCAGGTAGACGTCGTTGTTGCCGTCGTACAGGCCGCTGAAAGCGATCATCTTGCCGTCCGGAGAGAACGCCGGAGCGTTCTCGTTCCCCGGATGGGTGGTGATCCGCACCGGACTCCCACCCTGCACCGGCATGGTCCACAGGTCGGTTTCAGCGCAGAAAACCAGCGTATCGCCGTGAAGATCCGGCTGCCGGACGTACGCCGGACCGGCCAGGGCAATCCCAACACACAGAAGCAGGGCTGTGAGCATCAGCATCCAGTTTTTCATTTTCGAACTCTCCGCAACGCGAGGGGCCGTCCTCCCCTGACAGGTAATACCTGAAAGAGATGTAAAAGTTCTGAAAAATTGGAGGGACTGTCCCCGCAGGGGACTGTCCCCGCTTTCTAGTCGCCCCTACACTGCTCCGGCGAATCCAACAGCATCTCGATAATTTTCATGATGTCAGGACAGAGTTCTCCCGAGCACATGAAACTCGATGATCGCTTGCCTACCGGCAGGCCCAGCAGCCGCTTGATCTCCGCAAGGCCGGCATGGCCTTCAACCATGTCGTCCAGGCAGACCTCGCGCTCTTCCAGGCAAGCCATGTAGTTGTCGGGCCGGTTCGGGAACGGGTCGCAGGCATCTCCGGCGCCATCCGCATCGATATCCGCCTGATCGATATTGAAGGTTGCAATGCAGTTGTCGCATCCGTCGCCGACGCCATCCAGGTCCTGGTCCTGCTGCCCGGTGTTGGCTACGGCAGGACAGTTGTCCAGGTCACCGCAGATGCCGTCGCTGTCCAGGTCGTTGAACGGATCATCAGGACAGATATCACATGCATCACCGAAACCGTCATCATCCACATCGAGCTGGTCTTCGTTGGCGATGTAGGGGCAATTGTCGAAAGCATTGGCGAATCCATCACCGTCCCTGTCCGCTCCCTCGGAGCAGGCCACAACGGCAGCCGTGCTCACATGAACAGTGTCATATTCGTTGGTGAGGTCGAGTCCGGACGCCAGGAAATAGGCAGTGTCCGGGTTGGAGCAATCCAGCGTGATTCCGGCAGCCGTCGTCACGCCACCTGTGTAGGGGATCCGTGAGTGCAGCGTATAGAGCGAGGTATCACGACCCGGGTCGGATACACCCACGTAGCAGTATAGATTGATGCTCCGAACCATCTCGGTGATGGGAGTACCGTACAGGCTGCTGTACCCGGCATCGATGGTGGCAAAATGCAGATCCAGAACGAGGTCGGTACCCGACCAGTTCACCGCATCGACTTGGGGTTGGGGCAGAAACGTGAATGTAAAGTTGCCGAACATCCAGTGATGGAACGATGCCGGAGTTTCTTCAGATTGCCCAATGGCGAAGGAACCGTCACCCTGGGTCAGTGCGATAACGGTCTGAGCTCCATTCTGCGGGCAACCGACAACGCGGGAATCGCCCCAATTGCCGATAATGTAGCCACCGTACTCTGCACTGACCCGCAACCAGGCTTCCAGCGGAATCGTCCCTTCATTGGCGCCAACCCGGAACCCAGGTTCCCAGAATGCGCCGACTCCCGTCCCATCATTGTTGTATCCGTAGACGTAATAGTAGGCAGATTCAATACGATCCCAGGTGCCGAACGTCTTGGGAGGACCACAGATGGCCATGGCTCCGCCGATCCCGGCGGTCCAGATCAATGCAAAAATCATCAATGTTACGATCCGACAGGATAATTTCATGAGCGGCTTCCTTACGCACAAAACACGATGTGCTTATCGGACTATTTATACCCCGGAAACTGATTATCGGGCATGCAGGAAGCCCACCGTTTAAGTCGACAGGGCTACGGGGACCGTCCCGGTTGGGGGACTGTCCCAGCAGGGGACTGTCCCATCTTAGATCTGCTCCAACGGTTCGATGACATCCTGGATGAACCGCCGGCCGGTAGCTCGAAGTTCTTCGAGGCTCGCCCTGTTCCCGGCCAGCAGACTGATGTTGCAGATGTGCTGGGCTTCGTCCATGTCCTCGTCGCTGTCGAGCAGTTCCCGAAAACCGCTTCCGGCCCGCTTCGCCAAATCAGGATAGCGGGTCGGAAAACAGTCGCGCAGCGCCTCTTTCATGAGTCCGACCCATTGCGCCATCCTGTCATCATTGTCGAGGCGTGCAATGGCCAGCACCCGTCCCAGGTCCTTGTTGCTGCGCTTGATGGTCCGGCCCTCATACTGTGAACTCATGAATTCCGGGCCGATCATCGGATGGGACAACAAATTCGCCAGCGCCATCATCTACCGGCCTGGCATATCGGATTCCGAACCCTGTATCCATCGGCTGGTGCGCTGCAAGGGACAGAAACTCGAAACTGGGTAGGCCGAAGTAACCCTCATCGGTCCGGATCGGAATCCATTTCTTTCCACTATCTCTTTCCGATTCCGGCTCCGCTAATAGCTCGATGAACCAGTCCTCGGACTCCGGTGGATAGAGACGGATGGCCGACAGGCTCTCATGAGGCTCCGGGCCGGCTTGAGGTTTGCCGAACCCGCCGTCCTTCCGGTGGCGCCAGCCGTTGAGCAGTTGGACGGCCATTTCCTCACCGGCCTGAACCATTTCACCCCGGGGCGTCAACAGGCAGTCCACGTCTTTGGTGCGAACCTCCCCCTCATCGTCATCCTTGAAGTAGTGATAGGCAACCGCCAGGCTCCCGACAACAATCACATTTTTTAGCCTGTCTCGAGGCAAGGTGGCCACTACTCTGACCAGGATGTCCCGAGGCGACAACAGGTTCATGATTGCACCCGGCTACTCTCCAGGTACTCTCGAAACTCTACCGCCTGTTGCTGCAGGCCGATTGCGTGCAGGTCCAGAAGACACTCCACCACATCGGCCCAGGGCATCGGGCCGGGTTCAAACCAATGTACTTCCCTGCGCATCGCATGGACTACTACAGAAGCGGTCGGCGTTGGGCTCTTCACCCGGACTAGCGCCGGATCAAGGTCATCGATAAACCCAAGATCTATTGAACTCCCCGGGCAGTGCACAGTAAGGTCCAGTCTGGGATTCCCTGACAGATTCAGTTCCGAATACCAGTGCCTGGCTCCTTGACTCCCTCCAACGGCTACGTGTTCCAGCCGCCGCTGCGCCAGACGCTCCAGCAATATCTCCGGCGAACGGGGCTGTCCGGAACGGTCCACGTACCAGAATGTGGATCGAGCCAACCGCGCCCGCACGAGCAACTCGTCCAATGCGTCCCGGGGAAAGCGTGAAAGTCCCACGCTGCGATCCGAATGTCGCGCCAGCACCGGCTCCAACCTGTTCAGCGCCTTGGCAGCGGTGGGATAGGTGCATCCGACGGTTTTCATGATCCAGCGGGTGGTGACCGGTCCCTTCCCCAGGAGGTACTGCCGCAAGAGCAGCTTCGTGATCTCAAACCAGGAGTCGGCGCGTTTCAGGTGGACTACGCCTGCCGGTTCCTGAATCGGCTCCGAACCGCCCAACACGATCTGGAGTCGTTCGAACAGATCCGGGTGGAAGACTTGCTCCGCTATCCTCCGTTCCTCTTCGATCCGCCCCTCTGAAATCTTCGCATCTTTCAGGACCAGTTGCCCTCGCAAACCGGGATCCCCGGCAATCGCTTCAGCCAGGGCGTACAGGTCGGAACGCAGCGTCCGGACCGACCGAATCTGCTTCCGAACCTGGACCCGGCTATTTCCCCGTACCTCAATCATGTTCGCCCCCGGAGTAATTATATTGCAACTTTGATATTAAGTATATACTATAATATTATAGTTGCAATATAATACCAAAAGCTCATGAAACAGGGGTTTTCCAAGGGGGACTGTCCCCCTCTTCGCCTCATCTGGGTTAGACTCCGTTCGATGAACCCGGAATTCCAGGTCGACTTCCTGCGCAAACTCCAGCGCCTCCTTGCAGAAGGCGATGTTACAGCTACCTACAAATTCGCCCTGCTCCATGCCATCGCCGACCTGTGCATTGAGAATGATGCCGATCCGGACGGTCGCCTGACCTTGACCGTGGATCAACTCGCCGCCAAGTTCATCGATCTGTACTGGCGGCAGGTACAAGAATTCCCGCTATTTGAAACGGACGAACCATATCGCCTGAGGCAAACTTCAGGAGGTACCGCGGTCGTTGTGAGCGCTCTCTGTGACCTTCAGGACACATATGCTTTTAAACCCAAGCGTCCCTGCCCCGATTCAGCCTCCTGGCTGAAAGCACATGACCGGATTAGTTCCAAGCTTAAGGAAGACCCGCTCTGGCGTCTTCAGATCGTTGGATCTGAAACAGATGAATTCATCTACGAGCATAAAAGAGACACAGAAAAGATCCACCTATTGCCAGGTATATCATTTTGCTTCAGATCCTTTTATGGACTCATTATCGAACTGGTTCGTTCTGCCTGGGTTCGGCGAATCCGGCAATTAAACAAACCAATCCGCAAAAGTCTTGAACTTCACAGCTTCCTGTTCGGAACAGAGAGATCGAGCTTGGAAGATTATCGGAAGGTTCTTCGCACTATCGATGAACATAAGTGCTTTTATTGCAATAAACAGCTTACTCGAGATGACATGCTTCATGTTGATCACTTTATTCCCTGGTCAAGGTATCCAAACGATCTGGGGCACAATTTCGTGCTCGCCGACGGCAGCTGTAACAACAGCAAGTCGAACTATTTGGCCGCGGAGGAACACCTAGAGCACTGGACCAAACGTAACCGGGATCACGGCGACAAACTGTCAGCCGAATTCACCAACCACAGCCTGACTCACGACTTGCCGGCATCGATCCGAGTAGCCAAATGGGCGTACGGAGAACTGCATCAGGTAGGCGGGGACGTGTGGGTTGCCGGGAAGGAGATGCGGAGGCTATCGCACCGATGGGCGACGGCAGTTTAGCCAGTTAAAAACTGCCCGTACCTTCTCTCTAGCCTCGCTGGATCGGGTCTTAACTTCACTGACCGCGGCAATACAATCCTCTTCTCATGCATCCCCTTCAGACCGTGCCGCAACATCGGTCCGTCTTCTTCTTCCAATACATCACGCCGGACTTCAATAATGTAGTCTGGGCGAATAGTAAGGAAGTTTCGGTCATAAGCAGCGTGGTGTAGTTTACATAGCGCCAGGCCATTGTTAACTACCGGCTCACCCTCCGGATCGGAATCCGGGATGATGTGAGCCGCATCAAGCAGTTCCTCGTGCCGCAACCGGCACAACGCACACTGCTCTTGGTACGCCCTCAACACGCGCTCACGGAAAGTTCTCTGGTGCACCCTACGCCGGAACGAAGACGTGATGTACTCGCGACGTGCGCTGGCGCCTGTATCACCGTCTAGAGTTACACCGGCAGCTTCGGGCATCCAATCGCTGATATGCCGCGCATCATCCAGCGCCACCTTGAACTTCAGCGCCGCCGGATCATCTCCGACGATGAACACCGGCCAAGCTGCCAGATACTTGCTGGTGAAAACCCCACGGAAATAGACCAGTGGGATACGGCGCTTCATCGCTTCCCGCAGGCCCACGTTCTCGTGATGGAACGGGTTGAACCCTCGGTAGGCGTAGCTTAGCAACCCACCGTTTCCGAGGTGATCGTCATAAGGGCCGTTGGGCGAGGTGGTGATGGAAAGGGGGATCTGCGGAAGAATCTTAGGCTTCCAGATCCCTTGGGGACCGACGAGTCGGATCTGTTGGCCGTCAAACAGAAATCCCTTTTCGAGGAGCTTTCGCGGCAACACGTCGCTATGAAGATCCACCTGATCGTGAAGCCACTCGAAAGTGGCCATGCGGACCCGGAGATCAAGTGAATCCGTCACAGCACTCTAAAGCCCCCGCACCCACTTCCCCCATCTCTCCTGAAACTCCTCCGTGTACTCGCCCTTCCGCCGCTTCGTAATCGCCACGATGTAGCCGTTGGGCCGCCAGGTATCGCCGTGGTAATAATCGCCCAGCGCCTGGCGCCACTGGTCGGGGGTCATCTCCAACACGTAGCGGACCTGGCCGTCCTTCATCAGGTTGAAACGCACCTTCATCCCTGGATGCCGGTCCAACCGGTCCATGTCCTCCGCCTTCTGGATCGGACGCCAGCCGTAGCTGTCGGTCCAGGGGCAGTCCCGGACCAGGAACTTCCCTTCCACCCGGACCGTGGTCGGTCGACCCGGCCGGACGGGAACACCCCGGTACCTGACCGGCTGCTCGGCTATGAACGCCACCGACCGGTCCGGCATCCGGCTCGGCGACGCTATTTCCGAAATCCTCTCCCGCACCAGCCCGTCCAGCGGATCTTCCTTGCGGTCCATCGCCCCCTCCCAGAACTTCAGCACCAGCACCACCGTGCCGGCGATCCGTTCACCGATCATCTCCCCCGGGTTCAGATCCACCACTTCCACCTGGGAGCGGTCGGAATCGTGGAGCAGCAGCATGGAATCACCACGGTCCAGCACCCGGCTCAGGATCACCCGCCCCTGATGCCGCACCGCATGGATATGCTTCGCATCCAGCGGCCCCGGCCGGGTGCTCAGCACCACCAGGCTCCCCGGCGCGACCTCATTACTCACCCGGAGCACCGCCTCCTCACCCGGGCGGTACGCGAACGGCCCCACCACGCTCGGCGGCAGCACCTGCTCCGGCAGCGGGATGGTCCCTTGCACGCCGGTGGCGTTCATCGGGTCATCGCCGGGATCGAATCCGTCCTCCAGCACCGGCACCGGCGCCATGTCGTCCACATCGGAGACGGTCTCTTTCAGATTGATCCCCGCCCCGAACCGCTCCCGCGCTACCGGATCCGAGCGCAGGTGCAACAGCTTCTTCATTCTCTGGAGATAGCGGGGGAGATCCTTGACATCCCTGGCGTCGGCCCAGGCCAGGTACAGTTCCTGGTCGTCATCCAGCACCTGCGCCAGGCGCACCGCCACTTCCTCGGAGGGGATCCGGGCGCCGGACTCGATGACCGAGATATAAGCCGGGGTGATACCGGCCCGTTCCGCCAGTTCGGTGGCGGACAGTCCGAGCGCTTCACGCCGGACCCGGATACGCCGGTGCATCGGCAAACGATCGGAACCGCTCACGATGTCACCCTTGCTTTCATGTCTCGAACCATGCTCCCGTTCTGAGGGCAATCTTAACAATAAATTGCCTCAGTTTGCGTAACAACTAATTATATAACAGTTAATAGACGATGAACGCGGCTACCTCACCCAGGACGACGCCGGCAACGTCCCGGAGCTGCTCCTTAATGGGGAAGAAGCTAACCATCAAGCCCAAGGCAGAACGCTTCCAATCGAGCCGCCATCACCGCAGGATCGCTGTTCCAGGATACCGGTCCCGACCGGAGCATCCTGGAATGTGTGGCAGCAGGATCCGCCTCGTCCCGCAACCTCGAGAGAAACGTGGTTATCGCTTCACGATCCCCTGCATCCGCCATGACACCGATATCCTTGCCGAGGAGAAAGGCGCTCACCTGCTCATAGTCCAGTCCGTGATCCAGAACTTCATCCGAGAACCGGCGGCTATCGTCGCCGTCTGCGTAGCCTTCGAGTAGATGGCCGATATCCTTCAGGTCCTTCTCCCTTTCCGCCGGCCTGTCCAGGTAGGCCGCCATCTTCATGACCGTAACGGCCGGAGGCGAAGCGATCCGGATCTGAAGATCATTCGCCAGGCATACAGGTATGGACAAGTCGAAGGCGAGACGCAGCCCGGTGGTGCTCATGCGGACGCCACTGCCTGGCCAAACGATTTCACCGGCTTTGAGCTGCAATTCTCCGGCAGGAACGATGTCCACTCTTACATTGCCAGGCGCCAGCCACTCGTGTTCCAGTACGGGATGCCGTCTCCACCCGGCCAGATTAGCCAGGCCACTGCGGTACTCGTCTATGGACAACGCGACCATAAGGTCAAGATCGTGGGTTCCGCGCCAGTTCATTTCCATGAAGCAATCGAGGGCGGTCGCGCCGATGAGCACAAACGATTCCTGTCCCCATAGACCTCCAAGGATATGGAGTGCTTCAATCTGCTCTTCCGTGAATCGATCCGTGTTCATCCCTGCAGGTAGCTCCTCTGAATCTCTTCGGCGGCCTCGATCTCCCTTGGATCCCCTCCTGCCAGCAGTTCCGTGTACACCAGCAATGGATGAGCGGTTCCGGGCACAACTCCTTCCAGACCGACCGTTCCTGGTGTTCCCAGAATGATCAACGGCCCGTCCTGGGCCTGTAACGCCCGGAGTTCCCTCGCCCAGTGGTGTTGCCATCGTTCCACATGCACAATCGTTTTCGGTCCGCGGTAGAACTTCGTCAACCGCATCGCGGCGGCTCCGCCGCCCCAGGCCCAGCGTTCCTCTGCGCCCAGGACAGTTTCAATACGGCGCTCCATCTCTTCCGGGTTCTTGTCCGGTGTCCGGAATCTCCCGACCATGATTCGCGGGCGCACCAGGGTCCCGTATCCCGTCAACCACCGGTCCATCAGGCCCTGGCGATCCAGCAGGCGGCGTTGCCCCCTGACGCCGGCTACGATCCCCTCTTCCACCAACCGGTTGACGGTTTGGGCGGCGGTGTTTCTACCGACTCCGGCAAGATCCGCCAGGTTGCGAACCGTGACGTTCAGGAGATCCGGCCTGGCCAGGACGGTGAACAGAACCTGGAATCCTGCCACCCCGAGCCCTCTCCCTCCGCCGGTTGCAGGCTGCCGCTGCCCTTCGATCCAGGCGGTATGCTCCTGCCCAACCTGCAGCCGGCAGTTTCCGGCTATATCGACATAGTTCACACCCAGTTCTTTCAGGTACCGTCCCATAGGCCGGCCGACGTAGGGAGCGAGAAGGATCCAGTCGGCAACTTTTCCGCGGCCGACCTTGCTCAGCCACCCGTCCACCAGGGTGCGGGTCAGGTTCGTCCGCTTCAGAGCGACGAGGAATCGATACTCCTTCTTCGGCGTCCGAAGAAGAACGACGGCAGGCTCCAACGCTGCCACCTCGACCTCCCGGATGAAAGGGAGAGCTCGAATATGGTCCATATATGGGGCTAATTTCGGTTCCAGCGGTTTCATGTCCTGTATAATATATTGTCCTTTAGTAAAGGACAAGCTAATATTCAGGTTCAACGAAACTTCCGATCCGCTAGATCACCCTGGTCGCCTGAAACGCATGGTACAGCGGCAGGAAGATCAGCTTTTGATCCGGCAGCTCGGCGAAGGGGGCAGTGCTGAAGACATAACCCTGTTTGCAGTTCGGATACGTGTCAAGTAACAGGTGCAGACTCCTGAGCCTGCCGGATGGACCGCTCTTGACCTCGACCGGAACGACGGAATTCCCGACCACCGCCAGGTAGTCGACCTCCGCCGTACTGCTCCTGGCTTGCCGCGCCCAGTAATGGAGATCGGAACCTTGGGAGGCGAGCATCTCCTGCCCGACGAACTGCTCCGCCATATCCCCCTCGTGCATTTGCAGGAGATCGGCTTTACGGTACTCGAGATCCACCGGCAGCCCTCGCAGGTGCTGCATCAGTCCGATGTCCACCATTAGCGCCTTGAACCGCCTGGATGATGCGGAAGCTCCCAGTGGCAGTCCGGACGGGCTGGCCGCCGGCACCCGGGTGACCACCCTGGCCTTGGCCAGAAGATCGAACGCCCGCTTGATGTTCGGGCTGGGGTAACCCTCGGCCAGGCGGGTGTACTTGACTTGTCGTCCGACGTTCCGGGCAACGCCGGCGAACACTGCGTCAAGACAGTACGGATCGACTCGCGGGGCGTACTTTGCGAAATCCTGGCGGTACGACTCGCAGAGTTCCTGGTGCACATCCCGTGCGTCCCGGATCGACCGGTTTCGGACATAGGCCAGAACCGCCTCCGGCATGCCGCCGACGAAGAAGTAGTCCCTGAGATCATCCAGAAGAGAAGCATGCACTGTTGCGGCCGCCGGCGCCGGTCCGGACAGCACGACCTCCGCCGCCTGGTCCCGTCCGATCGCCCACAGGTACTCGGCGAACACCAGGGGGTGCAGTTCAAGGAACTGCACCCGGCCGACCGGGAACGAGATATCCTGGAGGGCGAAATCGAGGAGTGAACCTGCGGCGATGACGTGCAGTTCGGGGAGTTCCTCGTACAGGTAACGGAGCGCCATGATCGCCCGGGGACAGCTCTGGATCTCATCGAGAAACAGCAACGATCGACCCGGCTCGATCTTCTTGTCCAGAACGATCCGCAGTTCCGAGAGGATCCGCTTGGGATCGAGGTCTTTCTCGAAGATGCCGTGCCGGCTGCGGTCCCGTTCCAGATCCAGAACCGCCAGTTCTTCGAACTTCTCCTCGCCCAGCGAGCGGATTGCATGAGTCTTCCCGACCTGCCGGGCCCCCCGGACAATGAGCGGCTTTCGGCGTGGCGATTCTGCCCAGTCTTGCAAATCAAGGGAGATGAGGCGTTTCATGTCAATATTACCCTTGTATTTTTAATGTCTGATATTAATTATACAAGGTTATTATAGGGCGTTTAATGGGAAATTGCGAGTTTTTTACGAAAACGCCTGTTTTCCGATTCTGGTGCTCGATTCGCTATTGGCAAGTAGCACTTTCAGATTGAGAATCCGGTCCATTATCCTTCTCCCGGGAGGCCGCCATGAAGAAATTACCGTCGCCTGTCGACCTGATCGTGACCTCGGCCACGGAGGAAGATCTATCTGTGCCGCCTTCCGGGCGGGAAGCAGGAAATCACCCTGTGCACCGTAGAACCGCTGGACCCGGTCCCGGGCGAGATCGTCACCGTGGAGATCGAGAAGCAGGCCGGGGACGCGGGCGGCCGGATCGTCCATGGCGCCGTCACCGGATACCGGGTCGATGCCGCAGCACTGGGGCTGCCCCCGCTGGCCCTTCATCAGCGGGGAGAGTGGGATCCTGCGAAAGAGTACTGGCGGGAGGAAGGGGACCCTGAAGCGGATTGGGAGAAAGACGATCCGGCAGTTAGGCAGCAGGCCTCAGTTCGAGATGGAGAACGATCGTTCCCGGCAAGAGGATGAAGGACATGGAGATGGACCCGATCTACCGGTCCGTGGAAGCGCTGCAATGCGGCAACCCCGATCAAGCGTATGCGATCCTGATGGAACTGCTGCAACAGGACCTGCGCTGCCTTGACGCCCACGCCCATCTGGGCAACCTGTTCTTCGACGGCCCGACCGATCTGGCCCTGAGGCATTACACCGTCGGGACGCGATCGGCGAGCTCGCCCTCGGGGATGCGTTCAACGGCGTGCTGCAGTGGGGGTTCCTGGACAACCGCCCGTACCTGCGCTGCCTGCACGGCCGCGGGATCTCCCTATGGCGCCTGGAACAACCGGAGGAAGCCGCCTCCGTGTTCGAGCGGATGCTGCGGCTCAACCCGAATGACAACCAAGGCGCCAGCTTCTGCCTCGAATCAATCCGGAAGGGGAAGGAGTGGGAGCGTGATGATGGGTTTTGATTGAGAGGGTGGATTGTTGGGAGGCCGCAATCGTTAACCCTGATCCCTGCCCGCTCCTGTTTAACTTTGTGCCAATCGCTTAGCTCTTAGAAGGCATTCTCGAATCTCAAACCATTTTTCGGGCCACCGGTTCCGCACACGATTGCTGGGATGGTGAGTGGCACACAGTGACACTCTGCGGGACCTCCAGCAGCGCCGCTGCTCTTTGTGCCTTTCGCCCAACGTACACGACGGCTCTCAATCCAGGCAGGAGATCGATCAACTTCCGCAGGTAGGGCAAGGCCATCTTGATGTCGGCCAGGTTCACCGGCCTGATACGTTCCCCGTCACCGATATACCAGGGAACCACGTTCCACAGCGCAACATGATCTCGGGATAGCTCAGCTTCTCTCAGCAATTCACCAAAGTTCCGGGCGGACGGATCCGGGTTGTCGATACTGCAGAATCCGCTTTCTACTGCCTGAGGTCCGGGTGCCTCCAAGATGAACAGAATGCGGGCATGGACTCCTCCATCGGATGGATCGAAATAGGGAATTTCCTTCTTCTTACCGAATTGCCTTCTCAGGCTGTCTACATACTCGGTAAGAGCACGAATGTGAGGATCATGGAGTAATGCCCTTCGTTCTGCGCGAACAGCACCGTTGCCAAGTGCATATGATCGATCGGAACGTCTCGGCTGCTTATCCATACCGGTTAATAACTTAGGTGATAGCAGGTCAACTTAACGATTTGGCTGCTTCTGGCCAATATTCTACGAAAAGACTGTCTAAGATTCAGCAGATTTTTAACAAACCAGTTCTATGTCCCCATGAGTCGATACCGGATCCATTACGGCGCCATCTCTGTATACGGCAACTCGGCAAGCACGCCTGCCTTCAGAGCCTCCCACTCCAATGGCCCTCCGAGGCGCTGTTCCAAATTCAACCTTTCTATTTTCAAGATACGTGTACAGTTGCTGATTTTCATCTGCGTCACCGGTATCAATGTACACTTCCGCCCGGCATTTGCGTTGGTTCGCAAAGCTCGGGTTGTATCCGACACCTCTGACACCGGAAGAGAAGTAGCACCAGTTCTGTGAAGGTGATGTTCTCGCTTTGGTGAACTTGTGTGTTTCCCGCAGTTCGTCAATGACGTCCTGCCAAAAAGCTTTTACAATTCTCCCCTGGGCGACGATTGTCCTGTTCCTTTGCGCTTCTGATCTTTTGTCCATGTTCGGGAGCTCCAACCGGACGGAACTCGACCGCAGGCTTTGAATTGTCGATCTGAAAGTACCTCGAGTAAGACAGCGAAAAACTCCGTTTCCGAATCGGTGCGGGAATTTAGCCAATCCATTGCCTGTCGATGCTCGTCCCTTATCTGGGTTGCGATCCATACAACCACACTGGCGTCATATCCGGAGGCATACGTCAACAATTTCCCGAGATGGTCGTGATCTGTCCCTTCCAACTGATTTTCGATGATTACGACCCGATCTCTGCTGAGATCCTTGGCCAGCAGATCCAAAGAAAAGCTCCCGACCGGGGCCTCTACTTCGGTTAGCTCCAGTTCCAGCCCGAGGGCCTCGCTCAACCGGTCCAGGTTCTCAGACAACCAGGGCGTGAAAGCAGAAGCCTCGTGTTGCCAGACGGTGCGGGGATCGACATGATTGATCTGTCCCAGAGTTTCCATATCCGCTCCTATAGCAGCGCTTCAGATTGCCGGGGGTCACATATACCACACACCATACCCGAGCCCTCGAAGATGCTCGGCCAGTTCACCTTCCATCTCCTTAGCAACGGCATAGGGCATCTTATTGTGCTTTTCATACAGAGGCTTGACTAGCTCTAACCCAAACTCTTGCGGGAACCAAGAGACTTGTACCCTTTTTTGTGATTTTCAAAGCGCGCTTCCGGCGTGAGGCCGCTGAGTCCAACATATAAACAAGGAAGATGATCCAAATGAGTGGGTTGGCCTCCCAGAACCTGCTGACACAGCGGACGCGATCACTTAGTCGGATGACATAGACGCTGTGTCCGGCACTGGACCAATCACAGTCTTTCATTGCATCCATCGCCCGGCTGGAATAGTCGCTCACGGGCTCCAGTGCAATTCGGGGGATGCAGAGTCTGCGACGGCCTGCCCCAATAAAGAAAATCACCGTCCAGTCCCCGATGTCGTCAGAACCTGGCCGACACCCAGGATCTAGCTTTTTCGGGTGGCGGTAATGCTGGCCGGGCTCA
>CAWBPP010000013.1:0-162216 GCA_963790785.1 Candidatus Polarisedimenticolaceae bacterium
GTTGGGGCGAAGGGGAAGGAAGAAGCACTGACCCTGGCTACCCCAGATGCTCCCCGAGAAACCGCTCCATCGCCGGTAGAACTCGAACCGGTTCTCCTCGTTCTGGAAGCCGTGGCCCTCGTTCTCCTTGACCAGGTACTCGACGGCGATGCCCCGCTCTTCCAGCGCCTCGACGATCTGGTCCGACTCTTGCTTGTGCACCCGCGGATCGTTGGCTCCCTGGGCCACCAGCAGCGGCGCCTGGATCTTGTCGGCGTTGAAGAACGGCGAGGTTGCCCGGAACCGCTCCTCGTCCCGTTCCGGGTGGCCGACCATCTCGTGCAGCATCTCCAGGTAGGGCTTCCAGTACGGGCGGGATGGCAGCGATCCAGGTGAACAGGTTGGAGACGCCGACGTAGCTGATCCCGCAGGCGTACAGGTCGGGCGTCGGTGGTCAGGCCGGACAGCGTGGCGTAGCCGCCGTAGCTCCCGCCGTAGATCGCGACGCGGTCCGGATCGGCGATCCCCTGCTCGACCGCCCAGCGCACGCCGTCGGTGACGTCGTCCTGCATCGCGCAGGCCCCACTGGCCGAAGCCGGCCTCGAGGAACTTCCGGCCGAAGCCGGCCGACCCGCGGAAGTTCATCTGCAGCACGGCGTAGACCGCGGTTGGCCAGGAACTGGACCTCGGGGTTGAAGCCCCACGAGTCCCGGGCCCACGGCCCGCCGTGGGGATGGACGACCAGCGGCAACGCCGCTCGGCTCCGCGTCCGGCGGGCAGGGTCAGGTAGCCGCGGATCGTCAGGCCGTCGCGGCTGTCGTAGCGAATCGGCTCCATCGGCGCCATCGCCGCTCGTCGAGCCACGGCGAGATGTCGAACAGCTGGGTCAGCTCCATCGGCTCCGCGTCGAGCAGGTGGTAGCTGCCCAGCGTGCGGTCGATGCCGGAGTGGACGACGTACTTCGTCTCGTCCCGGGAGTGCGAGACCAGCAGGTTCTCCGTGTCCGGGGAGCCGCTCGTCGAGGAATCGCTGGATCCGCTCGCGCTGCTCGTCGAAGAAGTCGTATGTGCAGCCGGTCGGTCTCGAACGCCACGCCGGTCAGCTTGCTTGCCGCTTCCTGCGAGTAGAGCAGGTGGCTCACGTCCACCTCGGGGTGCTCGAAGACCAGGCTGCCCTCCTTCCCGGTCTCCAGGTCGTACTCGAAGATCGCCGCCTGGTCCCGCCCGACGTTGGAGGAGACGTAGAGCGCCCGGTTGTCGAAGGTGAAGATGCAGGGGCTCGCGTGCTCCTTGAAGTCGTAGGTGGCCACCGTGCGCCACGGCGTCCTCCTCGGTGGGACGGTACAGCAGGCTGGTGTTCACGCCGTCGGTGGTCATCGCCAGCCGCAGCCGGCCCGTCGTGGTCGGTGATGCCAGCTCTGGATGTTGCCCGGGTTCTCCGCCGCCAGTTCGCATCTCGCCGCGTGTGCACGTCGAGCCGGTAGACGTCGAAGACCTCGCGGGTCCCGCCGGTTCATCTGGAACAGGATCTCGTCGTCGTTCTCCTCGAGTTCATCGACGATGCCGCACTTGACCCCGTCGAAGGGCGTCAGGTCCAGCGGGTTGGAGCCGTCGCTGCCCACGGCGTACAGGCGGAAGTTCTCGTCGCCGCCGCGGTCCTGCACGTAGACCAGCCGGTCGTTGCTGGCCCAGACGTAGCCCTCGATGTCGCGCTCCCGGGACCGGGTTACCTGCTGCTCCTTGCCGGTGGCCAGGTCGCGGACGAATACGTTCATCCGGCGCTCCCATGGCGCCATCCAGGCCAGCCGTGTCCCGTCGGGGGAGAGCCTGAGATGGACTTTGTCCGGTTTGCGGAAGAAATCTTCTAGAGGGATCATGCCACGCCTTCCTACAATAGGGATCGGCACACATTAATGCATAACGCTCCGGGTTGCGAGAGAGGTGAACCATGGCGATCAAGGAATACCCGTATTACCTGGCGAACAAGCCCCGGAAACCGAATACCGATCTGGTGGTTACCGACAAGTATTCCGGAGAGCCGGCGTACCGGGTGGCCAAGGCCGATCCGGCCGCCATCAACGAGGCGATCGGGGCGGCAACCGCCGCCCGGGGAGTGATGGCGGAGATGAAGGCGTACCAGCGCCAGGAACTGCTCTACCACTGTGTCCACCGCTTCACCGAACGCGCCGAGGAACTGGCGTTCTCCCTGTGCGTGGAGGCCGGCAAGCCGATCGCAGATTCGAGGGGGGAGGTGACCCGGCTCATCGACACCTTCCGTATCGCCGCCGAGGAGTCGGTGCGGATCCACGGTGAGATCCTGCCTCTCGATATCTGCCCCCGGGCGGCGGACTACACCGGGATGTGGAAACGGGTTCCCATCGGCCCCTGTTCGTTCATCTCGCCGTTCAACTTCCCTCTTAACCTGGCGGCGCATAAAATCGCCCCGGCCCTGGCCACCGGCTGCCCGTTCGTGTTGAAGCCGGCCAGCACGACGCCGGTGGGTGCGTTGATCATCGGCGAGGTCCTGGCGGAAACCGAACTGCCGAAAGGTGCGTTCTCCATCCTCCCTTGCACCCGCGACGGAGCCGCACAGTTCACCACCGACGAGCGCCTGAAACTGTTGAGCTTCACAGGATCGCCGGAGGTCGGCTGGGAGCTGAAGGCGAAGGCGGGCAAGAAGAAGGTCGTCCTCGAACTTGGCGGTAACGCCGGCGTGATCCTGGACGAGGAGGACCGCTATCGAAGACGCCGTTTCCCGGATCGTCTTCGGCGCCTTTTACCAGTCGGGGCAGAGCTGCATCAGCGTGCAGCGGATCTTTGCGCACCACACCTTGTATGACCGGTTCAAGGATCGGCTCATTGATGAAACCGGCAAGCTGAAGATGGGCGATCCGAAGGTGGAGGGGAACTTCATCGGCCCGATGATCTCGGAAGAGGAAGCGGTGCGTCTCGAATCCTGGATCCGTTCGGCGGTAACGGCCGGAGCCCGTCTGCTGTGCGGCGGCGCCCGGGAGGGTTCGATGATGTCACCCTCGGTGCTGGAAGCGGTGCCCGACGACGAGCCTTTGTCCTGCCGCGAGGCGTTTGGCCCGGTAGCGATCCTGGAGCCGTTCCACGATTTCGACGACGCCCTGGACCGGATCAATGACAGCCGCTACGGCCTGCAGGCCGGCGTGTTCACGCGGGATCTGTACAAGGCGAACAGGGCCTGGGATCGTCTTGAAGTGGGAGGCGTGGTTATCGGGGACGTGCCGTCCTGGCGGGTGGACCACATGCCGTACGGCGGAGTGAAAGACAGCGGACTCGGTCGAGAGGGGATCCGATACAGCATGGAAGAGATGACCGAGATGCGGTTGATGGTAGTGAGAAAGCCCTGAACCTGGGTACTCCGCTGAAAAATTCTGTTTCCCGCATGATTTTCGTTGTATATCCTTAGCCGTTCCGAATCCGGGAACCGAGGGTGGGGGTTTATACATCATCGAAAGGTGGAGGGATACGCCGTGAACATAATGAGAACGGGAGCACTCTGTTGTCTCTGTATTGCGCTGGGAGTTCTGGCCGGCGCCGTTGCGGCAGCCGAGCTGCCCGACGGGTTTCGCCTGGAACCGGTCGTCACCGGGCTGACCCAGCCTTCCGACGTCGCTGTCGCTCCTGACGGCAGGATACTCATCACCGAGCGCATTACAGGAAATCTGCTCCAGATCAGGATGGGCGAACTCGACCCGGCGCCTCTCTGTCATGTCAGCGTGGAGACAACCGGCGAGGCGGGCCTGCTTGGCGTAGCGGTTCACCACGATTTCGTGAAAAACGGCTGGATCTACCTGTACCACACCGACCTGGTGAGCGGCAGCAACCGTGTCACCCGTTACACCGTGCAAGGTGACTCCTGCGGCGAAGGGCTGACATTGCTCGATCTGGGATCAGGCGGTGCGTTCCTGCGCAACGGCGGCGGGATCGCTTTCGGACCGGACGAGAAGCTCTACGTCGCCACCGGTGACATGGAGGTTCCCGGGGACGGCCAGCTGCCGGACGTTCTTCAAGCGAAGATCCTGAGGCTGGAGGATGACGGGAGCATTCCCGAGGACAACCCTACGCCGGGCAGTTACGTCTATGCCATCGGTGTGCGTGATGGTCGCGGTGTGGCATTCCATCCCTCCGGCCAGGTCTACGCCATGGATGCCGGCGACGTCTCGGATCTCAGCCACGACGAGTTGAACCCGGTCCCGTTTGGCGGCAACCTCGGTTGGGACAATGCCAGCGGAGATTCCGGCGGCCTGTTTGACGATCCCCTGGCCTCCTGGCCCTCCTCGCCGGACGAGCTGATCGGCCCGGCCGGACTGGCCCTTTACGCCGCGGAGGCGTTCCCGGTCTTCGACGACGAAGGCGTGGATGTCCTGCTCAATGCTTTCGATGACGACCACGACCGGTTCGGCGCGGACGGCCTGCCCGGCCTCACCCGGATTGATGACAACGGGCAGGCGGTTTGTGTGGGCGGCCTCAACCAGGGTCAGATCTGCCCCAATCCGGACGACCCCTCGTGGTGCGAGGCGCGGGATATCAACGGAGATACCAACCCGGATGAGACCGTCTTGTGCCTGGCCGAGGACGAGCCGGCGGAGTACTGTCCCGGCGGTGTGGCCTACGGCGACGACGCCTGCGGCGCCGACGGCACCGACGAGCCGGACGAATCGTTCCTGCACAGCCTGTTCATGCCCGGACAGGACCGCAACACCGTGATGCGGGCAGTGGTCGAGCCCTCCGACCCCGCGGCGCTCAGCGTCGTGGAGACCTTTCTCGATTCCTCCGTGTGGCCGGACTGTCCCACGGAGTGGGCCGGCGCCGCGGGAGGCAATGACGGATGGCTTTACCTCGTTGCGTCCAACGGTGGCGCGGCAGCGGCCGGCGGACTCTACCGCGTGGTACACGAGCAGGAGGCCGGCCCCCGCGAGGTCTCGGCGCCGGGAAGCCATTTCCCGCTGATGGTGGGCAAAGGGGGCGCAGGCGAAGTGGTACTGCACTGGGAGGATCTGCGCACCGACGCCGTGCAGCCCCGCGACGACGGCACCGATCCCATGACCCCCGAGCGCGAGTACACCGTCTGGCGCGGGAACATGGGCGATTGGGCCAGCCACGCCCCGGTCTCCGGGCTCGACGCGACCCCGGGCGCCGCGGTCAACGCCGCTCTGCGCAGCGCGACCTTCGTCGCGGCCGACAACAGTTATTTCCTGGTCTCCGGACGCGGAGACAACCTGGAAGGCTCGCTGGGCGAGTCATCGGACGAGGTCGAGAGGGTGGGTTACCCGGAGACGGATCTCTGCGCCAGCCTGGGATATCACGTTACCAGTGCGCCGGGTGTTGTGGACTGGCTCTGTGGCATCGACTTTACGCTCCAGGACGAGAACGGCGAGGAGCGGAGCCTGTACGAGTTCCGCGGCCGGCCGATCATGCTAGATTTTTCCGCGGTCTGGTGCGGCCCGTGCAACACGGAAGCGGATGAGATCGAGCAGTTCCTGCACCAGGTCTTCAAGGATCGCGGCGGCGTGATCCTCACGGTGCTGATCGATGACGGGTTAAACGCAGCGGTCAGCCCCACCGACCGTCCCTCCCCCGGCGATTGCATCGAATGGGGCAACCGGGTCGGCACCGAAAACGACCATACCTTTACCTGCCTCGCCGACGTGTACCCGCGGACGGCATGGCCGATGTATACGACCACATACGTGCCGACCAACGTCGTCCTGGACTCGGGCCTTAGGGTTGTTTACAGTGACTCCGGCTGGGCTCCCGGGTCGGGGCCGCCGGGAACTCTTGGACCCAAGGACGACATCGCGGCGGTACTCGATCTGCTTCTGCCCAACAGCTGTTTGAAGTGATCCTGGTTTTTTGATTCGATTAGAATAGGCCCGGCCCGCTTGCGGGGCCGGGTTTTCTACAGTGGAGTGCAGCATGATGTTTTCCCGGTCCGGTTCCCTCGTGTTTCCCTTCCTTCTGTGCGTTTTGCTGGTGATGCAACCGGCGCTCGCCGAGGAAGGCGGGTCGGACGAAGGGCAGCAGCCCGAGAAGATCGAGGGCCCCGTGGCCACAAGCATGAGCCAGACGATACAGGGTGAGGGCGGGATCACGGTGCAGACGATGTGCACCAACTGCAACAGCGCCGACCTCTCTCTGGGCTCGTTCGGCAACGAATTCCTCAGCGTGGTCTGCGACGGCCTGCCGGTCCCCTCCGGCCTGGCTCAGATCTACCTTCTGTCCGTCGTACCTCCCTGGTGCATCGACAATGTCGCCGTTGAGAAGGGGGCGGGCCGGGCCGGTTTCGAGGGAGGCGCCATCGGCGGCGAGATCGATGTCCGGCGCCGGGCTCCGTCCGACGGGCTGCAGGTCAACGCCGGGGCGGATGTGGGTGACTTCGGCTGGAGCAGTACGCGGGCGGAGGTCGCGGGACGCACAGGCTGGTTCGGGGGCTCGCTGGTGGGCACCTTTGCCGAGTCGGACTTCGTCGATGCTGACAGTGACGGCACCCCGGATATGGCTTCTATCGACCGCACGACCTGGGAGGGCCGTCTCGATCTGCGGCCCGGAGAGCGGCACCGCATCACGCTGGGCGCGACGGGCTACGATGAGTCCCAGGCGGACGGCCGAGGCGGCTATGACCTGGTAACGTCCGTCAATCGGGATCTCGATGTCTGGGACGGCGAGCAGGTCGATATCGATCGTGGGCAGTACGATCTGACCTATCGCTTCGATTTCAGGGACGGCTCGAACCTCACTGCGGGGATGCTCTACGCCGACCGGAACACGTTCATCGAGGAGGAGCAGGGCGCCACCAGCGACCTCTACCAGCCTACCTACGATATCGGCGAGGAACAGCGCCACGTCCGGCTGGGCTGGTTCCGGCCTGTGGGTAACCGTGTGGTGTTGAGGCTCGGAGCCTCCCGCACGGAACAGGAGTTCGGCGTCCTCGACTACTCGTTCAACCGTCTGCAGATGCTGCCATCCGATTTCCTGCTCGAGGAATCGCCCCAGGAAACCGGCGCCTGGCTGGAAGGGGAATTTTCCCTCGGCCGCGGCGTCAGGCTGTTCGCCGGGGTGCGCTATGCGGACTTCGAGTACACCGACAACATGGAAGAGATCGTCGAGGCCACCTTCGGAGTCTCCCCGGATTGGCTCGAATACGATTTGCCCCAGGGCTCCGACTGGCTGCCCCGCGTTGCGCTGACCTGGAAACCGGTGAGTCCGCTGGACCTGCGTTTCAGCTACGGCGAGGGGCTCCGGCAGGCGCCGGCGACCCACGAGTCGGTCTGCTGCGGGCGGCGTTTTCGCGGCAACCGCGGGATCGTCATGGAGGAGTCCAGCGTTTTGGGTGTTGAGGCGACCTACCAGCCCGCGCCCGCCCTGCAACTCATCGCCTCGGCTTTCCGCACCGAGTTCGACAATCTCGTGGTCAACTTGGCCACCTGGTCCGAGTTGCTGGTGCCGACCTACCAGAACGTCAACGTTCCGGAGGCGCTGTACAATAGCCGAGGTGTCGAACTGCGCTGGGACGCGGCTTCCTGGGCCACCGTGAGGGCGTCCTACTCGCAGACCGACGCGACGAACCGGACGCCGGAAGATATGATCCCGGTTCTGTACGATAATTACGGCAGTCCGGTCCCATGGTGGATCATCTCGCCCGATATCCCCTACGTTCCCGAAAGCGCGGGATCGCTGGGGCTGCTGTTGAGCCACCAGCACTGGGGCGTGTCGGTTGATCTTTCCATGCAGTTCTCCGGCCCCATGACTATCCAGCAGTTCGCGTATCCCGACGCCCAGCCCGTGTCGATCTCCACGCCTTCCTTCCGCGTCTACAACATCAGGGTCAGCAAGGCCTTAAAGCAGGGTTTTGACCTGTTCCTCGGGGTGGACAACCTTGGTGACTACGTTCAGGCCGACCTGGCTGACCCGACCACCGACTACACCTGGGGCCCGCTGAGGGGGACATATGTCTACGGCGGGGCGACCTACCGCTTCGCGACCAAGACGAAATAGGAGGTTGGGCGGCCGGGATCAGAGACCATCTTCTTCGGCCAGTCCGGGAAACTCTGTCCGCAGCCGCTCCAGGGCGGCCGCGGCCTGGGCTTCCCTTCCCCGCTCGCGCTCGGCCCGGACCAGACCGACCAGAGCCTTGCCGCGGATCTCCGGCTGCACAGCTTGATCCGCCAGCCGCTGGTAGGTCTTGCAGGCTGTTTTCCACTCACCAGCGGCGACCTGGGAGTTGCCGAGATGCATTTCCAACGCTTCGCGCGCCGTCGGTTCCGATCGCTTGAGCGCCTTGAGGCTCTTCTGCAGATGGGTTACGGCGCCGGGAGCGTTGCCCGCCGCCGTGAGGTAATCCGCCACGATGCATGAGGCCTCGGAATCCTGCTCGCGCTCCACGGCGTTCCTGTAGGCGGCGTAGCCACTGCCGACCAGCTTCATGAGCCGGGTGAGAGGCTCTGCAGTGATGGCACCCTGCCAGCGGGTGATCTCGCTTCCCCGGCTGTCGAGGAACAACAGGGTTGGGAAGACGTCTACGTGGTAGCGTTCGATGAACGATGTCGCGACATCAGCGTCGACCTTCAGTGACACGAAGCCCGCGGCTTCCTCGATTACGCGGGCATCGCGGTAGGTTGTCTCGTCCATTTCCTTACAGGGCGCGCACCAGATGGCCCAGACATCCACCAGCAGCGGCTTGACATCTTGCTCGGATCGCTGCAGCGCCGGGGCGAACGATTCGGCCCATGGGATGCTGCCGGCCGACTCACCGGCGTCAGCCGACAGTGACACGGAGCCCGCCAGGAGCAGCAGGAATGTGGCGACAGTGGTCAACTTTTTATTTTGCATGGGATCTCCGCCTGGCAGGCGGATATTTTAGAACACTTCCGATCCGCAGCCCAGGAGCGAGCCGGATCGCTACTTCTTCTTGCCTTTGCGCTTTTCTTCCTGCAGCAGTGCGCTGATGTCCACGTTGGAGTGCTCCAGCATGTGCTGGCCCACCGCCCGGACGATCACCTCGTACGGCATGGATGCAAGCTGGACAATCTTGTAGATCCGTTTCTTCTTGCGGAGGATGGTGTAGCGGAAGGTGGCGCCCGGTTTGTTCTTCTTCTGGACCTTGTAGATCTTTTCCTTGTTGCTTTCGATCAGCTCCACACCGTTGAGCGCTACCAGGATATCCCCGGGCCGGATGTCGGCCTTCTCCGCCGGGCTCCCGGGGACCACTTCGATGATCTCCATGTACAAGGTGCCGTTTTCACGGATCTCGTTGCCGAAAATCCCCAGCCAGCCCCGCTTCATCAGGTTGGCGGTCATCTTGTCCAGGCATTCCTGGGTCGGGGCGGTGCACTTGTAGCCCTCACCGGCCAGCATGGTGGACGATGCCGGCGCCAGCAGCAGCGCCGTACAGATCATCAGGATGGTGATGTGTCGTTTCATCTCATTGCATAGTGTAGGTTCAATTATTGTAAATGGGTCCAACTCCTTGTAAAAAGATGTCCGGGATGTAAAGGGGCTGTAAACTGTTATAAAACAAGCCGGTTTCTCTGGGACGCCGCGATGTATATTGGGGCGAGTACAGGGAGGTTGAGGTGGCTCCGTTCCGTACATTTCTCAAACGGCATGTCCTCTGGGTCGGTTTCATCGCCGCCTTCCTGCCGCTTCTCGCACTCATGGCGCTGCAGTACAGCTCGCTGGTGAAGCTGCAGGCGGTTTCGGCGGAAGCCGGCGAAGGGTACCTCAAGAATTACCTTGAAGGTGTTTTCGACCGGGTACTTTATTTTTATCGCGGCAACGCCGAGCGGGCGCTGAGCGTGCCGCCGTCCTACCTGACCCAGGGCAGCATCCACAAAATAGCCAAGCACTTCCGGAAGAAGGAGGTTGAGGGAGCGAGCCGCCTGTTCATCATGGACTACACCGACCGGGGCAAGGACCGGTTGTGGTACTACGACGCCGCCTCGGTTTCCATGCTTCGCGCGAACAGGCAGCCCGAAATCCGTTCGGTGTTCGTCGCCTGCGCCCCGTTCCAGCTCATGAGCCGGAAGGGGACGAGCCTGGAGTCGCCTACCCTGGTAGTGGACGAGAAGGATTCGGACAACACCATGATCCTGTATCCGCTCACCGGCGAGGATTTCCAGGTCGTCGGGGTGGCCGGTATGGTGATCAACATGGCGTATTTCCGGACCGACCTGCTGCCCCAGGTGATCGGGGAGAGCCTGGACACCTATTTCCGTGATGACCCGGAACTGAAGCCGATAGTGAAGGTCATCGATCCCAGAGACGAGGTGGCGTACGAGTCCGACTGGCTGCCGGAGGTTGCCTACGGCGTCTCCCGGTATTTTCCCTGGGTGTTTTCTCATTACCGACTGGTGGTCCAGAGCGGGTACGCCACGCCGGAGCAGTGGGCCCGGAGTAATTTCATCGTCAACCTGAGCCTTTCCGGGCTTCTGGCGCTGGTTCTCATGGGTGGGATCACTCTGGCGTTTCGCACCGTCTCCCGGGAGCTTAAACTGTCGGAGATGAAATCGGATTTTGTCTCCAACGTGTCCCACGAACTCCGGACCCCTCTGGCCTCCATCCGCGTGTTCGGCGAGTTCATGCGTTTGGGAAGGGTCACCGACGGTGAAAAGTGTGAAGAGTACGGTGAGTACATCGAGACGGAAAGCCGTCGCCTGACCCAGCTGTTGAACAACATCCTGGATTTTTCCAAGATCGAATCCGGCGCCAAGACCTACAACAGGAAAGCGTACGACCTGAGGGAGGTCCTGGCCGAAGTACTCAAGACCTTGAAGGTGCGGCACCACCACAGTGGGTTCACCATCCGTTACGAGGAACCGGAGGGGAATCTGCCGGCCGTCCGAATCGATTGCGAGGCGATCGCCCAGGCGTTGCACAACCTGCTGGACAACGCCGTGAAGTACTCCGGGGACGCCCGGGATATCACTGTTGGTCTGAAGCGGTCCGGGGACAGGGTCATGTTCTGGGTGGAGGACCACGGGGTCGGGATCTCCCATTCGGAGCAGAAGAAGATATTCGAACGGTTCCACCGGGTGCCCACCGGCGCCGTTCATGATGTCAAGGGCAGCGGTCTTGGACTGGCCATCGTCCACCATGTGGTTACTGCCCATGACGGCGAGATCCGGGTCAAAAGCGAGCTTGGCCGGGGCAGCCGGTTTAGTATTTCCCTACCTGTTGACGCCGGGGAACCGGCATGATGACCGAGGTGATGTAATGGAACATATAGAAGACAACGACAACCGGGAAGGCATTCGTGTCCTCATCGTGGAGGATGATGAAGCGATGGGGATCGCTCTCCGGGATGGGTTTGAGTACGAAGGATTCGACGTCACCCTGGCCCGGGACGGTGAGGTCGGTTTGGAAAAAGCGACCAGCGCCAAGCCGGACCTGATCATCCTGGACGTCATGCTGCCAAAAAAGAGCGGTCTCGATATTTGCAAGAAAATCCGGAGCGACGGCAACAACGTGCCGCTCATCATGCTTACTGCCCGAGGTCAGGAGATAGATAAAGTGCTGGGGCTGAAGCTGGGGGCGGACGATTACGTCACCAAGCCGTTCAGCTTCCTGGAGTTGATGGCCCGGGTGGAAGCGTTGCTGCGCCGTTCCGCCCCCAGGGAGAGCAACCTGGACTCCGCCGAGTTTGGCGACATCGTGGCCGACTTCAAGAAATGTGAGGTCACGAAAGGCGGCAAACTGCTGGAGCTTACTCCCCGTGAACTGGAACTGCTCCGATTCATGATCGAGCACGAGGGGGACGTGGTCAGCCGGGACGAGTTGCTGGATGCGGTCTGGGGCTACGAAAAAATGCCGTTCACCCGCACCGTCGACATGCACGTCGCCAAGTTGCGGAAGAAGGTCGAGGACAACCCGGCCGAGCCGCAATACCTGGTTACCGTTCATCGCTACGGCTACAAGTTCAAACGGTAGAGCAATTTAAGTATTAACCGGGACGGTCCCCCTTTTTCGGGCTTCGTGATAACCGGTTCTCCACCCCTTCGTATAGATAAGGGAACCCGGAACGCCGGAACCTGAATATTGGGTCCCGGATTCGGGTATAAGTAAGCGAGAATGCCGGCGATACCTGCCTGGCATCCGAGGGGGAATGTCATGACAGCGACCACGGCCCAGAACGGCAGGATCCAGGTTGAGGGCGTACGCCACATCTATAAAAAAGGTGGCACCCTGGCCCTGGACGGCGTCGATCTCGAGATCGGGACCGGATTGTTCGGTCTTCTGGGGCCGAACGGCGCCGGCAAGAGCACCCTGATGAAGATCCTGTGCACCCTGATCGTTCCCACCGAAGGCAGGGCATCCGTGGGCGGCCACGACGTGATTCGGGAACGCCAGGCGGTGCGGCAGCAGATCGGGTACCTGCCCCAGGAATTCGGCGCCTGGCGGCTGCACCGCGTAGAAGAGGTCATCGATACCCTGGCCCTGTTGTCGGGGCTGGCGGACAAGGCGGTCCGGAAGAAGCGGGTGCGGGAAGTGCTGGAACGGGTAGGACTTCATGATGTGCTGGACCGCAAGGTCAAGAAGTTGTCCGGCGGGATGGTCCGCCGGCTGGGTGTGGCCCAGGCGTTGGTGCACTCCCCCCAGGTGCTCATCGTCGACGAGCCGACGGTTGGCCTGGATCCCCAGGAGCGGTTGCGATTCCGGAAACTGATGGCCGAACTGAGCCGGGAACGGGTGATCCTGCTTTCCACCCATATCGTGGCCGATCTCGGATCCGGCTGTAACGACCTGGCATTGATTGACCGCGGCAAGGTAGTTTTCCGGGGAAGCCCGGTGGAACTTGTGGCCAACGCCGAGGGGAAGGTTTTCGAGGCGACCCTGGCGGTGGACGGCGAGGCGAGGCTGGCCCCCGGCATCGAGATCATCTCCCGCACCCGGGAAGGGGTGGGGATCAAGATTCGGGGCGTGGCCGCCGGGGTGGAACCTCCATCCGGGGCGGAGATGGTGACCCAGCCGACCCTGGAGGAAGGGTACCTGGCGTTCATGGCGGAGCGGGGTCGCGCCGATGCCGCTGCGGAAGGGGTCGTTGAGAACGTGGCGGAGGTGGGATCATGATCCGGTTCAAAATGATGATGGCCATCGCCCGGGCCGAATCCCGTCTGACCCGCCGGCTGGTGCGGTACTGGGTTTTCATGTTAATGGCCTCTCTCATCGGTCTCGTCGGATACGCGTATTACTCGTTCCTGCACTACCAATTCTCGTCGCTGTCCGGCACCATCGGCAGCATCAGTCCCAGGTACCTGGTAGGAGCGATCGGGTTCTATTACCTGTTCATTTTCCTGGTCGGGTTGCTGTTCCTGGGGATGGATGTCAGGGGACGGGATATCCGCGAGCGTATGGTGGAGGTGCTGGACGCCCTGCCCTGCAGCAACCTGGAACTGGTTCTGGGCAAGTACCTCGGGGTCCTGATCCCGTCCTGGATACCGTTGGCATTGGTGGCATTTCTAATTTTCATAGCCGGATTCATATGGGGCGAGTCGGTGCAGCCGCAGTCTCTGATCTATTTTGTATTTTTCATGGCGATACCGGCGTTTACATTCATCATCGGCATGGTTTACCTGGTTACCCTCCTGGTGCGTCACCGGGGCCTGGCCGCCATCCTGCTGTTGATCATCATGGCGGGGATCTACTTCGCCAATTTCCGATCACAGATCTGGTTGGCCCCGGCCACCGACATGATCGGCGGGTTCCTCAGTTCGTTCCCCTCGGACATGGTTCCCGTAGTGGTGAACGGCGAGGGGTTGGCTCACCGCTCCGCAATTCTGCTGTTGGGATTGGGGTTCCTGTGGATGGCCGCCGGGTTTCATCCCAGAAAGGATGACGGTAGCTTCACCAGGTATATAGGTGTCGGCCTGGTGATGGCGATTGCAGGCCTGACCATACTGGGCGGCATCGTCTACGACAGGAAGAGCGGCGTTGATCAGATCGCGGAGTGGAAGGCGGCCCACGAGGCCCGTCTCATGGACCCGGCGCCGGACGTTATCTCCATTTCCGGGAACGTTGTAGTGCAGCCGGGGGATGCGGTATCGCTGGATCTTGCCATCGCCATCCGGGCCCGATCCGGGGCGTCACTGGAAAACGCCCTGTTCACCCTGAACCCGGGGATCGTGGTCTCCTCCGCCTCGGATGAAGCAGGGAACGATCTGGCGTTCACACAGGAAAATGGACTTCTGGACTTCAGCCTGAACGAGACACTGGTTGCCGGTACGGGCACTACTATCCGTCTGCAGGCCGAGGGCGCGCCGGCGGAGTTCTTCGGCTTTCTGGACGGAGCCAAGGACCCGATGACCCTCACCAACCTGGACGGACAACTTTTCCTGCTGGGGTTTGTTCCGGCTATCTTCCAGGACGATCATGTCAGCCTCCTCCCCGGTTGCCGGTGGCTGCCTGCCGCCGGAGTTGCGGTGGGCCACAAGGGTACGGACCGCAGCCCCACCGATTTCTTTACCATCGATCTCACCGTGGCGGTGCCGGAAGGCTGGATCGCAGCGCTACCGGGCAAACGGCAGGACATCGCGTCCGACTGGCCCGGAATGACCGCCTACCGCTTTGCCCCCGGTGCGCCGGTGGACCAGGTCGCCCTGATCGCCGACCAATACGAATCCCGTTCAACCGAGGTTAACGGGATTCATGTCGAGATCCTGCTGCACCCGTCCCATGTGGACAACCTGGAAGTATTCTCCGATTCCATCACCGTCATGGAAGACTGGATGGCAGAGAAGCTGGACGAGGCGGCCGCCCTGGGGCTGCCGTACCCTTACGACGCCATCACCGCGGTGGAGATCCCCACCATCGTTCGCAGCTATGGCGGGGGATGGCGCCTTGGATCCACCCTGGCGCCGTCGGCCATGATCCTCATGAAGGAGTCCGGGTTTCCGACCTCCCGGTTCGATGTCAAGTTCAAGGATCCGGACGATTTCGAGGACCGGGACGGGGGCATGCCGGCGGCCAAGGTGGAGCGCCTGGAGCGGTTCTTCGACAATGACTTCAACGGCGGCAACCTGTTCGCCGCCGCCTCCCGCAATTTCTTCACCGGTTTGACCGCAGGCGAAGGGGCCGAAGGGCTGCCCCTGGACTTCGTGTTCGAGGAACTGTCCTCCCGCCTTGTGGTAGGCAAGCATTCCTATTTCTCAGCCTATCTGTTCACGCCGGACATGCAACAGGTGATCGGGCAGTCGATCGGTGGCTATTTCCAGACCGGCGGTCAGGGCGATTTCGTCGATACCCTGATCGGTTCGGTTACTTCACGGGCCTCGGTTTGGGACAAGGCGCTGGGCATATCGCTGGACCAGCTGGATCCGTGGGAAGAGCCCCAGGACACCGTGGATATCCTGACCCTGAAGGGCGGCGCCATGGCCCAGTCGATGATCGACGACCTGGGTCGTGAGGAGACCGGAATGTTCCTGGCTGCTCTGCGGGAAAAGAGACAGGGCGGATCCTACGACCGGGACGACGTCCTGGAAGCCGGTCTTGCCGCCGGCACGGACCTTACGCCATGGCTCACCTCCTGGATCGGTCAGACCGCCCTCCCCGGGTTCCTGGTTCCGGACAACGCCGCCGAGGCGTATCGCCTGGAGGATACGGAAGATGGTTCGTCCCGGTATCAGATCCTGATACGGGTCACCAACGGCGAATCGGTTCCGGGGTTGCTGCGTGCCGAATATCAGGCCGGCACACGTGGCACCGATTTCGAGAGCGGTACCAGCGAACCGGTGAAGGTGCCGGGGGGAGCAAGCATCGAGATCGGTCTGATTTCATCGAAGCCGCCGAATACCGTCAGGATCGTGCCGTATCTCTCCCTGAACCGGACGCCGTTCACCATGGGACTGGGAGCGGTGGACAGTGAAGACGTCAGGGATGAGGAGCCGTTCACCGGAAGCCGGGCGGTGGAGCTATCGTCACAGACCATTCCCGCCATCGTGGTGGATGATCTGGACGACGGTTTCGAAGCTACCGAAGGCGAAGGTGGTTCCCGCATGCGGATCAAAGGGAAGCAGACCAACGTGGAAACCGACAAGGGCTTGCCGGTGATGGTCATAGGAAGAGGGGCGCCATCGGAATGGTCCCGTGTCACCACGCCGGAAGCGTATGGCAAGTACCGCCATACCTTCGCTTTGGTAAAGGCGGGAGCCGGCGGTCGCACGGCGGCGTTCACCGCCGAGATCCCGTCTGCCGGGTCCTGGGACCTGGAGGTCCATCTCCCGAAGGAGGCGCCGCTGATGAGGCGCCAGCGCAAGACCGGCTCCTGGACCTATACCATCGAGGACGCCGGTGAGTCCCGGACGGTCACTTTCGATGTCCGTTCCGGTGAGTCCGGCTGGAACTCCCTGGGAAGTTTCGAGCTTGCAGGGGGCGGAACCCGTGTCATCCTGTCCGATGAAACCGAAGGCAGACTGGTGGTGGCGGATGCGATCCGCTGGACGCCGTCGTCCGGCAGAACCACCGCGGACGCTGTGGAGGAGTGATGTGGTGAACAGATTTTTAGCCGTGCTGTCCCTTTTGCTCCTTTCCGGATGCGGAGGCGGTGATCAGGGCAACGCAGTGGAGTTCAAGGTGCCGGTAACGGTCCGGGAGGTCCGCACCGCCCTGGTGGAGGACCGCATTGTCGCCACCGGCTCCCTGCGGGCTGAGCGCATCATCTCTCTGCGGTCCGAATCCGCCGGCATCCTGCAAATCGGCTCAGGCGCCGGAGGCCGGCGGCTGGCGGAAGGGGACCTGGTCGTTGCAGGCCAGGCCATCGCCGAGATTACCGGGGAAGACGTCCGCCTCACCGCCCGGACCGATGCGAACCGTTCACGCTACCAGACAGCCCTGAAGGAATACGAGTCGAAGAAACTGCTGTTTCAGGAAGGGCTGATCAGCGACAACGATCTGCGCCCTGCGGAGTCAGCATTGGCCGATGCGCGGCTGGAGCTGGACCGCTCACTGTTTACAGAGAGCCAGTCGAAATTGCTTACACCGATCAGCGGGGTTCTTCTGCAGTTGGCCCGGGACGAGACGGGGCAGCCGTTGGCTGACGGGCAGCTGGTGTTATCGGGTCAGACTCTGGCCCAGGTAGCCGACACCAGAACACTGATCGCCGACATCAATATGGTCGGTCCGGATGCCGCCAGGGTGGCGCCTGGCCAGGATGTTCGCCTGCGGCACCACGCCTGGGAAGACAGTACGTTCGCCGGCAAGGTCATTCGACTGGCACCGTCGGTGGATCCCACCACCCGGACCCTTCGCGTCGAAGTCGAGCTGGACAACCGGGAAGGCAGGCTTCGGCCGGGGATGTTCATTGAGGCCACCGTGGTGGCTGAGCAACGTCCGGATGTGACCGTGGTGCCCCGTGGGGCGATCACCGAGCGGGCCGGCCGCAAAGTGCTGTTCGTGCTCAAGGGGCAGAAGGTGGAGCTCCGGGAGGTCGGCCTTGGTCTCGGCGATGACGATGTGGTGGAGGTCCGCGCCGGCATCGAGGCGGGTGAACGGATAGTAATCAAGGGTCTCGAAACCCTCACCGACGGCGCCAAGGTGCGTGTCTCCGGAAGCTGAATGATGGAAGCCCTTTCCCGCCTGGCTGCCAGACGACCGGTGGCGGTCACTGTATTCGCCGCCGCCATGACTATCCTCGGATGGATTGCGTGGGGCGACATGCCCCTCGATCTGCTTCCGGATATCCAGAGTCCGACCATTGTCGTCTCCACCAGCTCCGGAGACCGGCCGCCGGAAGAGATGGAGCGGATCTACGGCGAACGGGTGGAGCAGTTGCTGTTCACCGTTCGGGGGATCCGATCGGTGGAACAGGTCGCCAGAACCGGCCGGCTGATCGCCACCGTCACCTTCGAGTGGGATACCGATATGGATCTCGCCCTGGTGGACGTGGAGAAATCGGTGGGGCGGCTACGTTCAGACCCGGACGTTTCGGAGGTCCTGGTCCGCCGCATCGATCCCCGGCAGGCCCCGGTGCTGTCCATCGGACTGGTGGCGCCGGCAGGGCGGCCTGACCTGGCCGAACTCCGGCGTCTTGCGAAACGGCAGGTCTCGCCGGCCCTGGAACGTCTTGACGGAGTGGCCGAGGCCCGGGTTCTGGGAGGTCGGGAAAGGGAGATCCGGGTAGAGGTGGACCGCTACAAGCTGCAAGCTTTCGGCATCCCCCTCTCGGAACTGGAGTCCCGGGTCCGGGCCGCCAACATCGACCTCAACGCAGGCACCCTGGAAGAGGGGGGCAAGGTCTACCTGGTCCGGGGTGTCTCCCGGTTCCGCACCACCGACGATGTGACCCGGGCGGTGATCCGTTACGTCAAGGACGGGGAGGGCGGGAACGTTCCTGTCCGTGTCGGCGACGTGGCCAGGGTGTCGGTGGGCGACGCGGAGATCCGCCACCTGGTCCGGGTGGATGGTGAGGAAGGTGTCGGGCTGTCGATCTACAAGGAGGCAGGCGCCAACACTGTGGCGGTATCCCGGACGGTGCGCGATGCTTTGGCCGGCATCGGCGACGATCTTCCCGGGGTGGAAGTCCGTGTCGTCACCGACGAGGCCGCCCTGGTAGAGCAGGCGCTGAAGGATGTCCAGCAGGCCGCCCTGATCGGGATCGCACTGGCGATCCTGGTATTGGTCCTGTTCCTCCGATCTCCCGGACCCACGGTGGTCGTGGCCGCGGCGGTGCCGGTCTCCCTGCTGTCGACCCTGTTCCTGATGCACCTCAACGAGGGCACCCTCAATATAATGACGCTGGGAGGACTGGCCCTTGGCGCCGGCATGCTGGTGGACAACGCCATCGTGGTGGTGGAGAACATATTCCGGCACCTGACCCAGGGTGAAAAACCGGTGGAAGCGGCGGCCAGGGGGACGGCGGAAGTCGCCGGGGCGATTACAGCCAGCACCATCACAACCTGCGCCGTCTTCCTGCCGGTTGTGTTCGTTAAAGGTTTTTCGGCCCGGTTGGTCTCCGGCCTGTCTTTTGCCGTGGTGGTGTCGCTTCTGGCCTCCCTGATGGTGGCGGTATTCCTGATTCCGGCACTGGCCCAGTGGCTGTTGCCCCGGAAGAAAGCGAAGGCGCTGGACCCGGGCCGCAGCCGGTTCGAGGGGCTGGTGGCCCGGTTGTTGAATTGGCCGTTGGCAGTGGTGGCTATCGGGTTGCTGCTGGTAGTGGGTGCAGGCTGGATGCTCCGTTCCCTGGGCACCGAACTGCTCCCCCCCGCCGATCCGAAACAGTTCGGCGTCCGCCTGGTGGGGCCGCCGGGGCAGCAGGTGGAATCGACTTCCGAAATAGTCGCCGCCATCGAGACGGTACTGCAGGATGCCGCCGGCGACGACCTTGAGGCACTGATGTCCGAGGTCGGAAGGCTGCCGGAGGACGACCGGCAGATCCGGGAGGAACAATCGGAGGAGAATACTGCCAGGATTCTGATCCGCCTTGCGGAGGACGGCGCCACGGCGCAGGTAGTGGCCGATGAGGCATCGCGCGCCCTGGACGGGCTGGACGGCGTCGATCTTTCCTGGGAGGTCGGAGCCTCGGCGTTGAGTCGGGCTCTGGGCACTTCCGGGCCACCGATCGCGGTGGAAATCTCCGGCGAGTCGCTGCAGGATCTGCGAACCACCTCGGACCGGGTGCTGGATGCGTTGCAGGCGCGGCCGGAGATCTGGAATCTGAACTCGTCCTTCGAAGGCGGACCGCCGGAACTGCGGATCGTCCTGGAACGCAGCATCGCCGACGGCCTCGGAATTGACTTGAACCAGGTCGCAGCCGTTCTGGAAGCTTCCATGGACGGCCGCAAGGTGACGGTGCTGACAGTGGGCGACGAGGAACGCGACGTGGTGCTGAAACTGCCCAGGGTCCGCCGCGCCGACCTGGTAAGCATCCCGATCACCTCCTCCGACGGTGTGGAACTGGTCCTGGGAGACGTAGCACGGTTCATTCACGAGGAAGGGGCTCGTGAGATCTACCGGCGGGACCAGCGCCGGGTGGCCCGGGTCACCGCCCGGATAGCTCCAGGGTATGAATATCCCCAGGCGATCGCCGGGGTGGAAGCTGCGCTGGACGGCGTGGATCCGGTTCCCGGCCTTTCCATGGCGATCACCGGTGAGGAAGAGGAGCGGGAACGTACGTTCCATGAATTGACCTGGGCCGCCCTCCTGGCGTTGCTGCTGGTGTTCATGGTGCTGGCCGGCACTTTCGAGTCGCTGATCCATCCGTTGACAATAGTCTCGTCGGTGCCGCTGGCGCTGATCGGTGTGGCGGTGATCCTGTACTCCCTGGGAAGGCCGATCGGTGTGATGGAGATGCTCGGCATGATCGTATTGGCCGGCGTGGCGGTAAACGACGCGATCCTGCTGGTGGATACGGCCCGCCGTCTCATGAGCCAGGGGTTAGAGAGAAGGCAGGCGCTGGCCCGCGCTGCCGGGCTCAGGCTCCGTCCCATCCTGATGACCACCGCCACCACCGTGCTGGCCCTCTTGCCTCTGGCCATTGGAGTTGGGGAATCGGCCCGATTGCGCAGTCCGATGGCGCTGACGGTAATCGGAGGGATCATCGCCTCCACCATAGCCTGCCTGACTGTGATCCCGTGTCTCTACCTGCTATTGGATCGTTTGCGCCCGTCCGGCAAGACAGGATGATCCGATGAGCCGGGACGGCAAGGCAGGGTTCGACCTGTTCGCCATTCCGGTGAGGCGACCGGTGGCGACCCTGATGTTCTTCATCGGTGTAGTCGTCCTGGGATGGATCGGCCTGCGCCAGATCCCGGTGGAACTGATGCCGCCGCTCACCGGGGACAATCTCTATATCCAATTCAACCGCCCGGGGAGCGAACCGGAGGTAGTGGAGCGGGAGATCCTGTTGCCGTTGTCAGGCCGGGTCTCCCGGCTGAAAGGGGTCCAGGAGACCGAAGGAACGGTGAACGGATCCGGTGGCAACATGCGGATCCAGTTCGAGCCGGGCACCGACCTGAAGATCAGGGAACTGGAGATGCAGCGCATGGCAGCGGACCTGGCCCGGGAGCAACCCCTTGGGACCAGCGTCAACGTACAGTCCGACGACTTCAGCGCAATCAGCCGGTTCGTCATGACAGTACAGGTCACCGGCATGGCCGACAGCAACGCCTTGTACGATTTTGTGGATGATCGCATCCGGGCGCGGCTGTCGGCGGTGCCTGGTGTTTCCCAGGTACTGGTAACAGGCGGGCGGGGCAGGGAGCTGACGATAAGAATCGACACCGATCGCTGCGCCGCCTACGGCATCCGCCCCCAGGAAGTCAGCTCATTGTTGTCCCGTTCGGTTCAGCGCCGAAGATTTCTGGGAGGGATTGAAGAAGAAGGAGGGCGCACCTCCGTGGTGCTGGACGGCCGTCCGGCCGGCATCATTTCCCTGGGCGACCTGCAGATCCGTCCCGGCAGCGCGGTTCGTCTCCGCCACGTGGCTGAGATTGATTTCGGAAGCGGCGACGAGACCTCCCTCTATCAGGTCAACGGCATGCCGGCGGTAGGGTTGGTCCTGTTCAAGGAGGATAGCGCCAATCTGATATCTCTGGGCCGGGACCTCCATGCCAGGCTCGACGAGCTGGGAGAGGACTTCAGTGCCTACGGCCTGGGGTTCGTGGTTGGTTTCGATGCAGCGGAACTGGTGGAGGAGCAACTCGACCGGCTGAAGAAACTCGGTTTGTCCGGGTTCCTCATCGCCCTGGCTGTGCTGTTCCTGTTCCTGCGCCAGTGGCGGGCGGTGGCGGTAGTCGGAGTGGCTGTACCCGTCTCCCTGCTGGCGGCCATGGGTATGCTGTACCTGGGCGGCCAGTCCCTGAACCTGATCTCCCTGTTCGGCCTCGCCATGGGGATCGGCATGCTGGTGGACAACAGCATCGTGGTGTACGAGGCGGTGCAGCGCCAACTGGAACGGGGCGCCAGTCCCGACGCCGCCGCCAGGGGCGGCGTGCGCCGGACGGTCCGGGCGATCCTGGCGGCGAGTCTGACCAACGCTATTGTATTTCTCCCGATAGCCTTTACCGATTTCGAGAACACCCTGGTCCAGAGCCTGATGACGGTGCTGGCGTTGGCGATTCTGCTGCCCCTGGCCGGGTCACTCCTGGTTGCCGTGGGGCTGGTCCCGTTGCTGGCCCGGAGAATGGCGGCACCGGCAGCCGTTGCCCGGTTGTCCCGGCTGCGCGTGCGCCGTTTCCGGTTCGCCGGACTGATGCCGCCGGACCGGCCCAGGTCCCTGTTCTCCGGCATGCTGAAGAACGCGCTGCGGCGGCCCGGGTGGTGGCTGGCCGGTACCGCATGCGCCGTGCTGGTGACGGTAGTGGTCGCCCTTCCCCTGGTGGCGGTGAGTCTGGTGAATCAAGACCCACCGGAGGCGAGCCAGGTTCAGATGGAGGTGGAGGTGCCGTCCGGAGGCTCCCTGGAAACCACCCGGAAAGAGTTTGCAGCCCTCGAGCGGGCGGTAGGAGAACTGCCCGGCATCAAGTCGGTGGAAAGTTTCATCCGGGAAGACAACGGCACCATCACCGTCTACCTGAAGGACGAGAAGGATCGCCCCGAGGATATCAACGCCGCCCGGGTGCGGGCCGTGCTCGATACTGCGGCGGACCGTCGCAGCGGAGTTGCGGTCCAGCCTCCCGGTGCCCGGCAGGGAGGCCAGGGCGGTGGTGGTGGCCAGGGTGGTGGCGGAGGGTTGCCGGGGCAGGACGCGGCGGAGGTGGTGCTGTCCGGTCCGGACTACCGGCAGCTGGATCGGATCGCCCGGGACCTTCGGGCTCAACTCACCTCCATCCCGGAGATCTCCGACAACGTCTGGACTTCCACCCGGCCGGGACGGGAGGAACTCCAGGTCCTTCCCAACGAAGCCGAACTTGCGGCGTTCGGCATAACCGCCGACCAGATCCTTCCGGTCCTGCAGGTCCTGCGGCGTGAAGGTTTTTCCCTCCAGGTCGGACACCTGCAGTCCGACGGCCGGGAGATCCCGCTGACGGTCAGGAACGGCGAAGAGGATGAGTACGCATTCAGCCGCCTCAATGATCTGAAATTGCCCACCGAGGCGGGGGTGCTGCCCTTGGGAGTGATTGCCGATACCAGAAGGATGCCGCCGCCGCCGGCGATCGAGCACCGGAACGGCCGACGGGAGACCCGGGTGTTCTATCGCTTCGGGAGGGAGGCCCCCGAGACCGGTCCGGCCAGACTGGCGCTGGAGAAACAGATCAAGGAGGCGATCCAGGATGTACGCCGCCCGACCGGCTACTCCATCGAAACCCCGGACGCCGATGAATCATTCAGCTGGTTCAAGAAGATTCTCATCCCGGTCCTGTTGCTGTTGTTTGCAATTCTCGCCATTACTTTCGAGTCCCTGACCATGCCGGTGCTGGTGCTGATCTCCCTGCCGTTGACGGTGCTGGGGGCGACCTGGACCCTGGTTCTCAGCGGCACACCGGCGGGACCGATGGCGCTGGCCGGCGCCCTGGCGCTCATCGGTCTGACGGTGAATCCGGCGATCCTGCTGGTGGACCGCATGCAACAGCGGGTCCTGCACAGCAACACCAGTGCCGGCGCCGCTGCCCTGGCGGCGGTGCGGGAACGGACCCGGCCGGTGCTGATGACCGCCGCCACCACCATCCTCGGTCTGTGGCCCCTGGCGCTGACTACAGGGCGCCAGAACGAGATCTGGCCTCCGTTCGCAGTTATTGTCATGGGTGGCCTGCTGATCTCGACCTTGATGACACTGGTGATCGTACCCCTGGGATTCGTGATCCTGCGCCGCCTGGATACTTTATTCGGGCGGCTCGGTCCCTGGATGATGCTGGGATGGGCCGGCGCCGTCATCGCCATCATGGTCCCGCTGTTCCGGGCCAATCTCATCGAATCGGCGACCTGGAAGACTCTGACCACCATTATCGTTGCCGGGCTGTTGCTGGGACTGGCGGCGATGCTGTTCCCCAAGGGGAAGCGACCTGAGCCGGAAGCCGAGGGCGATGGCCCGCCGGTTCTGGAGGTGCGGCACCTGGAGAAGGTCTATGGCCGCCCCGGTCCGGTGGCCCGGGCATGGCGCCTGCCGGAACGGTTCGCGCAATATGTATTGGGCCGGGGTGGGAAACCGTTCGACCCGAAGGACGCCCTGGCAGGCCTGCTCCCGTTGGCCCTGGTGATGGCCGGCGCCGTTTACCTGGCGCTGACCGTGCGGTCGGTATTCTGGAGACTGATTTACACCTACATCGTGGCAGGCCTGATCACGCGGTTCCTGCAGGGTATCCGGCGGTCCCGCGGGAAGGTGGACGAGGTCGGCACCGTTCTGCCGGGCGGTATCGAGAGCATTGTTTCGTTCTTTGTGCCGTGGGCCGCCACCCTGTACCTGGTAATGGACGGCTACCTGCTGCCGAAGCTGGCCGATATCAGGACCGGTTTCGGCCTGTGGCTGGTAATTTTTTTGATGATCATCGTGGCGATCTGCCAGGGTGGCCGGCGCACCGCCGTGGCATTGAGCCGGGGCCTGATAGCCGAAAAGCAGGTGGATATCCGGTTCCGAAGGATCCGTGGCGTGTGGCGTTCGGTATCGCGCAAGATCTTCGGCTTCGGTCTGCAACGGGAAGAGGTTCGGGCGCTCACCGGCATGAATTTCCAGACCAACCGGGGCATGATCGGAATCCTGGGTCCCAACGGCGCCGGCAAGACCACCCTGTTGCGGATGCTGGCCGGTATTCTGGAGCCCACCGCCGGCACCATCTGGCTTGGCAAAGTTCGTCTGGGACGGTTGCGAAAATACCTCGCCCGCTGGGTCGGATACCTGCCCCAGGACTTCGGTCTGCCGCAGGACATGACTGCCCGGGGTTACCTGCAGTACTACGCGATGCTGTATGACCTGCCGGAGGAGAAGCGGGATGAAAGGGTCAATCGTCTGCTGGAAGATGTCGGCCTCCTGGAAAAGGCCGACCAGCCGATCGGCAGCTATTCCGGCGGACAGCGCCAGCGTGTGGCGGTGGCCCGCACCTTGTTGCGATTGCCTCCGGTGATCATCGTGGATGAACCGACCGTCGGTCTGGACCCCCGGGAGCGGATCCGGTTCCGGAATCTGCTCTCCCGACTGGCCGCCGGCCGGGTGGTGTTGTTCTCCACCCACGTGGTGGAGGATGTGGCGGTGGCCTGTGAGCGGGTCATTGTCATCACACGGGGGCGGATGGTCTACGACGGCGAACCGATCGGGCTGGCCGGGAAAGCGGCCGGGCGTGTCTGGGAGGTCCGGTTGCTGCCGGAAGAGGAAGCTGCCTTGCCTGCAGGCGTGTTGGTAGCCGATCAGGTTCCCGAGGCCGGCGGTGTGTCCCGCAACCGGGTTCTCAGCCGGGTAAGGCCTCACCCGGCGGCGGAGCCGATGGAGCCGTCCCTGGAAGACGGTTACTTGTGGCTGGTAGGCGAAGGATTGGCGGAGGCGGAAGCATGAGCAGGGGACAGAGGATCCGGGACGAACTTCGCCTGCTGCGCCTCTCGGCCAAGCTGCTCATGGGCAGGCGGTACTGGCTGGTGCCGCTGTTCCCGTTGCTGTGGCAGGCGGCGCTGTGGCTGTTTCTTCTTTGGGGCTGGACGGAAGGGGAGTATCTTCCGCCGGATGCCCAGACCGGTTTGATCGGGACGCCCCTCACCGTTCTGGGCATCTTCCTCGGAGGGAAGATCATCGCCGGTGAGATCGACAAGCGAACCCTTGAGATCGCTTATACCGTTCCCGGCGGGGCGCATCGGATCTGGATCTCCAAGCTGATCGTATCGATGTTGACCCTGGTGGTGGCCGAGGCGTTGCTGGCGGTTGCCGCGTATGCTTTTTTCACCGATTTTCCGCCGGGGGCGCTGTACGGTGCGATGCAGTCGGCACTGTTCTACCTGGTGCTGTCCATGAGCCTGGCGGCGCTTTTCAAATCGGAAGCCAGCGGCGGCCTGGTGGTGATCGCCATGTTGCTACTGAACTGGTTGTTCACCGGTTTCGGCAGCAACCAGATCCGGATTTCACCGTTCTGGAATCCGGCGGTGCTACTGCGGAGCGGCCGTGATCCGGCCGATGTCCTGGCCTGGACGGTTCAGAACCGGATCGGTTTCCTGTTCGCCATTGCGGCAGTGATCGCCATGGGGTTTACCCGGGCGGAGCGACGGGAGAAACTGCTCTGATCAGGGCATGTGAACGTTCACCGACTCCGGTTTCGGGTACAGGGTTTCCACGCCGTCCGTCCTGCGCCACCGGGCCAGCACGGTGCCTGCTGTGCTGTTGAGAGTGACGCTGTCGTACCCAGCCGCCATGGCGATGCGACTGGCGTTCTCCACCAGCTGGATCTGGGATTCCGGTCGCAGCTTCATCCAGCGGTTGAGGCTGATGTGCGCCGTCACCTTCGGCGGCGTCACATCGACCTGCACGATTTCCGGCAGGGTCCGGAACGAACTCAAATCCAGCGGCTCCGGTTGGAGCGCCGGTTCCTGCACCAGGAAGGTCCATCCTCCCAGCAGGACCACCAGCAGCATCATGGTCCAGACCATAGGCTGCATCAGGCCTTTTTGCCTGATGGTATCGGCCTCCTCCGCCGAGCAACGGTCCACTGTCCGGGACAGGTCGCCCAGGACCTCATCGGTGGGGACTGCCTCCGGCTCACCCCTGTCTGCCGGCGCCCGGTAACTGTCCGTGGCCGGTTCGTTGTGATATGGATCGATCTGCTGGCCCATGGTCTCCTCCACAAATTCTCTTCATTCAACGTAGGGTCCCGGGAGACGGAGATGCAACCTTGTTACATAGAAGGAGGGTTCCTGGCGGCAAAGGAGGGGTCGGGCAGGCCTTATATGGATTAAACATTGAAATATCAATCTAATCCCGGGTGGTACAATCGAGTCTTTACCGATACGCGGTCCATGGGAGAGCATCGTGAACCCGTTGCGTATTTGCTTCGTCTCTTCCGAAGTTGCACCGTTTGCCAAAACCGGGGGCCTGGCCGACGTCTCGGCCGCCCTGCCGCGCTACCTGGCCGCCGCCGGCCACGATGTCCGGGTATTCATGCCGATGTACGGCAGTATCCACCGCTCCGGTCTGGATCTGAAACCGGTCCAGGGTCTGACCGATCTGCAGGTGGATCTGGCGGGAGGGCAGGTGGCCTGTTCGGTGTTCGAGACGGAGATCGGTCCGGACGGTCCGTTGCTCTATCTCCTGGACTGCCCCGCGTACTATCACCGCAAGGCATTGTACGGGTCCGACACGGACGAGCACCTGCGTTTCGCCATGCTGTGCCGGGCGACCCTCGCAAGTAGCCTGCGGTTGCAGTGGCGGCCTGACATCATGCATTGCAACGACTGGCATGCCGCCCTGATCCCGCTGTACCTCAGGGCCCCGCACGCCTGGGACCAGCTGTTCAGCGACACCAGGACCGTGCTGACCATCCACAACATCGCATACCAGGGTGTGTTCGCGGCCGGGATCATCGACGATCTGGAGATGGCCGGGCACGAGAAGATGTTCCACAGGGGTGACCTGGCGGCCGGCCGGATCAATTTCCTCAAGACCGGCATCCTGTATGCCGACGCTGTCACCACGGTAAGCGAAACCTACGCCCGGGAGATCCAGACCGCCGAGTACGGTATGGGGATGGAGGATGTGTTGAAGGAGCGGGGCGGGTCGGTGACCGGGATCATCAACGGTGTGGACTATTCGATCTGGTCGCCGGAAAATGATTCCAATATCCCCCGGAACTATTCAGCGAATGATCTGGCGGGCAAAGAAGTCAACCGGGACGAACTCCTGAAGGAACTGGGGCTGGCGGCTGATCCCGTCGGCCCGGTGCTGGGGATCGTGTCCAGGCTGGAGACCCAGAAAGGATTCGATTTGATGTTCCAGGTTCTGCCGGAGATCCTGGCCGGGCATGATGTCCGGCTGGTGGTGCTGGGGAGCGGGGCGGAGAAATACGAGTCGTTTTTTGCCGGCCTGCAGAGCGAGTTCACGGGACAAGTTTGTTTCCACCAGGGCTTCAATACAGGGCTGGCCCACCGGATCGAGGCAGGTTCCGATATCTTTCTCATGCCGTCACAGTTCGAACCCTGTGGCCTGAACCAGATGTACAGCATGCGGTACGGCACCGTGCCGGTGGTTCGCAAGACCGGCGGTCTTGCCGATACGGTGCAAAGGTGGAACCCGATGGATGGCAGCGGCACCGGATTCGTGTTCACTAACTATGACGTTCCGGGATTCCGCTGGGCGTTGCAGACCGCTATTGAAGGGTTCAAGGATACCGCCGGCTGGCGTCGCCTGATGCGGAACGGAATGGCACAGGACTATTCCTGGAAGAACCAGGGCCGGCATTACCTGAACCTGTATTCCCGCCTCCTGTCCGGCCGCCCGGTGAGGTAATTGTAATTGGGGACATTCTGCTTTTTTCTCTAATTCCTATAGAACTGCACGGAATACTTGGAAGGCGACTATCGTATCTTGCACTTTGGTCTCCCTCTTGGTCGAAGTGTGCTCATCAGTCCCAACCGTTCTGAGGTTCCACGAACCCACGCTGGATCACCGTACGGATGCCCCGAAGACAGACTCATGCGTACGGCCCCGATTTCGATCGGTGTGATCGCTTCGTTCACGAACGGCGCCCAGGGAGCGGGCAGCACGATCGGTGGTTGATCAAGCAAGGGATTGTTCGGGGATGTGCGTCGCTGGAAACTGGACCATTCCCAGTCCTGAACAGTTTTAACCAGACCTGCCCGGACAGGGTTGCGTTCGACGTATCGGATAACCGTTAGGAGATGACTATCCTTCTGGATGGGTGGTGCTTTGAACCTACCCTGCCAAATCCTTCCGTAGATTTCAAACTTTCTTCTATGCCGCTGCACGTGGCTTGTTAAAAGCCATTGGAGCCACCGCCCCAGATCATCATCCTGGAACGGACATAGGACCAGATGGAAATGATTTGGCATGAGACACCACGCCAGCACCCTCATTGGCAGGCGCTTCTTTGCGCGGATCAGGAGCGTTTCGAAGTATCGATAATCCTCATTGTCATGAAAGATCGTAGTGCGGTTGTTTCCCCGATTCATCACGTGGTAGCAAATATCTTTCTTCGCGGCGCGGGCTGTTCTGGGCATGGTTGCCCCACATGGGGAGGAAGAGGAAGGACCTGTTGATACGCTACAACAATATGCATTGTGACGGCGAACCGCAGTGTGATCTCGGTTGCAGAGGGGCAACTTCTCTGCGGGTTTAGCAATTAAAGGTAAAAGCAGAATGTCCCTGTTTAGCTATTTAGGGTTTCATCTTTTTGGCGTGGTGTTCGTAGCCAGCCTTGAACGTAGCCTCGTCAACGCCGAGGGCTGCCAGCACCTTTTCCGAACCACCGGCCATGGCCTGGTCTTCTTTCATCATCCGGACGAACGGCTCGCGGTACGCTCCTTCCTCGCCGTGCAGCAGGTAATGCACCAGCACCCAGGAGGCGGCGTAGTTGATCCGGATATCCGCCCCGTAGAACTCCTGCGATTCTTGTATATCCATGAGATCAATAACCGAGAACCAGCTTTTCTTGTCGCCCAGGGTGCGCTTCAGTTCGGCCAGTCTGCCCCGTGCTAGTTTTGGGCTAGAGCTTTTCCTGTCTTTTGCAACCGATCTTGATCCTTCTCCCATCGCTTTCAGACCGGTAAACCCGAAGTAGCTCGCCAGCCCCTCTTCCAGCCAGCCGGCGCGTGGCGGGCCGCCACCGAACAGCATCTTTTCCGCCAGCTGGTGGGCTGCTTCGTGCACCAGAGACCCAGGCAACGCGTCCAGGACCGAACTGTCGGAGTGCAGGGTGATCAGGTCGGTATCCGGTCGGTAATGCCCTGCCGGCCGGAACTCCCCGAACCGCTCTTTACCTGTCCAGATCTTGTTGTACTTGTAGAACGAGTAGAACAGGAAGACCTGGGATTGATCTTCGAACGGCTCCAGGTCGAACTCGTCCTCCCAGAACTGCACGAAGAACACCCGGAACCGTTCCAGCAGGTCACCGGCGGCTGCCAGGTCCAGCCTGGGATCGTCGGTCCGGATCATGTAATGCGCCGTTTTTTTGGAGGCGTAGTTCTTGTCCCGGATCAGCTCTTTCGCTTTTTCCAGAAGCGCCTCGCGGATCTCTTCCGGGCTTTTGTTCTTCTGCTTTTCCGGCTCGTCTTCCCGCTTCATCCGCTCCATGTACTGCCGGTCCTGCCGGCTCCAGTCGTCGGTCTGGGGGTCGGACTGGGCCTGGACGGAGGGGAGCAACCCGAGGCTGATCGCCATAATGGCGGCGATACGCAAAGCACTGCCAGGCATCGTCATCTCCCGTCCCCCCACTAACGAGGATAACCCTGTATGCAAGTTCCCGGCAAACTACGCATATCCCCTGCGCAGCACATCAGGCGGCCGGCACCATAACCGGAGCAGCTCTCCGCTGGTCGGGTGAATCAGCTCCAGTTCCATTGCATGAAGGCGGTAACCGGGATCGCCGGGAACTGCGGAGCTGTCCGGCGCCGGCATACCTCCGGCCAGGTACAGTGGATCACCGCACAGCGGGTGACCGGCCGCCGCAAGGTGGATCCGGATCTGGTGTGGCCTGCCGGTACCGATTTCGATTTCAGCCAGAAAGCAGTGTTCCCGGCGCTCCAGCACGGTGATGCGGGAATCGGCCGAACGTCCTTCGGCCGAGACGGCATGGACCGTCCCCAGCAACGGGTGAGGCGCAGGCCCGATCAGCGCATCGACTTCGAACCGTTCTTTCTCCGGCTCTCCGTCCGCCAGGCCGCGGTAGACCTTGCGAACCTCGTTCCGTCTCCACTCCCGGGAGACCCGGGCCATCGCTTTACGGTTCCGGGCGAACAGAACCAGCCCGGAAGTCCAGCGCCCCAGCCGGTGCAACGGCGAGGCCTCCGAATCATATTCTCGCACCGCATAGAGCAACGTGTTCAGAAGAAAGCCGCCTCCCGGCAGGGTGGGGAGGCCGGCCGGCTTGGCCACCGCCAGCAGATCCCTGTCCCGGTGCAGCACACCGAAGGTTCTGGGAGCGTCAGGTTCGTCCCAGGGTGGGCGATGCCAGGCCAGAGAATTGCCGTCCAGCCGGACCTGCCCGCTCCGGATCCTGTCCTGCCATTCCTCCCGTGTGGAGTGGGGATATTTTGCTGCAAGGTAGGTCGGGAGGTCGTCCCGCAGGACCGATGCGGGAAGCGTTTCCCTGTAGACGTATCCCTGGTTGCGCATCACGCCTGCAGCAGGTCGCAATCCTCGCAAAGTTCACGGTACAGGCGGAGCACGTTTTCGGCGTAACTGCTTGGCACCGCGCCGCCGGCCATCCGCATCTGGGAGGTCAGCCTGGTCGGTCCGCGGTTGTAGGCGATGAGCGCCAGCCGCTCGTCACCCTTGAACCGGTCCACCAGTTCCCGGTAGTACAGAACGCCGAGGCGGATGTTCTGATGGGGCTCTACCAGACTGATCTCGCCGGACCACAGCAATTCGTTCCGCTCCGCCACGTCCTTTGCAACGAACGGTCGCAGTTGCATCAGGCCGACGGCGCCGGCGTCACTGACCACGCTCGGCCGGAATGAACTTTCCATGGAGATCATGGCGGCGACCAGGAGCGGATCCAGCCGCTGATCCAGGGATTCGTGATAGATGGTGTCGGCCAGAAGACGCAGCCGTTCCCGTCCGCCGGGCGCACGGTGCTTTTCCGCCAGGGCGAGGATCTTCGAGCGGATAATCTCCGACCGTTCGGCATGGGTCATGGAAGGAGCCGGTTGCACCATCGGTGTTTCCGCTGCGTTAACCGGAACTGCGCGCCACTCCACCATCGGGAAGAGACAGAGAACGAGTGCGGCCAGCAGCATGCAGCGCTCCGTATGTCTCCTTGTTTTCATCCGTTCCCCTTTCGCCGCGGCGCCATGCCGCCGGCTGTCCGATCGCGAATAGTTTAGAGCAATCCGGATACCTGTGCGACCCGGAAACGCCCGGTAGTCCTGACCCTCCGCCTTCTCCGCGAAAAAAAATGCAGTTCCCGAATAGCCCGAAAACCGAAGCTGCGCCGGACCTCCCGGTTGTTCCCGAAACGAGGGCATTTATCGCCTTGTTGCGGAGTTCCGGGCTTTCCGGTCGCCGTAATTCCGGACCACGACCTGGAAACGGAACGACGCTGAAGGGAGGTCGATGTGGCAAAGATTTGTAGTATCGCCTGGTTTATAGTGTCCTCTTATGAGCACAGTCAGCATGGAGCAGACGGAATCGGCCCGCCTCTACCGCCTGTTGCACCAGGGCAGTGAGGGGGACGAATCGTTCTACCTCAACGCCTGTCGCGGTGCAGGATCGGTCCTGGAACTCGGCTGTGGTTTCGGCCGACTGCTTACGCCCCTCGCGCAGACCGGCATCGAGGTCACCGGTATCGATCGCAATGCGGCGATGCTGCAACTGGCGGCGGAGAGCATCTCCGAGCTCCCTCCCCAAACTGCTGCCAGGGTCGAATTGATAATGGGCGACATGACCGGTTTCCGATTCAACCGAAAATATGATCGGATCCTGATACCGTTCAACGGCCTGTACTGCCTGTCGTCGGATGAGGAGGTTCTGGCCTGTTTCGAATCGGCGCGGCTTCATCTGAACCCGGGCGGCCGGATCCTGTTCGACGTCTACCGGGTCGATCCGGAAGATGAACCGAACCCGGTGGAGGAGGCTGCCGACCGGGTGGAGTACCTCACCACGATCCTGGACGGCGACCGGGAGATCGACGTCCGGGAGAAAGATGTCTGGGACCCGGCCGGCTCCACCGTGGAGGTGACCTACCTGTTCACCCTGCGGTATGAGAGTCCGGTCCGGCAGGTCCGGCAGACCATCGTCCACCGCTACATGGCTCCGGAGACGATCTTCCGGCTTCTGGCCAGGGCCGGACTGAAAGTGACCTCGGAATACGGAGGTTTTTCAGGGGAAGAACCGGGCGGGGACAGTGTCCACATGGTGGTGGAGGCGGGCTGACTCCTGCAATTGAATCAGACCTCAAATGGTACGGATTCCGGGCGTTTATCTATGGACCATGATGGTCCGTGATACAGGATGCACAGGTTGAAATGATGTATCACTATTGAATCGTCTGAAGACGGACGGGAGTGCTGAGCGAACTGAATTCATCAGCAGGAGGAGATACCAATGGCCCTGATGATTACCGAGGAATGCATCAACTGTGCGGCTTGCGAGCCGGAATGTCCCCGCGAGGCGATTACGGCAGGTGACGATCTCTACCTTATCGATCCCACCAAGTGCACCGAGTGTGAAGAAGAAGGCGAAAGCCTGTGCGTCACCGTTTGCCCGGTGGACTGCATCGTACCCATCGCTGCAGCGTAAGTTAAGAACGAAAAACGAGAGAAGCTTGTGGCCGGACCCCGATGGGGGTCCGGTTTTTTTGTGCAGCTTCAGTTTCGCCGCGCCGCCTCGGTTCGGTAATGTTTCAACAGCCGGAACAGTTCCTTTACTCCGGCCGGCTCCGTTCCTGCAGCCCGGTTTCTTTTCCCGATCTCGAAGGCGATTGACCATTGTTCGGCCAGGATCTTCCAGGCCTGGAACAGGGAGTTCTTCGGATCGTAGATGTGGGTTGCTTCGGCGGTGACGCCGTTCAGTTCGATTACCTTGAAGTTCCTGCCGCGGGTCAGGTCGTCCGCGGTTTGCGCGCGGATGTCGTAGCGGCCGAACCAGAAACCGTCGAAGGTGGAACTGATTTCTTCAATGGACTGTTCGAGTTCCGGACTATTCACCTTCATTCCGTCCAGAAAGATTGCGCCGCGGCAGTGGGTTCCGATCTCGGTAAGGCGGACGTTCTCTCCTTCTTCAGGAATCCGGTCGGAAGCGTTCGGGTGAGCCTTCAGGTAGAACTTTGCCATGGCCACAGCCCTGGGATCGTCCAGGATCAGCCGCTCCAGGGTTCTTTTGCCGTCGCCGATCAGTTCGGGAAGGATCTTTTCAGTGATGCTGAAGATCTTTCCCTTGGGCTCTCCCGGAAGCCGGTACCAGAACACGCCGAACTCGGGGCCGGGAGCGTACTCCTGCAGGATCATCGGCTCCAGGACTGAGGACAGTTCGGATTCAAGTTGTTCTCTGTTATGAACGATCTTTACGCCGGAGCCGCGCTGGCCGATGTTCGGCTTCAGGACCACCGGGAAGTCGAGGTTCTCCCGGTCCATGAACCGGAGTGCGATGGGGAGGCTTCCCGCCACCGGGATCCTGATGTGTCGGGCGATGAAATCACCGGCGCCGTTCAGGTTGTCCAGGATATCACTCTTCGATTCCGCGATGAACCCGCCGGCATGAATCGCCGGGTTCGCCGCCGTGAACAGTGTCAGGGAGCGGTGCCGGATCCCCAGCCAAAAGACGTAAAGGAAGATCGGCGGGTAGACCGCCCACGGCGGCCAGAACTCCCAGTACCGGAGCCTGGTCAAACGGCCTTTCAGGTTCCGTCGCCCCCGCCAGGTAAGAAGCGGCAGCAGCAAACGGACCAGGACGAAAATATGGATGGCGATCAATGCAAGAACGGGAAGGCCGTACCGTTCCGCCAGTCCCAGCCATGCGATGGCGTCGGACCCCGCGAACATCGCCACGGCCACCAGGATCGGTGTCCAGGCAACCGCCGCCAGGATGAAGTACATGGTGAACCTGAGGAAACCGGTGCGGAACATCCCGGCGGCGAAGTAGGTCGGAAGGCGGGTACCCGGAGTAAACCGGCTCAGAATGATTACCAGCGGGCCTCTGCGGCGGAACCAGCGCGAGCCCTGCTCCACCTGTTCCGGCGAGAGGAACCAGTTCAGTGGTCTGCGATGGAGGGCGGCCCGGCCGATCCAGCGTCCCGCCAGGAACAGCAGCACGTCGCCGATAACAATGCCGAGGAAGCAGGCGAAGGCGCCTTCCAGGAAACCGATTCTGCCCTGGGCGACCATCAGGCCGGTGACGATGCAGGTCAGGTCCTCGCTCACCAGGGTCGCCAGCCCGATCAGCACCATCAGGATCAGGAGAGCGATCCCTGCGGCTGGATCGAGGTCGGTTGTGTCGAACGGCCTGTTCGCCTGTATGATCCGCGCCGGATCGGCTGCGGACCGGTCCGGCATCCGTCCCGCTTCCACTTCCAGAAGGAACTCTGAGATCACCGGGGCGAGGAACTCGCCTTTGGTGAACACCATGAAGTGGCTCCAGGAGGTGGCGTGGATCTCCGACTGGGGGACGATGCGGTGATGCTCCTCCGCCACGGTGAACGGCACCAGGATGTCTTCTTTGCCGTGGATGATCTTCACAGGCGGTTGCAGCCCGGTCAGGATCCGGCGCAGAGGCCTTTGGTCCGAGTCGTAGAAGTTTCTTGCGTACGGGATATCCAGTATGCCGCCATCGAGGAGGCCGAAATGGGGCACGCCTTCAAGAACCAGTTTCAGGAACGTGAGCTGGGCGCCGTGGACCAGGTGGTTGAGCCGGTAGTGGCCGAACAGTTCCAGTTCCTGAACGCCTATGGCCGACAGGAGCGTTACCGAGGCGACCCGTTCCGGCGCCAGGTCGTAGAGGCGGAGAGTTACCCCGCCGCCCATGCTGTAACCGACCAGATGGACCTGTTCGATGCTCTCTTCCTCAAGGAGCTTAAGCAGCCAGGTGGCGTGAGTACGCATCGAATAATCCGGGATCCGGTGAGTGGAATGTCCGAAACCGGGAAGATCGGGGATCAGGATCCTGCGGTTGCCCTCAAATGCTGAGGCGAGGCGGCCGAGATCGGCGCCCTTCCCCGGGCTGCCGTGGATCAGCACAACCGGGTGCCTGGTCTTCGCCGCCGGCGCCCGGCCCGGCAGGTCCCTGAACGCCATCCGGACCGGTCCCGATGCGATGGACCGTAACTCCGGCGGCATTGCCTCTGGCTGCCGGTGGACGCTCCATCGGACGGCGTGGGACGCCAGAAGCAGGACGGCGTAGAGCAGGACGGCCAGCTTCAGCCTGTTGTGTTTGCCGGTCATGCCGATCTATTCCGGTACCGGCTGAAACCGGGACTTTACCGCCTCATGAAGTTCGGCGGCAAGTTGTTTCCGGTCCCCGTTGACGATGGGCTCCTTGCCGAACACCAGGCCGGCGTGGAACCGCGGTAGACCGAATAAACCGATCAGGTGGGGCAGGAATTCCATTTTGCCCCACCAGCAAACCGATTCCCGGGCCGGCCGCTGTCCCGGGTCCGTTTCATACCGGATACTGGCGTAGTGCACCGGAAATTTGCCGTCGGCCGCCGGCTCCAGAAGGGAGGAACGGAACCGGGTGACGGTTTCGCCACCGGTGCTGGTCCCCTCGGGAAAGATCACTACCCCGACGCCGGCCTCGTACGGGACCTTCAACTGCTCGATCACCCGGGGGATGTCCCGCTTCAGGTCGCGGTTGAGAAACAGGGTGCCGCCGGCCGGCACCAGCGGGCCGAACAGCGGCCAGTCCTTGATGTCGGCACGGGCGACGAACGTGCACGGGATCTGCGAGACCAGCAGTACGATATCGACATAGCTCAAGTGGTTCGCCACCAGCAGGAACGGGCTTGGCGGAGGAGCGCCTTCCACCGTGACACGCATGCCGACAATCCCGGCCATGAGCCGGGCCCATCGGTGGAACACAACAGCCCGCCAGCGCGGGACCGAGCCGCCAATGATCCGGATGAACGGGACACCGCCCGTGATGATGAGCCATGTCATCGGGGTGCTGACGATGAATACGGCCAGCTTGCAGACGACCCGGATGATTTTCATGGGCAGGGTACTGGCTCAGTAGCCGAAAAACAGTTTCCTGGAATGGGGGGCCAGCTTCTCGAAGTCGAACAGCACCAGCCAATCGATGGTCTTGAACTCCCGGTCCAGGGCCGGCGGGCTTATGACCTGGGAGCCGTACCGCAGGTACAGCTTGAACAGCGGCGGGATCTTGACCTCCCCTTCGAATGGGACTGCGTCCTTATCCGGAACGCATGTGTACGACTCCCGGCAATCGACTCGCAACTCCGGATGGATATGGCCGGTGTTTTCCAGATGGCGGTGCATCGCCAGCCCTTCCATGACGTTCTGACTGGTAATGGAGCAGCAGCCGAAGAAGTACCGTTTGCGATTGAACGACAGGTACTGGGCCAGACCTTTCCACAGCAGGAACAGCACCTGGCGGTTGCGGTAGGGGATGGCCACCGAGGCTCTGCCGATCTCCACCGCCTCCTGGAGGATCTCCTCGGGCAGGGACTCCAGCATGAACTCGTTCCCCGAGTAGAATCCGGCTCCGGAGGAAGCCATCTCCCAGGTCTGCATCCGGTAGGTGCCGATGACCTGGTCCTTCTCCGTGTCATGCACGATCAGATGGTGAAAAAACGGATCGAAGCGGTCCTGGTCCTTGCCGGTTTCGAACGAGCCGGCCAACCCTTCACCCAGCTCCAGGTTGAAAACCTCGAACCGCAGTCGCAGCGCCGCCTCGAATTCCTCCCGGGTAGAGGCGAATTTGCCCCGGTACTTGCCGTCCAGCAGCGGCTGGTCAGGGCGGCGCTCAGGGATATGCGGGAAGCCGGCGCCTGATTGGGTTTCTGGAACCATCGCTCCGATTTTATCACGGTCTCAAAGGTAGAACTCCGGGCGCCGGTCCCGCAGCAGGTGGTTGCGGCCGGTCAGCGATTTGTTCTTCGATTCCTTAGGATCGATCTCCACAACCGTCAGCTGTTTGCGCTGCACAGGCGCCCGGGCCAGCAGTTGTCCCCGGGGGCCCACCACCTGGCTGCCGCCAGTGAACCGGACCGACCCGTGGGGCCGCTTCTCCAAGCCGAACCGGTTGGTGGTAACGGCGAAGATGCCATTCTCGATACAGCGGGTGAGCATGCTTTTCTGGCAATAGTTCAGGACCAGGTTGGACGGATGGCAGAGGAGTTCCGCCCCCTTGAGGGTCAGGGTTCGGGCCACTTCGGGGAAGACCCAGTCGAAACAGATCATCATGCCGACCCGAACCGACCGGACCGTATTGATCCGGAGGGGAACATCGCCGGGATCGAAATACCTCTTCTCTTCATTGAACAGGTGGATCTTGCGATAGGTGTGGATCAGGCCTCGTGGTCCTATCAGAAGGGAGGAGTTGAAGATCCTGGATCCGGCCTTCTCGGCGAACCCTGTGACGATGTACATCCGCTTCCGGCGGCAGATCCCCGCAAGGAGATCGAAAGTCTCGGACCGGGCCGGATCCTCGGCCATTGATGCGAGTTCCCTGCGGTTCTTGAAGCAGTAGCCCGTGAACGGCAGTTCAGGGAGGACTACCAGGTCGGCCTCCACCGGTTCCAGCGCTTTTAACACCGTGTCCCGGTTCGCATCCAGGTTGCCGAACCGGGGGTTGAACTGGAAATATCCGACTTTGAACATGATCACCTCGCTGAAGTCTCCCTGCACTTTTACCTAAAAGCAGTTGTTTTTCAACAGTTTCTGTCCGGTTTTGGGGAACACCCTTGACAGCATCGCTATTTATACTAACACTATATCCGGATATACGGATGGAGTTTCTCTGAAAATGACCACGGTGGTTGAATCGGAGACCGGAATTTTCCGGCGTCTTTCGACGCTTGCGGACCCGGTGCGGGGGCGTGTCCTCCTGTTGCTGGAGCGGAAGCATCTGTCTGTGAGCGAACTGTGCGACGTTCTCGCCCTTCCCCAGTCCACCGTCAGCCGGCATCTCAAGTTGCTGTCCGGCTCCGGCTGGATCACCGCCCGGCGGGAGGGGACACGCCGGCTCTACGTCCTGTTGCCGGATGAACTGGATAAGGACGCCGCTTCCTTGTGGGCGATCCTGCGGGAGCGGATCGCCGCGTTGCCGGAATCCAGGGAGGATGCCCGCCGTGTGGTCCGGGTCATGGCCCGGAGAAGGGGTCGCTCCCAGGAGTTCTTCGACCGGGACGGTCCGGAGTGGGATCGGGTGCGTAACGAACTGTTCGGAGACCGGTGCGGTCTCCTGGCGCTGCCCGGCCTGCTGGACCCGGAATGGACGATTGGCGACCTTGGCTGCGGCACCGGACTGATGTCGGAGGCGATTGCGCCGTTCGTCAGGCAGGTTCATGCGGTGGACGATTCCGAAGCGATGCTGATCGCGGCGGCGGACCGTCTTGGCCATCGCCGGAACATCCGGCTGCACCAGGCTTCCCTGGAATCGTTGCCCCTGCCGGACCATGGTCTGGACGCGGTGATCATGATTCTCGTGCTCCACCACCTGCCCGATCCGGATGCGGCGCTGGCGGAGGCGGGCAGGGTCCTGAAGCCGGCGGGACGGCTCCTTGTGGTGGATATGGTCCCCCACGAGCGGGAGGAATTCGAAAGGAACATGGGCCATGTCTGGCTCGGATTCCCGGAATCGGACATAGTTCGCCGAGCCGGGGAGGCAGGATTCGGCAGAATCCGGCACAATCTGCTGCCGGTGGAAATTAACGCCAAAGGACCGGCCTTGTTCGCCATGACGGCGAGGGCGGCCGGCCAGGTTTCCCCACCAAGGGGACTGGAGGAAAGCAATGTCAACGGTTACCGGTGAAAAGGTTCACCCGTTCAAGGCTGCCGCAGATGCGGGACGGCCGCTTTACAAGGTCAAGGATCTGGGCGAAGCTCCGTTCGGCCGCCGCGAGATGGTTTTGGCCGAGCACGAAATGCCCGGGCTGATGGTGATCCGGAAGCGGTACGCCGGCAAGCGGCCCCTGGCAGGGACCAAGATCATGGGCAGCCTGCACATGACGATCCAGACCGCCGTGCTCATCGAGACGCTGACCGATCTGGGCGCCGACATCCGGTGGGTGTCCTGCAACATTTTTTCAACCCAGGACCACGCCGCCGCTGCTGTGGTAGTGGGACCACCGGAGACCGGCGGTACCGCCGGCGATCCCCGAGGCGTGCCGGTGTTTGCCTGGAAGGGCGAGACCCTTGAGGAGTACTGGTCGTGCACCGGTGAGGCACTGATGTGGCCTGACGGGACCGGACCAGACTTGATCGTTGATGACGGCGGAGACGCCACCATGCTGGTCCACAAGGGGAAGGAATTTGAGGACGCCGGCCGGGTGCCGGCCTTCGATCCGGACAACGATCCGGAGGAGTGGGGTGTCGTCCTGGATCTGCTTCGGAAGGAGATGGCCGAGAACCCGCAACGCTGGAACAAGGTCGCCGCCGGGATCTACGGCGTCAGCGAGGAGACCACTACCGGCGTGCACCGGCTATACCAGATGGCCAAGGAGGGGAAGCTGCTGTTCCCCGCCATCAACGTCAACGACTCGGTGACCAAGAGCAAGTTCGACAACATCTATGGCTGCCGCCATTCCCTCACCGACGGGCTGTGCCGCGCCACCGACGTGATGATGGGCGGCAAGGTCGCCGTGGTCTGCGGCTACGGCGAGGTCGGCAAGGGCTGCGCCCAGGCCCTTCGGGGGCAGGGCGCCCGGGTTGTGGTTACCGAGATCGATCCGATCTGCGCACTGCAGGCCGCCATGGAAGGGTACGAGGTCAACACACTGGAAAACATGGTGGAGAGCGCCGACATCTTCGTCACTACCACCGGGAACAAGGACGTCATTACTGCTGCTTTGATGAGCCGGATGAAGGACAAGGCGATCGTCGGCAACATCGGCCACTTCGACAACGAAATCGATATCGCCGGCTTGAGCAAGATCGAAGGGATCGAGTGCGTCAACGTAAAACCACAATACGACGAGTGGCGGTTCCCCGATGGTCACAGCGTCATGATGCTGGCTGAGGGGCGGCTCCTGAACCTGGGGTGTGCCACAGGACACCCCAGCTTCGTCATGTCCGCCTCCTTCACCAATCAGGTCATGGCCCAGATCGAGCTGCACTCCAACCGTGAAAAGTACGAGCGGCAGGTCTACGTTCTCCCGAAGCATCTGGACGAGGAGGTTGCGCGGTTGCACCTTCCCCATCTCGGCGTGAAGTTGACCCGCCTCACCAAAGAGCAGTCCGACTATCTTGGCGTGCCGGTGGACGGTCCGTATAAGCCGGAGCATTACCGCTACTGATCAGATACAGTCCGTTACGGCTCCGAGCCGGTGAAGCAGTTCCCTGTACCATTCCAGGGCTAGCGCTGTTCTTCCCGGCAGGGAGGTGGTGCCCCAGATCACCGTCAGGGTTCCAGTGGTGCCGTCGCCGGTCTTGGTTCTCTGGGAGTCCTTGACGCCGTTGGCGCACGGACCGTTTGCGTCGTAGAGGGTGAACAGACCTTCGAACCGGATCTCCTGCCCCGACCGGTTAAACACGTACCGCCCGTCCCCGGCGGCAATGCCGATGCGGTAGGGCGCCGCCGCATGGGCGGTATCCACCACGCTGACCGGCAGGCCGCTGTGATAGGAAACGGCGTTGCAGACATCCACCGCCGGGTTGATGGTGGACAGCTTCTCCAGGGCGGCGGCCCGCACCAGGTATTCGGAAGCCGGTTTGCCCCGGCCGGTCGGCTTGTATCCGGCGACCCGGAACAGGTTCCGCACCGCCGCCTTGACCTGATCGTCCGGCGCCAGCGGAGCTTTAGAACCGGGGCGGAGCAGGTCCTGCAGCCAGTCTGGACTGGCCAGTTCCGATAGCGGCGCCGGGAACCTGGTGAGAAAGGTTGCCGCATCCAGCAGTTCGTGAGGTTGTATCTCCATGGTGGTCGAAAAATCGTATCAGAATCCTGGATGGTGGTGTGAAGGGTGACAAAGATTCGCGTCATCCCGGTGGGAAAGTGACGCTCTTTGCTTCTTCAAGCCGCAAATAACGACATGTCTCCCGACACGGTGCCGTATTCGTAGAATTTCCGGCTGGCCTTCCGATTGCATTGATGAGGAACGCCATGGTCCTGAAACCGATTACGAAACGGGAACCGCCTGATCCGTTCGAAAAAATCATCGGTTCCTCGCCTGCAATCCTCCGTCTCCTGGAAACGGTCCGGGAAGTGGCCCGGACCGACTCCACGGTCCTGATCACCGGCGAGAGGGGCGCCGGCAAAGGACTGGCGGCACGGACCATCCACGCCGTCTCGGAACGGTGCTGCGGTCCGTTTGTGACGGCGAACTGCGCAGTGTTTTCCAAGGACCTGCTGCACGGCGAACTGTTCGGTCACGAACCGGAGCCGTTGACCGGACTTTCCCGTCTCAAGAGAGGTCGCTTTGAACTGGCGTCCGGAGGGACATTGTTCCTGGACGAGATCGAAGATCTCTTTCAGGAAACTCAGATGCTGCTGCTGAGGCTCTTGGAGGAGCAAACCTTTGAGCGTGTCGGTGGTGAAACGCCGATTACAGCCGATGTCCGCCTGATCGCCGCTGCGGACAGGGATCTGGAACGGTCCGCCGCGGAGGGTGCTTTCCGCTCCGACTTGTACTACCGGCTAAACGTTATCCCGATCCACGTGCCGCCGCTGCGTGAGCACACCGAGGACATTCCGGCGCTGGCCGGTCATTTTCTGACCCGCTACGCACTACGGCACGGCCGGCGCGTCGAGTCGTTCGATCCTGAGGCCCTGGAGCGAATGATGGATTACAACTGGCACGGCAACGTCCGCGAACTGGAGAACGTGGTGGAGAGGGTCGTGGTCCTCTGCCGTTCGGAGGAGATTACGGTTGCTGACCTGCCGGCCGCGCTGCGGGAAACGGAACGGTCCAGGGTGGTTGTGGGTCGGGGAACCCTGGAGGAGATCGAGGCGGTCCGGATTATCGAAGCGCTAAGGGAAGCAGGGGGAAACAAGAAGTTGGCCGCCAAAAAGCTGGGGATCCATCGCAGCACCCTGTACAAGAAGATTGAGCGCCTGGGGTTGAACCGATGAAGCGTTTCAACGCCATGTGGATGTTTATCGCGGTGGTTTTTGCCGGAGGCATCATTGCGGCGTTGCTGCTCGGGGCTCATGGCATGTGGTCCCGCTTCGACGTACTCGTCTTTGTAGTGCTGGCGGGGCTGGCGGCAGGGGCCTCCACGGTCGTGTTCCCGAACGTCCGGATCCAGTTTACCGTCGGCGACCCGGTCATCCTTTGCAGTCTTGCGCTGCTAGGTCCCGGACCGGCGATGCTGACAGCGGTGGCAACCGTGGTTGGCGCTACTCTAAGACATGGCAGCAAGGCGACCGCGCGACGGTTTATTTTCAATCTTGGTTCCCAGACCCTGGCTACCGGCCTCGCCGGGAGCGTGTTCTTGCTTACAGGCGGTATGGCGGGAGAACCGCTGCGTGAACTCCTGGTGCCGTTGCTGGCTGCCACCGCCACGCTGTTCATAGGAGATAACGGCCTGGTCGCCCTGGTCGTCGCCATCGAACAGGACAAAGCGTTTATCAATGTCTGGAGCGATTCGTTCCGCTGGGCTGCCGTCTCTTACTTCACCGGCTTGAGCTTCGCCACGGCGATCATCCTGCTGTACGAATCATTGGGAATCATGGGGTTCGCCTTCGGGCTGGCCCCGGTTTGGATGCTGCTCTCGTTCTTAAAGATCCAGAAGCGATGGCAGGCGGAACATCAGAATCGAATGGAGCAGGTCGAGCAGATGAACCGCGTTCTCGAGTGGAAGGTCCATGAAAGAACCCAGGAGTTGCAGGCCGCCCTCGGAACAGTTGAGGACACCAACAGCAAGCTGTTGGTATCGAACGAGGCGCTTACCGAGGCGAGCAAGGCCAAGAGCGAGTTCCTCGCCAACATTTCCCATGAACTCCGTACGCCCCTGAACGCGATCATCGGATTCTCGGAAGTGTTGTCCGCGCAGGACACTGAGGGTCTGAGCAGCCGCCAGCTCGATTTCCTCAAGGCGATCCACGACGGCGGCGATCACCTGCTGTCGTTGATAAACGACATCCTGGACCTGTCAAAGATCGAATCGAACCGTATGCCGATGAATCTGGATGTGGTGGATGTCGCCGCCATTGTCTCGGAAGTCGTATCCATGCTCCAGGGACAGGCCGAAAAGAACGATCTTGTCCTGAGCGCAGAGTGTGAGGGTGGCATGGGTTTCGTGTCCGTGGACCAGCGCCTGTTTCGCGAGGTGCTTCTGAACCTCATGAGCAATGCGATCAAGTTCACTCCGGCCGGTGGGTCGGTCCGGGTCCTGGCCCGCATGGATGACTGCGATCTCGTGATCCAGGTTGTGGATACCGGGATCGGCATCTCCCGGGAGGATCAGGCCCAGGTGTTCGAGCAGTTCTACCAAGTGGACGGGACCTATACCCGAAAATTCCGGGGCACCGGCCTGGGCCTCGGGCTGGTTCGTAGGATGGTGGAGATGCACGGCGGGACGGTGGCGGTGGAATCCGAATTGGGCGAAGGGGCCACCTTCATCTGCCGCTTCCCGGACTGTCACATAGATCGTCCCGAAGAAACGCAGGAACCGATCCTCCCCGCCCGAAGTACGGCGCCGTCGGCCAGAGAGGGCCAGCGGACCATCCTGGTGGTGGATTCCGATCCGTTGAGCCGGCGCCTGGCGGTCAATGCCCTCAAGACAAAGAACTACCGTGTTCTGGAGGCGATCGGTTGCTCGCCTGCCCTCGATATTCTGCGGGTCCAGCATGTGGACCTGGCGCTGGTCGCCCTCAAGATGGACGGAACTGACGGCTACACCCTGGCCCGCGAAGTCATGAATGAGCCGGCAACCCGAACGGTTTCCCTTGTCGCCATGGCCGGAGCGGAGACAACCGATCCTGAGGTGATACAGGAATCGGGTTTTGCCGGACTGATTGCAACACCGGTACAGATCAACCGGTTGCCGCACCAGGTACGGTCGTACCTGGAACGGAAGGAGCATGTGGCATGAGCACCATCGATTACCACCCGGAAGCGGTGGACATCCTTGTAGTGGACGACGAAGAGCGGAACCGCCTGCTGCTGGAGGAATACCTTAGGCCGGAAGCCTACTCCGTCCGCACGGCGGAGAACGGTGAAACCGCCCTCAAGATGGCAATGGAGAAAGCACCGAACCTGGTGCTTCTGGATATAATGATGCCGGATCTGAACGGTATGGAAGTCTGTCAGAGGCTCAAGAGCCACGAGACGACCCGTTTGAGCCAGGTCATGCTGATCACCGCGTTGGGAGGATCGTCGGCCCATGTAGAGGGACTGGATTGCGGCGCCGACGGCTACGTCGTGAAACCGGTGCGCCGGGACGAGTTCCTGGCGCAGGTCCGGTCGATGCTCAGGGTGCATCGACTGGTCCTGGAACTGCACCAGACCCGGGAAGCGCTGCACCTGCGCAACGCGGAACTGGAGGAGTTGCACGCGCTGAAGGCAACACTGTCCCAGTCCCTGGTGCACGATCTCAAGAACCCGCTGACCTCCATGCTCGGCAATCTGGAATTGCTCGCACTGGAGATCGACGAGGCGAAACGAAAGCGTGTGAATCGTTGCAGGGGCCAGGCATCGCGGATGCACGGCATGATACTGGATCTCCTGGATGTGGCCGGCCTGGAGGAAGGCCGGCTCAATCTGAAACAGGAGACGGTTCCGGTGGAGGATCTCATCAGCGGTACGCTGGAGGGCCTGGAGGGTCTGATGGAACAGTACAAGGTATCCATCGAGGTTGATCTGATCTCCCCCGAGGCGGAAATCCACGGCGATCGCTCGGTGCTGACCCGTGTAATGGACAACCTGCTGGTGAACGCCATGACCCATTCACCCACGGGCGGTGCGATCACCGTGACCTGCGAAGCCCGCGCGGAGGGGGTTGAGATCGGAGTTACCGACCAGGGCACCGGTATCCCTGAAGATTTACAAGACAAGGTGTTTGACAAGTTCGCAAGGCTCGAACTGAAAGGGGAGGGTGTCAGCGCCAACCGGGGGCTGGGACTGACCTTCTCACGTCTGGCGGTGGAGGCCCATGGCGGTGTCATCTGGGTGGAGAACTCGCCGGAAGGAGGGGCCAGGTTCCGGATGATCCTCCCTTCGGTGGCGGAGTTGCAGCTTTACGGCAGCGACGACGCTCCGGTGGGCAGCGACAGTCGGCCGGGGCTGACCGGCGCCGACGGTGCTGCCGGCTGACGGCGTCGGCCGGCTGTTTCGCCGATCCGGTTAACGACCAGGACGGTTAGGGCAACCGCCAGCCCTGGGAGCGTTGCGATCCACCAGGCGTCCAGAAGGCGGTCCCGGCCGTCGGCGATCAGCGATCCCCAGGAGGCGCCAGGCGGCGGAACCCCAAGGCCCAGGAACGACAGGGAGGTCTCCAGCAGGATGGAGTCTCCTGTTCGAAGCGCCGCTTCCACCAGAACCGGTGCGGTCGCTCCCGGGAACACATGGAGGAGCGCCTGGCGCAGCGGTCCGGCCCCGGCCGCCCGTGCGGAGGCGACCCAGTCGTTCCGCTTGAGAGCCAGAACCTGTCCCCGCACCAGCCTGGCCGCCGTCATCCAGCTGGTGCCTCCCAGGATCAGGACGGTATTCGAAAGCGAAGGACCGAACAGAGCAACCAGCAGGAGCGCCAGGTACAGTCTCGGGATCGACAGGGCGAGGTCGGTGCAGCGCATCAGGGCGCCGTCCACCGGACCGCCGGCGAATCCGGCTGTCAGGCCGATGGCGGATCCGATCAGGACCGCTATCCCGGCGGCCAGGAGGCCGATAAGAAGCGAGATCTTTCCACCATGGGCCAGGCGGGCGGCCATGTCCCGGCCGTATGCATCAGTGCCCAGGAGGAACCGTTCACTTTGCCTGCCGAGGTCCAGGGATCCTCCCAGCAGGTTCGAGACCGGAAGTGCGGTCCAGGTGGTGCCGCGGCGGTAGCGCAGTTCACTTCCCGCGATCTTAGCCACCTCGTGGCAGTAGATTCGGGATCCGTCGGCCAGGGCCAGCACGGTTACGCGGCTGAGGGGAGGCAGGTTCCTTAGCACCAGGCCGTCCGGCTGGGAGTCGGGATCCCGGCCTGCGGCGAACTGGGCCACCACGGCCACGATCACAAGCACCAGGGCGGCGTACCCGGCCAGCCGTCGGATGGACCGGCCGTTCACGGGCCGTTCTCCGGGAGACCGTCACGGATGCGGGGGTCCAGGAGGGTCATGGCGATATCCGCCATCAGGTTCCCCACGATGACCAGGACGGCTGCCATCAGTGTGGCGGCCAGCACTACCGGCAGATCGTGAGCCTGTATCGCGTCGTAGGTCAGGCGACCCATTCCGGGCCACCCGAACACCACCTCCACCAGCAGGGTGCCGGAGACCAGGATCGGAAGTGTCATTCCGACCAGGTTCACCACCGGGATCAAAGCCGGCCTAAGGGCGTGACGCAGGGTGGCTGCCCTGCGGTGCAGGCCTCTGGCCCTGGCGGCATGAACGAACGGCTCCGCCAGGGCTTCCAGAAGCCCTCCCCGAACGAAGCGGGAGAGCCCGGCGGCGGACGACAGGCCGAGAACCATGGCCGGAAGGGCGAGGTGCCACAGGATGTCCAGCCCACGCCCGAGCAGTCCCATGCTGGCTGCATCCACCGACTGCATGGAAGACGGGGGGAAGATCGGAAACCGGATAGCCAGGAGCAAAATAGCCATCAGGCCGACCCAGAACACCGGCATGGCGTATAGCGCCAGGGCCGCTCCGTGGACGCTCCGTACGATTCTGCCCCGGGATAGAGCGGACCACAGTCCCAGCCCGATTCCTGTCACCAGGTGCACCAGAAGGGCCGCCCCCGAGAGCAGAAGTGTCGGGGGCAGCGCTTCTGCGATGGCTTGGCGAACCGGACGGGATCTGGAATGGGACCAGCCCAGCTCGCCTCGCAGGCAGACCGAAGACAGCCACTTCACATACCGCTCCGGAGCCGGACGGTCCAGGCCGTAAGCCTGTTCCAGCCGCTCTCGGATCTCTGGAGGAACCGGCCGGTTTCCTATCCACTGGTCCACCGGGGAACCAGGCGCTGCCGCCATCAGGGCAAAAACGAGAGTAGCGGCGCCCAGGGCGAGTGGGATAGCCAGCAGGAGTCTCTTGAGGATCATCCGGACCATGGTTCAGGGGTCGATCCAGGCCTGTTCCAGATCGGCCAGGGCATCCCCGGGCACGTTCAGGGGAAGGCCGTGGAGCCGGGTTGAGCTGGCGGCCAGCCTGGAAGATTCGAACAGGAAGGTATACGGCTGATCGGTGTGGATGCGGTCATGGATGCGCTGAAGCGCGCCGGCCATCTCCGGAAACGCCGCAGCCGCTTCCAGGGCTTCCAGTGCGGCATCGAATTCCCTGGAGCGGTACCGGACGACGTTGAAGCCATCCGGGGGCAGGGAACTGGAGGCGAACAGCCCCCGCAGTTCCACCTTGCCGTCGAAGGCCCATCCGCCGACGTAGGCGTCGAAATCCCCGGACATGTTTTTGGAAACGAAGGCGCTCATCTGCATTGGCGGCAATAGCTGGACCTTGACCCCGATCCGTCCCAGTTGCTCCTGTACCCGGACCATGACCATGTTCCGCAGCGCGTTGCCGGCGTTGGTAGTAATTTCGATCTCGAACGGCCCCCCGTTCCGGTGCTGAACTCCGTCCTTCAACACGAACCCCTCGGCGGCCAGGATCGCCCTCGCCTGGTCCGGGTCGTAAGGCCAGGCGTCGCCCGTCACCGGAATCCTGTAGTTCCGGGGCACAGGACCGAGGCTCACCCTGCCGTGGCCGTAGAGAAGTTCTTCCACAATCCCTTCCCGGTCCACGGCCAGGGTCAGGGCCTTTCGGACTTCCTGATCGTTCAGCGGAGGCCGGGTGGTATTCCACCCGATGTAGTCATAACCGAGGCTGGGCACCTCCCTGACGTCCACCGACCGGGCCGAGATCAGAGATTCGGCCTGCCATGGGGAGATGCCGTCCACCAGGTCCACCGTGCCGGCCTGCAATTGCAGGATCAGGTTTCCCATATCCGGGACGATGCGGTAGACGATCCGGTCCAGATGCGGCAGGTCCCGGCGGTAGAAAGACGGGTTCCGCGTTAGGCTGATCTCTTCCCCGGGGCGATAGCCCTCCAGCAGGTACGGGCCGCACCCGACGCGAATCCGGGACCAGTCATAGGTCTGCCATTCTCCGAACGGGATCTTCTCATAGATGTGCCGCGGAAGGATGCCGCCTGAGATAATGTCGACCATCATCTCCGGATAGGTTTTGTCGAGTTCGAAGGTGACGGTTCTCTCATCCTGCACCCGGACATTCAGGATTGCGGACTTGGCGTCGGCATTGCTCCACGCGACCTCCTTCGAGACCTGGGCGAGCCAGGTGAACCTGACGTCTTCCGCCGTCAGGGGGGTGCCGTCGCTCCAGTTCATTTGCCGGAGATGGAAGGTCACGGACCGACCGTCCGGGGACGTGGTCCAGCTCTCGGCGATCCTCGGGTTGAGAACAGGCATGTTGCCGTCCTTCCCCAAGGTCTCCAGGGCCAAGGGCAGGTAGATCCTGCGCAGAACCTTGAGGGAACTGGTCTGATTAGCCAGGTACTCGTTCCAGGAGTCCACGTCGGAAATGACACCGATAACCGCCGTCCCGCCATGGACCGGTTCCCGGGTGCGAACCGGGTCCGGGGACTCCTCTTGGCCGCCGCATCCGGTGAGCAGGGCGAGAAAAACCAGGATGGCGAACCACGTTTTCGCTCCTTCGGCACACACACCTCCGAAACGAAATATAAGAAGAAGAAACCGAGAGTCAAATTGAGCCGGCTCGGAACCAGATGGACAGCAGGCGCAGCGCCCGGTCGGCTGTTCGGAACGTGGGGATCTCGAGATCAGTGAGAGCGGCGGCCATCGGGTCGTACATTCGGCCGGCATCCACCACCGCGATCCAGGGCTTTTGCGACTCGCGTTTCAGATGACCCAACCGGGTTACGATAGAATCGCCGGACGCCAGGTCCTCGGCGTGTCGATCCCCGGCCGGCAGCGTCTTGAGGGCGGCGGTCAGCGGGACACAGCCCACCAGCCCGACGTCCACGCCGGGATCCTCGAGAACCGCCCGCACAGCCGCCTCGTACAATTCGTCGTTCATGATCGGCGTCAGGTCCAGCGGGTTCCGAACGCTTACGATCCCGTCGATACGGCATGTTCGGAACAGGGAGGCCAGTCGCTCGCTGGTTTCCGCCGTGAGGTCGACCAAACGGAACGGCCCCAGACTGTCCGCCATGGCGACGCATTCGAAGCCGGCGTTGGACAATGCCCCGAGACCGGTCCCGGCCGGTTTCCTGTTTTCGAGGAATGTGAACAGGCGGATCAGGTCGTCGAACTCGGCCAGGCTGCGGGCGACGATAACGCCGGCTTCCTCGGCCAGCTGGCGGGTGACCTGGTAGTCCCCGGCGATGGAGGCGGTGTGAGAGGCGGACGCCTCTTTGCCGGCGGAAGTCCTGCCGGCCCGGTACAGCAGCACGGACCGGCCGGAACGGGTAATCTCACGGGCGGCCTCCAGCCACCGCAGTCCGTCCCCGGGCTTGAACCCCTCAACGTAGCAGGCGAACAGCCGGATTTCGTCATCATCTTTCAGGTAAGTCAGGTAGTCACCGGTGGTCAGATCGGTCTGGTTCCCGATAGTGGCCAGGTACTTCGGGTTGATCCGGCCCAGCTTGCTGGCCTGGGCCACAGCGAAGGCGCCGCTTTGGGAGATCATCGCCAGGGGCGACACCTTCTTCGGCGGGTCCGGGAGCTTATAGTCCGGTATGAACAGAGTGTCGTAGTTCCCGGGCCTGGAACGCACGCCGAGACAGTTGCCGCCGTTGATCACCGGGCCCCGCCACTCCGTCTCACGGGACCTCATCAGGGCGTTCCGAACCCTCGCGACCTGTTCCTCGCTGCCGTCCCGTTCCTCCATGCCGCCGGGGATGACGATCATGCTTTCCGCCTTCCGGAGCCGGATCAGTTCCTCCACCACTCCGGGGGTTTGGGCGGCGTCCACCGCCAGGATGAACAGATCCACAGGTTCGGGCAGGGCGGCGATGTCCGGCACGCATCGGCAGCCCTCGATCTCGTCCAGGCCAGGTTTCACCACATAGATCCTGGAGCGGTCGAACCGTTCCCGAACCGTGTTGTTCAGGATGATCCGCCCCGGGTTCATCCGGCTGGAAACGCCGATGATCCCGATGCTGCGGGGGTGAAGCAGATTGCCGATCTTGTGCAGCGGCGGTTCCGGTCGGGCTTTCGGCGCCGGTGCTCCAAGCCGGACCAGAACGTCCAGGGCCACCGGGCCTTCGGCGGAGAGCACCAGCGGATTGATTTCGAACTCCCTTACCGGATGGGGCATCGCGTTTCTGCCGAAATCGAGCAGGGCATGCAGCAGGCGATGCAACCGGTCCGGATCGACCCGGGGGGTCTGGTTCCGCAGGCTGCCGTCGATCATCGGGGCGACGGCGGCCCGCACCACCATCGCCGGAACAGCTTCCGGCCCGGCTGCGGAGGTGGAAATGATGCCGACACCACCCTCGCCCAGTTGTCCGTTGAGGTATTCGGTGTAGACTCCACCGGCGCCGAAGGTCAGTACCGCGCCGAAGTCGTCGGTCCAGCGCAACCCGGCCAGCAGCTCGCCGCCGGGAGAGCGGTCATACTCGATCTTTTCCAGGACCAGGAAGCCCTCGATGGAGAACCGGCCCAGATCACATTGCATTTCCGCCAGCGTCCGGTTGATCGCTTTCAGGGAGTGGGGAACGATCCGGATCCCTCCCAGATCGCTTTTGTGGAGGATTTCCGGGGAAACGACCTTCACCACCACTGACGTCGAGGGGATCTGCTTCAGCGCGCCGGCGGAAAGAGAGCGGCCCACCGGAACGAAATGATAGGCGGGGACCGCTATCCCGATCTGCGTCAGGAGTTCGAGCCCCTCGGTCTCCAGCAGAACTGTCCGGCCTGCATTCTTCGCGCGTTCGACTAAGCGTTCCAGCGATGCACCTACGTCTAGGTCGGTGTGCATACGGCCGCCTCCATGCCGGCCCGGAACGCCTTGATGTTGGTGTCCACTACCTTTGCACCCTTGCGCTTGAATTTATTGATGATGAACCGGTCGATCATTTCCGGCTTGATGGGAAGGAGTTCGGCGGCGGCGCCGACCATAACCATGTTGGTGGACCGAGCCGCGCCGGATTCCCTGGCGATGCGGTCGGCATCCACCAGGATCGAACGGGGCAGATTGCGGATGGCGTCCAGGATCTTTTCCAGGTCCGGGTAAATCGCGATATTCAGAACCGGTTTGGATGCAGTGATCAGGGTCCCTTCCGGGGAAAGATATGGAAGGTACCGCAGGCTCTCCATCGGTTCCATGCTCAGGATCATGGTAGCCCGTCCTCGGGGGATCAGGTCGCTGCCGATCGGGCTGTCGGAGATCCGCAGGTTGGCCTGCACCGCGCCGCCCCTCTGAGACATGCCGTGGACTTCCGACTGCTTGACGTACAGACCCTCTTCCAGGGCTGCGGCGGCGATGATGGCCGAAATAGACAGGACGCCCTGTCCACCTACACCTGCCAGAACGATGTCACATTTCATGGGGTTACCTCGTCAGCTGGTCGCTTTCACGGCGGCAGTCGCCTTCTTCCTCTTGACGGTTTCAATGCATTCGCGAATGGCGATTACCACCGACAGCCCCTTGTGCTCCATTTCGGTGCGCAGGACGCCGGCCAGTTGATCTACCTTTTTGGGGTGGGCGGTGAGAACGTGGAAATGATCCGGATCCACTCCGACCCCCAGCACGATCTGCTCAAGGCGGGAACTGGGAATCAACGGTTCCTGGCCGCCGGTCATGGCCGTCGCCTCGTTATCCAGGATCAGGAGTGTCATGTCGGTGTTGCCGGCCACCGCGTCGATGAGCGGTGTTATACCGGAGTGCAGGAAGGTGCCGTCGCCGATCACCGCCACCGCCGGCCGGTAGCCCGCATCGGAGGCGCCTTTGGCCATGCCTATGGATGCTCCCATGCAGACGCACGATTCGATGCTGGAGTAGGGCGGAAGGGCGCCGAGGGTGTAGCAGCCGATGTCGGCAGTGACCAGCGTTCGGTCCATCCCTTCCATCGCCTGCATCAGCGCGTTATAGGAGTCGCAGTGCGGGCAGCCGGAGCAGAGCTGGGGCGGCCGGTGGCCAGCTGCAGCCCTTCAATTTCGATTTCCTGATGCAGTTCCAGGCCCAGGGCTTTTCGGACAATGTCCGGGTTCAGCTCACCCGCCGCCGGTACCGCGCCGTCCAGCTTGCCCTGGATCTTGAGATCGCCCTTGGCCCGGGGGAGGAGTCCGCGGATCTGCCGTTCCAGGAGCGGATACCCTTCCTCGAGAATCAGCAGGGTCTTCACGTGAGCCGCCAGCTTGCGCATCTTGTCCAGGGGCGGCGGGTACATGCCGATATGAAGGTGGGACGGCTTGCAGGTCAGGTCGTCCAGGTTTTCGAAATAGTAGTTCCGGGCTATCCCGGTGGTGATGACTCCCAGGGACTTGTCGGCCTTGTTCAGGTCCAGGTGGTTCACCGGGCTGTTGTCCGACCGTTCCTGCAGATCGTGCTCCCGGTCCAGCAGGGACTGCCACTGTTTCCTGGCGTTGGACGGGAGGAGGACCCAGCCGGCCCGGTCGGTGGACTTCTGCAGGGGCCGTTCCGCCACCGGGTCGGACAAGTGCACTACCGCACGGCTATGAGCCAGGCGGGTCACCAGGCGGATGATTACCGGAGTGTGGTACCACTCGGAAAGCTCGTACGCTTCCCGTGTCATTTCGTACGCTTCCTGCTGGTCGGTGGGCTCCAGGCAGGGCAGTTTGGCGAAGTCGGCATAGAACCGGCTGTCCTGTTCGTTCTGGGAACTGTGCATACCCGGATCATCGGCCACGGCGATGACCAGTCCGCCATTGATGGAAAGGAGAGCCGAGTTCATCAACGGATCGGCCGCCACGTTCATCCCCACATGTTTCATGGAGACTAGGGCTCTGCGGCCGACCAGCGAAACGCCCAGTGCTTCCTCAAAGGAGGTTTTCTCGTTTGCACACCAGGCAGCATGGGGACCGCCGTGATTTTTCATGTACCGGATCAGGAACTCGGTGATCTCTGTGGACGGGGTGCCTGGGTAGGCGTAGGCCGCCGAAATTCCGGCGTGGACCGCTCCCAGAGCGACCGCTTCATCGCCTAGAAGTACCTGCTCTTTCATGTTGTTTCCTCCCGAATTCGCAGGGCGCCGGGCCCGGCCACGCTATTCAACGTAGCGCACAATGCGGTCCTTCGGGGGCAGCCCGACCGGATAAATCGGGCAGATATAGTGGTATTTTAAATTGGTTGAAATTATGGGCTTTATTGATTCAAGAACGGGGAAGCCCTGGTAGAAGGTTCTGAAAGTTCGCCGGCGATCGGAACCGGCATCGCCTTGCGGACCTCGTCGGCGGAATCGAGGGTGCCGAACAGGTACATCAGCTTGACCGTCGCCGCTTCCAGTGTCATGTCGCCGATCCCGATCGCTCCTGAATCACGCGCCAGCCGCCCGCCGGAGTAATGGTCCAGATCGACCCTGCCGTTGGGAGACTGGGAACCGATGGCAACCAGCTTACCGCATGCGGTCAGTTCCCGAACGGCATCGGCGATGCCGGTGAGCTTCATGGGGATGTTGCCGCTTCCGAACGCTTCCAGCAGGATAGCCCGGGTGTCGGTATCCCGCAGGGCACGGAGCGGCTCCGCCGGCTGGCCCGGGGTCAGCCGCAGAACGGCGATCCGGGGGTCGAAGTTCCCTTCCACCCGGAACGGGCCGTCGGATCGGAGAGGCCGGCTGTACGGCTGGATACTGGTTCCGACCTCCGCCAGCGGAAGGAAATTCGGCGACTTGAAAGCGCCGTACGCGAACGTGCTGGTCTTGGTAACCCGGTTGGCCCGCAGGAGCAGGTTGTGGAAGTAGATCGCCACCTCCTGGATCTCGTGGGTCGCCAGGTCTACGGCACCGATAAGGTTGCCTGGCGCATCGCTGCGGGCATCGGCCAGGGGAAGTTGGGAACCGGTGAGAATCACCGGGCAGGGCAGGTTCCGGAGCAGGAACGATAGCGCTGTTCCGGTATAGGCCATGGCGTCCGTGCCGTGGGCGATGACCACCCCGTCGTACGATTCCACCGCCGGTTCGATTTCGGCGGCGAGTTGCATCCAGTGCTGCGGCGTGATGTCAGTGCTGTCGATGTTGAACAGCACCCGAGTGGTGATCTCCGCAAACTCCTCCAACTCCGGCACGTAGTGCAGCAGGGTTGATCCGATCTCGTCGGGGGCCAGGGCTCTCTCCGGATCCCTTGGTTTCATACCCAGGGTCCCGCCGGTGTGGAGGATCAATATCCGTTTGCGCATAGCAGGCATTGTATACGCTAGGTGCTTTCTGTACGCCTCCCGGCATGTACAATACGACCCATGCCTCGTCATCCGGAGACAGCCGGTTCGGTGGAGAAAATCCAGGGATCGGTGTTTTCCACCGTGGCCGGGATCCTGGCGGACTATCCGGGAGAGTTGTTCCGTTTCCAGGTCGGGGATACCTGGATGGAGCCGCCGGTGGGCTGCCGCATGGAAGATCTGGCGGTGGTTGACCATCCCGGTATGCATCGCTACGCGCCGACCCGGGGCCTGCCGGCGCTGGTTTCCGCCGTGGCGGACCGGGTCACCGAACGGAGCGGCCTGTCCACCGGCCCGTCCGAGATCCTGATCACCGCCGGGGCGACGGGAGGACTGGCGGCGGTGCTGGGAGCGATTCTGGAACCGGGGGACGAGGTTTTGGTCCTGGCGCCGTACTGGCCGTTGATCGATGGACTGGTCCGGACCTTCCGCGGGAACCCGGCGCCGGTGCCTTTCATCGGCGCGGTGTCCGATCCTGATGATGCAGTGGCTGCTGTAGAAGCAAGCCGCACCGATCGTACCGTCGCCCTGTACCTGAGCACTCCGAACAACCCGACCGGGCGGTTGATTCCGGCGGATCTGCTGGAAGCGGTTGTCGACTGGGCCCGGTCCAACCGGTTGTGGCTGATAGCCGACGAGGTCTATGAGGACTACGCATACACCGGCAGGCATGCCTACACCCGGCCCCTGGCCCCGGAGCGAACCTTTGCGGTGCACTCGTTTTCCAAGGCGTTCGGTATGGCCGGAAACCGTTGCGGCTATGTTGCCGGACCGGCTCGGGCGATGGAGAGATTGGAGCGGATCTCGATCCACAACTACTACAGCACCACCACCGCTTCTCAACTGGCCGCCGTCCGCGCTCTTGATGGGCCCGGGGACCACTGGGTGGACCACGCCCGGTCCGCTGTACCGGGAGGCCGGCGCCTCGGCCGCCGGGATTCTTGGGGAGCCTGCCCCGGAAGGCAGCACTTTCCTTTTTCTCAATGTGTCTGACCGTGCGGCGCATAATCCCGACGGCCTGCAGGGTCTTCTGATAGAACTGGCCCGCCACGGCATCGCCGTGGCCCCCGGGCCGAGTTTCGGTCCGTACCCTTCCCATATCCGGGTATGCTTCACCGCAGACCCGCCGGATGTGGTCGAACGGGGAATGCAAAGGCTGGCCGGCCTGTTGGGCAGGTCATGAGCCGCCTGATGACGGGAGCATGATGTCGATTCTGGATCGATTAAGACTGGGCCGGGGCTCCGGCGGAGATGAACGGTCGGCGCCGGGGGAAACGGCCACGGTCCGGAAGATCGCAGCCGCCCTGAAGGAAATGGATCCGGAACAGGCCCGGTACATTGCCGCCTTCGCCTACATTCTGGGTCGTGTGGCCAACGCCGACCGGATCGTGCACCACATGGAGACCGACGTGATGTGCCGCCTGGTCCGTGAGAAAGGTTCCCTGGCCAGGGACCAAGCCGCCCTGGTTGTGGAGATGGCCCGGCAACAGGGTCTCCTGTTCGGCGGCAGCGAGGACTACCTGGTTACCCGGGAGTTCCGGGAGATGGCAACGCGGGAACAGCGCGTCGCCCTTCTGGACTGTCTGTTTGCGGTCTCGGCGGCGGACCGCTCCATCTCGGCGCTGGAGGGTCGGGTGCTGATGCAGATTTCCGACGAACTCAAGCTGGACAGGAAAGAATACACCGCCTTCAGAACCGCCTACCGGGATTACCTCTCGGTCCTCAAGAAACCTGAGGACGGTTAGGTTGTCGCCGCGCGCTTGAGCGCTTTTCCGAGCCAGACAGTGAACATGACGGAACTGAGCAGGGAAGCGGCCAGCAGTCCCACCACCAGGCCGTAGATCGGATGGATCCCGACCCGGGCTGCGAGGGCGGTGCCGAGCCACGCCATCGGCAGAGTCAGCCCGAGATACCGCACCAGGGCGGTGATCAGACCGGGGTTGCCCCGCTGCATCCCCTCGAAAACCGGGCGGCACAACAGAAACGGTGAGCCAAGGAGGCAACTCAGTGGAACCAGGTACAGGATCACCCGGTGTGAATTCGGCGGAAACATCCGATTCAGTCAGGGAACGGGCGACCCAGGGTGTGATGACCGCCATGATCGGCGCCACGAACAGCATCGTATAGCCGACCATGGCGAGCCCGGCGTCTCGCAGCCCTTTCCGGATGCCGGCGATATCACCCCGGCCGAACCGTCGCGCAGTGTAAGGCAGGAGGGCGACGCCGATGGCGATGATCGGGTTCAGTGCGAACAGGGCGACCCGGTAGAAGATGGAGTAGGCCACGATCGCCTCGGTGGCGTTGTGCATCCGTGATAGGAGCAGGTTCACCAGCCCGGTCTCCGAGGCCATGAGAGTGAAGGTCAGGGCGGCGGGGATCATCAGGGTAAAGAGGGTCCGGTACGGTCTGGGATCAGGCGTACAGTCCACCTCCACCTGTTCCGCCTTGCGGCGGGTTTCATGGGCGTTGGCTTTAACGGTGGCGTAGGCCAGCCCGCCCAGCCGGCCCAGCACCGTCGAGAAGGCGATCCCGAATATTCCCCAGCCGAACACGAACAGGAACAGGGCGTTCATCAAGATGTTCAGGACGTTGGAGATGATGCCGGCCCACATGGTGGTCCGGGTGTCCTGGTGGGCCTTGATCATGGAATCGGGCAGGATCGACCAGAACGATGTCAGGGAGGCGCCGCACAGCATGGTGGTGCCGTAGATCCGGAACTGCCGGGTTACGTCCTCCGCGAGGCTCATGTGGGGCGCCACAAACCAGATGACGATGCCTGTCAGTGCAAACCCGGGTGCGATGAACTGTACCAGCCGCAGGGCCGATTTCATGTACTGCTCGATCCGGCGGTTCATGCCGGTTCCTACCGCCCTGGACAGGTTGGAGGTCAATCCGGTGGACAGCCCGATCCAGATAGCGATGAGTACGAACTCGAACGGGATGGTCAGGCCGATGGCCGCAATCGCCGCGTCTCCGATGGTTGCCGCGAAGATGGTATCCACCATGGTGAACGCCGCCCGCATAACGAAAGAGACCACCAGGGGGGCCGCCATCCTGAGGACGGACGGATCCTGCCGCACGGTGTTCTGCAAGCCTGCGGTCACGAGAGAATTCTCCTCTAGCGGACGCGTCGCACGTGGAAAGCCGGCGCTTCCATCACCTCGTCCTGCATTACCTGCACTGTGGCGAACCTTGGATCGGATTCGATCACATGCTCGCCGCCGCCGTTCAGGACGATGCGGTAACGCCCCGGGGCAAGGGATTCTACGCCCCAGCGCCCGTCTGCGTCCGGCTGAATCCTGGCCGCTTCGCGGAGGAGGTTGTTCGGTCCCAGGATCACCACCCATTCCACCCGGTTGGCCTCCGGGCCCAGCAGGGACCGTAGATCTGAAAATCTCCAGCCGCCACAGATGGTTCCAGTACCGGCTCCGGTACCGGTTGCGGCTCCGGCTCCTCTACCACCACCGGGACGTTCTCCGCCGGTTCCGGTTCCGGTTGCGGCTCCGGCTTCGGCTTGGGCTCAGGTTCAGGCGCCTGTTTCGGTTCGTCAGGAGGCTCCTCTACCACTACCGGGACGTTCTCCACCGGTTCCGGTGTCTGCATCGGTTCCGGCTGTGGTGCGGCCTGCTTCAGCGGCAAGGCGGCGGCGGAGAAGTCCAGCATGCTCAGTGACTGCTCCACTTTTTCGCCGTCCAGGTTCACTCCGTACAACCGGGCCCCGTCGGAAGAGACCGCCATCGCCCGTAGCGGAGCGGCAATGCCGACATGTTGGCGCACCGGAAGCTGCTCCTGGCCCTGGGGGTCTTCCAGGTTGATCAGCGCCAGGTCAGCGGTGCGGCCGACCAGAACCAGGGAGCCGGAGTGGTGGGCCAGGGTCAGGTTACCGCCGGGCAGTTGGTACAGCGGTCCAGACCGGAATCCGGGCAGGATGAACGTTCGGATCTCCTGGCCGCAGGCTACCAGCAAGTGGCCGGTTTCCGGCCACAGGGCCATGCCGGCCGCGGTTCGTGGCAGGGTGACCATGCGTCCGGTCTTGGCAGTCGCCGTGTCGATCCTCAGGAGGAAAGTGTCCCAGGGCCCCCTCCTGGACTGCTTCTGGACCACTGCCAGCAGGGCGTCATCGTTCTCCGCAAACGCCAGGGAGCGGACCTGGCCTTTAATCTCCAGGGTCCGGTCCTGGGATTCTCCCGGAAGCCTGAACCGGACAACCGCAGTCCGTTCCTTCCCTCCGGCCCGGGCGGTGGCCACCGCCCCTGCCGGTGTTCCGGCCACTGCCTGGACATCCGCCAGCTCTTCGCTCCAATACGCCGGAGGTCCGGAGGCGAAGGCCGTACAGGAAAAGACCAGGGTCCACAGGGTGGCGAGAACTTTCATGCGGTCTCCGATCTCATCCGGCATCCATCTCAAAACATCGTAAACATCCTAACTCGATTCTCGAGATAATGTGTCCGCACCGAGGTGTGCCGAGTAAATCCTTGACAAGCTACCGATTTTAGGCAATATTGGAGTTTCTATATTTTAATACCTTAAATAACATAAGGTGTCAAGATGAGCGACAAAGCGGTTTTTACAACTTTTGAAGCAGCGAAACTGTGCCACGTTTCGCCACTTTCCATCATAAACTGGGTCAACGCCGGGAGACTGCCTGCTTTCCGAACCCCGGGCGGTCACCGGCGAATACGTCGAGAGGATCTCATCACCTTCATGAAAGAGAATGGCATCCCCCTGACCGATGAACTCGGCGCCGGGTCGGGCCGTTCCAGGGTAATGGTTGTTGACGACGACGCCGCCATCCGGGATCTCCTGGCGCAGCACCTGGGGGCCCGGGAGGAACCGTTCGAGGTTATGACAGCTTCCGACGGCTTCGAGGCCGGTCGACTGGTTGCAACCTTCAAGCCGGATGTGGTTCTTCTGGATCTGCGCATGCCGGGTATGGATGGTTTTCAGGTCTGCCGAACCATCAAGGCCGACCCGGAGTCTTCAGGAACCATCGTGATCGCCATGACCGGGTTCCATACTCCGGAAACCGAAGCCCGGATCAAGGAATGCGGCGCCATAGAGTGTTTCACCAAGCCTGTTGAGGCGTCGGTCCTGGCCAGTTACATCGATGAGCAGTTGGAAAGGAAGGTCAAAGGCAGGCAGCGAAGGAAGCGCCCGACGAAGGACTGAATCAAGGGCAGCCGGCGGATGCCGCCAGGCGGTCATTCAGAACGCAGGCGCGGATCGAGGCCTGGTCCAGATCGCAGGTACCGGCCATCCAGTCGCAGTCCAGGCCGGACAGATCATTCCCGAAGTCCATTACCAGAAGTATACGCGACCTCTCCTGGACATACGGGTCGACATCGAGATCCATGGAGAAGGGGGTTTGCCCGGCGATGGATACCGTGGCTGTATCGGTGCACTCGTCACCGATCCCGTCCGACGGTAAACCGACCGGCAGCGACGGATCCGGTGTGTTCTCCTGGCCCGGGTTCGGATGGTAGGGGCAGTTGTCCGCAATGTCCGGAATCTCGTCCAGTTCATGGTCCAGGAAATAGACAGGGTCCCCGACGCCTCCGCTGGTATCGAAGGCGCAGGCTGCACCTATTTCCTCACCGAAAGCATCCACTACCGTTTCCTGTTCCGGGTTGGCCACCAAGGGGCAGTTGTCTTCATCGTTGAGAACACCGTCGTCATCGAGATCGCCGCCGGGAGAGACGTCAACCTGCCGTACGCGGGAAAGCGACATCTCCGCCGTGAAGCTGAGTACACCGGCCACCGGAGTAGGAGAAACCTCCACAGCGGCGCCGAGCATGCAATCCCCGCTGCCGGTGGATAAAGAGATGTACGACTGCTGGAAGATACAGTCGTCGCTTACGGCCAGGTCGTATGCGATCTGGGGGAACTGGATCGATGCGGCCGGGATCATCCAAACCGCCTGCTGGATGCTCTCCTCCCCCAGGGCCGGTACGGTCTGGACCGGTTGGACCGGGTGGATCTGGAGCAGGCCTACATCGACGATGTCATCCTCGATCTCGTCGCAGGATATGGCGCAGGCCAGGAGGACCAGCAGAACCGCGAGAGACAGCATTTTGACAGCGGAAGTATTCATTCCGGTCCGTAGTCAATCCAGTCCAGCCCCTCGAGTTCGTTGATGAACTCGTAGGCGTTGAACGAGGTGATGCAGGGCGGTGTCCACCTTTACAATGAGTTAGACATAGGAATTCGCTGTCCGAACAGACCATGGCGTTCTTGTACGCCTGAATCAGCAAGGTAGAGTTGATCCGGATCGGGTGGGTCACCGCATCGCCGGAGGGAACGAAGATCGGCGTGTTCGGCCGGAAGATTCGCTGGTCGGCGGATAGGAAGTATAGATGGCTGGGTCACTTTGGACTGTTCAGCGGTGCTGCCGGGAAATACGTTCTTCCGGTCGATGCAGGACGCCAGCGGGTCGACAGGGTCGTGATCCACCAGGTTGATCGGGACCACGCCGGAAGGCAAGAAGCTGATCTCTTCCAGGAGGAAGTTGCCTGCGGGAAGATTGGCGGCAGGAAGGGCAGTGGAGGTCGAGTTCAGGTCCAGCACGCCGATGCTCGTTGGCGAGCAGTGCGATCCCCGCGCCTCCCAGACTCTCGAGGTCCTGATCCTCGGCAGGTCGGACGATCACCTTGGAAACTACTCAAGTCGGCCTCTTCGAACCGGGTCGAATTGGGATCGGTGATCTGGAATTCCAGAACCAGGCTGCCCACCGTGGTGCTCAGGGGATCACTTCCGGAACATCCGGCGAGCAAGGCGATGAAGACGACCGCCAGGGTCGCCAGACTCAGCAAAGTACTCCGAACGAGTTTCATTGGGTTTGCCCTCTGATTACTATTGTTGCAGGATGTTCAACCGTACTTCGAATGCTCGAAAGAGGCAAAACTATAAACGAACAGTTGCGGGGAGACAACCGCACCGAAACGCTCCGGACAGGAAGTCCTCTTGTATCAACACTTATGCTGACGACCGCCTTGAAGACAGGCGGACGGTATCAATTGCAGAAAGCGACCTGCGCCGTCAGGGGCACGCCGCCGCAGGATCTTCCCGTTCGACGTCGATGCCATCGGGCCCAGTCCTAAGGCCGTAGGTGCCGCTGCAGGTGTGTTCCGCCCGCAGGACGTAATAGTAGCCGTCGCCGGACTGTGGGTTCCCCCGGGTGTCCGTCCAGGAGGTGACGGCCTGGTCGTTGGCCAGGCAGGTCGAGTTGACCACACTGCCATCCCCAAGAAGTTCCAGCACCAGCCCTCCGGCCAGATCATAGCGGGTGGCTGTTGGTTCCGCAGACCATACCAGTTCCACATCGTCGCCGACGGTTCGTTCGAGAAGAACTCCGGTGACCTCGCCGGGTGCTGCGTAGAATCCGGCGTCCAGCGGAGCGCAATCGTCTTCGTCCAGTACGCCGTCGTCGTCGTCGTCCAGGTCACAGACATTGCCCTGGCCGTCCAGATCGGTATCGATCTGATCCGGGTTGGTCAAGGCCGGACAGTTGTCGCAGAGATCCCCTGCGAAGTCCAGATCTCCATCGGCCTGGGAAGCATTGGAAACGAGGGAGCAGTTGTCCTCCAGGTCGGCCACCCCGTCGAGGTCGAAATCGTCGTTTATCATGGCGCATGATGTCAGAGGCGTAACCGGCCCGGCTGGTGGCGAGTCCGGCCGCGCTCTCACCACAGATGTTCACGGCGGTGACGAGGTAATAGAACCCTTCGCCGCTGGAGAGCGGGGTATCGTTGTCCACCACCTGGCGGTTCAGTACCTCGGTGACCAGGCAGGCCTCGTCGTAAGACCAGGTTTCGTCCTCTCTGAAGTTTCCGCGGTAGACGTTGGAGGCGTGGCCCTGGGCAACCCGTTTCCAGGACAGCACCACATCTCCAGCCGGTCCAGCCGGCCGGTTGATCTTCAGGGTGTCGCCTATCCTATTAGGAGCGTTGGAGACGCCGACGGTTAGGTCGGCGCAGTCCAATTCGTCCAGGACCCCGTCGTTGTCGTCGTCCGGGTCGATGGAGTCCGGCAAGCCGTCACCGTCACTGTCGGGATCCACATTGCCGGCAAGCTCGTACGCTCCCATGTCTACCACGGCAGTGCCGTTGTCGTCGCCGTCCTGAACCCTGGGCTGGTCGTTCAGGTCTAGGGTGGAGGCATCGTCGTTGTTGCCGGCGTCAATGGCCGGGCTGCCTGCCTGCAACTGGTAGTCCTCGCTCCCTGGAGTCGTGCTGACGAACAGCGGATCGAGGGATATGTTGCCGTCCAGGCCGATGTAGTCCAGATCGGTTTTTTCGCCGCCGACGTCGCTGGGAATTGCGATATCCGTGGCGGTATTCCCGTGGATGTCGTTGTACCGCACCACCGGTTCCGACTGGTAAACGTACAGACCGCCTCCCGTGTCCACGGCGTAGTTCAGCGCAACGATGTTGTTGGCCAGGGTCACCTCATCGCCGACGTCCGACGTGACCCCGAGGTACAAGCCGCCGCCATAGACCGCCTCATTGCCCACTATCGTGTTATTGGTCATCGCGAATACGAGCGGTGGTGAGCTTGAGCCCACCACCTATCCCGGCAGTGTTGTCCATGATCAGGTTATCGGATATGGAGCCGAAAACCGGGATGTACACATCGCCATCATCGAACAGGCCATCGCCGGTGATGCTGCCGCCGGAGTCGGTGCCGTCGTTGCCCACGATGATGTTCCGGGTGATGACAGGTGCATCCGGCAGGGTGTTCCAGGAGAATATCACGATCCCGCCGCCGGAGGCGAGTTGGTTGGCCGTGGCCGCGTCGCCGGACCGGTTGCCGCGGATCGTATTCCCCTCGATCACCGGGATGGAGTGGTACGAGACGTAGATTCCACCTCCCATGGAATAGGTCTGTGACCCGGCCGAAGAGCCGGCCGGGGAATTGACGATGTTCCCTTCGATCAGGTTGTTGGTGATCACCGGTCGTGCCGGCTCCCCGGACTCGTTGGAATGGATATAGATCCCGCCGCCGTACCAGAGCTCCGCGCCGGAGCTGTCGGCCATGATGTTGCCGGAGATCTCGTTGTTGGTGATAGTCGGTGCACTGTCGCCGTAGACGAAGATACCGCCGCCGACCACAGCGTCCGGGATGTTGCCGGTATTGTCCCTGAAAAACCCTTCTCCGCCGGTGATGTGGAACCCTTCCAGCCGGTCGTCGTTGGTCGTTCCGACTCCGTCGATGGTACTGATAATCACGGTAGAGCATTGACTGGTGGATGTGTTTACAGCGCAGAACCGGTCGAGACACGGCTGGCCGCTGCCGTCGATGGTGGTTACCCCAGGGCCGTCGGTGGAGATGATGCTGACATCCGGGAACAGGATGATCGCTTCGTTGTAGTACCCGGGGCTGACCCACACTGAGCCGCCACCGCTATCCTTGATGTCGCAGACTGCGCCCATGATGGTGCAGAATGGATCTTCAATCGTGCCGGTACCCGGGCATGGGTTGTCATCGTCCACGTATACCGTCTGCTGGGCAAGGGCGGTGGAACTCATCGCAAAGCAGATCATAAACAACGCTGTGATCAATGTTCGTATCATGGGATATACCCCTCCTGACAGACGATTACGGGCAAGGCAGCGATAGGCAACCTACCCCATATACGGCCTGACCGGGTGGTTGGCAATAGATAAGGTCGTTATTTAGTTGAGTTGAACTAATGCGTATGCATTAATCTTCATTGGAGACTATCCGCCTGGCCTCCTCAGCCAGAGGGCCTGCCAGTGCTTTTTTCGCCACGGATGCCGCAATATCCGGGTAGCCCCGGCGCGCCCAGGCGTCCGCCAGATCCACCAGGATCCTGTCCCGTTCCAGAGGCGTCCGGGGTGCGGGAGAGACGTATTCCATCGGATCGGAAGCATATTTCCCCAGAAATTTCGTGTTGTCCGCGAGGTTGTTCACATAAAGAGCTTTTGGGGCTGCGAATTCGACCTGTGCGTTGTCGTCGGTGTTCCTGGAGGCGCCGCGGACCATCAGGTCGATTTCCACTGTGCCGATCAGGAAGTGGGTAAGGATATCCACTGGTGAACGGATCTTCACACGCCCCAGGTCCATCCAGACGCTTAGCTCCCTCATCCTGGATTCCATGAGCGGCAGATCCAGGAGGATCGGCGAGTCGGAACCGAGGAGCAGGTTGTCCACGCCGTCGAAAGTCTCGAACAACAGCACGTGATCGTACGCCGACCGGAAAGCGGCGATAATCGACCTGAGGTCTTCACCCTCCATGTTGTAGCTCTGCACCCACTGGCAAAAGATCCCCTCCGGCCTCAGCCGGGTCCTGGAAAGTGCGAAGAACTCCTCGGTGAACAGGTTGGACGCCACGGTCATCCAGGGGTTGGAAGGCTCCGAGATGATGACGTCGTACATGTTGGAGGAGAACACCAGCTCATTGCGAGCGTCGTTGATGGACAGGATGGTGCGGGGGTCGTCCAGGACGTTCCGGTTCTGGGGGGCGAAAATCCTGGCCACCTCCTCCATGGCCGCCTCCACCTCGACGATCCGCAGCGACTCGATCGGATGGGTCATTGCTGCTCCGCCGGTAATCCCGCTCGCCAGACCGATGAGCATGACGTCACGGGGGGACGGATGGAGCATCAGGGGGAGGTGGGCGGACAGCAGCTGGGTCTCCATGTCTCCCTTGGTGGAGGCCTCGATCTTGCCGTTCACCGCGAGGTAGTAGTTCTCATAACTCGGTTCGTAACCGACCATTATCGCAGCAGTCATCCCTTCCCGGGCGTACACGATCTCGTTGTCCTCGTAGACCTTTTTCTTGAACAGGTCCCAGGTAGCGTCTCCATCCAGCGATACGAGGTTCATGTAGACGCCGCTGTTCATGAGACGGACGTCCCAGCCCGGCCTGAACAGGAACACGGCGGCCAGGGCGACCAAAAGGACTACGACCAGTATACGGCGTATGCCGGGCGCAGCCCGGCTCACCACCAGGGCCATGCCGATCCCCAAAACGATCTGGGCCGCCGAGACGGAGATCACTGAATTAAGGACGCCCAGTCCGGGGATGAGCAGGAACCCGGCGCAGGCGGCGCCCAGGATGGTGCCTACGGTGTTGGAGGCGTAGACCGTGCCGACGGAGCCGGCCACGTTCGCGAGGCTGCGTGCGTGGAGTTGGAGAACGCTGGGGAAGATCCCGCCGAAGGCGAAGGTGGCTGGAAACATGACCAGCAGGCAAAATCCGAACTGCACCAGGAACCATTGGTTCGGCGTCGGGGAGAATTCGAAAAAGACGTGGCCGAAGAAACGCGGAAGCGACTGCAGGATGAATCCGGTACTGAACGCCAGGATGCCGCTGCCGGCGAACAGGCAGGATAACAGGAGCCCGGCGTCCAGCCCCGGCCGGCGTTTGAGCAACCAGGAGAAGAACGCGCCGCCCCCGGCCAGCCCGATGAGGAACGCCAGAAGCATGAGGGAGAAGGCGTAGACCGAACTCCCCAGGATCATACTCAACGCACGGGTCCAGGCCACTTCCAGGACCATGGCGCCGAAGCCGGACACGCCGAAGGCTATCAGGGCGATTTTCACCGGCCGGGTGAGCCGGGCGGCAGGCTCCGATGCCGGGCCCGGGCCGGACTCTCGGCCCGCCCCGGTCTTTCCGGCGATCAAGGCGATGGTTCCCAGGAGCAGGTTCACGGCGGCGGTTATCCAGAGAGTGTTCTGAACTCCGATGTTGGGGATCGCCACGAATCCGGCTATGAACGTCCCCGCCACCGCCCCGAAGGTGTTGATGGCGTACAGGGTCCCCACGTTGCCGCCGATCCGATCCGGATCATGGGCCACAGCCCTGGCGAGCACCGGCAGGCTGGCGCCCATCAGGGTGGTTGGAGGCAGAAGCACCAGGGCGATACCGGCGAACTTGGCCAGACTCAGCAGAAGCTGGGAATCCGAGCCACCGGCGTCCCAGACCATCTGGTAGATCGGTGTCAGGGCATTGAACAGGAAAGGAACCGCGAGGGCGTAGGCGCCGATGATCAGCTCCAGCAGCCCGTAGACCTGCAGGGGGGAGCGGCCGGACCGGTCCATGGACCGGCCGGCCAGGAAGGCGCCCAGCGCCAGCCCGCCCATGAAGGTGGCGAGGATCGAACTGGTAGCGAACAGGGTAGAACCGAAGATCAGGATCAACTGCCGGAGCCAGACGACCTGATAGACCAGTGCGGTACCGCCGGAGAGGAGGAAAAGGATCAGGATGATCGGAACCAGCCGGTTCCTGCTGATGTTGGTCAAGATCGGCTCCGGAATAGCCGCACGCAGGGGAAACTTCCAGCGGCGGCTTGAAGGTTAGCAGACCTGCCCGCTCGCGACCGCAAAAAAAACCGCCCCCCGTTGCCGGGAGGCGGCTTTGGATCGCTGTTTCAGTCTGTCGGTTTAGATCGGTTCGCAGGGTGACCGATGCGTATGCCCCTTATGCTTGCCCTTCGATTTCGGGTCGAAGCCAGGCGACCGCGTATGGTTGTCGTCATCTTCGCCGAGTTCAGGCGCGAAGGTGACGATGAAGACCGCCAGCTGGTCGCTGGTGAATTCTGCCTCCGGAGTGGTGGTGGACACCGGTACTCCGGCGGCGGTGGAGATCACCACAACATCGCCCTGGGTCAGTTTCTTGTTTAGATCCAGGTTTCCGATCTCGATGCCGGCGTTGGCGAGAGAGATCCTCGCGGTCGCTGCATCGACAGCATCCAACTGTTTTACCTTGGCGATTTCAATGAGGAACTTACCCACGGTAAGATCCTGGCCGGCTGCCAAAGCCGGTGCTGCAAACATCGCAAATGCGATCAGGACAGCAGCAACCACCTTCAAGCTCTTCAGATTTTTCATTAACATGACCTCCCCGCTCCGGGACCTCTAAAAATGTCTACCCAATGAATCGATTAAAAGTGCCGTTGATATACGTCCATTCGCTGCTCAGTCAAGCGAATTTTAACCAAAGGCCCTTTCTCCTCCTGTTCTACTGTCGGTGAATTTTCGCCCCGTCTTCGCTAGACATAGGGTCGAATCTCAGCGACCCGATGGATGTACGGCGAACCCCGGCGAAGGTCAAGGGAGAACCTCGCCAACACGGATAAATCAAAGACCGGCCCGTGCCCGGCCTGCCGGTTCATTGCCCATTTTCGGTGCGCTCCCTGACCGTTACCCGGAGTACCTCTATGTCTTTGATAGGCTTGAACTTGGCCTTGGATCCAGCCCCGCTGACCGGTTGCTGGGAGATTGTCCTGACCACGTCCAGCCCCTGGATGACCTGTCCGAAGGCGGTAGCCTGTCCCGTCAGGGTCGGTTTGGGTTCCAGCAGGATCATGAAGGTGGAGCTGTTTCCGGGCGGGGACGCCATGACCGGCTTCAGGATCACGGTGCCTGCGACCATCGGGAGCTTGGTCAGCTCCGCCGGGAAGGTCACCGGTCGGCGGTTGCCGTTGCCCCCGAACCCCGGGTCACCGGCCACAATGAAGTCGTTCCTGTGGGCCTCGCTGATGTGGAGGCCGTCATAGAATCCGGAATTGGCCATGTCGATAAACGCCTTCACGGCGAGCGGCGCATCGCCCGGGAAGAAGTCGATCACGATGTCGCCCAAGCTGGTTGCAATCGTCGCCTGGTAGACCCTGGACGGGTCGTAACGGGGGATCACCGTGATGTTGTAGACCTGGGAGGAGATTCCTCCGGACTCCCATCCGATGGAGAAATGGCCCGGCCTGGCAAGTTCGGGGAACATCTCCGCCAGGTTCACGATGGTCCCGTAAAACGCCATCGGGCTCAATTGGTCCGGGCGGGTAGGTTCCTTCGCCGTTGTTTTACCCGAAGCCTTGATACTTTTGCCCTCGTGGTCCTTGGCGAAGAACCCCTTGAGGACCGGAGCCTTGACAGGGTTCGGGACCACTCCTTCGCCCTCGTTGCCAACGCTCAGGCGGACCATGATCGGGTCGTCTGCGTAAAGGAACGAACCTTTGAGTTCCAGGATCGCCTTGATCCGGTCCTCCGCAGTGGCCGGCAGGATCGCCAGAACAGCGGTGACGGCGGCGAGAACAAATAATTTTCTTGAGCAATTCATGATCGGGACCTCTGGATTAGTGGACGCCTTTATCAACGGATATAGCCGGGGAGCGGTTCATTATAGAGGGCGTCCCGGTCACCGGCCACCCGGCCGGCTCCGGCCGGCGTCCTCCCCCATACCAGGAGCCGTACCGAGTATGCGCCGGCCGCAAGGAGCGCTGAACGACACCCCCTGGAGGTTGAGCCGGTGGTCAGGATGTCGTCCACCAGCAGGACCCGTCGGTTCCGGAACCAGCCGGGAGGTGCGACGAAGGCCGATTCGGCGGTGATCCGCCGCATCTCCCGGTCTGCCTTCTTCATGGGTGCGTGGTGTCCCAGCTTCCTGCGGAGACCGGGTCCGGCCAGAGGCAGGCCCAGGCTGCCGGCCACGGCTCTGGCCAGTTCCCTGGCCGGGTTGTACGCCCTCCGGACCAGGGTGAAAGGGTGGGACGGCACCGGCACCACCAGATCCAGCCCCTGTTCCAGGCCGGCGATCCGGCAGACGGCGGCCATCCGCAGGCCCATGGGCCGAAACAGTTCGGGCCGGTCTCGGAACTTGGCTTCCAGCAGGATCTCCCGGGCCAGACCGGTGTAACCGGTTGCAGCGCACCGCAGTGGGTGGCGCGGGTCGAACCGGTCCGGTTCCAGGGAGGCCCAGCAGCCCGGGCAATACCCGAGGTGCTGGCTTGGGCCGAGCAGGTCATTGCAGCCGCCGCACGGGGTCGGAACCATCAGCGCCAGCAACGGATAGACAAAAATGCGGAACAGCGCCGGGCCGTTCCATGTCATAGCGCCGCCATTTCCGAGGAGGCGGGGACCGGATCAGTCGGAGTAGATCGGAGCAGCGGAGAGACCGAGCTCTTCCAGGGAGATCTCCTCCATGAAGTTGACCTCGATCCGGTTCCAGTTCCCGCAGGCCTGACAACGGCTGGTCCATTCCATGACCGTCTCTCCGCAGTCTCTGCAGATGTATACCAACTGGATCAACTCCATTTCCTTTATTACCTTGCGGTATTCCGCTGCGGCCTCACTATGGTGTTGCCGGCGCTCGTGGATCCTGCCCAGGAGGTAATGCAGATTCGGGGCGTAGGTAGCTCGGCCATGGAGGGATGACAGAACCTCCAGGGCGTCATCCAGCATCTCCAGGCGGAAGTACAGCTTGCCGAGGTAGAAGCGGGACAGGGTATCCTCCCGGGCACGCTGGATGCAGTGTTTCAGTGCTTCAATCGCCTCCATCGGCTGTTCGTTGCCGAGGTAATGCTCTTCCAGGGTCGTCAGGAAGATCGGAGATCCGGTTAGTTCGAAGCCGTTGTACCAGGCCTGCACCGCCTCCGATTCCTGACCCAGGCCGGCCAGGGCGCGGCCCAGGTCGATATGGGCCGGCAGGAATTCAGAGTCTTCCTTCAGGATCTTGCGGAAAACCGCCACGGCCTCCTTCGCCTCTCCCCTCGCCAGTGCTTCGGCGCCTATCTGGTACCGCAGGCCCTGGCCGAACCGCTCATCCGCCGGCCTGCCGGGGTCGGCGTTGCCGGCGTACTTCTCGACCTGCTTCTGAGCCTCCAGAGTCTTTTCCCAGTTTTCTTCCTTGGCGTGGAGTTCCCGAAGCTTCCGCCAGGCCGCCACGGAATGCTTGTTCAGACCGATGATCTTGCCCAGAACCGCCCGAGCTCTGTCCATGTCCCCCTTGGCGACGTAATCCTCCACCAGAGCGTACAGTGGCCGGGTGTCCTCCTCCCTGAGGTGGTGGGCCTTGCGGTGATATTCGATCGCTTCGTGATACCTGTCCTCGGAACGGAGAACCTCTCCCAGTTTCAGAAGGGTGTTGAAGTGACGGCTGTCCCGTTCCAGGACGGCCCGGAGGTGCCCCAGGGCATCGTCCTCCCGGCCCTCCAGGATCGCTACCAGGGCCCGGCCGTACTCCTCCTCGATTTCGTCCATCTTGCGACCGGCCTTGCGCTGGCGCCGCTTCTCCATCATGACCCCGAACTGGCGGGCCAGGCCGACTGTGAAAGTAATCAGGATCCCGGCCAGGAAGAACAGCAACAGGGTCTGGCCGACAGTCAGGGTCGTCCCTTCCCAGTAGTGGAAGTCGGCGGACAGGATCTCCTGGTTCTGGTTGAAGAAGGTGGCGGCGGCCAGGGCCGCAAGCACCAGAGCGATAAGGATGAGAAAGGTCCGGACTCTCATCGTGGTGTCCCGTGGAAGTGGAGAAACGAACCGGTTTCTCCGTAACGCAAGAGTAATTCAGCAGGTACTGAGCGTCAAGCTCGACACGGGGTTACTTGTGATACGGAATGTTCCTTACCAGGGTGAGCGCCCGGTAGATCTGTTCCGAGAGCATAGCCCGTGCGAGGTCATGGGGAAAGGTCAGCGACGAGAGGGACCAGATCCGGTCGGCCCTATCAAGGAGCGCACTGTGCAGTCCCAGTGGGCCGCCGACGATGAAGGCGCCCCGGGGCGTGGTCCACTCCTCGATCCTGGACGCGAGTTGGCGGCTGTCCAGCATTGTGCCGGACCGATCCAGGGCGATGGCCCGGCAACGGTGAGGCAGGGCGTTTATCAGGGCCGCCGCCTCCCGTTCCATATCGGACTCCTTCACCCACTGCGCATCCACGTGGATGCCGATTCGCCGGATCCGTCCGCTGTACTCCTCGAATAGGGCGGAGGCCTCCGGTTGTTTCGGCTTGCCGACGGACAGGAACAGGATCTTCATTTCCGGCGCAGCTTCTCATGGAGGGTCTTGCGGTGGATGCCCAGGATCCTGGCGGCTGCCGACTTGTTCCCGCCGGTCCGTGCCAGGACCTCGTCGATATATGCTGCTTCAACCTCGGCCAGAGTCCTGGAGCGGTGGGCGAAACCGCACATGACCGCTTTTCGCGAAATGGTCATCGACCCGGGCAGGTCGGCGGGAGAGATGATCTCGCCCATGGACATGACCGCCGCCGATTCCACAGCGTGGAACAGTTCCCTGACGTTCCCCGGCCACGGGTGTTGCACAAGTCGCTCCAGCGTGTCCGGCGCCAGCAGTTTTGCCGGCCTGAGATTGTGGCGTCTTGCCACCTGCTCCAGGAATTCCGCCGCCAGATCCGGGATATCCCCGACCCGCTCCCGCAGGGGCGGGATATGCAGGCGAACCACGTTCATGCGATAGAACAGATCGGAACGCAGCCTGCCTTCCTCCACCATCCGCTCCGGATCCTCCTGTGAGGAGGCGATGATCCGGATATCCACCGAGAGGGTTTCGTTCCCCCCCAGTCTCTCGAACTGCTTTTCCTGAATCGCCCTCAAGACCTTGGCCTGAATCGGGAGGGTCAGCTCCTGTATCTTGTCCAGGTACAGGGTTCCGCCGTCGGCCAGTTCAAACCGACCCGGTCGGCGTTCCGCGGCGCCGGTGAAGGCGCCCTGTTCGTGACCGAACAGCTCGCTCTCCAGGAGGTCTCCGGGAAGATTGGCGCACGGCACCTGGATCAACGGGCCGTCATGTCTCCCGCTGTGTTGGTGAATGAAACCGGCGAGGCGGTTCTTGCCGGTGCCTGATTCGCCTGTAATGAATATGCCGGCCTGGGTACGGGCGGCCCGGACGGCGGTCTTGAGCAGTTGTCGGAAAGCCTTGTCTCGTGTGAGGAACTCCGGCACGCCGGTCTCCCGCAGCCGGCTCAGGTGGTGGCCGGCAGGGGGAGCCTGGGGGCGTCGTCCCACAGCCGCTCGAGACGGTAAAACTCCCGCTTGTCGCCGACGAACACGTGAACCACGAAGTCGATGTAGTCCATCAGGATCCACTCGCCCTGGGTTCGCCCTTCCACATGCTTCGGCTTGCGATGGCAGGAGCGGCGAAGCTCGTCCTCGATGGCGTCGGCTATGGCGACCACTTGCCTGTCGGAAGATCCGTGGCAAATGACAAAATGGTCCGTCACGTCGCTGAGACCCTTGAGATCGAGGATGCAGAGATCCTCGGCCTTCTTTTCGGACGCAGCGTTCACGCAGGCGAGCAGTTCCGTAGTCAGGGCTGAACCTCCCTTCGGTACAGTTGATGGTCCTGAATATACTTGGCCACGGAAAGTGGTACAAGCCCGCGGATCGGCTCCCCGCGCGAGGCCGCCAGTCTTACGGCGGTGGACGAAATCGGGACCGGATCGACCTTGAGGCGGAAGATCCTGCCTCCCCGGCCGGGGGAGGGCGGCCGGTGGGGGGCGGTACCGGGGTAGTCCACGATGCGGCGGTTGACCTTGGGATCCAACGGTTCCCTGTCCCGGGGGTCTTGCGGGCGGCGGATCACTGCCAGGTCGAATTCGGCCAGGATGTTGCAGTACGCCTTCCAGGTCTGGATCTCGGCCAGGGCATCGCCGCCGATAAGAAAGATCGGTAGTATCGGCGGAGCGCCGTCCCTCAGGGTACGCAAGGTATCGATGGTGTAGGAGGTACCGCTGCGATGGTATTCCAGGGTGCTGACCTGGAGGCCCGGACAGGGCTCCACGGCCAGTTCCAGCATGTTCAGTCGGTGCCGGTTTCCCGTGATGCCGGCGGGCGGTTTGTGTGGCGGCCGGGCCGATGGCATCAGCAGTACCGATTCGAGCCCCAGGATCGCCGCTGCCTGTCCGGCCATATGCAGGTGTCCCAGATGAATCGGGTCGAAGGTTCCACCGAGAACGCCGGTCACCGGCCGCCGGCTCATCAGTCGCTCTCCGCTGCATCGGCCAGGCGGTCCAGCTCATTGCCGGTAGTATGGATCAGGCGGTCCAGGCCGTCCCCGGACACCGAGGAAACCACCAGCAATTCGGTCCCTGTGTCATCGGCCCATGCCTGGACCCTGTCGATCACCGTGTTGTCCTGGATCGCGTCCGACTTGGTCAGCACCAGGATCTGGGGTTTAGTCGCCAGCGTAGGGCTGTACCTTTCCAGTTCCCGATTGATGGCAAGAATGTCATCCCTCGGATCCCGGTCCGGGGCCACCGGGTCCACCAGGTGGAGCAGGATCTTGCACCGTTCCACGTGGCGAAGGAACTGATGCCCCAGGCCGGCGCCCTTGTGGGCGCCCTCGATGAGCCCAGGTATGTCGGCCATCACGAAGGAACGGTAACCACCCCGGTCCACCACTCCCAGGTTCGGCGCCAGGGTGGTGAATGGGTAGTCTGCAATTTTCGGTCTGGCGGCGGAGACCCGTGAGATCAACGTCGATTTGCCGGCGTTGGGAAATCCGATGAGTCCGACGTCGGCAAGAAGCTTCAGCTCCAGATGCAGGATCCGTTGCTCTCCCTCGTAGCCCGGTTCATGGCGGGTGGGAACCCGGTTGGTGGAACTGGCGAACCGGGCGTTGCCCTTGCCGCCCCTGCCGCCGGAGGCCGCCGTGAATCGCTGGCCCGGGGCGGCCAGGTCTTCCAGCAGGAGAACCCGTTCCTCGTCGAAGACCAGGGTGCCGAGAGGGACTTTGATCTCCATATCCGGTGCCGACCGGCCGGTTTTGTTGGCCCCGGAGCCGTGCTTGCCCCGTTCGGCTCGGAGCAGCGGGTTGAAACGGAAATTCTGCAGCGTGTTCAGAGAGGGGGTGGCGATGAATACCACCGAGCCTCCCTTGCCGCCGTCGCCTCCGTCCGGACCACCCCTGGGCACGAACTTCTCCCGGCGAAACGACAGGCAGCCGTTACCCCCATTACCGCCCTGGACGGCGATTGTCGCCTCGTCGATGAACATCAGTAATTGAGGTTACCGCAGTTTGCGTCTGGTCGGGGCCCGTATCCGTTTCGATCAGCGATCCGTACCCTCGGCAGGGTTGACGTGGACGAACCGTCCCATCCGTCCCCGGTTCTGGAACTCCACGGTCCCTCCGGAAAGTGCGAACAGGGTGTCGTCTTTGCCGCGGCCCACGTTCCGTCCCGGCTTCAGCGGCGTTCCCCGCTGGCGGACGAGAATGGTGCCCCCGTTGACCAGCTGGCCGGCGAACCGCTTCACACCCAGCCGTTTGGATTCGGAATCGCGCCCGTTTCTGCTACTCCCGCCTGCTTTTTTATGTGCCATGGTGTCCTCAGGTCTCTATAGTATCGATCTTGACTGCGGTGTAGTTCTGTCGGTGGCCGGCCTGCTTCCGGTTGGAATTCTTCCGGCGCTTGTAGGTGTAGATCAAGATCTTCTTCGCCCGGCCCTGGTCCACCACGGTTCCCTTGACCCTGGCGCCTTCCACCGTCGGGTTTCCGACCTGGGAAGACTCGCCATCGCCGATCATCAGGATATTCTCGAACTCTACGTCGTCGCCGGCCGATCCGGCCAGGGACTCCACCCGGACCACATCACCCTGCTGGACGCGATACTGCTTTCCGCCGGTCTCGATCACTGCAAACATGGAGATAGTCTCCCCCGAAGGAACAAAACGCACACTATAGCAGGCACCGTGTCCCTGTCAAGGAGCCGCGAAAGGCGGAAAGGCCCGGAATCAGCGGCTTTTCAGGTCAATCAGGACCTGTTTGACCGCCGCTTTGAGGGTATCGAAAACCCCGGCGCCTTTAGAAGCCACAGCTTCGACAATCGGCTCGTCCTTGATCCGCAGTTCCCGGGTCATCTGGTCCACTGGCATTGCTGTGGGCAGATCCCGCTTGTTGAACTGCAGAACGTAGGGAAGTTTGGCCAGGTCGAAACCGTTTTCCTGGAGGTTCAGCTTCAGGTTGTCGAGGGCCTCCAGGTTGGCGTCCATCCGGACTTCCTGGGAATCGGCCACGAATACCACGCCGTCCACTCCCTTGAGGATCAGCTTCCGGGAGGCGTCGTAGAACACTTGTCCGGGAACGGTGTACAGGTGGAACCGGGTCTTGAACCCCCGGATGGTGCCGAGCTCAATGGGCAGGAAATCGAAGAACAGGGTGCGATCGGTCTCGGTGGCCAGGGAGATCAGCTTACCCTTGGCTCCCTTGGTGGTTTGGTCATAGATGTACTGGATATTGGTTGTCTTGCCGCCAAGGCCGGGCCCGTAGTACACGATCTTGCAGTTAATCTCCCGGGCGGCGTAATTGATGAAGGTCATTGCGGCTGCAGGCCCTCAACTGAAGAGTGCGTCGATGTCATCATCGGTGATCTCCGAGAATGGCGACGTTCCGTCGGAACCGGGGAACTGCCGGCCCTCTTCCCGCTTGGTTACCTCATTCATGATGGTTCCCAACTCAGCGCCTGCTTTCTTGACGCGCAGCCGGACCAGGCCCAGGGACGATTTCTCGTCGAACAGCACCACCAGAATCCCACGGCTGGTTACCACGCTGATGTGCAGGTGCTCGTTCTCCCCTTCGTGGAACAGGATGGAGAACTCTTTTTCGCCGATCAGCTTGGCCAGGCCGTCGGTAGCCGCCACATTGCCTGCAGTCAGGGAGGCCAGGGAGGTGACGTCGATTCTCTCGGTGGGGCCGGCCATGGCGATCTGCTGGCCGTTCCTGTCCAGCAGGAAGGTCAGGTTCGCGTTGGCGTCGCTACGTAACCGTTCCAGCACATCCGCAAATCGACGGTGGTCTTCATCCAATATGACCAGATCGGTTGCCGGCATCGTATCCCCTGAGCATTTTAAACCAGTACATAGGGCGGAGTTTCCGCCCGGCAGAGTGGTAATGTAGCGTCCGGAATGCGTCTGTGGCAAGTCAGCAGTCACGGCGGCCCTCGAACGCCTTCCGAAGGGTCAAATCGTCGGTAAATTCAAGATCTCCGCCGGCGGGAAGGCCCTGAGCCAGCCGGGTGATCCTGAGATCCTGGCCTGCCAGGATCCTGGAGAGGTACACCGCAGTCGCCTCCCCCTCCACGTTCGGGTTGGTGGCGAGGATGATCTCCCGGACGCCGCCCCGGTGGACCCGTTCCAGCAGCGGTTCGATATGCAGGTCCGCTGGCCCGATATCCCGCAGCGGTGAAAGAGCGCCCCCCAGGACGTGGTAGGTCCCCTGGTAGGCCCCGGTCCGGTCCACGGCGATGACGTTCATCGGCTCCTCCACAACACAGATCCGTGACCGGTCACGCCGGGAGTCGGTACAGATGGAGCAAGGGTCCTCCTCGGTCAGGTGGAAGCAGAGGGAGCAGTAACGTACTTTCCGGGGCAGTTCGCTGATAACCCGGGCCAAGGCGTCAATCTCCTCCGGTGCGACCTTGAGGAGATGGAAAGCCAGTCGCTGCGCCGTTTTCCGTCCTATGCTGGGCAGCTTGGAAAGCTCTGCGATGACCCGTTCCACAGGGGGTGCCAGGGCTCCCATGTCCAGGACCTCAGGAAAGGCCGGGGATGTTCAGGCCGCTGGCCAGGCCCTGGGTCAGGTCATGGACCTCCAGATCAACCTTCCTCCCGGCATCGTTGATGGCGGCCAGGATCAGGTCTTCCATCAACTCCAGGTCGTCGGGGGTCACGGCGTCCGGGGTCAGTTTCAAACCGAGCAGTTCCTTCTTCCCGTTCATCCGTGCGGCGATCACCCCGCCGCCGGCTGTACCCTCGACCTCCAGGGCCTCCACCTGTTCCTTAAGCTGGCCCTGCATCTTCTCAAGATCCTTCATCATTTTGGCCATGTTCATGGCATCTCCTCCGTACCCGCCTCCGGGTCCAGGGGCCGGATATCCACTATCTGGGCCCCGAATTCTCTCAACAAATGTTTCACCGTCGGATCCGAGCCGGCCGCCTCCAGCAGTTGCCGGCGGTGGTTGTCCGGCCTGCCGCGCTCCGATGTCTTTCCGCCGCCACCGGACCGATCACCTGTTTCGTCCTCCATCTCGATCCGCAGGGTCAGGGACCGTCCTCCCGCTTCGGTGGCGCATTCTTTCAACAAGGCTAGCGTCTCTTCCCGCTCCGCCTGGGTCTTGAATGAGCCGGCTCCGGCCGGGAAGCGGATGATCGCCTGGCCATCCTTCAGTTCCACACCGGTAGCGTGGCCGATGAGCGCGGTGATCATCGGACGGGAACGTTTCTTGATCGCCGCCATCAGGGCGGGCCGGAACCTGTCCGGCGCCGGATCAGCATGCGTCAGTATCTTTTTTTTTTGATCCCCGGAAGGGGAGGGGAGAAGGGCGCCGCCGCCGGAAAGTGATTCCAGGAATTTTTCGATGGGCACCACGGTTCCCAGGGCGGCGACCCGGATCAGCGCCGATTCGAACAGGTACCGGGGCTGGCTGGAATTCTTGAGTCCCGGCTCCAGTTCCACCAGCAGCCCCAGCACCCGGTTGAGATCTTCCCGGGAGAGTTCCGCAGTGGCCGTATTGAGTGCGCTGATCTCCTCCGGGGATCGGGACAGGAGTTCGGTTTCCATCCCGGCCACCCGGGCGATGAGGAGATCCCGGAACACTGCCAGCAGTTCGCCCCAGAAATGGAGCAGGTCACCGCCCTCGTCCATGACAGCGTCCAGGGTGACCAGCATCTTGCCGGCGTCGCGGGCCGCCATCCCACCGACCATCTGGACCAGGATCCCGGTCCTGACCGCTCCCAATACCTGCAGGACGTCCTGGTCCGCGACTTCGGCGCCGCAGAACGCCAGGATTCTCTCCAGCACCGACAGGGAATCCCTCACGGACCCTTCCCCGGCACGGGCGATCCTGTCCAGGGCCTCGTCGGTGATGGTGATGTTCTCAGACTCGCAGATGCTCCGCAGGTGTGCGGCCAGTTCCCGGGGGGCGACCCGCCGGAATTCGAACACCTGGCAGCGGGACAGGATTGTCGGCAGCACCTTCTGAAGTTCGGTAGTGGCCAGGATGAACACTACCCGTGGCGGCGGCTCCTCGAGGGTTTTCAGCAGGGCGTTGAAAGCCGGTTTGGAGAGCATGTGCACTTCGTCGATGATCAGAACCTTGAACCGGTCCCGGGCGGGGGCGTAGGAAACCACCTCCTGGAGTTCCCGGATGTCGCCGACGCCGGTCCTGGAAGCGGCGTCCATCTCCAGCACGTCGATTGAGCGACCCTCCGTGATCTCGCTACACGGAGTGCATTCGTTGCACGGATCCGGTGTCGGACCGTTCTCGCAGTTCAGGCACTTGGCCATGATCCGGGCCACGGAGGTCTTGCCGGTGCCTCGCAGTCCCGAAAAAATGTAAGCATGGGCGATCCGGTCGGCCTTGATGGCGTTACGCAGGGTTCGGGCGATGTGTTTCTGCCCGATGAGAGACTCGAAAGTCTGGGGCCGCCTTTTTCTCGCCAGCACCTGGTACATTCACGCCTCTTCCCGGCAGGGATCTGATGGGGCCCAAGTTATCCTGCGGCACCTGCGGTGATCGGCTTACCGTTGCTCCCTCCCGGGCCTGGCGGGATTCACCGGACCGCAGTGCACAGGGCTCGGGCCCCGCAAACTGCCAGTATCCATTCCATTCCGCAGCCGGCGTGGCGGAGAGAGAGGGATTCGAACCCTCGGTACGCGTTAACGCACACACGCTTTCCAGGCGTGCACCTTAAGCCACTCGGTCATCTCTCCAACAGACCCGCACACGTTTTACAGACGCGCAGTATAGCGCGACAGCGTGCGCAATGGCGGAGAGGGTGGGATTCGAACCCACGTGCCTCCTCACGGAGACAAGACGCTTTCGAGGCGCCCCCGTTACGACCACTTCGGTACCTCTCCATGCCGCACCCGGCATCATTTAATCTACATCATCGCCGCCGCCGACCGCTTGCCCGGCCCGTCGGTTGCGAAAAAAATCCTGGACCAGGGCGCCGGCTTCATCGGCCAGGACCCCGCCGGTGACCTGGAACCGGTGGTTCAGCCCGGCTCCTTCATCCAGAATCCGGGGGAGGAGGCCGGTGGCCCCGACCTTCGGATCGGCGGCGCCGTATACCACCCGCACGATCCTGGCATGAAGGGCTGCCCCCAGGCACATCAGGCAGGGCTCCAGGGTTGTGACAAGGGTGGCGCCGGTCAGTCGGTAATTTCCGAGTCTGGCTGCGGCATCCCGAAGGGCGAGAATTTCCGCGTGACCGGTCGGGTCATGCAGCCTGATCGGACTGTTGCGCCCACACCCTACCGGGTTTCCGTTCACGGCCACCACGGCTCCGATGGGCACCTCGCCGGCACGGCCGGCTTCCCGTGCCTCTTGAAGTGCCATACGCATCAAAGCGATGTCGGTATCACCCTCAGGTTGCATCATACATTTACCAGGAACGCACCGGATTCCCGGTGCAGCAGGCGGCGGATTGGTCGGACCGGAGGGACTCGAACCCCCGACCTACTGGTTCGTAGCCAGTCGCTCTATCCAGCTGAGCTACGGTCCGATCTGCTTAACCTGTTTGTGCGCAAGGATTAACCCGGCAGAAGCAGTCCGGATACTAACACCCGGTTCAGGGAGTGTCAACGAACGCGAAAAACCTGTGTTTCACTTACTTTTGCGGTTAGATCGAGGCTGTGACGCTTGCGGTAAAATTTGCACATTGACAGATGTATATATGGATATGAACTTTAATTTGCATTCATAATTAGTAAGACATATATTCATCACGAAAACACGGAATAGCAGGAAAGTCTGTTATTTCAATACAAGCCTGAGGTTACCATGTCGAATGAGAATGGCAACGAAAACGGACGAAGGTTCTTCACCACTTCCGAAATCGCGCGCTATTGCGCCGTGACCAACGATGGTGTCCTGAAGTGGATTAAATCCTCAAAATTGCGAGCTTTTTCAACCCCCGGGGGGCACTATCGGATCAGCGCGGAGGATTTCCGGGCGTTTCTGGAGCGGTTCGAAATGCCGGTTGACGAGTCGTTCTTCCGGGGCTCCAAGAAGGAACGAACCGTTCTGGTGGTGGATGACGAGCGGGATATCCGTGACATCGTCCGGCGGCTCCTCGAGGAACTGGACGTGGACCTCAGAATCGAGGAGGCCCAGGACGGCTATGATGCCGGCATCAAAATCGGCAACCTGCAGCCGGACCTGGTGATCATGGACCTCATGATGCCCAGAGTGGACGGCTTCCAACTCTGTCGTTCCATCCGGGAAAATGACGAGACCCGCACCATGAAGGTCCTTGCCATCACCGCCTTCCCGGAACAGGAAAATGTCAAGAAGATGTATGACGCCGGCGCCGACCTGTGCCTGATCAAGCCGTTGCAGCTGGAGCATTTCAAGCTTGAGGTTATGCGTCTTTTGAACGAGGCGAACCGGGACCGCGCCGCTTCATAATAAATGGGGACATTCTGCTTTATATTTAAATAATTGAATGCGTGACTACCGTGCGCCCCATCCGGACAGCACGACCTTGATCGTCCGAAGTGCGATCCACAGGTCAAGGAAGAAGCTCGCGTTTTTGATATAGAACAGGTCGTACTTGAGCTTTTCCTGATTTTCCTCGACGGTGCTCCCATAGCTGTACTGGACCTGGGCCCATCCGGTCAGGCCGGGGCGAATACCGACGCGCAGGTTGTAGTACGGGATCTGTTCCGACAGTTTCGAGACGAAGTGTGGTCGCTCCGGCCTTGGCCCGATGAAACTCATCTCACCTACAAAGATGTTGAACAACTGTGGCAACTCATCGATCCGGGCGGCCCGGATGATGCGGCCCAGCCAGGTCACCCTGGGATCGTTCTTTGCGGCCCACATCGGACCGGACCTGGATTCGGCGTTGGGAACCATGGACCGGAACTTGTAGATCTTGAAGGCTTGCCCACCCTTGCCCATGCGTTCCTGGGAATAGAGTATCGGCCCTCCGTCCAGCTTCACAAGGATCGCGGTCACCAGCATGATCGGACCGGAAGCGATAAGCAACAGAGTGGATAGCACGATATCGCTCAACCGTTTCGCCACCGCCTTGCCCCTGGAGACCTTGAACCCGCCTGAGAAGATGATCCAGGACGGCAGCAGGGATTCGACGGAGATCTTTCCTGCCGTCCGCTCGAAGAAGGAGGTTGCGTCCTCGATCTCGAAGCCGCACAAACGCAGCTGCATGAGGGCCTCGACAGGCAACTTGCCCCGCTTCTCGTCCAGGGCGACCAGGATACGGTCGACCTTGCCTCGAGTCAGATTTACCAGCTCGCCGAAATCGATCTGGACCCGCCGACCCATGGCGACAACCTCGCCAATGGAAGCGTGATTCTCAGAAGCGAACCCAACCAGGGAATACGCGTCGGCGTGGTTATTCACGATGGTCCGGCAGGTCTCGCGGGCGGTTTCACCGGTACCCAGGATCATGATCCTCTCGCGACGGCCGTTGAAGACGTGCAGCCGTTCCGAGGTCCAGCGCCAGCCCACAGCCACGATCGGAAGGGCTATAGCAGCCTCCAGCATCAGGAGAGAGGCCATTCGGCCTGGAGAGCCGCCGATGATCCGTGCCGCCACGAACGTGAACAGCGCCACGAACCAGCAGAAGACTGCAAAAATGGTGAACTCCCGAAGCTTGGAGAACCGCTCCGTTGTAGCCTTGGCGCGGATGGAAATCAGGATTGTCAGAAAAAAAACGCTCACGCCGGCTAGGGTCAGCATCGGATCGGCGCCGAGGAACCCTGGGGCGATGGTGGTGGTCACACCGGCCAAGGCATACAACACCCCGAAAATCAGAGTTCCTTCACATAAGAAACCGATCAGCATTCCAGGTCTGCTGAGCCTTAGAAGAGTGATCATTTGTATCCTGCGGACTCTACCGTTTGACTATTCGGAACCTGTAGTTCCGCTAATTCAGCCAAATGTAAGAACCAGTTACGAACCGCGCCTAAATTGTGTCTATTAAAGTACGAAATCGGTCAACAAACGTCAACAACAATTCCGTGGTTTGACCTGTTTCTTTTCGCGCTAAAGACGCGCTTTGTCACGTTGTTGCATGGCGGTTAAATTATTATAAATGAGTTAATTGGAGCTATATCATTTCAAATCGGAATTAGTTATAAAGTCCCGATAATCACTGAATTGTTTCCATAATTAAAACCAGGGAAGCTGTTCACCTGCGGCTGGTGTTCCTCCCGGATACATGATATTCCATAATCAATTGGTGTATCCGTAATATTTCAATTTTGTTCGTACTTTTCTGCTTGACCGCTTCCAGGGTCTACTGTAAATAGTGGGCATTCGAGAAAGGCGCGTTCGCCCAACAGCACAATGAAGAGTGGTCTACGCATCGCTCCCTGCGTCCACCAAGGGAGGGGCAGGCGGGTGTAGGAGGCACGGAATGGGACAAACCGCATCCAGGCTTGCCATGTTGATTCTATCGACCGTTTTGATTCTCCCCGGGGCGGTAGGAGCGGCTGATGTTGAATTCCACCCGGAGATTTCCATGCAGGGCGAGTACACAGACAATGTCGCCGTCCTGGAGGGGAGCAACGGCGAAAGCGATGTGATCAGCAGGTTCCGGGTTGTTCTGCCGGTGGTTCGGAAGTGGGATTCGGGACAGTTCGAGTTCCGATACGCTCCAGCCTATGAGTGGTACCAGGACACCGGTTATCTGGACAACGACGTACAAGATCTTTCCTTCGCTCTTCAGAGCGACCAGGGCCGCAAGGCTTCCTTCAATCTCGACGCCGGGTATGTGCAAAGCGTGGAACAGGGCGGGGCGGAGAGCCTGATCGCCGGCGATCTGGTGCTGACCTCCCCGGCGGACCGGGAGCGGATGAACGTTGTGACCTCCTACCGTCGCCAGGTCTCCCGGCGCTGGAGCTGGACCGGTTCGCTGGACGCCGCTGAATTCCGCTATGACAGCCTGGAGGATGCGGGTTCCGCTCCGGTCACAGAGGTCGAAGATCGCAGCGAATGGGGGGCTTCGTTGGAAATCGATCGCAGTCTGTCCCAACAGACCGGTCTCGGTATTTTGATCGAGCACAACAGCTACGAACTCGACATCTCCGGAAGCGAGGACGTGGAACGGCTGGCCATGGTCGTAAACCGCAATCTCGGAGGTCCAGGCGATGAACTGCGTCTTGATTTGGGAGTGTCGAGCCGAAGCGGCGATTTTATTCTTCCCGGCTCCTCCGAATTTACGACCATTGAAAGTACGGATTTCTTCGGTGTGGTCAGTTTTACAAGGACCCTGAGAAAGTCCACCTGGACCATGAGCGCCGCTCTACAGCCGTCCAGCGGCGGTGTATCGGAGGTAACCACCACCGATACGGTGGCCGGCATCATTTACAGATTTTCACCGGGGCCGATCTGGAGCGGGTCGGTTTCCGGACGCTACGCTTCTCAGGACCCCGTGGACGATGCGCTCGAGGCCAGCGACTCCCTGGCGTTCGGCTTTCAGATCGAATGGCGCCCGAAGCGGAGATTCGGGTGTCGCCTGGGCGCCGATACCTTTGATCAGTCGAGCCAGGCCGGCTTCGACGACATCTCCGTCACTCGCGGGTGGTTAGGTCTGGTGTGGTACCCCTTGGGGCCCTCAGGGAGGAGAGCGGAATGAACAAGGCGATCCTGCTGGAGGGTCTTGGGAAGATCCTGAAGTCCTGGTGGACCATGGTGGCCGGCGTCAGTCTGGGGATCGCCTTCGCCACCTTCGCCCTGCAGCACCTGCCCAAGACCTACCAGGCCGATACGACCGTGCTGGTGATACCTCCCAGATCCCGGAGGCGCTCATGCGCTCAACTGTCACCGATGATATGTCGATGAGGTTGAGGGCTCTTCGGGAGGCGGTGCTGAGCAGGCACTACATGGAACAACTGATCCGTGAAACCTACGGGGAAGACCTGTCAGCGGAAGATGTGGACGGGCTGATCCGCTCCATCAGTGGACGGATGGACGTCACCGCCCTTCGGATCGACCCCAGACAGGGAGGAGGCGTTTTCCAACTGTCGTTCCGCGACAGTGATCCTGTCCGGGTGGCCGAGGTGGTAAACCGTTTGACCAGGCTCTACATCGATCAGAACCTGCGCTTCCGAACCGTGCAGGCGGCAGGCACCGAGGACACGATCCGGGAACTGTTGTCCGAGGTGGAAGAGACCATGAAGGAACAGGAAGCCGAAATCGCAAGCTTCAAGGAACGCCATCTCTACGAGACCCAGGAACATTCAAGCGCGAACCTTCAGTTGTTGAACGGACGACAAAGCGACCTGGAAGCCAACCTGGAGCGCAAATCCGAAATCAGGGATGACCTGGATCTGCTTAATATCCAGAAGGATCAGGCCGATTGGACGGCGCTTAACACAAGTACTTCCGACCGGATTCCGGATGCCCGTTCGGTGCAATTGCGCAGGCTGCAGGACGAGTTGAAGAACCTGCAGGCGAAATACTCGGACAGCCACCCCGCTGTCGTACAGAAGCGCCAGGAATTGGACGCTCTTCTGAATGCGTCGCCGCCGGGTTCTCCTGACGGAGGCGACGGCGAACCGTCCACCCTGGCCAATACGACGTTTCTGGCCCAGATCAGCGGGCTGGAAAAGGAACTGGAGCGCCTCGACGCCGATGAAGTCCGGATCCGGGCTGACATCACAACCTACACCCGTCGGATCGAAAATACGCCGCGGGTGGCTCAGGAACTGGATGGCATGAATCAAAGCTATGAAGTGGTGCGCGCCCAGTACAACAATTACCGCGAGAAGCTGGAGAACGCCCGGGCCGCCAAGCAGATCGAGGAGAACCAGCAGGGAGAACGGTTTGAGATCATTCAGGAGGCGTCCGCACCGTTCAAACCGATCAGCCCGGTCCCATCCATGGTGTACGCGGTCTCGGTGGCTGCGGGACTGTTCCTGTGCATTTTCCCGCTGTTGATCCGGATGTTCCTGAATCCGGTGGTGTACTCGGAGTCGAGCCTGAAAGATAAGACCGAAACGCCGGTGCTGATATCCATCCCGAGAATACGTACACCTGAGTTTGATCACGAAGGCCGGAGAGCCCTCATCAAAAACCTGGTCTGGTCCTTCATGTCCATCCTTGCCGGGGCGGCCGTCGTCGTCGCCGTGCTTTAGGAAATGCCAGTATGCGAATAAAGTACAAACGCGACCGCGGCGGCAGGCCCGCCAATCCGACCAACGGCAAGTACGCCGCCGGCGTTCCTCTGTCGGAGATCCTGTCTCACAAACTGACCAACGCACCGGACCTGGTGGTGCGGGATAGCGGCGGTTCCTTCGTCGCTGAGAAATTCAGGCGCCTCAAATCGATTCTCTCCGTGAAGGACGGTCTCGACCCTCAGGTGATAGTGCTGACCAGCGCGGCGCCGGGAGAAGGGAAATCCGTGATAGCCATGAACCTGGCGCTGGCGTTCGGGGCCTCCAAGGACGAGAGATCCCTGGTAATCGACGCCGATCTTCGGAGGCCGACCCTGTACAAATGGCTGTCACCCAGTCCGAAAATCGGCCTGGCGGAGCTGATCTCCGAGGATCTGGATCCGAAGCACGCCATCCTGCACATCAAGGAAACCAGGTTGGATATCCTGCCTGCCGGCAAGACTACGGAAGATCCGGATCATCTTCTGGGATCGCACAGCATGCGTGATCTCATACAGAAGTTCCGGGACCGGTACGGGAAGATCATCATCGATACGCCTCCTGTCGTGCCGTTCACCGATGCCGACATCATTGCCGGCCACAGCGACGGTGTTCTTCTCGTCGTCCGATCGGGCCAGACCAGCGTTTCTCTGATGCGGCAGGCGGAGTCCCTGGTACAGGGGGCGCCGATCCTGGGCATCGTACTCAACGATCAGAAGCGGACGCTGGCGGATTGGGAGGGTCGCTACGAGAGCTACTACAGGGATTATTACGCAAAGGACCGCAAATGATGATCGATGCGCGAGGGACAAGGGATCGGGCAAGACTGCGGGACCTTCCCCGCCGGGTGGTCGCCCTGGGCGGCGGCACCGGCCTGCCCATGGTCCTGGCCGGGTTGCGGTCCCTGGTCGGGGAGGACGGCATCGGGAACCTGGTCGCCATTGTCACCATGACCGACGACGGCGGAAGTTCGGGCCGGCTGCGGAAGACCCGGGGCGTACCGCCGCCGGGGGACATCCGGAACTGCCTGGTCGCCCTGGCATCGGAACAGGAGTTGCTGTCCGGCATCTTCCAGTACCGCTATGGCGGGGAGGAAGTACTCGGAGGGCATTCCCTCGGAAACCTGATTCTGACCGCGCTCGCGGAAGAGACCGGCAGTTTCCTCAAGGCGGTGGAGACCTCAAGCAAGGTTCTGCGCACCGTTGGAAGAATCCTTCCGGCAACCCTGCAGGACGTATCTCTGGAGGCGGAATTCGAAGACGGGGGACGGGTCGTCGGTGAGACGGCGATCGATGCGCGGGAGGGCCGCATCCGGCGCCTCCGGCTGCAGCCGGCCAGGGTCGAACCGACCCCCGGGGTGCTGGAGGCGATCCGGCAGGCCGACATGGTCGTGCTTGGCCCGGGCAGCCTGTACACCAGCCTGGTGCCCCACCTCATGGTCCGGGGAGTAGCCGCAGCCCTCCAGAACACCGGGGCCACAAGAATCCTGGTGGGCAATCTGGTCAGTGAACACGGCGAGGCTGCGGACCTGGACCTGATGGACCATGTCAGGGTGCTCACCGAACATGCCGGCGGTCCTGTAGTGGACTGTGTTCTGGCCAACAATGAACCGGTGGATGCCGCCACCTGCGAGCGCTACCGGGCGGAGGGCGCCGTACCGCTGTACTGGACCGATTGCGATGATCCTTCGGTGCCGATGATCCGGGAAAACCTGCTGGGCGCCGGCTTGAAACTCCGCCATGACGCGGCCGCCACCGCACATGGGTTGATGAAGGCGTGGCGGGACCGGAAACCGGCGGAGATCATCGGACGATTGGGGAAAGCTCATGAGTAACCGTGAAGAAACCTACCAGGTGGACGACCTGATCCTGACCAGTCGTGAAGCCCAGGAGCTTCTCAAAATCGGTCGCACCAAGCTTTGGGACCTGACCCGCAAAAACGCCATTCCGGCCTACCGTGTCGGTACCGGACGAACTTCGAGCTTGCGGTACAAGCGATCGGAACTGATCGCATGGCTCGACCGCAACCGCGTTTGAGACGGGATGGGCGTCACTATGGTGCAATCCGCTCCGGCTGGAATCCTGAACGCAATGACCGTGGATGTGGAGGAGCATTTCCAGGTCTCGGCTTTCGAGGGAACACTTGACCGCAAAGACTGGCCTGAAATGGCCAGCCGGGTTGAGGCGAATACAGACCGTTTGCTGGAGCTGTTCCACCGGTCGGGGGTTCGGGCGACTTTCTTCATCCTGGGTTGGGTGGCCGAACGTCATCCGGAAATGCTGCGGCGGATAGCCGGCGCCGGCCATGAGATCGGTTCCCACGGCTACAGCCACCGTCTGATCTACAACCAGGATCCCGGAGAATTTCGCCTGGAGACCGAGCGATCCAAGAAGATCCTGGAAGATGTTTCGGGAACGGCAGTGCACGGGTATCGGGCCGCTTCGTTCTCCATCGTTCGCGCCAACGCCTGGGCGCTGGACATCCTGGGGGACTGCGGGTTCCGGTACGATTCCAGCCTGTTCCCGGTGATCCACGACCGTTACGGGTTCCGGGGCATACCCCGGCACCCCTTCCGTCTCATGACGCCATCCGGCGCGTCGATTGCGGAAGTGCCGCCGTCGACCCTTTCCGTCGGCAAGATGACGTTGCCGGTGGCCGGCGGCGGATACCTGCGGTTCTATCCGTTCCCGTTAACGCGCTGGGCCGTGGGCCACCTGAATCGCAGGGAAAACATGCCGGCCAACGTCTACATCCATCCCTGGGAGGTGGACCCGGACCAGCCCAGGATCACGAAGGCGCCGCTCCGCAGCAGGTTCCGGCATTACGTCAATCTGGGAACAACCCTTGATAAAGTCGACAAACTATTGAATACCTTTCGTTTCGGTCCTCTTTGCCAGGTTCTTGAGGAATATGGTGACCTGGAGGAGTTGGCGGTAGGATCAATCTGATCCACCTGCGGGCGTGCCGCAGGGCATTGGAGGAAGCAGTACATGGACCCGATCACCACACAGGTGAAATCTTTCATCGTGGACAATTTTCTGTTCGGCCAGGGCGGGGACAACATCACCGTCGACGCCTCGCTTATGGACAACGGCATCGTCGATTCAACCGGGGTTCTGGAACTGGTGGCGTTCCTCGAAGAGACCTGGAGCATCGAAGTTGAGGACGAGGAGCTTGTTCCGGAGAATCTGGACACCCTCGGCAACCTCACCCGTTTCATCCAGAGGAAATCAGGCCAGGAGCCGGCGTGAATGGGAAAGGCCGCCTGGCTGTGTGTCTGGGGGCGATGGCACTGGCGGTCCTGGCCGGTTGTTCCACGGCTCCACCGGACGAGTCGCCGGTTAAGGCGGTGGGATATCATTATCCGGGTTTGGAGAAAACCATGATCGTTATTCTGGGAGCCTCGTATGCTGCGGGCTGGAACCCGGCCTGTGATGGGCGGATCACGTTCCTGAACCGGGGCGCGTCCGGCGAGCAGTCGTTCGAGATGCTGGCCCGGTTCGAGACCGATGTGACAGCGGAGAACCCACGGGCAGTGATCCTGTGGGGTTATATCAATGACATCTTCCGCACCGATGAGGCCAGCCGTCCTGCGGCAAAGGAGCGTGTCAGGGAGAGTTTTCTGGAGATGATCCGTCTTGCCCGAGCCGGTGACATGGAACCGTTACTGGCCACGGAGGTAACCATTCGCCGGAAGGCAGGTTTCAAGGAGTCGATGGCCGGTATGGCCGGTTCGATCCTGGGCAAAACAAGCTACCAGGACCGCGTCAACGGTCACATCACCGAACTGAACCACTGGCTCAGGGAATTGGCCGCCGCTGAAGGGCTCCTGCTCCTGGACTTTGAAAGGGTCCTGGCCGGATCAGACGGCCACCGCAAAAAAGAGTTCGCGAAGGATGACGGCAGCCATATCCCTGCTGCAGGTTATGCAGCGCTGAGCTTGTACGCCTGCGATATTCTCGCCGACCACCTGCGGGGGGACGACGAAGCTGCCCCGGGCTATTGAAGGGTCCGTTTCACTGGATCAGTGAGGCCTGGTCATGATGAGATCCATCCCGGCCGCCGGACACTCCATAGGTATCGGTTCGGTGATCCGTGCCTGGAAGCGCCCCCGGCCTGCAGGTTTGCCGGATGCGCTGCTGCAAGTCTATCCCCATGCGCTGCCTACCAATTCGGGAACCACAGCGCTGTATGTGGCGATGATGGCGCTGAAGGATCAGTCCACGGCCCGAAAGGTCATCCTGCCGGCTTATACTTGCCCCTCGGTGGCGGCCGCCGCCCTGCGGGCCGGCCTGACCCCGGTGCTGTGCGACCTCGCGCCGCACCGTTTCGTGCTGGACGAAGACCATTTGGCCGGCCTGATCGACGACGATACCCTGGCAGTGGTGGCTGTGCACCTGTTCGGCGTTCCCCAGGACTTAGAGGCGCTCCGTGTTCTTATCGCCGGCCGAGGGGTGGCGATCATCGAGGATGCATCCCAGGCCACAGCCAACCGGGACCCTGCCACCGGGAAACCGCTGGGAACGCAGGGGGACGTCGGCGTGCTCAGCTTCGGTCGCGGCAAACCGTTGAGCGTCCTCTCCGGTGGTGCGGTGGTCTGCTCCGGGGATGCAATCCGCCCGGCGGCGGATGAAGCCTGGAACCGGTTGGCCGGTTCGCCAGGTTTACTTTCAGCCGCCAGACATCTGGTGGTTCTCCTGGCGTACACGGTCCTGTTTCACCCGCGGCTGTTCTGGATTCCCCGGGCTCTTCCGGGGTTCCGTGTGGGCGAGACATGGTTCGAGCAGGATTTTCCGTCCGGGAGAGCAGGCTCCGGGGTCATCCGGATGCTTGGTGAACTCTGGCCCCGTCTGGAGTCGATCCGGTCCGGCCGGGAGCGGACGGCCCGAGCGTTCCGCTCCGCCCTTTCGGGGTGTCGAGGTGTGCGGCAACCGGATCTTGAGGCGGTGGAATGCGGTCTGTTGCGCTATCCACTGGTCTTCCCCTGCGGTGAGCAGCGGGACCGGGCCCTGGCCGCCATGGAGCAGGAGGGTCTGGGCGGTACCGGCATGTACCCGGCGCCGCTGCACAGCATCCCGGGTCTCAAGGAGCGGTTCCCCGGCGTGGCATGCAGGAACGCCGAGGCCCTGTCCGAGAGGATACTGACCCTGCCGCTTCATGACCGGGTCGAACCGGACGATGTGGACCGGATGGCCGCTCTGGTCTGTGAGGCGTGCGCTCATGGATAGTCTGATCCGGGCGATCCTGACCAGTCCGCCGGCGATGGCGGTCAAAGAAGTGGTGCGCAATCTGGTCTGGACCTTCAGGGGGCGGGGTCTTCGGAACCCGCCGCTGCCGGAACGGCCCGGCTCTCTTATGTTCGTATGTTTCGGGAACATCTGCCGCAGTGCGTTCGCCGAGTACCTGGGGAACGTCAAGCTGGCCGGACTCGGTGTCCGGGGCACGGTATGCCGCTCCTCCGGAATCCGTGCCCGGGACGGTAAACCGTCTCCCGAGCAGGCGGTACAGGCGGCCATAAACTGGAGTATCGATCTCGAACCCCACGCCGCCCGTCGGATCACACGGGAAATGATGGAGGCCGGCGATATGGTCCTGGTCATGGAGTTCTGGCATCTGGAGGTTCTCGCCAGCGATTATCCGGACCTCAAGGACAGGTTGTTCCTGTTGCCCTTGCTGGAATCGGAACTGGGAGGGCGCGGCACGGGCTACAGCCGCTACAACCTGGCCGACCCGTACGGCGGGGGACCGGCGGTGTTCGAAGCGTGTTTCCGCCGCCTGGACCGGTGTCTGGATCTGCTTTTCGAAAGACTATACGGCGTTTGAATCGTCGGGCCTGTCCGCCGCTGGGTATGTTACCGGGCGGAACGACCAGTGGTAGTTGAACAGGAAGTTGGTCAGCGGCACTACCACTACTACCAGGCTCTGCCCCAGGATGTACCACAGCCCGAGGATATGCACCGTTACGAACATGATCCCGCTGTTGAGCAGGAGGCCGCTAACCGACACCAGGATGTACCGCGGCATGGCGGACAGATGGCCCCGGTCGGTTCGAAACGTCCAGCGGTGGTTGAGCATATAGGACACCACCAGGGTTATGATGAAGCCGATGGTGGAGGCGGTAACCGGTTCCACCCCGAGTCGTTCCACCAGCGCGATCAGAACGCCGAAATGGATTGCCGTGCCGATGACGCCGACCACTATGTAGCGGATCAGCTTGACCGAAAAGCTCATCCGTTCCCCGGTTTGTCGGTTGCGTCCCGGACGAGGTACCGGGGTCTCCCTTTGACCTCCTTGAAGATCCGGGCTATGTACTCACCGATCACCCCCAGGCTGATCATGAGCATGCTGCCGACGAACAACTGCAGGAGGATGACCGTTGTAAAACCGCTCACCGCCTGGCCGGACACCTTGTTCGCCAGGGTCTGGATCCCGAGCACCACGGCAAAGACCAGGAAGATCCCGCCCACCAGGGTGACCCCGTGGAGAGTGATGGAGGTGAACGATACGATGGCGGTGACGGCCAGGCGGACCAGCCCTGCCAGGGAAAAACCGGAACTGCCGGCGACCCGGTCCGGTACGGTGAACCGCACCTCTTCACGGTGAAAGCCGAGCCAGGCAACCATCCCCCGGAAGAAAAGGTTCCGTTCCCCCATGGACAGCCAGGCGTTCACTACGCGCCGGTCCAGCAGCTTGAAGTCGGATGTGTTCCTGAGGTCGTACCCGGCCAGGAGTTTCAACACCCTGTAGAACATCCGGGATCCGAACCGGTTCACAATCGATTCCCGGCCCCGGTGGTCCTTCACGGCCTCCACCACGTCGGCTCCGCAGTCACGCCACAGGCCTATCATCTCCGGGATCAGGTCAGGCGGGTGCTGGAGATCACCGTCCATTACTAATACGGCCCGTCCGGATGCTTTCTCGAGTCCGGCGCACAGCGCCGACTCCTTGCCGAAATTGCGGCTGAGCCGGATTCCGTGCAGGTTCGGATGCTTCTCCGCCAGCCGACGGATCGTATCCCAGGTGCCGTCCGGCGAACCGTCGTCTACCAGGATCAGTTCCCAGGGCTCGCCCAGGGGTTCCATCACTTCCCGGATTCTGAGCACCAGTTCGGGAAGGGGACCTTCTTCGCTGTACAGCGGGATGATCACTGAAAGGAAGGTGGCACAGGTTGGTGTGGTCTGCATCGACATCACGCCTCGGTCGGGTGGATACCCATTATACGCCCGGCTCTGAACTGGATGCGCCCGGGTCGGTCCATTCGTTGATCAGGTTGTCGACGCTCAGAACTATGAATGCGTCCGACGAAAACACTATGGTCGTTCCGGGTGGATCGGCCAGGACCAGTTCTTCCCTCCGGATGGACGCAAGTTTGGGGGCAAGGTAGGCGTCGAACGGTTCGAACGAGTGGGCGGCGGCCGCGAAGTCCGAGCCGTAGCGCTCCCGTCTCAGTAGAATGTGGGTCACACCGTAGCTCCTGCAGAACGCCAGCACATCCTCACGCCGTACCGCATACAGGGCATCCAGCGTCCGGAATGTGCGCTCCTTTTGTGCCCGCCAGGAATCGATGAACCACGGTTGCATGGTCTCGAATCCTCCCAATGTGGAACGTGCGGCCCACAGCGGAATATCGTCGCCGTCCATCGGATGGGAGGCGAACAGGACGTCACGCGGAAGGCCGGAAGCGAAGCGGTACAGCTCGGCATGCTCCCGGCCGTCCAGGGTCATACCGTCCTTGCCGGCGACGATTCCGTCTCCGTTGATCACCAGCACAAGGACTATTAGCGCCGCCACGCCGAGATGGCGACGGCGGAGGGTTGCCGGATCCGGCCGCCGGCCGCCGATCAGCCCCACGGTTTCCACCAGCAGGAAGATCGCCGCCATCGGCATGGTGAAACTGTAAAACCGTTCCGGCGAATACAAGCGGAACGCCAGCATACGGGAGAGCAGATACAGCACAACCGCCCCGGAAGCGAACGCAACCGTTACCGCCGGAAACGGACATCGTCCCCTGACCCATACGAGAACGCCGGCAAGAGTGAACAGCAGCGGGATTACCAGTTCCGCCGGGGTTTCGGGCATCAGGGACGCCACCCCTTCCAGCACCGAGCCCCGGGCAGGGAGCAGGGGACGGGCGTAGAACAGGGCGAACGACTTCACCGGATCGCGAAAGGGAAGGACCGCTAGCCGTCCGTCCCGGTAGAACGCCGGTTCCTTTCGAGCCTCGTCCAGGGTATGGATTCGCCCTGCGCCGCTCTTCGCGACGAAAAACGGCGCCAGCAGCGCTCCGCAGACCAGGACCAGGAGACCGTACCGGAACAGCTTGTGGCGCAATTCCAGGGAGCGGATATCGATGCCATCCCGGAAGGCGTAGAGTCCTTCCGCGGCCAGGATAATCAACATGGCGCTTGGGTAGGTCAGGCTGGCCAATATGCCGGCTGCCCAGCGTTCCCGCTTCCGCCCGGTCAAGGCGCCGGCGGCCCACAGCGCCATCAGGGGAAAGGCGAATCCCCGGGGCAGCCCACCGCTGATACCCCGCTGCCACAGGAGGGGCGCGTGGAGGAACAGGAAGAGCAAGAGTACACCGGGGCCGAGGCCGGCCCGGTGGGAACGCACGATTCGGACGAAGGCGTAGGCCAGGATCACAAGGCAGATCCCCTGGACGATCTTGGTGGCGGCAAACAGGCCGGCGGCGGGGATCAGGATCCGGTACAGCGCCACCACGGCCGGCGGCGTGAAGGCGAGCATGGCGCCGGCGATCGGGTCGTCCGCCAGGGCCCCTTCCGGCCCGAAACGGTGCAGCGGGAACAAGCTGGTTCGGGCGTCATCGGCCTGCAGCATCGGATCGAACAGGAATCCCGAGTACTGCATGATCCACCAGGCGGAATAGATCGCCAGGATGGCCCACAGGACGGCGGAACCGTCTCCTGTTGTTCGCCGGTCGTTCAAGCAAGCCTCCCGGTGTGCATCCGTTTGAGCGTGGTGCGGGTGAATAATCGTTCTTTCAGGAGTCGAAAGCAACCGGTCGCCAGGGGGGAACGGTGCGGCGTTTGATATTTTCGTTCCGGACCGTCATTATCCCCCTGCATCAACGGTTGTCGAGAAGATGCCAGGAGTCCTGTATGAGCGATATCAAGCAACTGAGGATCGGACTGATCGGCTGCGGGAAGATGGGTCGTCACCACATGGCATCGATTCAGGCTGCCGGTACCGGTCGCTTGATCGCGTTGGCCGATCCTATGGCGGACCGCTCCGCTCTGGAAGGTCTGGCGCCGCAGGACGTGCAGATTTTCCCGGACGCAGCCGCGATGCTGGCGAAGGTCGAACTGGATGTGGTCCATATCGTCACGCCGCCGTCGACCCACGCCCACCTGGCGGTGCAGGCGCTGGAAGCCGGCGTCCATGTCTACGTGGAGAAGCCGTTCGCCAGGACGTCGGAGGAGGCGGCCAGGATCCTGGAAACCGCCGCTGCCAGGAACCTCTGTGTCTGTGCCGGACACCAGGTCATATTCGAGAATGGCGCCTTGAAGGCGGCGAAGGTCTTGCCACTCCTGGGCCGGATAGTGCTGGCCAGAAGCTATTTTTCCTTCCGCCAATCCCGGCGCAACCTGACAGCGTTGGAGCAGACGCTGGATATCCTTCCCCACGCGGTCTATCCCTTGCTTGCTTTCCTTGAGGATGGCACCGGCGCCGATACCCCGGCGGAACTGCATGGTCTGAATGTGAACCCGGACGGTGAAGTCCAGGCGATTGTCGGAAAGGGAGATAAATCAGGGGTCATCATGGTGACCCTGTCAGGCCGGCCGGTGAGCCACACACTCGAGGTGGACGGCACCAACGGCTGCCTGCATGCCGATTTCGTCAGCGGAGCGGTGACCCGCCTTCCGGGTCCGGGCGCCTCGGCGATCGCAGCGGTCATGGCTCCGTACATAACCGTTCTCCAGACGCTGGTCGGGAGCACACTCGGCTTCGCATCGATGTTTCTGAACTCGAAGATCGCTTACAAGGGGTTGCCGCCCCTGTTTCGGCAGTTCCATCGCAGCATTATGAAGAAGGGGCCGCTGCCGGTGACGCCGGCATCCATACGGGAAACGGTTGGACTATGCGAAGCTGTGGAGGATGCGCTGCAGGCGGCGGACCGCAAGAGGCAGGAGCAGGCCCGTCAGGAGGTGGAAGAGGCGGAACGGTCCCTGCATAACGACGGTCCCGGCAAGGGCCAGGTTGTGGTAACCGGCGGGACCGGTCTGCTGGGAACCGAACTGGTCCGCGAGCTGATCGGATCCGGTTTTCAGGTTCGAGCTCTCGTTCGCCGGGTGCCTCCCTGGACCGGACGGATTCCCGGAGCGGACTACCGGGTGTGTGATCTGGGAGCGGAGTTTTCCCCGGACCTGGTGGAAGGCGCAGACCTGGTCATTCATTGCGCCGCCGAGACGGAAGGTGGCGTGATCGAACACCAGCGAAACTCCGTGGATGCAACCCGCAACCTGCTGGAAGCCGCCCGAGCGGCAGGCGTCGTCCGTTTCGTTCAGATCAGCAGTGTCGCGGTGGCGGTGTCCAGCCGGACCTACGGCAAACCGATTGATGAGGATGCGCCATTGGACCCCGGATACAAGGAACGGGGCCCGTACGTCTGGGGCAAGGGGGAGTCGGAGAATCTGGCGGTGGAGTTCGGAAAGGCCCGCAGCATGGATGTCCGAGTGGTGCGCCCCGGTCCTCTAGTCGATTATGAGAATTACACACCTCCGGGGCGTCTGGGACGTGATGTCGGCCCCCGGTTCGTGGTGATCGGCCGGCCCGGCAGTTCGCTGGCTATCTGCAGGGTCCGGACCGCCGCCCGGGTCCTGAGGTTCTACGCCGAGGCTTTTGAGGAAACGCCGGCAATCCTGAACCTCCTGGAACCTGAAGTTCCGAGCCGTCGCGACCTGGTGGAGAAATTGCGCGAGAGCCGGCCAGACCTGAAGGTCTGGTACGTGCCGGCGACCCTGGTCCGGATCCTGTCGCCGTTCCTCAAGCTTCTGCAGCGTGTGGTGTTCGGATCGAAGAAGCCGGTGGATGTGTACGCGGCGTTTGCTTCCGAACGTTATGACACGAGCAAAGCCGCGGAACTGGCTCGCAAGATCTCCGGCTAGCGCAGGAAGCGGGCAAGGATCGACCTTGTGATATCCCTGACCATGAGGAATAGCTCCAGGAAGAAAGGGAAAGGGTCGTTCATCCGGAATGTGTCGAAATCAAGCGGCGCTCCCTGACGGGTACGCCGCAGATCCCGGAACAGGGCCGACAGCCTGTCCCTCTGGCGGATCCGGATCAGGAAGTGGTCCAGATCGCCCAGAATCCAGAGAAGCCTTCGCCGGACGGTCCCGGTTTCCAGCGTAACGTTCTCGCCCAGAACCTCCTGCCGGTACAGCAGCCAGGGGAAATCAACACCGCTGGCTACCGCCAGTTGCATCGATCCCCAGAATCGCCCGTTGATCTCCATGAGCCAGGCCCGGCGGGTTGTCGGGTCCCACTTGAATTCCACCATGGCCACACCGGACCAGTTCAGAGCGCTCATGAGCCTCCGGGAGTACTCCAGCAACTCCGGCTCAGGCTCTGCGGATTCGCAAAGCGTGCTGACGCCGCCGGAAGGCGGTTTCTCACGGATCCGGCGGTGGGCGAACACCGCCTGCAACTCTCCATTCCTTGCCAGCAGGAATACACCGCGGCCCTCCCCCGGCACCATTTCCTGCACCAGGTAATCCAGCGCCTCATATTCCGGGCAGTCCCGCAAATAACGTTCGGCCCGGCCGGAGTCTGCGGCAATCCTCACCGATGCGTTGCTCCAGCCCCGTTCTGTGCGGTAGCGCGATACCCTTGGCTTCAGAACCAGGGGGTAGGCCAGATCGCCGGCCCTCGGATCGGAGCGAAAATCTCCCCGGGCGGCAAACCCCCTCGGGACCGGCACCCCGACCGTCGCCGCCAGTTCCATGAGTCCGATCTTGTCATGGGCCCGCTCCAGCGCCTGCTCCGGAGGGAGGACCAGCCTGGTATCCTCGGGCAGCAAATCGCGGTGCTGCAGCAGAGCGGATGCCGGAACGTCCGCAGCCGGCATGATGATCCGGCCGCCGGTTAGCCGGAACTGGTCTGCAACCGCCCGGACGAAGCCGGCCGGCTCGGCTGCGGGAGAGGGGTGCCGGAAAAAATCACTTGCATACCTGGAGGCTGCACCGAGGGATGCCCGGGACGGAGCGCCGGCGGTGACATGGCAACCATGTGTTCCCAGGGACCGGATGACAGTCAGCGCTGCCCGGTTGGTGGCATCGGGCACCAGGATCGGGGGCAGGTTTCGTTCTTGCTTCATGCCTTTCCCGGCGACTCCATCGGATATCTGCTGGCCCTGAACGGTAGTAGACTAACAACCGATCGAGGAAAGGACAAAGGATGATCGAAGCGGAGGGTTCATGAAGGTTTCCCTGTTGGACGACTCCCGGCACGCTGAGTGGTCCGAGTACGTCAACAGCCGTCCGGCGGCGACGTTCTACCATCGAGTGGAGTGGAAGGGGGTCATGGAACGGAATTTCGGCCACAAGACCTACTATCTCATGGCCGACGACGACGGCGTGCGGGGGATTCTGCCATTGGTGTTCCTTCAAAGCCGCCTGTTCGGATCGATCCTGTGCTCCATGCCGTTTCTGAACTTCGGCGGTGTGGTGGTCGACGATCCGGACGCCGAGGCCGCCCTGCTGGAGGAGGCCTCATCGCTGGTCCGCTCCCTCAACGCTGATTACCTGGAACTGAGACACCTGGAACAAAGCACAGCCTCCCTCCCGACCAAGCTCCACAAGGTAAGCATGACGGTGGACCTGGATCCGGATCCGACGGTAGTCTGGGATGCCTACAAGAGCAAGCATCGCCGCGAGATCCGCAAGGCGATGAAATCGGGCTTGGTTTACAGCAACGGAGGCCTGGATCTGCTGGACGAATTTTTTGAGGTGTTGAGCCGCGGCTGGCGTGAACTCGGAACACCGATTTACCGCAAGTCGTTCTTCCGTGACGTGCTGACCTCTTTCGGAGACGACGTGCAGATCTCGATAGTGCATTACAACGGTACGCCGGTTGCGACGGCATTTGATGGATACCACGCCGGAACGGTGGAGGGTATGTGGACCTATGCCCGGCGGGACTTCTCCGGCCTGGAGCCGAATTACCTCCTGTACTGGAAGCTGATTGAGCAAGCTTGCCTGCGGGGCTACCGGGTCTACCACCTGGGGCGGTCCACCGCCGGCTCCACAGCCGAAGTCTTCAAGCGCAAGTGGCTAGCTGTCTCCAAACAGTTGTACTGGGAATACGTTCTCCGTTACGGCTCCGATCTTCCGGCATTGGAAGTGTCCAATCCGAAGTACCGCATGGCCATGGCGGTCTGGAGGAAACTGCCGTTGAGGGTGACCTGCCGGCTGGGGCCCTACTTCTCCAGAAGTATTCCCTGACCTGACCGCAAGCGGGGTAGAATCATGCAGACGATCTTCTGGATAGCGTGCCTCCTGATCGTATACGCCTACGTCGGCTATCCGGTCCTGTTGACGCTCTTGACACCGATGACCCGGATCCGGAAGGGGCGGGCAAGCGAGCGGCCCGCCCCTGCGGTCAGCATCATCGTTCCGGTATACAACGAGGCAAAAGTGATCCGGGAGAAGATCCGGAACCTGCTTGAGCAGGAACCCCACGGCGGTGGCCTGGAAATCCTGGTGGTTTCCGATTGTTCCTCGGACGGGACCAATGAGATCGTAGACGGGTTCTCCTGCGCCGGCGTCCGATTGCTTGTCCTTCCGGAACGGACCGGCAAGGGCGCCGCTCTGAACCTGGGGCTGGAAAACGCTTGCGGTGATGTGGTGGTGTTCACGGACGCCTCCATAATGCTGGAGAAAGATGCGCTGGTGAAGTTACTGGCTCCATTGGAGGACGACGCCGTCGGCTGCGTGTCCGGCGAGGATCACATCCGGGGCGGCGGCGGAGAAGGGGCGTATGGCCGGTACGAGTTGTACCTCCGCAACCTGGAGAGCCGGGTCGGATCCATCGTCGGCGCCAGCGGCTGCTTCTATGCCCAGCGCCGGTCTCTGGTGGCGCCGTTCCTGCCGGGTATGGCTCCGGATTTTTTCTCGGTCCTCATCACCGTTCGAGAACGGTTCCGCGCCGTCACGGCGCCGTCTGCCGTGGGGTGGATGACGGCAGTGGAGGTCCATGGAGAGGAGTTCCCCAGGAAGGTCAGGACTTTGCTCCGGGGCATGACGACCCTGTCCCATTTTCGCGGCCTGCTGAACCCGTTCCGTTACGGCTTGTTTGCCCTGGAACTCTGGAGCCACAAGGTGTTGCGATGGCTTGTCGGTCTTTTCATGGCGGTAGCGCTGGCAGCGAACCTGATGCTGGCGGACCGGCCGGTCTACACGGTCCTTCTTGGGATCCAGCTTTTGTTCTACGGCCTGGCGGCCCTGGGCTGGAAAGGCCCCAGGGCGGTGACGGAGAACCCCCTGTTCAGGATTCCGTTTTTCTTCTGTCTCGTGAACGGCGCCGCGCTGGCGGCCTGGCTGAAATGGATCGGCGGCTCCCGCCTGGAGATTTGGGAGCCGTCGAAGCGCTAGCCTTTCCGGAATCGTCGATCAGGGCATGGCAGCGCAGCGTCAGCCCCATCAGCAGGAACAGGTGCGGGTAGTTGATTCCTCCCAGAAAGAGGCCGCCGACAGCATAGCCGACCAGACTGGTGTTCAGGGCAATCAGGTACCCCGGCGGTCCCCGGACATGCTCGACATCCGGTTTCGTGGCGCGGATGCGGCGCAGGTTGTCGCGGAAGGTCACGTACAGCAGCGTAAGAAGCAGCACAAGGCCGGGAAAACCGTATTCACCCAGAGTCAGGAAATAGATGCTGTGGGCGGAGATCCAGCGCTGGCTTCCCCACTTTTCTTCCTCGACCACCTGGTCCCGATAGGTCCTGCCGAACGCCGAGTTGAAACATCCGGCCCCGACACCCAGTGGCTCGTCCAGGGCCATCATCACGGCCGCTTTCCATGCCCGCATGCGGCCCTGGGCGCTTGAATCCTCCTTGTAATCCGCGATCGTTCCCATCCGTTCCTTGTAGTTGGAGGGGAGGAAGATCAGTACACCGATCAGAATGAAGGTGGTCACAACCAGGGCAATCACCTTCTTTTTGCTGGTGACGATCAGGTATAACACCTGGGCCGCCAGGGCGAGGGAGGCTCCCCGGGACCCGGTTCCCAGAATCCCGAACGCCATGAGTCCGGTGCACCCCAGCAGCGCCATGCGGACCAGGAAGTTGCCCTTGCGGTTGTAGGCGATGAGCAGAAACGGCAGAAAGGTGACCAGACTCCATCCGAAGTCATTGCCGTCGCCCACGAAGTAGCCGGCGCGGAACTGACCGGCCCGAACTCCGGCAAAGAACTTGTCGAAGTTGATGGCCACCAGGTAGCCATGGAACAGGACCATGGCAGTGGCCATCGTTCGTATCTTGTCCTTGTTGTTGGCTACCCAGAACGTGTTGGCGAACAGGATAAAATACCCGACCTGGATGGTGAAAGTCTCAAAGGAATAGCGCTGAATCAGCCCGTGGTAGATCGAAAGCGCGGTAAGGAAGATGAACACCACCAGCAGCTTGCCCTGGGTGTACCGCAGCAGTCCCTGGAACCTGTTCTGGAACCCGAGGATGATGAATAGGATCAGGGAAGCCAGGAGGGAGAACTTGACCGCTTTCAGGATTCCAATCCGGGAGGCCAGGCCGAGGTACTCGACGCAGAGGACCAGGAGCAGCACGTACAGCATCATGGTCTGTCTCCGGAGTAGGTTCTGGTGGTCAGTTTATAACCCCGCTGAGCAATATATACTCTGGTGGAGCATCGAGGCAACGATAGGCAGGGTGTGGGAGAAGCGCCTGGATTGACACTCCAAACCGGCCTACCTATAGTAGAAAGAGAGTTGCCGGAACAGGATTAACGCTTGAATTTCAATTGATTCAAGGGCAGGAGACGATGTGTTTTCAAAAGCTGTTTTGGATCTGGATTACGCTGCGGAGGCAACGAGGATCCAGGATTCCATCAGGCGGAGCCTGGGTTCGGAACTCCATCGCAAAGGTATCGTCGTGGCAATGTCCGGCGGAATCGACAGTTCCGCCGTTGCCGCCTTGGCGGTCTCGGCAGTCGGCCCCGAGAGGGTGCATGGCTTGATGCTCCCGGAGCACGACTCGTCCGGTGACAGTCTCCGGCTGGGCAGGCTCCTGGCCGAGCAGTTCGGGATCACCTACGACGTGGTTGATATCGGTCCGGCCCTGGAAGCTATGGGCTGCTATCGCTACCGCAACGATGCGATTCGCATGGTGTTCCCGGACTTCCAGAACGGCTGGAAGTCCAAGATCGTTCTCCCTCCCTTGGGCGAAACCGCCCGACTGAACATCTACAGCCTTGTGGTGCAGAAGCCGGATGGTGCCGTCGAGAAAAAACGACTGCCGTTGAAGCCGTACCTCCAGCTGGTGGCTGCGACCAACATGAAACAGCGTACCCGTAAGGCCACCGAATACTTCCACGCAGACCGGCTGAACTACGCCGTGGCCGGCACGCCGAACCGGCTGGAGTACGACCAGGGGTTTTTCGTCAAGGGCGGCGACGGTTTGGCCGATTTCAAGCCGATCGCCCACCTTTACAAGACTCAGGTCTACGCCATGGCCGAACATCTCGGTGTTCCCGCAGAGATCTGCATGCGCCCGCCGACCACCGATACCTACTCCATGCCCCAAAGCCAGGAGGAGTTCTACTTCGCCCTGCCGTACGACCTCATGGATCTGTGCCTCTACGCCCACAACCACGGCGTGCCGGCGGAGGAGGTGGCGGAGGCCGCCGGCCTCAATGCCGACCAGGTCCGGTACGTGTTCAAGGATATCGACGTCAAGCGCAGGACCACACTCCCTCTGCACCTTTCCCCGAGACTGGTGGAGAAGGTTCAGGAGATCCACTCGGACTGATGTGTGGTATCGCCGGATACGTCAGTCTGCCCGGATCCGGTTCACCGGACACCGGTCTTCTGAAGAAAATGGTTGGTGCGGTGGCGCACCGGGGGCCGGACGAGTTCGGTCTTTACGCCGACGGGATCGCCGCACTGGGCCACGCCCGTCTCTCCATCATCGACCTCTCCGGCGGGCGGCAGCCGATGCCCAACGAAGATCGCTCGATCTGGGCGGTGTTCAACGGCGAGATCTACAACCATGTCGAACTCCAGGAAGAACTGGAGTCCCTTGGTCACCGCTTCCGGACACGGTCCGATACCGAAACGCTGCTCCACGGGTACGAGGAGTGGGGCGACCGGTTCGTGAAGAGGCTCAACGGCCAGTTTGCCATGGCGATTTGGGACCGCAGCCGGCGCCGCCTGCTCCTGATCCGGGATCGTCTCGGCATCCGGCCGCTGTACTACGCCATGGCCGGCGGCAGGTTCTACTTCGCCTCGGAAGTGAAGTCGATTTTCGCCGATCCGGATTTCCCGCGCCGGATCGATCCGGAAGGGATCGACCAGGTGTTCACCTTCTGGACCAGTGTGGCGCCGGTTACGCCATTCGCAGGTGTTCGGGAACTGCGTCCGGGACACACCCTGGTCCTGGATCTGGCCTCCGTCTCCGATCCGGCGCCGGTGGAAAAGGAGTACTGGCGGCCCCGGTTCCCGGAGGCTGGAACGCCCTGTGATCTCTCCCTGGACGATGCGACTTCCGGGCTCCTTGAGCGGTTGAGGGAGTCGACCCGGCTTCGGATGATCCGGGCCGACGTTCCGGTAGGCTCCTATCTTTCCGGCGGGATCGACTCCTCTCTCATCGCCGCCCTCGGCCGGCAGGCCACCGACGGCGAGTTCCGGACCTTCTCCATCCGGTTCAGGGATGCCGAGTTCGATGAAACGGTCTATCAGCGGATGATGGTGGAGCGTCTCGGTTCCGACCATCACGAGATCATGTGTGACGGACGGGAGATCGCCGCATCGTTCCCCGACGTTATCGCCCACGGTGAGCGTCCGGTGCTTCGTACGGCGCCGGCGCCCTTGTTCCTGCTTTCCGGCCTGGTCCGTGAGAACGGGTTCAAGGTGGTACTCACCGGGGAGGGCAGTGACGAGATCCTGGCCGGATACGATATTTTTCGTGAGGCGAAGGTTCGGAGATTCTGGGGCCGCAACCCGGGATCATCCTGGCGACCGCTGCTCCTGGACAAGCTCTATCCGTACCTGGCCAGGTCGCCCATCGCCTCCAGGGCGATGGCCAGGAAGTTCTTCGGCCAGGGGATCGAGCACCTGGACGACCCGGCGTTTTCCCACCGACCCCGATGGGGCGGCACCGCTGCTCTGAAAAGGATGTTCTCGGGTGATACGGCAGCGGCGGTGGCCGGCATTGACGCGGTGGAGAGGCTTCTGGCCGGACTGCCGGAGGAGTCGGCCCGGTGGGATCCGCTATCCATGGCCCAGTACCTGGAGGTTCGGACCCTGCTCTCCGGCTACCTGCTGTCCTCCCAGGGGGACCGCATGCTCATGGCTCACTCGGTGGAAGGCCGATTTCCGTTCCTGGATCATCACGTGGCGGAGTTCTGCAACAACCTGCCACCGCGGTATAAACTGAAGGTCCTGGACGAGAAGCACATCCTCAAGCGCTGCGCCAGGGACCTGCTGCCGGCGGAGATCATGAATCGCCCGAAGCAGCCGTACCGGGCCCCGGATGTGCCCGGGTTCCTGGGTGACGGCGCTCCGGGATATGTGCGGGAACTGATGTCCGAAGCGGCGGTGGATGAGGCTGGCGTTTTCGAAGCGGATCAGGTCCGGCGGCTGGTGTTGAAATGCGAGCATGGGGTGACCCGGAACAAGCTGTCCAATGCCGACAACATGGCGTTCATAGGCGTGCTCTCAACCCAGTTGCTCTGGGACCGTTTGATCCGCAGGCCGCCCAAGATCGTTGCCCTGGATGATAGCCTGCTGAAGACGCAGGTCCTCGAAGAAGGAGTGCATTGAACCATGAGAAACTCGATGACATGGCTGCTGGTCTTTCTGCTGGCGGTTTCCCTGGGGGTTGCCCAGGATGCCGCGACCGGGGACGGCGCAGCTCCGGAATCGCCGCCGGAGCCTGCCTACCGGGTCGGCATCGAAGATGTCCTCCGTGTCGTGGTCTGGGGTGAATCGGAGCTCTCCATGGAACTGATGGTTCGGCCCGACGGCATGATCACCCTGCCGCTCATCAACGATATCCAGGTGGTCGGCATGTCCACGGCAGAGATCCGTGACGCCATCAGCGAGAAACTGACCGCGTTTGTCAAGGATCCGGCGGTGACTGTCATCCTGGAAGAGTACAACAGCTTCAGGGTATTCATTCTGGGCGAGGTCAACCTGCAGGGTGAGCTGACCTTCCGTCAGCCGACCCGATTCCTCCAGGCCTTGTCCAAAGCAGGCGGGATGACGGAGTACTCCAAGAAGGATGCGGTGATCCTCCGTTCGGTGAACGGGTCGGACTGGCGCATGCCGGTGGATCTCAAGAAACTGCTTACCGGTTCGGCCGACGCTCAGGATCCCTTCCTGCAGCCCAACGACACTATCCTGGTGTTTTGAGGGCGAGCTTGTCTATCTTGCCGCTGGCGTTCCGGGGAAACGCCTCGATGAAGTGAACCTGGTGGGGGATCTTGTGGGGAGCGATCCTTGCCCTGCACCATTCCTGGATCTCCCGTTCAGAGCATGCCGCTTCCTCTCTCAAAGTGATGAAGGCGTGGATCGATTCACCCAGCATGTCGTCGGGCGCCCCCTTCACCGCCACCTCGTCCACCGCCGCATTACCGGCAATCGTTTCCTCGATCTCCTTGGGCGAGATCCGGTGCGCTCCGCTCTTGATCATCTCCCGGCTGCGTCCGACGATGTACAGGAACCCCTCGGCATCCCGCCGGGCCAGATCGCCGGTGTGGTATCCCAGTGTCGCTGAGCACCTCCGCGGTCTCTTCCGGGGCGTTCCAGTAGCCCTCCATGATGTTGTCGCCCCGGGCCACCAGTTCGCCTACCTCATCCACGCCGGCTTCGATGCCGTCCTCCCTGCGGACTGTCAGCGCCACTCCGGGGATCGCCTTGCCGATGCTGCCTATCCTGCGCGGACAGGTCGGCGGGCGGGAGGTAGGACAGACGCGCCGAAGCCTCGGTGGCGCCGTACATGATGAAGATCTCCTTGCCGGGGAGCGCCTTTTGAAGTCGCTCTTGCAGCGCAGGCGCCATGGCGCCTCCGGCCTGGGTCACGTATCGCAGCGTCGGCAGTTCACGCTGTTCGAAATTTGACTTGTTAAGCAGGATGGCGAAGGTGGAAGGAACACCGGAGAAGCCGGTAACCGCCTCACGCTCCAGAGTGTTGAGCGCTTCCTGCGGGTACATGAAACGGTTCTCGATGACTACCCTGCCGCCGGCGGCCACGTGGGTGTTCAGCAATGACTTGCCGTAGACGTAGTGGAACGGCAGGACCACCAGGACGCTGTCGGTGGGTCGCAGGTTGAGGTAGCCGGTGATTGAAACGGTATTCGCCACCAGGTTTCCATGGCTGAGGACGGCGCCCCGGGGTTTCCCGGTGCTGCCCGAGGTGTACACGATAGCGGCCCGGTCCGAGGGGCGCAGCGACAGGTTCAATGACTCCGCCCCGGCGGCCGGCAGCGCTTGCGGTCCGTTGATCAACTCGGTGCCGTTCCCCAGTCCGGACCTTGACGGAGGGATGGTGATGTCCAGGGCCAGCAGGAAACCGAGGTCAAGCCGGGCCGCGAGTTGCAGACCGCGCCGGGCCTGTGATCCGCCGCACACGATTCCGGCCGGCGTACAGTCGGACAGCCTGGCTGCCTGGGACTTGGGATCGCCGCCGGCGTCCAGGGCGACGGCGATTCCGCCGGCCTTCAGGATGCCGTAGTACCCCTCGATGTATGCGGAGGAGTTGGGGGCCAGCAGGGCGACACGGTCCCCATGCTGCAGTTTCCTGTCCCGGAGAATCCGGGCGATCCGGTTCGCCCCGGCATCCACCTCGGAATAGGTCTTGTTGCCGTCTCGTTCCGTAACGAGCACGGCATTCGGACTCTTCTTCGCCGCCGTTTCCAGGAACTGGTGCATCAGTTTTGGTGTCATCGTGGATGGTTCTCCCACGCCATTGTGGTGATCGATTTCCGGGGGGGCAAGTTTGTTCGCCGGAAGAAAGGTGGAAAATCAAGAATCTGCGGTACAAATTTTAACTTCTCGAAATACCGTGCTAAGGTTCCCCGTACGAAGGCAGGGTCGGTAAATTGTTCTAGTGAGATTCGCCACCTTTGTAGTCGGGTATGATTTTGCCCGATTACACGGATGTAAATAGTTCACGGTTTTCGTGATTTCATCGGTTGCACGGATTTTATGTCGAGTGACATAAATCATATTATATCAATTACTTAGAGACATACATAGGGGCCGCAATCCTTGCTTCAGGCTTGGCACCGGCCTTGCTAAATATGTTCCGCGGGGGCCGGAGCATATAGAGATGGCAAGCATGAACCGATCCTGGATAGCGGCTATGACGGTGATCGCCATCGGGATGTTTACCGGTGTGGCCAGCGCCGGGACGATCTCGCTGCAGTGGGACCAGGTACCGTCGGCGGACGGGTACCGGATTTACTACTCCACCACTTCGGGAGAATACAACCCCCAGAACTACTACCAGGTTGGAGCGGTGACCCGGGCCACCGTCCCCGGATTGCAGGACTGCACGATGTACTACCTGGCGGTGAAGGGGTTCAACGCCATGGGCGAGTCCAATGAATTTTCGGAGGAGATATCCGGCTGGGCCCGCCCAACCCTGGATGCTACCGCCAACACCGTCCGGCAGGGCTCCCAGGTGGAGGTGGAGATTACGGGCTCCAACTTCATGCCCGGAGCCGACGTGGAAGTAGACAACCCGAACGTATTTGTGGACTCGGTGAACTCGTCCCAATGCAGCACCCTGATAGTCGGCCTGACGGTGGAACCGCTGTCCTCCGGCGTACAGGGGGCGGAGACCGGGTCGTTCACCCTGTCGGTGATCAACCCGGATCAGGTCTACGGTGAGCGGGACGGGGCGCTTCAGGTCACCCTGGATTCGGCCCGGTTCAACTTCAATCAGTCCGATGCCGCCACATCCGACCGGGTTGACGGCAAGGATCTGGTCTGGCTTGCTGGTGTATTCGGCGTGAATGAGAGCAGCGCCCTCTACGATCCCGACTATGATCTCAACGGCGACGGTTCCATCGACGGCACGGATTTATCCTACATTGCAAGCAACATGGGTGGATGCTGGACCGGCACGAACTGGACAGCGACGGATTCAGGCTGGGATATTAACGCTTGCCCGGCTGACTTGAGGTAACCACATTACAAGCGAAGGAGCCGTTCGATCATGAAAGCTATAAGCCGGGTCATTGCCACCCTCGGCCTGCTCGGGGTTGTCTTCCTGACTGCCTGTGGCGGGGGCTCCGACGTAAGCAGTGGCGGTGTTTCTCTGCTGGCGGCTTCGTTCACATCGCAACAATTGAATCCGGGTCCGAACAGCGTCTCCCTTCAGGAAGGCCCTTCCAGTGGCAACGTGGTCACCGTCCTGGTCCAGGTCACCGATACGGTTGACCTTACCGGCGGTACCTTCGACCTGTTCTACGATGGCGCCCGCTTCACGTTTGTGGGCTTCAGTGCCGGCGATCTGTTTGAAAGCGAAGGAGTCACCCCGCTCTACGGCGTCAACGAGCCGGTATCCGGTCATCTGGTCGTCGGTGTCGGCAGCGGCACCGCCGTTGCCGTGAACGGTTCAGAAACCTTGATTCGCCTGAGTTTTAGGGCGGACGCAGGGGGCAGTGGCCCGGTTACCGTGGACCTGGCCGATCTTCTGGACGATTCCGGCCAGGCGGTGGCAGGTGTTGTCTGGTCGGGCGGAACCCTGGTCGCCTCCTGATCCTTCTCCCGCTGCGCTTGACACGAGCTCCCGCGGGTTCCTGAGTCGACCACTTCCGTTGGAATCGTCACACTTTTGTTGCAGGCTCGAAAACATATCAAGAATATCCAGTATGCTCATACAATCCCTTGATTCTGCATCTTTCAAAACTAATATTCCACATTGGTAAGGCTGTCGCGGCAGGTGCGATGGATCGTGCGGGATTCCGGATTTTTCCCTTCAGGGAAGAGGGTCCGGAGCGTTGCAAGCGGTAGCTTGAAGAGGTAGAGGGTTGTCCGAGCACGCCATGATCACGGAGGCCGATCCCCAGGGTTTTTCCCGGGACGAGTATAAGTTCCTCAAGGGGCTGGTGGGGGGAATGCGCTGCGGGGTGCTTACCGTCAACCGGTACGGCTGTCTCATGCTGCTTAACGACCCGGCGGTACATATTCTGGAGATCCCCAAGCCGCTGGCTCCGGGGTTGCCGGTGGGTGCCGTCCTGGCGCGCCATCCCCAGCTGGCCAGGCTGCTCCGAGAGTCGTTCCAGATGTCCAGCCTGCCGAACCGGGCGGAGATCGATCTGCAGTTTGACGATGATCGCAGAAAGACCCTCGGCCTGACCCTCTCCATGGTGCCGGACAAGGACGGCGAGGTCCGCGGTGCAGCCGTATTTTTCAAGGACCTGACCCATGTCGAGCACAAGGAGGAGCAGGAGCGGCTGAAGGACCGCCTCGCCGCCCTGGGACAGATGGCGGCCAGCCTGGCCCACGAGATCCGGAATCCGCTCGCCTCCATCGAGGTTACCTGCTCATTGCTCAAGCGCCGTCTCTCGGATCGCCCGGAAGAGTCGGGCTTCTGGACAAGATCACGGCCGAGGTCCGCCGGCTGAACGGGACCATCACTTCCAGCCTGGAGTTCGCCCGTCCCCTGGAACTGAACCTGGGCCACCACAGCTTGCACACTCTCCTGGACGAGGCGGTAACCATCGCCCTGGGCCGCCGGGGGAAGCAGGGGATTACGGTGGCAACCAGTTGTGAGGCGATGTCCTCCGTTCCTGATGGACCGGGAGCAACTGCGCCAGGTCTTCGAAAACCTGTTCCTCAACGCCATGGAGGCGATGGGCGACAAGGGCCGGTTGACTGTGGACGTCTCCCGCGCCGAGGCGCCGGCTTCGGCCATGACCCCCTATGAGCCGAACGGTCCCGGGACCACCGATCCGTGGCGCTCATTCGGCGAGTTCGCCGTGGTGCGAGTCTCGGATACCGGTCCGGGGATTCCGGCGGAAAACATGGAGAAGATCTTCTACCCGTTCTTCACGACAAAGAAGCACGGGTCGGGGGTCGGCCTGTCCATGGCCAAGAAGATCGTCGACAGCCACCGCGGCCTGATCGATGTGGAATCGGAACCCGGGGGGGGTGCGCTGTTCACCGTGCGTCTCCCCATGGTCGCGAACAATGCGGAGGGATAAACGGCGATGAAGAGGATTCTTGTCGTCGAGGATGAACAGACTCTCCGGGAAGGGATCAGCACCGCATTTCGCGACAAGGGGTGGCAGGTCACCGAAGCCGCGGACGGCGCCGAGGCGATCCGTTCTCTCGAGGCCGAGGTTTTCGACGTGATGGTGACCGACTACAAGATGCCGGGCCGGAGCGGCATGGACGTGCTGAGGCGCTGCAAGATGATCAACGAAAGCACCGCGATCCTGATGATGACCGCCTACGGCACCGTCGAGATCGGCGGTGGAGGCGATGAAGGCCGGGGCGTACGACTACGTCCTGAAGCCGTTCGACCTGGAGGAACTGGAGCTGAAGGTCGAGAAGGCGCTGGAGCACCGGCGCCTGCTGGCCAAGGTCGAGGCCTACGATCGGGAGGAGACTATCCCGAGGTTCGAGAACATCGTCGGCGAGAGCCCCCAGATGAGGGGAAGTCTTCGACACGATCGAGAAGGTCGCCCGGTCCAACGCACCGTGCTGATCCTGGGCGAGACCGGCGTGGGCAAGGAACTGGTGGCCGAGGCCCTGCATCGGAACTCCAGTCGCGCCGATCAGCCGTTCGTCAAGATGAACTGCGCCGCTCTGCACGAGAACCTGCTCGAGTCCGAGCTGTTCGGCCACGAGCGGGGCGCCTTCACCGGGGCCGACCGGCAGCGGATCGGCCGGTTCGAACTGGCCAACGGCGGAACGCTGTTCCTGGACGAGATCGGCAACATGGCCTGTCTACCCAGGCCAAGGTGCTGCGGGTGCTCCAGGAACGGGAGTTCGAGCGGCTGGGCGGCTCCCGGACGATCAAGGTCGACGTGCGGCTGATCGCCGCCACCAACCTCAACCTCGAGGAGGCGATCGACAAGGGCGGGTTCCGGGAGGACCTGTACTACCGGCTCAACGTGGTCACGCATCAAGGTTCCGCCGCTGCGGGAGCGGAAGGAGGACATCATCCCGCTGGCCAAGCACTTCATCGACGAGCTCGCCCGGAGATGAAGAAGGACATCCGCGGGATCGACCCGGGGCGGTGCGGACTGCTCAAGCGTCACACCTGGCCCGGCAACATCCGCGAGTTGAAGAACTGCCATGGAGCGGGCGGTGCTGCATGTGCGAGGAGCCCTTCATCCGCCAGGAGGATCTCAACCTGTCCCAGGTCGACGGAGCCGGTGAAGGGACCGGGGCGGCATCAATCTGCGGCTGCCGCCCAACGGCATCGACCTGGAGGAACTGGAAAAGCAGGCGATCCTGGAAGCGCTGCAGGATCAACAACTGGGTCCAGAAGGATGCGGCGAGCGTTCCTCGGGATCTCCTCCCGGGTGATGAACTACAAGGTCGCGAAGTACGAGATCAAGAACCCCCGCTGGAGCAAGAACAAGCTGGTCAGCTGACAATCCGCCCGGCGGATGATAGCCTGCCAGCCAATATGGGGAGGAGGCTTGATGACCAGCCGCGTCGACTGGCACACCTATTTCATGAACATCGCCCGGCAGGCCGCCACGCGCTCGACCTGCGACCGCAAGCACGTGGGCGCCGTCATCGTCCGGGACAGGACGATCCTGTCCACCGGATACAACGGCTCGATCCGCGGAATGCCCCACTGCGACGACGTCGGCCACATCATGGAGAACGGCCACTGCGTCGCCACCGTCCACGCCGAGGCGAACGCGATCATCCAGGCGGCCAAGAACGGCGTCGAGAATCGACGGGGCGGAGATCTACACCACCGCCTCTCCCTGCTGGAACTGCTTCAAGCTGATCGCCAACGCCGGGATCGTCGCCGTCTACTACGGCGAGTTCTACCGGGACGAGCGCAGCCTCGAGATCGCCGGACAACTGGGGATCAAACTGGTCGATCTGAGAGAGTAGGCGGATCGAAAAAGACAGTTAAATCAAAGTATTATTCGCCGCCGGTGCGCCCATTCGCGCCGTTAGCTGCCATCAGGTTGCAGGTTGCCGGATCTCGGCGTAGCATTTCGTGGTCAATATCAAGCACGCGGACAACATCCCATACGGAGAAAAGCATGCGTCGTATCTTCATATCCCTTCTGATAGTTCTTGTATCGATGGGCTGCACCCTGGCCAACGAAAAGCTCCTGGACCCCTCGGCTCTAAGCGAGACGGCGCCGGACCGGTTCAACGTCACCTTCGAGACATCCAAAGGCGACGTGGTTATCGCCGTGGACCGTTCCCTGGCCCCCATAGGCGCCGACCGGTTCTACAACCTGGTCAAGAACGGCTTTTTCGACGATTGCCGCTTCTTCCGGGTCGTTCCGAACTTCGTGGTCCAGTTCGGCCTGAACGGTTCGCCCGATGTCAACAAGGCTTGGCAGCCCGCCCGGATTCAGGACGAGCCGGTAAAGGAGACCAACGCCCGGGGGACCATAACCTTCGCCAAGGCAAGCCAGCCGAACACCCGGACCACACAGTTGTTCATCAACCTGGTGGATAACGCCCGCCTGGACGATATGGGGTTCTCCGCTTTCGGTCGTGTTGTCTCGGGAATGGAATTCGTGGACGCGATTTTCGCAGGTTACGCGGGGAACCCGCGGCAGGATCTGATTGTCAGCCAGGGCAACGCCTACCTCGAAAGTGAATTTCCCAAACTCGATTTCATCAAAAAGGCGGTGATCACCCCACATGCCGAATAAAATACTGATCGCTGCAGTGGCCCTGCTTTTCGTCATGTTGGCGGGGTCCGCGCAGATCTCACAAGCAGGTGATGATGAGGCGGGATTGAATGAATCGGGCTGGTACGCCCGGATCATTACTTCCCGCGGCGTCATTGTGGTCCGGCTCCTCCCGGAACAGGCTCCCCAGTCGGTGGCCTATTTCGTCGCCCTGGCCCGAGGGGAACTGGTCTGGAACGATCCGTTCAGCGGAGAGCCCAGGAAAGATCCGTATTACGACGGTCTGAAGATTCACATGGCCAAGGCGGGTCAACGGTTCGAGGCAGGGGACCCCACAGGATCGAGCCAGGGCTACGCTCCGTTCTACCTGCCCCACGAGGGGTTCGGGCCGATCAATTTTACGGCAGCCGGACGCATGGGAAACACCCGGTCAGGCGGCGGGCTGATCAGCGGGAGCATGTTTTTCATCTCCGCCGAGGGCATGCCCTGGCTTAACGGCCGGCATCCCTGTTTCGGAACCGTGGTCAGCGGCCTGGAACTGGTCCGTAAGATCAGTTCGGTCAAAACCGATCCCATCGGGCGCCCGCTGGAGCCGATCATCCTCGAGACGGTGGAGATATTCAGCGTTGGTGATCCGAAGCCGTTGCCTGCGCCGGTTGTCTACGAGCCTGTGAGGCCTGTTTTTGAAAGGCGGAAGGGTATCCCCAAGGACGGTGATTAGATGAGCAGCGACGACAAGGTCGGGACCGGTGCCATCGTCTGGAGGGACCTGACCGTCGAAGACGCCCCGCGGTTACGGGAGTTCTATACCCGCGTCACAGGATGGGAAAGCGATCCTGTGAGCATGGGAGAGTACCAGGACTACAGCATGCGGGCGGAGGGCGGAGAGACAGTTGCCGGTGTCTGCCATTCCCGGGGAGGCAACGCCGGCATGCCGGCCCAGTGGCTGATCTATATCAAGGTCGCCGATCTGGACCGTAGCATCGCCGAGTGCACGGCGCTGGGCGGCGCCGTGATTCACGGCCCCAGCACCATGGGCGCCAACCGGTTCTGTGTAATCAAGGATCCGGCCGGGGCGGTGGCGGGACTGATCCAGTAGCGGCGGTTTTAATCCTGGTCTTCGAACGTCAGGGTTACCTTGGTGCCGGCGCCCAGTTCGGACGCCAGTTCGACCATTCCGCCGTGGAGCCGCATCAGGTGCTTCACGATGGAGAGGCCGAGGCCGGTGCCGCGGATATCCTTGGAGCGGGCCTCATCCACCCGGAAGAACCGGCTGAATACCTTCTCGACGCAATCGGAGGGGATGCCGATACCGTCGTCCTCCACTACCACCTCGGTGCGGCCAGGTCCTTCCGCCTCTATTCGCCTGGCCGTGATCTTCACGGTGCCGCCTGGGCGGTTGAACTTCATGGCATTGTCCAGGAGGTTGGTCAGGATCTGTTCCAGGCGGCGGCGATCGGCCCGCAGGCTGAAATCGGGAGGGATATCGATGTCGAGCTCGATCTGCTGCCCGGTGCACGCCTGGGCCAACTTGCCGACCACCTCCCGCAAGTTAAGGTCGGACAGATCCAGATCCACCGCGCCGGTCTCGATTTTGTTGAGATCGGACAACTCGTCGATCAACTCACCCATAAACGAGGTGTGGCGGCGGATGATCTCAAGGAACCGCGTCCGGTTCACAGGATCATCTATCCCTCCGTCAAGAAGAGTTTCCACGAACGCCTGGATCGCGGTCAACGGGGTGCGCAACTCATGAGAGGCATTGGCAACGAACTCCCGCCGCACACTTTCCAGGGTTTCAAGGCGGGTGATGTCGAACAGGAGAGCCAGCGCCGCCCGGGTCTTCCCGTTCTCATCCAGCACCGGGGTCGTGCGAATTTCAAACGCCCGCCCGGTCGCCGGAAACCGGATGATTTCGTCCTCGACTGTGGTGCCGTATTCCAGTGTAGCTTTCACGTGGTGGGTCAGCGCCAGGTTCCGCACCACCGCCCCCAGCAGATCGCCTTCCGGATCGCCGGCAACTTCGAAGATCTCCCTGAGTGGCCGGTTGGCCATCAGGATGCGTTGGTCAGTGCCGACCAGGAGCAGGCCTTCCCGCATGCTTGACATCATGGACAGCATGAGCCGGTGCTCCGATGCGATCTCGTCGACCTTCTTCAGCAGGCCGGCCCGCATCGCCCCCACTGCCCCTGCCAGCCTCCCGGTTTCGTCGTCGCCGACAGGAGGCAGGGGTGAGTCCAGGTCCCCGCCGGCTGTCAATTCGGCCGCCAGGGTGACTTCTTCCACCGGCTTCGAGAGCCTGCGAACGAACAGGTATCCCAGAGCGCAGATCGCCAGCAGGACAACAGCGGTCATGATCGCCATGAGGGAGAGGTAGCGGCTCTGGATACGCCGTACCTGGTCCGTGGGGAGCGCAACCCGGATGATCCGCACCGGATCGGTGCCGTCCACCCTCAGGGCCCGGTAGTAGTACTCCGTCCGCGTGGTGGCTGAGATGCGCCGGCTTTCACCGTTGCCTTCGCGCATCGCCATGACAATTTCAGGCCGGTCGGCGTGGTTGTCCATGGCGATCAAACCGGCGGTGTCCTGGGCCGAGTCGGCAAGTACCAGGCCGTCCTCACGGATCAGCGTCACCCGGTAGGCGAGACGGGCGCCGGCGACGACGGCAAACTCCTGCAGTGCGCCGGTGGAGACGCCGCCGGACGAGGACATTTCTTCAAGCCAGGCCCACATGAGCCGGCTTTCGGCTTCAATCCGTTCGATATACCGTTCTTCCACGGCGGTCCGTAAAAGACGGCCGGCCCCGGCGGTGACCAGGATCGAGGTCACCAGAGCTGTGATTACGAACGCGATCAGCAACTTGTGGCGGATCTTCACTCCGGGCCCCGGTAACGGTAGCCGATGCCGACGACCGTTTCGATGGCTGCGCCGGAGGCTGCGCCCAGCTTTTGCCGCAACCGCCTGATGTGCACGTCGACGGTTCTGGTCTCTCCCGGGTAGTCGTAACCCCAGACATGCTCGAGGAGACGGTTACGGGTCAGGACACGGCCACGATTGCGCAACAGTGCGGTCAAAAGGTCGAACTCCTTGCGGGTCAGTTCCACCCCGTTACCCTCTACGGTGACCTTTCGCCCCGGCAGGTCGATGACCGTGTCGTCCGCATGGAGGACGGTAGCTTCATTGCCGTCGGCTTCCCGCGCTATCTCCGCCCGGCGGAGTTGCGCCCGAACCCGGGCCAGAAGCTCCTTGACCGAAAACGGTTTGGAGACATAGTCGTCGGCGCCGGAGTCCAGCCCTTCGATTTTCTGGGTTTCGTCGGTCCTTGCGGTAAGCATGATGATAGCCGTGCTGGAAGTGCCTCGTTTTTCCCTGATCTTGCGGCAGACCTCCAGGCCGTCCATCCCCGGGAGATTCAGGTCCAGAAGAACCAGGTCGGGGAAAGACCGTTCCGCCTTCCGCAGGCCGGAGATGCCGTCTTCTGCGGTGTCGACCTGGTATGGACCGCTTCGCTCCAGGTTGTACTTCAGGGAAAGAGCGATGTCCGGGTCATCCTCAATGATGAGGATTGATTTCATGACGCGCCCTCGTCCTTGTTGGCCACATGCTGGTGCTTGATGACCTCACCGCTGGCCATGAAAACGACCTGTTCGCAAACATTCTTGGCCATGTCCCCGATCCTCTCGAAATACTTGGTCACGAATGAAAGGCGCAGGGCCTGCTCGATGTCGTTCGGCTGTGCTTTGGCATGATCCGCCAGCCGTGTGAAATTCTCTCTCATCTGGCGGTTCAGCTCCTTGTCCCGGGCGATGGTCTCAATGGCCAGTTCGGCGTCCCGGCGGACGAAGGCGTCCAGGGCGTCCCGGACCATCTCCTGGGCCCGTGCAGCCATCAGCGGCAGGTCGATCAACGTCGGCATCGGCGGCTCCTCGTTCAGCTCCAGAGCCCGCTCACTGATGTTGACCGCATGGTCGCCGATCCGTTCCAGGTCGGAGTTGATCTTCATCGCGGTGGCGATGAAGCGCAGGTCTCCGGCCATCGGCTGCTGCAGGAGCCAGGAGCTCCAGGCAAAGGTGGTCGATCTCCAGTTCCAGCCGGTCGATCGCGCTGTCGCTCTCGAGACCTTCCTGGCGGTTTCCGAGTCCCGGTCCACCAGGGCGTGGACCGAACGGCCGATCGCCTCCTCCACCAGGCCGCCCAGGCGCAGCACCAGTTCGGTGAGATCGTCCAGCCTGGCTGCGAAATGCGTTGTTCTATGGTCCATCGGTTCCTCGAGGTTTTTCTATGATAACCAATTCAATAAAAACCGGTGCGTCTTATCCGAACCGGCCGGTGATGTAGTCTTCGGTCTGCTGCGGCTGGCCGGGTTCATGAACAGCTTCTCCGTCTCCTGGTACTCGACCAGTTCGCCGAGATAGAGAAAGGCGGTGTAGTCGGAGACCCGGGAGGCCTGCTGCATGTTGTGGGTCACGATGACCATGCGTGTAGTCGCTCCTTCAGCTCGATGCATCAGTTCTTCGATCTTGGCCGGTGGCGATCGGGTCCAGCGCCGAGCAGGGCTCGTCCAGCAGGATGACCTCCGGGCTCCACGGCGATCGCCCGGGCGATGCACAGGCGCTGCTGCTGGCCGCCGGACAGCCCCAGGGCGCTATCGCTCCAGCCGGTCCTTGACCTCGTCCCACAGCGCGGCGCTGCTTCAGGCTGCGCTCCACGATCTCGTCCAGTTCCCGCGGTTGCTGGTGATGCCGTGGATCCGCGAGCCCGTAGGCCACGTTCTCGTAGATCGACTTGGGGAACGGGTTCGATTTCTGGAAGACCATGCCGACCCGCTTGCGCAGCGCGTTGACGTCGATCTCCGGGTCGTGGATGGCGGGCCCTCGCATCAGGATGTCGCCTTCGATCCGGACGCCGTCGATCAGGTCGTTCAGCCGGTTGAAGCAGCGCAGCAGGGTCGATTTGCCGCAGCCCGAGGGTCCGATGAAGGCGGTGATCTTCTTCCGGGGATCTCGAAGTGCGATCTCGTCCAGGGCCTGCTTGGCGCCGTACCACAGACGACAGGTTCCCGGGATCGCTCGACCGAGCGCGCCGACCGCCGAGCGGGACGTTGCCGGGGTTCTGCAGATGGCATGCGCTCGACCGGAATCGCCGCGTCAAGACCGCGCTGGATGCGTACTTTGCGTCCGCAACGGCGGTTGCGCACCGCAGATGTCGCGCAGCAGGTTCATCAGGGAGACGATCGACGATCAGCAGCAGCGCCGTGGCGAAGACCAGCGGCTTGGTCGCCTCGACGTTGGGGCTCTGGAAGCCCACATCGTAGATGTGGAAGCCCAGGTGCATGAACTTCCGTTCCAGGTGGACGAAGGGGAAATGGTGGTCCAGGGGCAGGGACGGCGCCAGCTTGACCATCCCGACGATCATCAGCGGGGCCACCTCGCCGGCGGCCCGGGCCATGGCCAGGATCAGCCCGGTGAGGATGCCGGGCGCCGCGGCGGGAACCACCACCTGCCAGGTCGTCTCGAACTTGGTCGCCCCCAGGGCCAGCGAGCCCTCGCGGACGATCCGCGGAACCGCGGCCAGTCCCTCCTCGGTGGCCACGATGACCACCGGAACCGTCAGCAGGGCCAGGGTCAGGCTGGCCCAGAGGATGCCCCCGGTGCCGAAGGTCGGCGTGGGCAGCGTCTCGGGATAGAACAGCCGGTCGATGGTCCCGCCGACCAGGTAGACGAAGAAGCCCAGCCCGAAGACGCCGAAGACGATCGACGGCACGCCGGCCAGGTTGTTCACCGCGATGCGGACCAGCCGGACCAGCGGCCCCTGCCGGGCGTACTCCCGCAGGTAGAGCGCCGCCAGCACGCCCAGCGGGGCCACGGCGAACGACATGATGAAGACCATCATCACCGTGCCGAAGATCGCCGGGAAGATCCCGCCCTCGGTGTTGGACTCGCGCGGGATCGTCCGGCAGAGAACTCCCAGACCTGCGAGAGGTACAGGCCGACGCTTGCGCCGGCGCCCATGGCGTTGGGCCGGATCGCCCGCACGATGTGGCCGACCGGGATCTCCTGCGCGGGTCCCGTCGGCCGCCTCCATCACCAGCGTCTCGGCCGGAGCAGTTCTCGCGCATGGCGAAGAGCTGGCCGCGACAGCGCCTCGTACTCGGTCTCGGCGCGTCGACTCGTCGCTCGATCTCGCTCGCTCGCGGCTCGCGTCGCTCCGCGTCGTCCAGCTCGGCCAGGTCCAGCTTCGTTCGGCCAGGCGCAGCTTCTCGATCCGGTGGTTGACGTCGCCGATCTCGCCGCGTCTCCAGGTCGCTGGATGGCCTCGCGAGCTCGTCGAGCTTCTGCTCGTGCAGCGGGCCGAAGGCCTGCCAGACCTCGTCCGGGCCCTGCGGCCAGCAGCTCGCTCGCCCCGGCGCAGCTCGACCATCGTCCCGTAGAAGTTGCCCCACTCCATCCGCTCGAGCACGACCGCGTCCGCCGGGGAGCCCCGCTCGACGATCCGGCTCTCGTCGATCCAGAGGAAGTCGATGCCGGTGAGGTCGCGGTTGCCGACCTTCAGCCGGATGCGGGTGGCCGGCCGTCGCGGCTCTCGCCGTCCGGCCGGGATCTCCTCGCGGTCGTGCATCTCGCCCAGATCCGGCGCCCGTCGTCCAGCTCCATCCGGAGCAGCCGGCTGCTGCCAGAAGTAGCCCAGCCCGTTGACGCCAGCACGCCAGCAGGGCCACCACCAGCAGCAGGTTGAGCGCCAGGGCGCCCGCCGCACAGGGCGGTCAGCCCCTCGCCCGAGCATGTCGCGCCGGCTTGCGGCTTTCCTCACGGTCCTCGCTCACAGCTCGCGCGTAGCGCTTGCGCAGGCGCTGCCGGACCAGTTCGGCCACGGTGTTGATCACGAAGGTCAAGATGAACAGCATCAGCGCCGCCAGGAACAGGGTGCGGTACAGCGTGCCGCCGTGCGGCGCCTCCGGGATCTCCACGGCGATGTTGGCCGACAGCGTGCGGAAGCCGTTGAACGGGTTCCAGTCCATGATCGGCGTGTTGCCCGTGGCCATGAGCACGATCATCGTCTCGCCCACGGCCCGGCCGAAGCCGATCATGATCGCCGAGAAGATGCCGGGGCTCGCCGGTGGGCAGCACGACCCGGGTCACCGTCTGCCAGCGGTTGGCCCCGAGGGCCAGGGAGCCGGAGACCAGGTTGCGGGGCACGTTGGTGAAGGCGTCCTCGGCGATGGAGAAGATGATCGGGATCACGGCGAAGCCCATGGCCAGGCCGACCACCACCGCGTTGCGCTGATCGTAACGCAGGCCGGTGGTCTCGAGCAGCCAGACCTGGATCGCTGCCGCCGAACAGGAGCTGCTCGAACGGGACGCGTGAGCCGCAGGCAGACCCAGATGCCCGGCGATCGCCACCGTGTGATGGTCAGACGCTCCATGCCGGCCAGGAATGCGGTTGCGGAATCCCGGCCGGCATCTGCGTGACAGCAGGCCGGTGATGATGGCGGTGACCGGCAGCAACGACCAGCATGAGCAGCGAGCCGGGCAGGACTTCCTCGACCCGCGGAGCCAGCCACAGGCCGGCCAGGAAGCCCAGGACCACGCTGGGCAGGGCGGCCATGACCTCCACCGTCGGCTTGACGTAGCGCCTGCAGGCAAGGGTGCATGAACTGGGAGGTGTACATCGCTCCCAGCACGCCCAGCGGGATCGCCAGGAACAGGGAATAGAGCGTGCCCTTGAGGGTGCCGACCAGGAGCGGCATCAGGCTCAGCTTCGGTTCGAAATCATCGGTGCCGCTGCTGGACTGCCAGCGTCAGGTCCGGCTCCTCGTAGCCTTCGTACCAGACCTTCCCCAACAAGGCCCGGATGCTGATTTCCGGGTGGGGATTGTGCAGGTCCAGATCGGCAACCTCGTCCTGCCCGACCAGAACCAAGCCGTCGGCCTTGGGGCTGAACGACAACGCTGCGGGCCGGGGTACCTGTGCCTGGCCGGCCCACAGTATCCGGTGGGACGTGGAATGGAACAGACCCATTCCGCCCTCCTGGTCCAGGGCGGCGAACCCTTTGTTCCGGGGCGAGGGGGTCAGGGCGGTCACCGCCCCGTCCATCGCATCGAACACCCTGGCCCGGCGCAAGAAGATGTCGTCGCCGTCCCGGACCCGGAACCAGATCCCGATGGAACCGTCGGCTCGCCCCACCACCAGGGTCCTGCCACCCAGCAACAGTGTGGTGGCGGTTACCGCCGAGCCCTGGCCGTCGCTTTCGGCGACAACCGGGTTGTCGGTGTCTTCCGAGAGATCCCAGCTCAGCAGGTCCCCGTCGGAGGTTCCTGCAAAGAGGTGCCGGCCCGATTCGTCCAGGGAGAGTGAGGACAGGCGTTCCGGGGCTGACCGGGTGAAACGGGTTTCCACCCGCTCCGCGTCACCCAGAAACGATTCCTCTTCGATCTCCTGCAGGACCGCCAGCCGGTCGCCTCCGGTCCAGGCCACCACGGTGGTGCCGCCGTCCGGGTCCACGGCGATATCGAACAGCCGTACGGTTTCGTCCGGCCCTCCCAAATCAAAAAGCCTGGCTTCGCCAGGCTGGGGTACGACGCTGCGGGTACCCTCGTCCCACTCGTAACGATAGGTCAGCGGCAGCATCAGGATCTCTCCACGGGAAGTCGTCCCGGTGAAGTAGTCTCCGGAGCGGTGAACCCCGGTAGAAAGGAGGTCGATCCCATCGATGGCCGCCGACCGGAACACCACCTCTCCCTCGGGGATCGACAGGACGGTGATCCTGCCAGAGGCGTCCAGGAAGCCGACCCGGGTGCGGTAATCGTCGGTGATCCCGCCGGAGGACCGCTCACCTTCGAATGCAAACCCGCTGCGGACCGCCACCTCGGCGCTGCCGAGGAGCGGTCCCACTTCGATCAGGATGAACAGCAGAATCCCCAGGATGCTGGCGATGATGACCAGCCCGCTGCCCCGGACCAGCCAGCTGCCGGCCCGGTCCAGGAGGACCCTGCGTTTCGAGGTTCGTTTCACTGAAGTTTGCCGATTTCCTGTTCGACGATCTTCGCCGGGATCGGCAGGTAACCGTCCTTGACCACCACTTCCTGGCCTTCCCTGGACATGGCGTACTTGAGGAACTCACGGATCATCGGGTTCAGCGGCTCGCCGGGCTTCTTGTTGACGTAGACGTACAGGAACCGGGCCAGGGGGTAATTGCCGGACATGACGTCGGACACTCCGGTGCCGTAGTACGTGTCGCCGTCCTTTTTGGCCAGGGCCAGGGCCTTGACGCCGGAAGTCTTGTAGCCGATACCGCTGTAACCGATGCCGCTCAGGTCTTCGGTGATGCCCTGGACCACGGAGGCGGAGCCGGGCTGTTCCTTGACGCTGTCCCGGTAGTCACCCTTGCACAGGGCGTGCTTCTTGAAGTAGCCGTAGGTGCCGGAGGCCGAGTTGCGTCCGTACAGGCTGATCGGCATGGAAGACCAGCGACCGCTGAGACCGGCCTGGCCCCACTGGTCGATGGCGTTGGCAGCGCCACAGGACCGGTTCCGGGAGAAGATGGCGTCCACCTCGGTGAGGGTCAGCTTCTCCAGCGGGTTGTCCCGGTGGACGTACACCGCCAGGGCATCCACCGCCAGCCGGATCGGGGTCGGCTTGTAACCGAACTTGGCCTCGAACTTGTCCAGCTCACTGGACTTCATCTTTCGGCTCATGGGGCCGAGCTGGGCAGTACCCTTGATCAGCGCCGGGGGAGCGGTGGAGGAACCTTTGCCCTCAATCTGGATCTTGACGTTGGGGTACTGCTTTTTGAACCCCTCCGCCCACAGGGTCATGAGATTGTTGAGGGTGTCGGAGCCGATGGAACTCAGGCTTCCGGACACGCCGCTGGATTTGGCGTAGGGCTGGATCGCCTCGTCGACCTTGACCGCCTGGGCCATAGCGGCGCCGGCAAAAAAGGTACTGGCGACCATCATGAGGATCGCAGGTATTCTGCAAATAGCTTTCATGGTTCCGATCTCCTGAAAGAGCAGCGTTGGCAACCGGCATCCGGCTGCACTGCTATTGGAGATCGGCCGATTCAAGGGCGTGTTACGGGCGTGTTACGTTCGTGTTAAACACGGGAAAGCCCGCTATTTAAAGAAAATGGGACGCTGCAAGCAGCGTCCCTTGATATGTTTTTTCGAGATGACGTCCCGAAAAGTCAATCCCTTCCGGAATTATCTTTTCTTTTTGCGGGTCGTCTTTCTTTTAGCCGTTTTCTTTTTGGTGGCTTTTTTCTTAGCTACCTTTTTTTTGGCTCTCTTTTTCTTGGCGGCCTTTTTCTTGGTGGCCTTTTTCTTGGCTACCTTCTTTTTGGCTACCTTCTTCTTGGCTCTCTTTTTCTTGGTGGCCTTTTTCTTGGCTGGCCTTTTTCTTGGCTACCTTCTTTCTTGGCTACCTTCTTCTTGGCTACCTTCTTCTTGGCTCTCTTTTTCTTGGCTACCTTTTTCTTGGTGGCCTTTTTCTTGGCTACCTTCTTCTTGGCCCTCTTCTTCTTGGTGGCCTTTTTCTTGGCTACCTTTTTCTTGGTGGCCTTTTTCTTGGCCGCCTTTTTGCGTACTGCCATTCTAGGATCACCTCCTTTCCGTCTTAATCATGCAAGTCATTGATCACTTGCATCACATTGAATATAAAGACGGGAAAAAAACGGTGTCAAGCATTAAAACGCGTCTCTTGAGGCAGTTGGAACGTAGTCGGTGAGTCCTGGAACGTTTCATTTGGCGACAGCACTGTATGCATTCGTCATGCGCGGAAAAAACGCAGTCGCCCGAAAGCCCCATGAACACTAGTATCGCAGCGAACGATGCAAGAGACTCTGCAACGATACTAAATTGGAAGTGAACTCCCGGAAGCGGTGAAAGCCGACGGTTTGCTTCCTTTCAAAAAAACCTGAAAAAAATCGAGAAAAAGCTTGCCTCAGGTTTCTGAGTTCCGTTTTCTCGGTCTGCGGCGCTTCGGAGCGATATCGATTCCGTAGCTCCGAATCTTGCGCTGCAGGGTGCGCACGCCGATACCGATCAGGGATGCACTGTGTGTGCGGTTGCCTCCGGTGTGCTCCAGCGTAAGGCGGATCAGCTCCCTCTCCATCTCTTCCAGCGTGGTGCCGGGCTGGATTCCGTAGGACGATCGCGCCGGTTCGGCCTTCAGAAAACCCCCCGGCAGATCCTCCTGCTCTATGCGGTCGCCCAGGGTCGAAACCAGGATGCTTTCCAGGGCGTTTTTGAGCTCACGGACATTTCCCGGCCATGAATAAGCTTCCAGCGTGGCCATCGCTTCCGGTGACAGCGTCTTGCGGGGGACCGCATTGCTGCTGGAGAGCTGATCCAGAAAGGTCTCCACCAGGTACGGGATGTCCTGCCTGCGATCCCGGAGAGGCGGGACCGGGATGACCACTACCTTCAGGCGGTAGTACAGATCCCGGCGGAAGCGTCGCCTGCCGACCATTGCATCCAGGTCGGCATTGGTGGCTGCGATAACCCTCACGTCCACCCGGATGTTGCGGTCGCCGCCGATCCGCATGAACTCCTGTTCCTCCAGAACACGGAGCAGCTTTGCCTGGGACGGCAGGTCCATTTCCCCGATCTCGTCCAGGAAAAGAGTTCCGTGATTTGCGATTTCGAACTTGCCGCGGGTCCGGGCGACGGCGCCGGTGAACGCGCCCTTCTCGTGGCCGAACAGTTCGGACTCGATGAGGCTGGCCGGCATGGCGGCGCAGTTCAGGGCGATGAACGGGGCGTCACACCGGGTGGAATTGAGGTGGATCGCCCGGGCGACCAGTTCCTTCCCTACGCCGCTCTCCCCGGTAATCAGGACGTTGGAACGCATTGGCGCCACACGGATCGCCCGGTCCAGAGCAGCCTTCATTGCCGGGGAACGGACCTCTGGCTTGCGGTACTGTGATTTTTTGGCCAGCTCGTCCTGGAACCAGCTGATACGGGAGTTCAGGTCGTTCCGTTCAAGCACCCGCTTGAGCCGGGCCCGTAGTTCCATCGGGTTCAGAGGCACCAGCAGGTAATCCTCCGCGCCGGCCCTCAGAGCATTCGATGGCCAGGGCGATCCGCCGCGGTGGTACCAGGGCGAGGACAGGCAGGTGTGGGTACCGTTCCCGCAGGGAGCGGATCCAGGTCAAGCCGGAGGCGCCGGTTCCGTCGGGAAAAAGGAGCACAGCGTCGTGAGACTGCTCCTCCAGCGATCGAAACACACCTGGCCCCAGGGGCAGTTGCTTGACCTGGTATTTCTCGCCGGCAAGAACCCGTGAAGCGGCTTCCCGGTCGTCCGGCCCGCCCTCCAGCAGGAGGATTCTGGACCGGCTGCTGGCTTCATGATCCGGCACGATTTCAGCATAATAATTGATCCGGACTTATGCTGCCAGTGTGGCCGACTTAGACTTTTTTCGGTCAAGGTGGCCGGATAAAAAGGCTTGCGGATCAGAGATTTCTGTACCTGCAACGGTGGCCGACCTTCGGCGCCTGGCGAAAAATTTACATGATTTCCGGGCTATTCTCCATTTGTTGCACAGAGATCCTCGAACTGGTACGGAACTTGACTATGGAAGAAGGTGCCGACAGCAGAATGCCACGCTGCATGAGGAGATCGCCGATGCCCCGCGCCACTCGCAAGAGCAAGACCAAATCCGTCGAGCCTACCCCGATTATAAGCTTCGATTTCGAGGATCGGACTTACGAGATCGACCCGGCGCGGCATAAGGTCTATCGCCGGTTCGTGGAGATTGAGACCTCCAAGGCGTCGCAGATTTTCTCTACTTGGCGCGCGGCAACCGCCCCTGCTTGATTCGACCCCCCTGCTTCCACGGCAAGGTGCGACGTCCCGGAATTGCCGCTAAACTGGCTCCTATGCAATGGCGCTGTGCAGTAACGGTTTTTCTGGCGATCGCCCTCTCCTGGTTACCGGCCGTTCCGGCGCAGGAACCAGGATCCGCACCCCCTCCTCTATTGCAGTGGTTTCAGGAAGGGGACCGTCCGGTCTGGACCGTAACCGACGCAGCAATGCCCGATGCCTCCAGCGGAACAGCGGTTCCGCTCATGGCGGGTCCGTGGTTTGAGGATGTCTCCGATCTTTCCATAGAGATACTCGGGGCGGCGCCTTTCAATGTCGCCGACCGCCGGGGGAGGATCATCCTCATTGATTTCTGGGCTTCGTGGTGCGGCCCGTGCAAGCATGAATTGCCGTCGTTGCAGCTTCTCCAGAATGACATGGGCGGGGCCGGTGTGGACGTGGTGGCGGTGAACGTGAACGAGCCGGACCAGGTCGCGCTGGCCATGGCTTCCAATCTCGGCCTGAGCCTGCCGGTAGGCCGTTACAACGAACGCCTGGACGGGTTGCTGAATTCACGGAAATTGCCTTCGGCGCTTCTCCTGGACGGTGAGGGCCGTGTTCGCGGGCAGTGGGGCGGCTATTACCAGGGCCTGGTGGACCTGATCCGTCAGGAGATCCAAAAATTGCTGGCCGGTGATGAGGGCGGTTTTCCCACCATGCTGGGGGCCGGCACGGAGCACGGTGACCGCTACGGTGTGCGGTGGTCCCAGGATCTCTCAAGGACGGTGGGCGGTGTGGTGGTTCGGGCCAATCCGAAAGGCACACCGGTGGTAACCGCATCTGCCGGATACGAACTGGTGACCCTCAGAACGGACGGCAAGCTTCTCAGCAGGGCGAATGCTCCGTCCGGTATGGTGAGCCTGCTGGCCGCCGACATCACCGGCGACGGCGTAGAGGACCTGATCGGTTTCCGGAGAGGTTCCCGCAAGGTCAACACCTACGATTTCGTCAACCGCAAGGGGAACTCCTGGGACGCTCCGGAGGGACTGTTCTCCGTCATGACCAACCGGACCGACGATCTCCCGGTGGAACTGATCGCCGCAACTCTCGAGGGCGTCTTGCGTCTGGCGCCGGATGGGTCGAGTCCGGAAGCCCGGCCCGGCGGCCCTGCGGCCGGAGCCTGGTCCCTGGTGACCAGGACCGGTGTGGCCGGATTCGGTGTCGGGACTGACCGGGTGGCGGCCGGCGCCGTGGGACGGTTCAGCGGTTCGGACGATCTGGAAGTTGCCCTTGCTACCCGGGACGGCAACCTGCTGATCCTGGATGCCGGGACCGGCAGCCTGCGGTACCGGGCCAGTTGGTCCGGCATCGTGGCCCTTGCCGCCTGGGATCTGGACGCCGATGGCACGGATGAACTGATCGTCGGTTCTGGAACCTATGTAACGGTCCTGGAACATCGTAAATCAACCGAATAGAGCTAAAAGTACTCAATTCTTGTTACTATTTGCGAGACGTTGCTCAAACTGCGCAAATTGATACATCGATAGGAGATTCGTCCATGACCCCGCGAGAATTTTTTGCCTTCGCAAGGAAAAACAAAGCGGAAATGGTGGACCTGAAGTTCACCGACTTTCTCGGTACCTGGCAGCACTGCTCGTTTCCCCATCGACACGTGGGACGAAAGCACATTCAAGGACGGCGTCGGTTTCGACGGCTCGTCGATCCGCGGCTGGCAGGCGATCGACGTATCGGACATGCTGGCGATCCCTGATCCGTCAACGGCGGTAATGGACCCGTTCTTCGCGAACCGACGGTCAGCGTCATCGCCGACATCGTCGATCCGATGACCCGGAAGCCGTACAGCCGGGACCCGCGGTACATCGCCCGGAAGGCGGAGGCGTTCCTCAAGAAGAGCCGGCATCGCCGACACCTGCTTCATCGGCCCGGAGCCGGAGTTCTTCATCTTCGACGAGGTGCGCTACGAGCAGACCCAGCACCGCGGGTTCTACCAGATCGATTCGGTCGAAGGGGCCTGGAACACCGCCCGGTTCGAGGAGCCGAACCTGGGTTACAAGCCGAGCTACAAGGGCGGCTACTTCCCGGTGAGCCCCACCGACACCTACCACGATCTGCGCGGCGAGATGGTCCGGGAGATGCAGAAGGTCGGCATCGTCGTCGAGGCCCATCACCACGAGGTCGGCACCGCCGGCCAGGGCGAGATCGACATGAAGTTCGAGCCGCTGCTGAAGATGGCCGACCAGTTCATGTGGTTCAAGTACATCATCAAGAACGTGGCCAAGAACGCACGGCAAGACGGTCACCTTCATGCCCAAGCCGATCTTCGACGACAACGGCAGCGGCATGCACACCCACCTCTCGCTCTGGAAGGGCGGCAAGCCGCTGTTCGCCGGCAAGAAGTACGCCGGCCTCAGCCAGATGGCGCTGCACGCCATCGGCGGCATGCTGAAGCACGCCCCGGCGCTGCTGGCGTTCGCCGCCCCGACCAGCAACTCCTACCGCCGGCTGGTGCCCGGTTTCGAGGCGCCGGTGAACCTGGCGATGTCGGCCCGGAACCGCTCGGCGGCGGTCCGGATCCCGATGTACTCCGACAGCCCCAAGGCCAAGCGCCTCGAGTTCCGCTGCCCCGACCCGACCTGCAACGGCTACCTGGCGTTCTCCGCCATGCTGATGGCGATGATCGACGGCATCAAGAACAAGATCGATCCCGGCGAGCCGCTGGACCGGGACATCTACGAGATGACTGCCGAGGAACTGGTGGACACTCCGAAAACCCCGGACCGGCTGGAGAAGGCGCTGGAGGCCCTGGCCGAGGACCACGAGTTCCTGCTTCGGGGAGACGTTTTCACCGAGGATGTGATCTCGACTTGGATCGACTACAAGATGGAGAACGAGGTGGAACCGCTGAAGCTGCGGCCCCATCCCCACGAGTTCTTCCTGTACTACGACAGCTGATTTGGTCAGTCGCCGGAAGGGGCATGCATCGCGGCGTCTGCGGCAGGCCGAGGCCGCCGCGACGCACGCCCCTTCCGACAATGCATCGGAGTGGCGCAAGCCGGAAGGAATGCGTCGTGGAGCCGTCGGCCTGCCGCAGGCGACGCGATGCATTCCTTCCGGTTATCGCAGGATCAGAGTCCCAATGCGTTCCGTACCTGTGTGATATCGGTGAAGTCCGGCAGGTAGTGGTCCGGTTCCGCCGCCAGGAGCCGTTCTTTTGAGACCCAGTCGTACTGCACCACCACCGCCCGGTAACCGTTGGCCCGGGCGCAAGTGATGTCATGCTCGGTGTCGCCGATTACCACCACCCGGTGGGGCGGGACGGTGAGGCCGAGATGCCGGTTCATCTTTTCCACGGCGAGACGGGCCACCTCTCGGCGATCGGAATGGTCCGAGCCGAACCCGCCGGTGGGGAAGAACCGGTTCAGGTCGAAGGGCTCCAGCTTGATCCGGGCGCCGGTTTCCAGGTTACCGGTGATCAGGCCGGTGAACAGATTATCCAGGCCGTCCAGATGGTCCAGGAGCGGCGCCACGCCTGGCAGCACACGGCTTTTCCCCCGCAGTCGTTCGGTTTCGGCCTCGAGATGCCTGTAGAACGAATCCAACAGGGATCCGTTCTTTGTTTTCAGGTCATCCCGGGCGATCCCTCCGGCATCGGCCAGCGCCTCGATGATCAAAGGGTCGGTCATGCCGGCGAACCGGACCCGGCCTTTGGTTTGCGTCACCGGATCCACACCGAAGGTCTCGAGAAACGCCGCCTGGAAGGCGTAGCGGCCCGATCCGGCGGTGTCCACCAGGGTTCCGTCCACGTCGAACAGCGCCAGGATCGGTTCCATGCCTTCCATTGTACGTTGCGGGGTTGCGGAGATAATGGATAATCAAGGGTCATTCGGTTCGGAGGAAACAGGGTGCTCGACGGCATTCCAACAGTCCGGCAGGTGGAGCGCAAAGACGGGGAGATCCGTGTGGCGGGGGAGTCGATTCCCGGTATCCGCCGTATCGTTCTGGTCCGGGACGACAACCTGGAGGATTTCGTCTCTTCCCTGCCGGCTATCGCAGCCGTCCGGCAGGCGTACGCCTCCGCCTGGCTCGGCGTGCTGGTTCGCCGGGAGATGGCGCCGCTGGCCCGCATGGCGCCGGACATCGATGAAGTGTTGGCGCCCGGGCTCACCGTGGGCGGCATGGAGCAGGCGTTCCGGAAATTCCAGCCGGACCTGATGATCTCCCTTTCCCGGAGTTCGAAAGTTGCCTGGGCTGCCTGGAAGGCGGATGTGCCTTACCGGATCGGCACCGGGTTCCGGTGGTCGTATTCGCGCCTGTTCACCGGCCGGGTGGATGAGCATCGCCGGACCGGTGGGTGCCACGAGGTCGATTATGCCTTGTCGTTCGCTCACCGGGTCGGTGCGCCGGCGGCGCCGGCGCGGTTCCGGCTGGCCATTCCGCAGGATATCCGGGAAGGGATCGATAACTGGTTGGAACTGCACCGGGTCCGGCAGCCGTTCGTGGTTATCCATCCCGGAGCCGGGAAGACCTGCACGTCCTGGCCGGCGGTGCACTTCGTCCAACTGGCCACCCTGCTGGAGGCGGAGGAAACCCGGGTGGTTTTCTCCATGGGCGAGAACGATGGCCGGTTCATCGAGGAGCTGGACGACGACCACCCGTTTCTGCGCCGGCTTCCACGTTTCCAGGGTGGCGTGGAGTCGCGGGCGGCGCTGTTCTCCCGATCGGCGGTGACGGTGGGGAACGGCAGCAGTGCCGTGCATCTGGCCTCGGCCCTGGGGGTCCCGGCCCTGACCCTGCACCCGCCCTGGCGGTCCTGTGGGTACCGTCACCGTGGACCGTATGCCGCCAACGGCTGGGCGCTGGTGGCGGAAAACGACGAAGCGGCAGGTTGGTCGTCGAGAAAACGAAAAGCGCTGGGGCCGAAACTGATGGCGACCATCACCCCGGCCGACGCCCGGCGCTGTGTTGTGGCGATGATGGAAGGGCGGGAGCCGGAACTGACAATTTCGCCTGAGGGCAAATAAATATACAGATAGTTTTGACTAATGGTTAAAATATCTGTATATTTGAATCATGAAATCGTCTCGTCGTTACCTGGTTCCCCAGATCATGGACGATCTGGCCAGGAAAATGGTCTTTGTGGCCGGCCCCCGCCAGGTGGGGAAGACGACCCTTGGCCTGTCCCTGCCGGGAGCGCAAGCAGGCTACCTGAACTGGGATGTAGCTGAGCATCGTGAGCGGATCCTGCGTCGTGAACTGCCGGCGAATCCGCTCTGGTTCTTCGACGAGATTCACAAATACCGGACCTGGCGGAACTACCTGAAGGGACTGTATGACGGAAAGCCGGCGGACCAGCGCATCCTTGTGACCGGTAGCGCGCGTCTTGATTTCTACCGCTACTCCGGCGACTCGCTGCAGGGCCGGTACCATCTGCTCCGGCTGCACCCTCTTTCGGTAGCGGAACTGGGAATTACCGGGCAGGAGGAGTTTCGTCAGCTGCTTGTGCTAGGTGGATTTCCGGAGCCGTTCTTCGGCGGGTCGGAAGTAGAGGCGAGACGGTGGTCCCGTGAATACAGGAACCTGTTATTGCGGGAAGAGATCACCGACCTGGAGCAGGTCCGGGATCTTGGGAACCTGGAACTGCTCATGCTCCGCCTGCCGGATCTGGTCGGGTCTCTCCTGTCCATCAATGCTCTGCGGGAAGATCTCCAGCTGAGTCACAAACTGGTTTCCGGGTGGATCGGGATACTTGAGCGGCTCTATGCCTTGTTCCGGATCACTCCGTTTGGAAGCCCGAAGATTAGAGCGATTAAAAAGTCTCCCAAACATTACCAGACCGATTGGACCCTGGTTTCCGAAGAAGGGCCCAGGTTCGAAAACCTGGTTGCGTGCCATTTGATGAAATGGGTCCACTTCCAGCAGGATACCGAGGGTAGAGACATCGCCCTGCAGTTCTTCCGGGATACCGATGGTCGCGAGGTGGATTTCATCCTCTCTAAAAAAGGGAAACCGTTGACCGCCGTCGAATGCAAGCGATCCGACGGCAAGGTGGACAACAACCTGCGGTATTGGAAGGCTCGATTCCCTGAATGCGCGGCGTGGCAGCTGTCAGCCGCCGGGAACAAAGATTTTGTCACCCCCGAGGGAATACGGGTCTGTCATGCCGTGGAGTTTCTGAAGACTCTGGTGTAGGCGGATCGGACGGTCCGCCTCACTTCACCGCGTAAAAATCGTTGATCACCTTCCAGGCCTCTTCCGGGGTTGCGGCGTAGCTGAACAGGTCCAGGTCCTGCGGTGAGATCATGCCCTCTTTGACCAGAACGTTGAAATCGATGAGCCGTTCCCAGTAATCCTGTCCGAACAGGATCACCGGCACCGGGTTCGATTTCCGGGTCTGTATCAGGGTCAGGGTTTCGAACAGCTCGTCCAGTGTTCCGAACCCGCCGGGGAAGGCGGCCAGCGCCTTGGCCCGCATCAGGAAGTGCATCTTGCGGATGGCGAAGTAGTGGAACTCGAAGCAGAGTTCCGGGGTGATGTACTTGTTCGGGTGCTGCTCGAACGGCAGGGAGATGTTCAGGCCGATGCTCTTGGCGCCGACGTCGTGGGCGCCACGGTTGGCCGCCTCCATAATGCCGGGGCCGCCGCCGGTGACCACCACGTACTCGCACTTGCCGTCAATCTGGCAGGCGGTGGAGACGATCCTGGAGAACTCCCGGGCTGCCCGGTAATACGGTGAGTCTTCCAGTGTTCTGGCCGAGCCGAACACCACGATGGTGGATTCCACCCCCTCGTCCTGCTGGATCAGTTCCGGTTTCCGGAGCTCCAGCTGGAGGCGGACCGCCCGGAGCTCATCCCGGTTCAGGAAATCGATATCCTCATACGCCTTGATGTAGGAAGGGGAATCGAGAATCTTTTGCAGGTCGCCCATAATTACTCCGGGGGCCGGCCGGTCCAGGCCGGGTACAGTTCGTGAGGTTCGTCCAGCAGGGAAAGTACCCTGCCCGCTATAAAATCGGCAAGGTCTTCCAGGGTTTTCGGCTTTTGGTAGAACGCCGGCATGGCCGGTACGATGGAGCCGCCGGCCAGGGTGACGGCCCGCATGTTTTCGATATGGGCCAGGTTCAGCGGGGTTTCCCGGGGTACGAGGATCAACCTCCGCCGCTCCTTCAAGGTGACGTCGGCAGCCCGTTCTATCAGGTTGGTGGCTGCGGACCGTGCTATCCCCGACAGGGTCTTCATGGAGCAGGGGATCACCACCATGCCGGCCACCGAGCCGGAACCGGAGGCTATGTCGGCGCCCTGGTCGCCGGCCGGATGCAGGGTGATGGAGCCGGGCCTGGTCTCCCGGCCGTAAGTCCGGTCCAGCCAGTCCGGGAAGTCGTCGGACGCAAGGTTCAGCCCGCACTCCTCCGAGAGGAGCCGCAGCCCGTATCCGCTGGCGATCACTTCCAGCCTGAAGCCGGCGGTGAGTGCCGCCTTCAGGAACCGGACGGCGTACAGGGCGCCGCTTGCCCCGGTGATCCCCACGATCAGTCGTCGATGCTCGATGGTTCAATCTCCCATGAAGTTCGCTGCCAGGATAACAACAAGGTACAGCACGGAGATGATTCCGTTCATATTGAAAAACGCCATGCCGACCCGGGACATGTCGTCGGCCCGGACCAGGCGGTGCTCCCACAGGAACAGGCCGGCGATCAGGGCGAGGCCGGCCCAGTACACCGGGTGAAGGCCGGCGGTGAGGCCTGCGGCGGCCAGCCCCAGGAGGGACAGGAAGTGGAACGTGCGGGCGGCTGTCAGCGCCGCCGGGATGCCGAACCGGCTGGGGATGGAGAACAGGCCGACCGTACGGTCGTGGTCGGCGTCCTGGCATGAATAGATGATGTCGAACCCTGCCACCCAGAGCAGCACCGCCGCCGCCAGCAGCCATGGGGTCAGGGCGAAGGAGCCGGTGATGGCGACCCAGCCGCCCACCGGGGCGATGGCCAGGGCCAGCCCCAGGAACAGGTGGCTGCCCCAGGTGAACCGCTTGGTATATGAGTAGCCGAGGATAATGGCGATGGCCACGGGGGAGAGCATGAGACAGAGCCGGTTCAGGGCGGCAGCGGCAAACACGAACCCGGCCAGTAACACGATTGTGAAAACCACCACCGCCGCCGGGGAGAGGGTCCCTGCCGGCAGTTCCCTTCCTGCGGTTCGTGGGTTGTCGGCGTCCAGCCTGCGGTCCGCAAGACGGTTGAACCCCATTGCTCCGTTCCGGGCGCAGACCATCGCCACCACGATCCAGAGCCACTGCATCCAGATGAAGCCGGACTCCCGGCTTGCCAGCGCCGCCCCGGCCAGGGCGAATGGCAGGGCGAAGACGGAGTGGGAGAACTTGACCATCCTTCCCCAGGAGCGGATGGCGCCGATCAAGAGGCGGAGGCCACCGGTTCTACGGTGCCGGGGCAGGTCGTGACCGTTTCCATCGGATCGGCGGAAGGCGCGGGCAGCGGGATCCGGACCATTCGCGCCAGCTTCCCCGGGACCAGGCTTCCCAGGTCGTTTTCCAGACCGAGAGCCTTGGCGCCGTTCAACGTCGCCATCCGGATGACGGCGGCGGCGGACAGTTTCGGGTGGTCGGACCGCAGAGCAGCCATCTCGGCGAACAGGTCCAGGTCCGGCGTGCTGGCCAGGGAATCGGTGCCCAGGGCCACCGGGATGCCGGCGCCCAGAATGGTCGGGACCGGTGCGGTGCCTACTCCCAGGCGGGCGTTGCTCCGGGGGCAGATAACCACCGTGCAGCGGCGTTCCTGCAGCCGGGCCAGATCCTGTCGGCCCACATGGACGCAGTGCACTGCCAGGGTGGCCGGTGACAGTACGCCCAAACGGTCCAGATGGGCCACCGGCGACATGGCCGGCGGCTGCCAACCCTCGTCCATGAAGTCGCGTTCCTTGTAGAACGCCGCCAGTTCGCCGGTGCCGTGCTGCAGCAGATCGACCTCCGGTCCGCTTTCCGCCACATGGACCGACAGCGGTTCCCGGGATGCGGTGGCCCTGCCGGCCAGCGCCTTCAGGAGCGCCGGCGAGGTGGTGTGAGGCCCGTGAGGCGTCGGAGCGATAAAGAACCGGTCCCGGGCGCCGAGGCGGCGCAACTCCTCATCGGCGGCGGCTATCCGGGCCACCACATCTTCCATCTCTTTCTCGGCCCCTTCCGGCCGGATGCGGTAGATCTCGTGGAACAGCACCCCCCGAAGGGTCGATTCCGCCAGGGGAAGCACCGTGGCCAGGGTATTGCTGACGTCTCCCACCGCCACCGTGCCCCGGTCAAGCATCGTCTTGATCGCTTTGGCGGCGGCGCCTGTCACGTCCGCCGCCACGCCTTTCGTTTCCCGCAACTCCAGAAGGCGGCGGAGCCAGGCGACGTAATCGCCTGCGGGAAGTTCTTCGTCCTGCAGCCAGGACAGTTCCAGGTGGGTGTGCACATTCACCAGGCCGGGCATCAGCACCGCATCGGTGAGATCGTGCTCCCGGATCGTTTCCGGACCAAACCCCAGGCCGGCCAGTTCCCGGCGCACATCATCGAGGTGTCCTACGGCGACGATCCGGCCGTCCCTGGCAGCCACCGCTCCGTCACCGGCCAGGGCCGGTCCCGCCACCGGCAACAGGTGCCCAGCGAGGTACAAGTCCATAATCTCTCCGTTCACCCCGAATGGTAACAGGGTTGAAGGGCTGCTTGTGGCCGCGTGATAAAATCGATCCCTTCAGTGGAATATGGCCGCTTTGCCCGAACAGGAGATCCCCTTGCACGAATCTACCGATCCGCCTTGCGATCTTTGCGCCGCATTGTGCTGTAAATACTTCGCGCTGGAGATAGACAAGCCGACCACACCGGAGGATTACGACAAGATTCGCTGGTACCTGGTGCACCAGAACGTCGCGATCTGGGTGCAGGACGGGGACTGGTACCTGGAGGTCCGGAACCGGTGCAAGCACCTTTTGCCGGACAATCGCTGCACAATCTACGATACACGCCCCGACGTTTGCCGGAACTACGGCGATCCGGACGATGGACCCTGCGAGTATTACACTGATACTCTGAAGTTCGACCTGTACTTCGATTCCGCGGAGGCATACGAGCCGTGGGTGGCGGAACAAATGAAGAAACGGGAGAAACGACTGGCCCGGCGCCGCGCCGGGCGCAGGAAGGCCAAGGAGCGCATGCAATGAAAGGCAGGAAGCGAACTTTGTGGCCTGCGGCGGTGGCGTGTGCCGTGCTGTTGTCGGCCACCACCCCGTTGCCGGCGGCCGGCGTCGGCGATGTCTGCCGGGCTATCGGCATCAAGGAGAAGGACGCCATGTTCTGCTCGGTGCTTTCCGCCCGGGTCCTTCAGGGGGATGGCAAGCAGGTGGTGGCGGTGACCACCTACTTTACCGGCAGTAAGGACCGGGACAACTCGGTGAACGTCCGCCTGGACGTTTTTAACGAATCAGGCGGCAAGCTGGCGCCGGCATTCAGCCGGGATTACGGCAAAGAGTACGAAGGGTACGTAGGGCGGGGCGAACTTGAACTGGTCGATCTTGACCTGGACGGCATCAATGACATCATCGTCACCTTCGATCGCCAGGACAACCCTTTGGTGGACCAGCGCCTCGGCGAGGTGATCCTGCTGGGAGAAGCCGGGTTCGAAGTCGTGTGGCAAGGGGTCATGCTGCTGGACACTACCCGGGACGCCCGCTCGGTTCCGGTGGAACGGCGGGACCACTATATCAGGGAGATCGATATCCCCCGGACCCTGAAGACCCGGGGATTGACCCTGTTCCTCACCAGGAAAGTCATCGCCGTTGCCGGGGAGAGGCTGGAGTCGCCCAAGGAGATCGCCGAGACCTTCCCGCTGCGATCGGCCATGAACAAGCGGTGAGCTTCACGGTCCGGTTCGTCCTGGTGGAACCCCGGTCGGCGGGAAACATCGGAGCTGCGGTTCGGGCGATGCTGAACTTCGGGTTTCAGGATCTTCGGATCGTCTCGCCGGGCTGCGACCCGCTGGCGGACGATGCCCGGAGGATGGCGGTGGGCGCCGTGGAGATCCTGGAACAGGCGACGGTATGCGACAGCCTGGACCAGGCGCTGGAAGGGGCCGGTGTTGTGATCGGCACCAGCCGCCGCACCGGCCGTCACCGCTGGCCACAGATCCCTGTGCAGCGGTTAGCGAACGCCCTGGGCGAGCGAGCGCGGTCCGGCGAGGTTGCCTTGCTGTTCGGCCGCGAGGACCGGGGGCTAACCGACCTGGAACTGGACCGCTGCACCCACCTGGTGCACATACCGACCTCGGAGCGGTACGCCTCGATGAACCTGGCCCAGTCGGTACTGCTGCTTGCGTGGGAACTGCACCGGGCCGGTCTGCCCCGGGAGTCGCTGGATCAGGAACCGATCGCCTGCGACCAGACCAGGGAGGCGATGTACCGCCACCTGGAGCAGGCGCTGCTGACCATCGGTTTCCTGAAGCGTGACAGCAGGGAGGTGGTCATGCGCCGGATCCGTCGGATGTTCGGCCGGGCCGATCTGTCGGAGAACGAGGTGCGGATCGTACGCGGCATCGCCCACCAGACGCTATGGGCCGCCGGCGAGGCCGGGCTGGACGGAGACCGGGACGATGACTCCGGCGGAACTTAGATCGGCGCTCTTAGAGCAGGTCGCCTGCCACGACCTGGACGGTTTCGGCGTGGCGCCGGTGGAGCCGCTTCCACGTGACCAGGCGGCGTTCGACACCTGGCTTGCCCGGGGCTACCACCACACCATGGCTTATATGAAGAACCACCGGGAGGCGAGGTCCGACCCGGCCCGGCTGCTCCCCGGTTGTCGCTCGGTGGTGGCAGTCGCCATGAACTATGGCCCTGGAACCGATGTACCCGGCGGATCGGGCGGAGGAGGACAGGTCGCACGTTACGCCCGGGGCCGGGACTACCACAAGGTCCTGGGGGAAAAACTGAAACGGATTGCAGCCTGGCTTTCCGAGACCAGCAGGCTGCCTGCCCGTTCATTTGTGGATACCGGCCCGGTGCTGGAACGGGCCTGGGCGGAACGGGCAGGTCTGGGCTGGATCGGGAAGAACGCCAATCTGATCCGGCGTGACCTTGGTTCCTGGTTCCTGCTGGGGGAACTGCTTTCGGCGGCGGAGATCGAGCCGGACCCGGCCGGTCACGAGGAGTTCTGCGGCTCGTGCACAGCCTGTATCGGCGAATGCCCCACCGGGGCCATCGTCGCTCCCGGTGTGGTGGACTCGGGCCGTTGCATCGCCTACTGGAACATCGAACACCGCGGCTCCATCCCTGAAGCGATGCGGGAGGCGATGGAAGACCGGATTTTCGGATGCGACGATTGCCAGACCGTCTGTCCCTGGACCCGGAGGTTCGGAACGGTTCCCCCGTCCGATCCACTGGCCGCCCGGCCGGACCTTACGTCCCTGGACCCGCTCTCGATCCTGGCCATGGACCGGGCGCGGTTCCTGGAACGGTTTGCCGGCACGGCGGTTATGCGGGCCAGACTGGATGGCATGCGTCGGAACGCCTGCATTGTGCTGGGAAATAGTGGAAATCCCAGGGCGATCCCTGCCTTGACCCGGGCTCTGTCCGATCCGGATCCGATGATCCGGGAACATGCCGCCTGGGCGCTGGCCCGCCTGAATACTTGATCGGAGGCCTGAGCGCGACTATATTTCGGCTACAAGAGGCTGTATGGCAGCTGAAGGGAGTGATCATGGCAGAACCGGCCGGTTACGAGCGGAACCGGGGCGCCTCCAGGGCGAAACGGAGGCTGATGGTCAGGTTTGGGGTCCAGATGCCGGAAAAAACAGGTTTTACCAGGGATATTTCCGAGACCGGCCTGGCCATCCGAACCAATAATGTTCTGCCGCCGGGACAGACGATCCAGGTGCAGGTGGAGTTCCCGGATGAGACTTTCACCCTGTGGGCCAAGGTGATCTGGGCGAGAAAAGTTCCGCCCCAACTGGCCCATATAATGGACTGCGGTATGGGGGTGCATTTCATCGAACCGCCGGCAGAATGGGTGAAATTCTGCAAGAAATGGAAGGAAAGTCTTGGGCTGGATTAATTACCATAATACTTGTAATTAATAAACGAAATTATAGCGAAAGTCGCCCGCCTGCGCTGTAAACCTTTGAATCGGAAGCTGTTTCCCTCGATGTGAGCCCTTCCGGGTGCTATACTACATCTAGTAGTTACAACTCTTCTCTGCAACTACATTTTGTGGATTGGTCGGTTTTTTCTCTTGACAGAACTGCGTCATTCCTGTTATTTCTTCGTAGCTTTTCACGCATTGTGGAAAACAGCTGGTGGGAACTTAAAAATAATAAAATAACTATCGAGTTCTCTCCTGCTGGACCGGGAACAAGGGGATAGGAGTCAAGCGCATGCTCGGACCTGAGAGGGAGGCGGCGAAAGCCGTTGGGGTTGGGGAAATGACCGGGACCGGGGGGGCGACCCTCGAGAGAAAGATCGATCCGAAGAAGGGGCTGCGGTTTCCGAGGGTATTCACCAGGGAAGGGGTCCATCCCTACGACGAGATCGAGTGGGAGCTCCGGGACGCTGTCATAAAAAACGATAAGGGCGAAGTCGCCTTTGAACAGCGCAATGTGGAGGTCCCGGCGTTCTGGTCCCAACTGGCCACCAACGTAGTGGCCCAGAAGTATTTCCGGGGGCCGGTGGGCAGCCCGGAGCGGGAAAAAAGCGTTCGCCAGCTCATCGGGCGGGTGGTGAAGACCGCCGGCAGCTGGGGCCGGGAGGGGAACTACTTCGCCGGCGAGGATGATGCGGTCCGGTTCGAAGACGAGCTGACCTACCTGCTGGTAAACCAGATGGTCTCGTTCAACTCGCCGGTCTGGTTCAACTGCGGCGTGGAAGAGCACCCCCAGGTTTCCGCCTGCTTCATCAACGCGGTGGACGACACCATGCCGTCGATCCTGGAGCTGACCAAGACCGAGGGGATGCTGTTCAAGTACGGATCCGGCACCGGCTCCAACCTGTCGCCGATCCGTTCCGCCAGGGAGCCCCTGGCCGGCGGCGGCACCGCTTCCGGTCCGGTCTCCTTCATGAAGGGGTACGACTCCTTTGCAGGGGTGATCAAGTCCGGTGGCAAGACCCGTCGGGCGGCCAAGATGGTTATCCTGAACATCGAACACCCTGACGTCGAGGAGTTCATCGAGTGCAAGGCCCGGGAGGAAAAGAAGGCCTGGACCCTCATCGATGCCGGCTACTCCGGTGAGTTCAACGTCCCCGGCGGTGCGTATGATTCGGTGTTCTTCCAGAACGCCAATCACTCGGTACGTGTGACTGACGACTTCATGCGGGCGGTGCTCACCGACGGCACCTGGCAGACCAGGGCGGTAACTACAGGGAAGCCGGTGGAATCGCTCCGGGCCCGGGACATGATGAGGAAGATTTCCGACGCCGCCTGGATCTGCGGTGACCCCGGCATCCAGTTCGACACGACGATCAACAATTGGCACACCTGCCCCGCAACCGACCGTATCAACGCTTCCAACCCGTGCTCCGAGTACATGTTTCTGGACAATTCGGCGTGCAACCTCGCATCGCTGAACCTGATGCGGTTCCGGACCAGAGACGGTGAATTCGACACCGAACAGTTCCGCCACGCCATCGACGTCGTTGTCGCCGCCATGGAGATCTGGGTGGACAACGCCTCGTACCCGACCCGGGAGATCGAGGTCAACTCCCATAAGTACCGCCCGTTGGGACTCGGGTACGCCAACCTGGGCGCCCTGCTCATGGCCCGTGGCTTGCCGTACGACTCCGACGCCGGCCGGTCCTACGCCGCCGCCGTGACAGCACTCATGTGCGGCGAGGCGTACGCCGGTTCCGCCCGGATCGCCGCCAGGACCGACGCCTTCGAGGGGTACACCGCCAACCGCGATGAGTTCATGAACGTCATGAGGAAGCATCAGTCCCACGTCCTGAGCATCAAGGAAGACACGGTTCCCGGTGACATGCTGCAAGCGGCCCGGGAGTCCTGGGCCGACGCCATCGAACTTGGCGCCATGTACGGTTACCGCAACGCCCAGGCCACCGTCCTGGCCCCTACCGGGACCATCGCTTTCATGATGGATTGCGACACCACCGGGATCGAGCCGGACCTTGCGTTGGTGAAGTACAAGAAGCTGGTGGGCGGCGGCGTGTTCAAGATCGTGAACCATACCGTTCCCCTGGCCCTCCACAAGATGGGCTACGACAAGGAAGTGATCCAGGAAATCCTGGACTATGTCAACGAACACGACACCATCGAGGGCAGTCCGGATCTGAAGCCGGAACACCTCCCTGTTTTTGATTGTGCCTTCAGACCGGCGAACGGTGAGCGCGCAATCCGGTACATGGGACACATCCGGATGATGGCGGCGGTGCAACCGTTCCTGTCCGGCGCCATCTCCAAGACGGTAAACATGCCCGGCGAGACCTCTGTCGAGGAGATTGAAGAGGCGTACACCGAGGCCTGGAAGCTCGGGTTGAAGTCCATCGCCATCTACCGGGATGGTTGCAAACGGACCCAGCCGATGTCCACCGGCAGAACCAGAACCGACGAGGTGCTGCCGGCCGGTGAGGCGGGCAAGCTGCTCCTGCGACGGAAGCTGGAGGATACCCGGCGCTCGGTGACCCACAAGTTCTCGGTGGCGGGCCACGAGGGGTACATCACCGTCGGCCTGTACGAAGATGGTATGCCGGGGGAGATCTTCATCACTCTGGGGAAGGCCGGTTCGACTCTGGCCGGATTCGCCGATGCGTTCGCCACCGCCATCTCCTTCGCCCTGCAGCATGGCGTGGAACTGCGGTTCCTGGTGGACAAGTTCTCTTATGTCCGGTTCGAACCGGCGGGGTACACCGGTAACCCGAGCATCCCGACGGCGAAGTCGATCATCGATTACGTCTTCCGCTGGATGGCGCTGGAGTTCCTGGAAGAGGACCAGCGGCCGATGTCGATGCAAAACCAGGAGACGGACGACTTCGAACCGGACGATGCCGAGCCGGCGACGGCCGACAACAGCACCCTGGCGGAAATCCTGGCGGCGAAGGAACGACAGGTGTTCGTCAGCCAGGCCGATGCCCCGCCCTGCTCCGAATGCGGCACCATCATGGTAAGGAACGGCGCCTGTTACCTCTGCATCAATTGCGGCACCACCAGCGGCTGCTCGTAATACGGGGACACCCTTAAAAAGAGGGACATAAAAAGAGGGACATTCCGCTTTATCTTTTAATAGTTATTGAATTCAAAGAGGGGGGCTAACTATTGAAAGATAAAGCGGAATGTCCCCAATCCGACTGGATCTTCTCCGCCAGGAAGAACATCACCGTCCTGAGTCCGGACCTGGAGATGGTCTTCAGTTTCGATCTGGAGGGGCGCCCGGTCTCCTGGTTCCAGGACGACCGGATCTACAAGCGGTCCCTGGCAAGCCGGGTCCACACCAGGGAGCGGATCGGCGGCCGGCGGGTTAGAGCAGTGCTTCCCGAGGCTGAGGCCGCCGATAGTTTCCGCCTTCTTCTGGACCGGATAGGTTCCGCCCCAATCCCCACGGTGAGCGAGGACCACAAGGACCGCCTGCGGCGTATCCTGGCCTGGACGCCGGAACGCCTCCTTGAGGAAAGGGGTCGCTTCGACCGGGTCTACCGGCCGGTGTCGATCCTTCCCCCGGACCAGTACCTCGCGGTGGTGCTGCAAGCGACCTGGGGCTGTACCTGGAACCAATGCACTTTTTGCAGCTTCTACCAGGACCGGCCGTTCTCTTGCCGCCCGGTGGACGAATTCCGGAAGCACTGTCTCGACGTCCGGGATCTTCTGGGGGAAGGGTTGAAACTGCGCCGCAGCATTTTCCTGGCCGACGGCAACGCTCTGGTTCTGGGCCGGGACCGGCTGTTCCCGATCCTGGAGGCGGCGGTGGAACAGTTCCCCGGCATGCCGGTTCATGGTTTTGTGGATGTGTTCGGCGGTGAAGGGCGTCCGGCGGCGGAGTGGTCGGAACTCCGGGAACTCGGCCTCACGCGGGTTCACGTCGGTCTCGAGACCGGATGCGACGAACTGCTCTCCTGGCTTAACAAGCCGGGGTCGGCGGAGGATTCGTTCAGATTCGTATCCACCTTGAAGGAGGCCGGTCTCAAGGTGGCGCTGATCTTCATGGTGGGCGCCGGCGGCAGGAAGTTCGCACGGGGCCACCTTGAGGCGACTGTTGCCCTTGCGGAAAGATTGCCGCTGGCGAAAGGGGACATCGTGTACCTCTCCCCGTTCCAGCCGGAAGCAGGGTCCACCGTGATCGATCTTACCGAGGACGAGATCGATCTAGAGCTTACCGTGCTAAAGGACCGGGTCCGGCAGGCGGCTCCTGCCGCCACCGTTACCCGCTACGACATCCGGGAGTTCCTGTACTAACCGGTGCGGCGTCCGGGTCGACCGGGGCAGCACCAGCAGCAACCCTTTTCCGCACCGCCCGGACCTCCCCGCCCCTTGCAGCCGGTCCACCACGTCGGCCACCAGGCGGTCCCGGAGCGACGCAGGGGTGAACGCCAGGGCCAGCGGGGCCTGTCCGCAGAACGCCAGCACCAGTCGTGCGATGGCCGCCGGATCAAAACGGGCCCGCAGGTTCCTCCGGCCGGTGGGCCGCGCCGCCTTGCGCTTCTCGTCCCATATCGGCACGCGACCGAGGAGCCGCAACGGCAGCCCGGTCTCCTCCAGTTCCTTGGCCTGTTTGCCGATCCTCGTCCCGGTGCGGGACAGCAGCAGTTCCAGCAGCAGCCTTCCCATGGCCACCGATCCGTTCTGCCCGCCGCAGGCGACCTTGTGGTAGGTCACGCCATGGATGCCGGACAATGTCCCGAGTTCCAAGGTCCAGCCCCGGTCACCGGTGGGGGGGCGGACCACCTGGAAGCGTCCGATCCGGGTCCGGTCCAGGGCGAGGCGGGGTGATGCGGCCGGCACCGGCGGCGGTTCCGCCGGGAACGGCACTATCCGGCTGCGGTTGCCGTGACCCAGGAGGAACAAAGTCTCTCCGGCGTCGGAAGGCCGATCTTCCCGGTCCCGGGTGGTGAGTCTTCTTACCAGGGACCGGAATCGAACCGGCAGGTTCGGCCGGACGGCACCCGGGTCCGCCGGCGCGCCGTTAAGGTGCCACAGCATGATCGCTCCCGGCTCCAGATCAGGGCAGGGCAGGGCACCGGTGGCCAGGTAATACAACAGGATCCCCAGACTGTACAGGTCGGCCCGGGGATCGAAGGCCAGGCCTTGAATCCCTTCCGGCGCCACATAAGGGAACGATCCGGTTACGGTCCCCGGTTCTTCCGACTGGCCGGCTCCGGTAGCCAGGCCGAAGTCGGTGATCTTCACGCGGCCGGCGCCGCGCAGGGAACGTCCCAGCAGGATGTTCCCCGGCTTCATGTCCCGGTGCACGAGGCCCAGCTGGTGGATGTGTCCCAGACCGTGGAGGATCTGCACGGCGATTCCTCGCAGGTCTTCGTACCGCATATGGCCGGGCGCAGTAGCCAGGTGCACCGGCAGTGAGTCGAAATTTTCCAGAGCGAGGTACGGGGTGCCCCGGGGGAACGGGCCTTCGGTGACGGTGCCGATCTCCCGGATCCGAATGATGTTCGGATGGCGCAGGGCGGCCCATATGCGGTACTCATGAGAGAACGGGTGGGACGGTCCGGACCGGGCGGGAGAGCCGGACCGGGCTGCGTCCGGCCGGGGGATCTTGATGGCGACGATTTTTTCGTGCAACCGGTCGAACGCACGGTAGACCTGTCCCATGCCGCCCCGGCCCAACTGCTCCAGGAGCAGGAAACGCCGGTTGAGCAGACCGTCCTGTGCCGGTGAAACCATGGGCGCCCTCCACAACTGCAGGTAAGGGACTAAGGCTGCGGAGCGGAATCTACCCCTGGCGCGGGCGTCGATCAACCATGTAGGAGGGATTCGGTTGTCGCCTTCCTCCTCCCCCGGTTGTGTTGAGGAAACCGTAAATGGGTAAATGGGGACATTGCGCTTTATGTTGCAATTCCTTAATCGTTCACCAGGATTCTTCTCCGATTAAGGAATTGCAATATAAAGCAGAATGTCCCCATTTTCATGTCAGCCGGAGACGGTGACTTTTACCGCCCGGACCGCGTCCGGCCCCGGGGGCGGGGGAGCGATGTCCGGGCCGCCGTCCACCAGCCATGCGGTGAGCGCCTCCACCCCCGCCTTGTCGGTGCGGCAGAGCCAGGCTTCAAGACCGGCAGCCGGCGGTTCACCCCAGTTCCGGGGGTCATCGGCGTTTACCGCATCCTCCCCGGCGGACCTGCGGTAACGTGCGAAGAAATCCTGATGGAAGGTCAGGAAGCGCCGGGTCCGCACCCGGCCCCGTTCATCGTCCCGGAAACTCTCCCGGCACAACTCCACGTACCGCTTGAGCACTGCAAGCCTTGCCTCGGCGTCCATCTCCATATCCCGCGATTCCAGGTACTCCCGGAACAGCCACGGCTTGGCCAGCGCCCAGCGTCCCACCATGACCCCGGCGCAGCCGGCGGCGTCCATCCGTCATTTTCGCGTCCCGCCAGGTCATGATGTCGCCGTTGCCGATGACCGGGATCGACAGCTCCTGCGCCAGTTGCCCCACATGGGACCAGTCCGCAGGCCTGCGGTAGCGCTGGGCCCGGGATCGGGCGTGGAGGATCACCGCCGCCGCCCCCGCCTCCTGGGCCGCCCGGGCGATCTTGAGGTAGGTCGGCTTCTCCGACGACCAGCCCAACCGCATCTTCACCGTAACCGGCAACGGAACCGCCGCCACCATCGCCTGCACTATCGCCCCGACCCGGGATGGTCGCTGCAGCAGCGCCGCCCCGAAACCACGCCTGGTGGCGTCGTCGATGGGGCAACCGAGGTTGATGTCGATGAAATCGACACCCTGATCCGCCACGATCTTCGCCGCCTCGGCCATGACTTCCGGCTTCTTGCCGGCCAGTTGCACCCCGAAAATCTTTTCGTCCTTATGCCGCCGGATCAGCGGCAGTTCGCTCCGCTCCCGTTTCACGATCTTGTGGGCGTACGCCATCTCGCCGACACAGATCTCCCCGCCCCACTCCGCCACCAGGCGGCGGAACGGCAGGTCGGTCCCCCGGCTCATGGGGGCCATGATCAGCTTGCCGCTACGAAACAGCTCCGCCGTCGTCATCAGCGTTCTCCCGTTCCAGCTGCTCGGTGATGGTTTTGACCTTCATCTCGGCGTTCTGGATCTTCCCGCGGCACAGGGTGACCAGACCGGCGGCCTCCTCCACCAGACCGGAGAGCTGGTCGATATCGACCTCGCCTTCCTCGATTTTCGAGAGGATCTCGTCCAGTCGCTCCGAGGCTTTGCCGTAGGAAAGCTCCTCCGCCTTCTTCGCCTTGCCCATGGTTACTCCTCTTTCCCGGTAGAGCGCAGCCCCAGCCGCCCTCCACGTAGCTGTGCCGTCAGTTCCGTACCTTGCGGCGCTTCGTCCGGGTGCCTGATCGCTTGCCCTGCCTTGCTGCGCAACACCGCGAACCCCCGCTCCACCACTCGTGCCGGATCGGACAGGGACAACCGCGATTGCCGGCCATCGGTCCGCTCCGCAGCCAATGCCAGAAGCCGCCGCACCGTCGGGCCGATCTGTCCGCGGGCCCGCTCCAGGTCGGTCCGACACCCTGCAAACCGAACCGCCGCCGCTTTCGGGATCCCCAGCAAGAGACGGTGCAGATCGGACCGCGCCCCGGTTAGCCTGTTGCGTGTGCCCACTGCAAGCCGCCTCCCTCGATGCACCGCATCGCCACCGGCATGGGCCAGCAGGTTTCGTGTCGCACGGGCCAGCCGCCCTGCCCGCTCACGATCCCGCGCCGCAGCCTCCACCAATATCTCCGCCGCAACGTTGAGGATCGAACCTCCTGCTTCCTCCACCGCCTGCAGCGCCACTCCAACCCGCTCCACCAGGAACATCGCCGCCGCCGTCGGTGTCTTGGCCGATCGGGCCAACGCGTCCAGCACCGAGAAGTCCTGCTCGTGACCGATACCGGAGAGCACCGGCAGCGGGAACTCCGCCACCGCCCGCCCCAGTTTCTCGTTGTCGAACCAGGCAAGATCGGTTCGCGAACCGCCGCCCCGGCAGATCAATACGACATCGAACTGCTCCATCCGTTCCCGAAACCAGTCCAGCGCATTGAGCACCGACGACTCGGTGGACCTGCCCTGCACACGAGCCCCATGTGCGGTGACCTGGAACCCGAACCCCGACTCCTCCAGCGTCCGCTTCACGTCATTGAACGCATCGGATCCGAGACTGGTGATGAGGCCGACCCGTAACGGCAGCACAGGCATCGGCAGGGAGCTGTTCTGCTCCAGCAAACCCTCCGCCGTCAGCTTCCGGATGATCTCCTCCCGTCGACGGGCCGCCTCACCCAGGGTGTACCCGACGTCGATGTCGTCCACCCGCACCCGGTACTGGCCCCAGGCTTCATAGATCTCCACCGCCACCAACAGACGAACCGAGATCTCGTCCTCAAGCTTGAACGGGTCCCCGGCACCATGAAGCTTCTCTTCAATCGTTTCCCGCACTCCGGCGAACAGGATGGCGTTGACCTGGGCAGTCTCACCGCCGCCCTCGTCATGCTCCACCAGCTTGAATCCGACATGCTTGCGATGGGCCGACTTGTTGAACCCGGAAATCTCACCGGTGAGCCACACGGAAGAGGGGAATGCCCGCCGCAGCGCGGCTGCCGCCTCAAGGTTCAACCTCTCAACGGTGTAGTCCTCGTTCTCCTCCGAAGCAGCCGCAGGCTGCGAAGGAGGACTGTCAAATAAACCTGGCTGCCCTCCGAAAGCCGCAGGCTCCGTAGCCAATGGAATTGGCGAAGGAGCCTTCTCGCCGTACAGATGTGCAGTCCCGTCGTCGCACTGAAACCCGTGCGGCACCATGGTCTCCACCACGGCCACCACATCCTCCACAGGCGCCGACCAGTATTTCTGATCCCCGTGCCAGCGCCGGTGGGGGAGCGATTTCACCAGGTCCACAAGAGTCCGATGGAACGGAAACCGGATGATCAGGTTCCGCCCGCCGTCGTGCTCGATCCGTCTTGATGATGCCGCCGCCATAGCCGCCTACTGTACCTCAGCCTTCAGAATCTCCACTGCCGCTCCGATCTCAGCCTCGGTAGTCGGGGTTCCGACACTGATCCTCAAGGTCCCAACCGCCAGATCGGCCGGCACGCCCATCTCCTGCAGCACTCCGGCAGGCGTCTCACCATCCTCATGGCAAGCCGATCCGGCGGAGATGGCCAGACGGTCCTGGACAGCCATAATCACCGCCCGGCCGTCGATACCGGAGATGGAGCAGAACGTCGTATTCGGCAACCGGGGCGACTTCTCACCGTGAATCACAACACCAGGAAAGACGTTCTTAAGCTCCCTCTCCAGGGTCGCCCGCATGCGGGCCAGGTGCGTCATCCGGGACAACAGCTCCCCTTGCGCCAACCGGCACGCCACACCGAGGCCGGCAATCCCTGGAATATTCTCCGTCCCGGCCCTCCGTCCCGACTCGTGTCCTGCACCGTGCATGATCTTCCCGAATACCGAGCCGGAACGAACGTACAGCGCCCCCACTCCCCGAGGCCCGTACAGCTTGTGTCCGGCGACGGACAACAGGTCGACACCCAGCTCGACCACATCCACGCTCAACTTTCCCACGGTCTGGGCGGCGTCGGTGTGAAACACAATCCCTCGCTTCCGTGCCTCACCGGCAATCTCCGCCACCGGCTGGATGACCCCGGTTTCATTGTGTGCGTGCATGAGGGAAACAAAAACCGTATCCTCGCGAAACGCATTCACAAACTCCTCAGGGTCCACCGCACCACCCATGCCGACGCCGATTCTGGTGACTTCCCATCCTCTTTGTTCCAACACCCCAACGGGCTCCGTAACTGCCGGATGCTCCACCCGGGAGGTGACCATATGCCTTCCTTTCCGTTCCAGCAGGGGAGCACACCCCAGGATGGCGGTGTTGTTGGACTCGGTGCCGCCGGAGGTGAATACAACCTCCTCCGGATTACAGCCGAGCAAGCCGGAAACCTCCCCCCGCGCCTCCTCCAGCAGTTCCCGTGCCGCAACCCCCAGGGCATGCCCTGACGACCGGTTCCCCCAGCCGTCCCGCATGGCGGCCATTACAGCCTGCTCCACCTCTGGGGCGTGGGGAGTGGTGGCGTTGTAGTCCAGGTAGATCGGCATATTCATAGGATTTCCTTTGGGCCACGGTTCCGGGGTATGATTTTACATAGAGGGAGGGCACTATGAAAGACGCCGAACTCCTTGGCAGCAAGGAGATCTACAAAGGCAAGATCGTCGACCTGCATATCGAGACGGTGAAGCTCCCTAACGACCAGACCACCGAAATGGAGATCGTCCGGCACCGGGGCGCCGCCGCGGTGGTGCCCATCGACGAGGATGGACACGTAATCCTGATCCGCCAGTACCGCCACGCCACCGGCGGGTACCTGTACGAAATCCCCGCCGGCAAGCTGGACGGCAACGAGGAACCGGAGGCCTGCGCCGTCCGGGAGACCGAAGAGGAGATCGGCTACCGCCCCGGCAACCTGATCCCCATGGGCTGGATCTGGACAGCTCCCGGATTCACCGACGAAAAGATCTACCTCTTCCTGGCCACCAACCTGGTCAAAACCGAACAAAACCTCCAGGACCACGAAGTGATCGACGTCATGCGGATCCCGATTGAAAATGCAACCGAGATGGCGCTGCGGGATGAGTTCAATGATGCGAAGACGCTGTGTGGGTTGCTGCGGGCGGTCACACTATTTTGGGCATGGGAGTGTGATGGGGGTTTGAGCAAGTTGCCGCCTCTTCCTCATGCGCCACCCGGAGTAGCGCCCCCTTCCAACTTAGCCTAACCTCCCCCCCATGCCCCCAATCACCATCATCACCTGCCAGTCGATCTCCAAAACCTACGGGGCAAGGCCGCTATTCAGCAACCTCTCCTTCACCCTCCACGAAGGCGAACGTATCGGTCTCATAGGTCCCAACGGGGCGGGGAAGTCGACGCTGTTGAAGATCCTGGCCGGAGTGGAAGAACCGGATACGGGGGAACTGATCCGCAGGAAAGGCCTGAGGATCGGCTATGTCCCACAACAGCCCGAGTTCGAATCAGGTTCCACGGTTTTGGAGACGGTCTTCAATTCCACCGCCAATGGCGAATGGCAGAAAGCGTCGGTTGCGCTCCAGAAAACCGGCTTCCAGGATCATGATCTTCAAACCGATACTTTGTCCGGTGGTTGGCGGACGCGATTGGCGGTCGCCTGTGCTCTGGTTCAGGATCCGGACATCCTGCTCCTGGACGAACCGACGAATCATCTGGATATCGAATCGATCCTGTGGCTGGAATCGTTCCTGCAATCGGGGGCTGCGACCTTTGTCGTGATCAGTCACGATCGATATTTCCTGCAGAATGTCGCCACCAGGATGCTGGAGGTGGACAAGGTCTATCCCGACGGCATCCTCTCTGTGAAGGGTGCGTACGCCGATCTGCTGGAGCGCAGGGACCAGATTCTTTCGAGGCAAGCCTCGTACCAGGAGTCTCTCGCCAACCGGGTCCGGCGGGAGATCGCCTGGCTGCGAACCGGCCCCAAGGCCAGGACCACCAAATCCAAGTCCAGGATCCAGGCGGCTGAGAAGAGCATCGAGGAGCTGGGGGAGGTCCGGGAGCGGTCTGTCGTCCGGTCCGCCGGCATCGACCTTACGGCGTCCGGCAGAAAGTCCAAGCGGCTGTGGTATTGCAAGGGGCTTTCCAAACGGTTCGGGGAGACCCGGATCGTGGATGACCTGGAACTGTTGCTCAAACCGGGCATGAGGCTCGGCCTGCTCGGGTACAACGGCACCGGCAAGAGTACTCTCCTGAAGATGATCACCGGCGAACTGGAACCTGATTCCGGAACTGTCCGGCCGGCGGATGGTTTGAGGGTTGTTTACTTCGATCAGAACCGGGAAAGTCTCGACCCAAGTCTTACCCTGAAGCGCGCCCTGGCGCCGGAAGGGGACAGCGTTCTGTACCGCGGGCAGTCGATCCACGTCATCTCCTGGGGCAAGCGGTTCCTGTTCCGGAAGGAACAGATGGAGACCCAGGTCTCCAACCTGTCCGGCGGCGAGTGCGCACGGATCGTCCTCGCCAGGATGATGTTGAAACCTGCCGATCTGCTCGTTCTCGATGAGCCGACCAACGATCTGGATATCCCCACCCTGGAAGTTCTGGAGGAGTCACTCCTGGAGTTTCCGGGGGCCATCGTTCTCGTCACCCATGACCGCCACCTCAACGACCGGGTCGCCACCGAAGTGCTCGCCCTGGACGGTAACGGCGGGGCGGAGCGGTTCGCCGATTACCATCAGTGGGTCGCCAACCGGGATGAGCCGAAGCAGAGGAAGCGAGGGAAGGCGGTTCAGGAAAAGCCGGCTCAGGTGGTCAAGCAGAAGAAGCTCTCTTATCTCGAGCAGCGGGAATGGGACGGGATGGACGGTGCGATCCTGAAGGCGGAGGAGCAGTTGGAAAGCGGCCAAGGCGCGTCTGGCCGATCCGGCCATCGCCGCCGACGGGACGGCGCTGCAGGAGCGGATGAAAGAGGTCGAAGCCGCCCAGGCTGAAGTCGACCGGCTGTACGCAAGGTGGGCGGAGCTGGAAGAGAAGCAGGACCTATAGCATCCCGGTTTTGTCAATACTTGCTATTAGATTACGAATAAAGTAATCTAACAGCATGAATGCTCGTCAAACCTCGTCGCAGCGATGCAAACGCCGGAAGGATCGCGGTTCGAGACCGGCTACATCACGTTTCCACAAACGGCCGCCATTACCGTGCAGACGTTAGGGTCGGGGTTTTCCACCAAATCACACGCTCTTCTATGCAGGGAGTACATCAAGGGAAGAGACTGGTACGACTTCCTGTGGTACGTAAATAAAAAGGCCGTTCCCGACCTCGATCTGCTGGGCAACGCCCTGTTCCAGAAAGGTCCATGGGAGGGGAGGAAAGTGCAGGTCACCGCCGACTGGTATGTCCGCGCCATGCACCGCCGGATCGAGGAGATCGACTGGAAAGCGGCGCGGAACGATGTCTCGCGGTTCGTCGGCGCCGGGGAACAGGAGAGCATTGCGCTTGTGGAGCAGCGAGCTCTTTCTCTACCAACTGGACCGGCTTTCCGCCCGATGGGCCGAGCTGGAAGAGAAGCAGAATCTATCCTGAGATCGCCTCTGCCGCTCTCCGCCCCCTCAAGCACCACTTCACCAGCATCAGCATCACCGGGACTTCGATCAAGCACACCGACTACGGTTGCCAGGGCTGCGCCTGACGACAGGCCGAAGAGCATCACCGCCGTTGCGATGGCGACTTCGAAGTGGTTCGACGCTCCGATCATCGCCGATGGGGCTGCGTCTTCGTAAGGCAGTTTGAGCGCCTTGGCAGCGTACCAGGTCAGTGCGAAGATCAGGACGGTCTGGATGAACAGCGGGATGGCGATCCAGAGGATCGTCAGCGGGTTGGACAGGATCACCTCGCCCTTGAACGAGAACAGCAGGATCAGGGTGACCAGAAGCGCGGTGATGGTGACCGGGGTCAGGAAGTGCAGGAACTTTTCCCGGAACCAGGCTTCACCCTTCGTTTTCAGGAGCAGTTTCCGTGTGATGAAGCCTGCCACCAGAGGCAAGGCGACGTAGATCCCGATGGAGAGCAGCAGCGCCTCCCATGGCACCGGCAACCGGCCGACACCGAGGAGGAACCCGCCCAGGGGGCCGTACAGGAGCAGCATCACCAGGGAGTTGATCGCCACCATCACCAGGGTGTGGCCGTCGTTCCCCTTGGCCAGGAACCCCCACACCAGGACCATCGCCGTGCACGGCGCGATCCCCAGCAGGATGCAGCCGGCCAGGTACGACCGCCACAGCGGCACCTCCAGCATCCGGATGCCGTCCATGAGGACGACGGTTCCTGAGCCGTATTCGGCGCCGGGCTGCAGGTCGATGCCGAGGGGGAGCTTCACCAGGTCGGTCGCCTCCGGGCCGATGAACCCCTGGAACAGGTAGCCCAGGAACAGGAGGGCGATGCCGTACATCGTGAACGGCTTGATCAGCCAGTTGACCACCAGGGTCAGCCCAACCGGCTTGGCGTTCCTGCCGGCTCGGAGCACCTCGGCGAAATCGATCTTCACCATGATCGGGTACATCATGAAGAACAGGCAGACCGCGATGGGGATCGACACCACCGGGGCGTCGCCTGCGTTCAGGGTCAGGCTGTCCAGGTACTTCGCCACCCCTGGCGCCAGCGCCCCCATGACGCAGCCGGCCACGATGCACAGGAACACCCACAGGGTGAGGTAGCGTTCGAAGAAGCTCAAACCTTCACCGCCCGAATGCTGAACATCAGCGGGAGCGAACCGTCGCCTTCCTTCAGCCGCCAATAGCCGTCCTCTCTCTCTTCCATCAGCTTCGGGAACTGGGGGTAGATGGAATACGGGAACTCGTGGATGAACTCCAGGGTCAGGCCGGCGTCGATGAGGGCGGTGATGATATCGGCCAGGCTGTGGCACCAGGAGTACTCCATGAACGTGCCGGAGCTCCCGTCCGGGTCGGCGTACGATCCGGTGGACGGGAGCGCCAGCGGTTCCCCGGTGTTGAAATACGGGTACTTCACCTCCAGCTTCTCGGCCTCTTCGTCGAAAATCCAGGAGGCCGGATGGAACTCGGCGACATAGAACGTGCCGCCCGGTTTCAGGAAGCGGGCCACGACTTCAGCCCAGCGCCGGATATCCGGCAGCCACATCAGGGCGCCGTAGGAGGTGAACACGATGTCGAACTCGCCGGTCAGGTTGTCCGGCAGCGAGTCGATATCCGATTCCACGAACTCTGCCTGCAGGTTCATCTCCGCCGCCAGGGACCGGGCCAGTCCGATGGCCTGGCCTGAGAAATCGACGCCGGTAACCGTCGCCCCGCGGCGGGCCCAGTCCAGGCTGTCCTGGCCGAAATGGCACTGCAGGTGCAGGAGGGTTTTACCGTCCACGGCTCCCAATTCTTCCAGTTCCAGCGGTTTCAGGGCGGGCGCCCCTGCCTTGAACGCCGGGAGGTCGTAGAACTCCGATTTCTCGTGGACGGAAACCCGGGCGTCCCAGAGTGTGCGGTTGGCGTCGGTGAACCGTTTCATGGGGAGAAGGATACGGTACGATAGGGATAACAGGAAGGGAGGTGCGTTATGGGCAACCGGATTCTCTTCATCCACGGCCGCAGCTTCAAACCGGCCCGCACCGTTTTGCGGCAACTATGGATTTCGGCGGTGCGATACGGTATCCGGCGGTCCCGTCCGCACCGGCTGGACCGCTTCGACGCCGCCCGCAAGGAGTTCGTGTACTACGGAGACCTGTCCAACCGGTATTTGCGATCCAAGGGCAAGAGCTATTCCGCGGCCAAAGATGCCGCCAGCCGCAAGGTGACCCTGGCGGCGCTTAAGGAGGTGGCATCGAACCAGTTCACCCGGGGGCGGTACCGCAAGCTCCCCGGCCGGACCTCGCTCAAGGAGTTTTTCGCCGATGCCGCCGCCGGGCCGATGAACTGGTTCGGCCTGTCCGAGAAGGCCATCGGCATGGTCGCCCCGGACATGCTGGAGTACTGGAACCCGGATTCGTCCTTCGGTTCGGACGTGCGCTGGGGGTTCACCGAGGCGCTGCGCCGGGGGATGAGCTCCGGAGACCGTCTGCTGGTAGTGGCCCACAGCCTCGGCACCCTCATCGCCTGGGACACCCTGTGGAAGTTTTCCTACCGGGGGGAGTACCGGCGGTTTCGGGACAAGAGAGTCGACCTATTCATCACCCTGGGCTGTCCCTTAGGGGACGAAACCGTCAAGGACAACCTCATCGGGTCCCGGGCGGCAGGGGAGCAGACGGTACCCGGCCAACCTGCTGCGGTGGGAGAACGTATCGGCGGAAGACGATTACATCTCCCACGACCAGAAGGTCGCCAACGATTACAAGAAAATGCTGAAGTGCGATCTGCCGATCCGTTCCATCAAGGATCACAGGATCTACAACCTGAGCGTCCGGAACGGGACGTCCAACCCGCACTCCTCCGCCGGCTACCTGATCCACCCCAGGGTGTCCGATCTGATAGCAGGCTGGCTTTAAAAAAATGGCCGGCCCAGGGGGGGTAACCCGGACCGGCCCTAGGAGAAGAAGGAGAGGAGCCTAGCGAAGAGAGGCCGAGGTAAACGCGACGTTCTCAGTCTTTTGCAAGTAGCGGAACAGTTCTTTCGTTCCGCTGTCGGCGACGGTATATCCGGCCAGGATCAGGTGGCCTTCCTGGCTGCGCGTGAAGAACATGCTGTCGGTGAAATCCTGATTGCTTTCCGCCGTGCTTTTACGGGCCAGGAGGTATCCGAGGCATACGTCATTCAGCCAGAGTTCATTGATTCTCTGGGTCGGCGAGTAGTTCCCCAGGCTTTTTACGTGCAGTTTGCCGGCCGGGTACATCTCGCCGTTGACTTCGAACGGTTCGTCCACATGGGCAGCCAGGATCGGACCGGCCGCCATCACGGGAGCGGCCCACGCCAGCAACCAGGCCAGCAACGCCGCCATCAATACAATGTTGAAAGATTTTCTGCCCTTGCCCATCTACGTCCTCTTCTTCCGCCCTTGTCAGGCATGCTTGGTTGTTGTCATCGGAGATAGAGAGCAATGCATATGCCACTAGCGGTTCTTTAATCTGTGACCGACTGCCATCCGGGCCCACGCAAAGCGGTAGCTTGCAAACCGTACTGCAGGCACAGGTTAGAAACCGGAGGTGCGAGGATGACGATTTCGTAAAAAAGGTTCTTATTTCGATTAAAATCACGCTTTCGCAGACAATCCGGCGAGACCGGAATTGTCCTCAGACACCCAGTGGCATCCGGAACGGTTGGAGGTGACGAACCGTGTCATCCGGAAGCATGAACCGGATCCGGTTTCATAGACGAACCCCGGCACGAGGGCTACACTGGTGCAGCAACCTTCTCGCAGCCGACACGGGCAAGGAGAGCCGGAATGAGTCAGATCCCCAGGACCCCGGTATCGGGGAAAAAGGTCTATATACATGGCGAAAAGCACGGCATTCGCGTGCCGGTGCGGGAAATCGCCCTGACCTCCCCGGAGCCGCCGGTGCGGTTGTACGACACCAGCGGGCCTTACACCGACCCGGACCAGGATCTGGATATCAGGGCAGGGCTGCCCCGGCTAAGAGAAGAGTGGATCGCCCAACGTGATGACACCGTACTCCTGGACGGCCCGGCCGACCGGTTCGTCAACCGCAGGGCGCCGGTTAAGCCGCGGAAGGCGCGGCCGGGAGCGGTGGTCACCCAGATGCACTACGCCCGACGGGGCGAGATCACGGCGGAGATGGAGTTCGTCGCGCATCCGCGAGGGGATGGATCCGGAGTTCGTGCGCAGCGAGATCGCCGCGGGCCGGGCGATCATCCCGGCCAACATCAATCACCCGGAGCTCGAGCCGATGATCATCGGCCGGAACTTCCTGGTGAAGGTCAACGCCAACATCGGCAACTCGGCGGTGACCTCTTCCATCGAGGAAGAGGTGGAGAAGATGCGCTGGTCCACGCGCTGGGGCGCCGACACCGTGATGGACCTCTCCACCGGGGAGAACATCCACGAGACCCGCGAGTGGATCATCCGCAACTCGCCGGTGCCCATCGGCACCGTGCCGATCTACCAGGCCCTGGAAAAGGTCGACGGCAAAGCGGAGGAGCTGACCTGGGAGCTGTTCCGGGACACCCTGATCGAGCAGGCGGAGCAGGGGGTGGACTACTTCACCATCCACGCCGGCGTGCTGCTGCGCTACGTGCCCCTGACCGCGAACGGCGCGTGACCGGCATCGTCTCCCGCGGCGGGTCGATCATGGCCAAGTGGTGCCTGGCGCACCACAAGGAGAACTTCCTCTACACGCACTTCGAGGAGATCTGCGAGATCATGGCGGCCTACGACGTGGCGTTCTCCCTGGGCGACGGCCTGCGCCCCGGTTCGATCGCCGACGCCAACGACGAGGCCCAGTTCGCCGAGCTGGAAGACGCTGGGCGAGCTGACCGAAGATCGCCTGGGAGCAGGACGTGCCAGGTCATGATCGAGGGGCCCGGCCACGTGCCCATGCACAAGATCAAGGAGAACATGGACAAGGAGCTGGAAGTGTGCCACGAGGCGCCGTTCTACACCCTCGGGCCCCTCGATCACCGACGTCGCGCCCGGCTACGACCACATCACCTCCGCCATCGGCGCAGCCCAGATCGGCTGGTACGGCACGGCGATGCTCTGCTACGTCACCCCGAAGGAGCACCTCGGTCTCCCGAACAGCGAGGACGTCAAGGAGGGCGTGATCGCCTACAAGATCGCCGCCCACGCCGCCGACCTGGCCAAGGGCCACCCCGGGCGCAAGGGAGTGGGACGACGCCCTCTCCAAGGCCCGGTTCGAGTTCCGCTGGGAGGATCAGTTCAACCTGTCCCTGGATCCGGAGACCGCCCGGGCGTACCACGACGAGACCCTGCCGGCGGAAGGGGCCAAGGTCGCCCACTTCTGTTCCATGTGCGGGCCGAAGTTCTGCTCCATGAAGATCACCCGTGAGATCCGGGACTACGCGGCGGAGAAAGGGATCACGGCGAAGGTCTACATTAAGGCCGATTGACCGCAACCAGCGCCCGCTCTTCCCGGTACAGTTCCCGGATGCGGTGGTTGTCGTCCAGGATCGATTCCATCCTGCGGTGGACGGCCGCTACCTCCGCCCGGCTGATCTTCAGCGCCTTTTCGCTGAACACCATATCGGACTGCAGCGCCAGGGAGAGGGTCCGCACCGCGAAGGCCAGGGGCAGGCCGCAGAACAGCCGCAGGTCCGTCTCCTTCACCGGCAGGGTCAGGGTGTACTCCAGGGCCTCGTCCAGCTTCAGCAGCGTCCAGTCCACCAGTCCGGAGATTACCGCGCGCCCCCTGGGATCGTCAGGCCGGCTGAGGAGGGTATCTATGGTGATGCCGGCCTGCCGGAACAGGCAGAGCGGGAGGTAGCTGACACCTCGGGCGATGTCGTCGGTAACCCCCTTGATGATGTTGGTGACCTGCAGGCCGAGGCCGAAGGCGACCTCGCGGCGGCGCAGTTCGGCTTCCACCTCAGGGGTGACCGATGCCCGGTCCAGGGCGTACAGGCTGGTGAGAAGATGCCCGACGGTGCCTGCCACGTAGTAGCAGTAGCGCTCCAGGTCCTCCATGGTCTCAAGATGCAGCCCCTCGCCCAGGAGCTCCCGCTGCACTGTCTCAGCCATGCCCCGGGCCATCTCCCGGACCGACGGCTCCATGGCGTTTACAGCCGGTGGCCTGAGCTCGTGGAGGGCAGCCAGGACCAAACCGGAGTGGCGGCACAGATCATGGTCCGCCCCCTTGAGGGATTAGGGGAGAACAACGTTTCGATGGCGGCGGCGCATCCCGCCTGCCGGTCCGGATGGAAGATCTCCCGTTCCGCACGCTGCAGCAGCGCTACCCGGGCTTCCGCCGGCAGGTCGGTGCTGTCCTCGATGGTGTCCAGGATGCGGCAGACCAGATAGGCGATGCCGATCTCGTCCCGCAACGGCTCCTTCAGCAGTTCGATCCCAAGGGCGAACGTCCGGCTGACGCCGTGTAGCGCTTTGCGGCAGTAGCGTACTTTTTTGTCCAGCACCTGATCCGGGTGTTTAGTCGTTGCAGGTGAAGGAACAGTCCATAACCGACCGGCCCCAGACACCGTAGCTGCCCAGGATGGCGAGGTCGGTGCCGTCCACAACACCGTTGCCGTCGAAATCGATCCCGATCCACCAGTCGTCGTCGGGGGACTCACCCTCGTGAATCAGGCCGAAGGATCTGCCGATCCAGGCCAGTTCCTGGGCGTCCATGCTGCCGTCACAGCTGGCGTCGAAGGTGGTGCAGGCGTCGATAACCACGCTGAGGAAGGTGGAGATCGAGTTGTCGATCGCCGAGGCGTTGATGATGTCCGTGAGGCCGTCACCGTTCAGGTCGGCGGCCACTGCGGACCGGCTGCCCTCGGTATCGCTGGAGATTATGCGGGGGAAGAAGCTCGGTTGCTCCCGGCCGTCGCTCTCGAACCAGGCCAGCCGGTTGTTCAGGGCGGCGGTTACCACCAGGTCGAGGTCGCCGTCGCCGTCCATGTCGGCGGCGAACACCGACGAGGCGCCTGCGGCGAAACCGGGCTCGAGGCCAACGCTCTGGGTGATGATGCGCTCTTCGAACGGGAGGGTCTGTTGTTCACCCAGGATCGTAGTGTTCTCGTACCATGCGACCTTGTCCTTGTAAACGGAAGCGGCTACCAGGTCGATGTCGCCGTCCTGGTCCAGGTCGGCCCCGATGACATCGATGGCCGCCGGGATGACGTTTACAGCCGGCGTGAAGACATTCGTTGCGGTCCAGATCGGGGGCATGCTGCCGTCGTTGGCGTACCACACGATCCTGCCGTCGTTGATGGAGGCCGAGGCGATGTCGATATCGCCGTCGAGATCGATATCGCCGGCGAACACCGACCAGGCGCCAATGGCGCTGCGGGTGACGACATGCTCGGTGAAGGTCGGCATTGTCTCGCCGTTGTTCTCAAACCAGGAGACCTTGTTCTCGGTGCTGGAGGCGCCGATCACATCCATGTCGCCGTCGTTGTCCACATCGGCGGCGATGACGTCCCGGGCGTTGAACATGGTGAGGGTCACGTCATGCGGTGTGAAGGAGGGGGAACCGGAACCGTCGTTCTCGTACCACCGGATCCAGTTGCCGACCTCGGATGCGGCCAGCACGTCCAGGTCACCGTCTCCGTCGATGTCACCGGAACTCACCGACTGGGGTCGATTGCCGCTGGCGTCCAGCGCCAGATCGGCCTCGGTCAGGGTCGGGATGGTGCTGCCGTCGTTGGCGAACCAGGTAATGCCCCGGGTTGTTGATAATAACGAGGCCACGACGATATCAGGCGCGCCGTTCCCGGTCAGGTCCGCCGCGTGCACGGCGTCGGCGCCCATAGCTTCGGAGGAGGCCACAAATCGGTCCGGGAACCCGACGGCGCATAGCCGATTCTCATAAACGTACAGCGCATTGTCAGTGCGGTTGGAACTCAGGATGTCCCCGTCGCCGTCATTGTCCACATCGCCCACCGACACCGACTGCACCGCGCCGCCGGTGGTGATGGCGCGCTCCGTAAATACGGGAGGGTAGCTCCCGTCGGAGTCGAACCAGAGCAGGGCGCCTGAATCGAAGGCGGGAGTCGCGGTGCCTGCCACTACATCAAGGTCGCCGTCCCGGTCCATGTCGTGAACCGCTATAGAGTAGACATCGGTCAGCGCGGCGGTGATGTCCGTCGGCGTAAAGGTCGGCGTCAGGCCGCCTCCATTGGCCCACCATGCGACCCGGCCGTCATTGGTGGATGCCGAAAAGATTTCCGGGTAACCGTCTGCGTTGAGGTCCCCTAGAGCGATGGAACGGATCCCGTCTTCCACGGCGCTGATCTCGATGGTGGTGAAACCCGGGGTCGCACCTCCGTCATTCTGCAGCCACAGCAGCCGGTCGCCCTCGGTATCGACTACCACTATATCCACGTGGCCGTCCATGTTCATGTCGGCAGCCAGAACCATGGACGGCTCGGCAACCCCGGTAGCGGCGGTAAGCCGGGTCCAGTCGACCTCGTCGGGATCCAACGCGTTTTCCTCGTTGATCCAGACCCAGATTTCATCGGCGGTGTTGTTGGCGGCTACCAGGTCCGCTCGACCGTCTCCATTCAGGTCAGTGGCCGCCACCGAGAGGAAATCGCTGGCGTCTGTGGTTATGTCGTTGTACACAGGACGGTTGATGAAGGTCGGTGTGGTGCCGGCAGCGGTTTTATGCCAATTAACTTTGCCGAGGGAGCAGGAAACAACATCCGGAAGGTTGTCGGAGTTTATAGGGGCCACGGCCAGACCTTTCGGCCAGTACAAGGCGACCAAGTAGTTCCCTGCCGGAGAGACGGACCGGAGGGCGTGACTGGGTGGTGTCGCCCCGTTGCTTTCAAACAGCTTTACCCTAAGGGTGCTGACATATTCAGTTACAGATGACGAGATGGCGATGATGTCGTTGTCCCCATCCAGTTCGATGTCCACGACGATGGAACCGAACGGAATCGGCGTTTCGGCGCCCATTTCGTGGCCTTCGAGGAACGGCACCTCCACCGCTGGAACGGCATTGGCCGCCAGCAGGATGATCAGGGCGATCATGGTACCGGTGCTGAAACGCTTCGGGTTCATGGCTGGTCTCTCCTTAGTGTCTCTAGTGTCTCTTGTCAGTTGCCCACGGTTACGGTGCCGCCTTGACCCGTTACTACGTAAGGGACCGGCAGTGGAGCACCTGGATCGGTCACATCAAGCAATTCCGGGTCGAGCAATTCTATCTGCCCTGTACCGGTTCCATTTCCTATGGTGAAGGAAATTCTAAGCAGCACTTCGGCACCTGCGCCGACATCGATCCCGGGTTCATCTGCGCCGAACCTCGAAATGCCTACCGTAACTTCGGAAACCGTGGGGCTGACTACCACAACGTCGCCGGGAACCCCAAATACCTGTACCGGATTGCCGTCCTGTATGAGGGTTGAGCCAATCGCATCCGCTCCGGCAAAATTGACAAGGTTCGAGGGAAAGCGCACTACCGCGCCGCCACCCCAGAGATCGGTCACTTCCATCACCATGAGGTTGAGCGTCAGGCTGCTGCAGGTCGACACCCCGGTGGCGGAAGTGATGGCTTGGGCCGCAGGTGCTTGTGCCGGTACGAAACTCAGGCAGGTCGGAGGGTCGGTTGGATTGCTGCTGTTTCCACCACACCCCACTACCATCATGGCCGGCAGTATCAGGGTGGCGAGGACAATCAAGCCCGGCCTTCTAAGGCGAATCATCACAATCTCCCAGGCGATACATGTCACCTGTTTAAAAGTATTAAAATTAACAGCCGGTTACACAGTTCCGACTGGGCCGGTCACGAACCGTCCGTGCCGCTGGAGTTTACGCCCCCCTCGGAAACCGGTCAAGGAACCGGTCACAGGAAGGACATCTGGTGCTGCAAATCCGCAACCCTGCCTGATTTTGAGCTGAGAATCGTCCGATCTGATTCTATGGACCGATACGGTCTAATTTATCGATATTGAACTCTATTATTCGCCAGATATAACCGCCTATCATGGATTTGACGGCACGATGCCGGTAGAGATGGGTA
>CAWBPP010000014.1:0-109984 GCA_963790785.1 Candidatus Polarisedimenticolaceae bacterium
ATGACGGCGGATTGCAGGTGCTCAAGGACGATCTTGCCCTCCTGGAAGGCGAGGTCATCGACAGCGCCGTGATGAACGTCAGGGCTCTGCGCCGGTTCTACGCCGCCACCATGGACGAAACCGGGCGGGACGGGACCCTGCTCTCGCTCCATCTCAAGGCCACCATGATGAAGATCTCCGACCCGATCATGTTCGGCCATTGTGTCTCGGTGTACTACGCCGCGGCCCTGGAGAAGCATGCCGAGGCACTGGAAGCGGCCGGGGCCAACGTCAACCATGGCCTGGCCGGTGTCCTCGCCAAGCTGGACAAGCTCCCCGCTGCGAAGAAAGCGGAAATCGAAGCGGACATCGAGGCGGTGTACGCCAACCGCCCCGCCCTGGCCATGGTGGATTCAAGACGAGGCATCACCAATCTTCACGTCCCTAATGACATCATCATCGACGCTTCCATGCCCAACGTAGTGCGCGACGGCGGTCGTATGTGGAACAAGGACGACCAGTTGCAGGACACGGTGGCCATGGTGCCGGACCGCTCTTACGCTACGATTTACCAGGCGATTCTTGAGAATTGCCGGCAGCTCGGACAGTTCGACCCGGCCACCATGGGAGCCGTGGCCAACGTCGGGCTGATGGCGAAGAAGGCGGAGGAATACGGTTCCCACGACAAGACTTTCACAGCACCTGGATACGGCTTGATCCGGGTGATAGACGATTCCGGAGCGACCCTGCTTGAACAGCCGGTGGAGACCGGAGACATTTTCCGCATGTGCCAGGCCAAGGACGTCGCAATCCGGGACTGGGTCAAGCTGGCCGTCACGAGAGCCAGGAACTCGGGATGGCCCGCCGTGTTCTGGCTGGACGAGAACCGCGGGCACGACGCACAAATCATCGCGAAGGTGAAGAAGGTCCTGCCGGACCACGACACCGCTGGGCTGGACATCCGGATAGAGAAGCCGGTGGACGCCATGCAATTCACCCTGGAGCGGGTGCGAAAGGGTGAGAACACCATCGCCGTCACCGGTAATGTGCTTCGTGATTATCTCACCGACCTGTTCCCGATCCTGGAACTGGGCACCAGCGCCCGGATGCTTTCCATCGTTCCCCTGCTTGAGGGCGGAGGACTGTTCGAAACCGGAGCCGGCGGTTCGGCGCCCAAGCACGTGCAGCAGTTCCTCAAGGAGGGCCACCTGCGGTGGGATTCCCTCGGCGAATACTGCGCCCTGGTGCCATCTCTCGAGATGATCGCCGCGAAGACCGGGAACAGCCGGGCGGAACTGCTGGCCACGACCCTGGATGCGGCGGTGGGCCAGTACCTCAAAAACTCACGTTACCCGTCACGAAAAGTGAACGAGCCGGACAACCGCGGCGGCACTTACTACCTCGCGCTGTACTGGGCCCAGGCCCTTGCCGGCCAGGATAAGGACGCGGAGTTGAAGGAGCGCTTTGCCGCAGTGGCGTCCAGGCTGGAGGGAGCGGAGGCAACGATCACGGAAGAGCTGCTGGCAGCCCAGGGCGAGGCGATGGATATCGGCGGCTATTTCCGCCCCGACGAAACGGCGGCCGAGAAAGCAATGCGGCCCAGTTCCACGTTCAACGCCATCATCGACACCATTAGATAAATCGGGGGCAGGCAGGTCTACTCCGGGTGTAAACTTAACGTGTTCAACGAGGATGCTGTTTTCAGAAAGAACAGGAGCCCTCATGGGACATTTGGTCGGAAAAGATCTGTACCGTAATTTAGGCAGGAAAATCGACGGGAATACCCTCCGTGCCCCGTGGAACGATGCTCTGCGTCGCATTCTCGTTAAGCTCTACACGCCGGAAGAGGCCGACCTGGTCGTGCGGATGCCATACGGCCTGTCGACACTGGCCCAGATCGAAGCGGTGACTCAAATCAATTCTTCCCGGCTCCAGCACCTCCTGGATAGCCTGTGTGACAAAGGACTGGTGCTGGACATCCGGACCGAAGACACGTGCCGGTACACGATTTCTCCCATGGTCGTCGGCATCTTCGAATTCACCATGATGCGAACACGGGGAAAGTTGGAGCATGAGGATTGGGCGCGGCTCTTCCACGAGTACTTGCAGGATAAGAGCACGTTTTTCCGGACCAACCTGGGGAAAGGACAGAAGCGCCTCCCCCCTGCGGGCGTTACCTTACGAGGAAACTATTGAAGACTCCGGCCACGTGGAGATACTCGACTACGAAAAAGCCGGCTCAATCGTCAAAAACGCCCGCACGCGGGCGATCGGCATGTGCTCATGCCGGCACGAAAAACTGCATGTGGGAGAGAAACGGTGTGACATCCCCCTGGAAACCTGTTCCAGCTTCGATGCTGCCGCCGAGACTCTCATCCGGCACGGAATGGCCAGGGAAGTATCTCGTGAGGAGATGAACGACAACCTGGCCCGATCAAGAGAAAACGGTCTGGTGCTGTGCGCCGACAATGTCCGCAACGACATCTCCTTCATCTGTCATTGCTGCGGTTGCTGCTGCAACGTTCTGCTTGGCGTCAGCCGGTTCGGATACCCCAACACGGTGGTATCCTCGAATTTCATCGCTCATAGGGACGAAGACGTCTGTATCACGTGCGGGTCTTGCATCGAGGCCTGCCCTGTGAATGCGATCACGGACGGGGACAATGGCGATGTCCCGGAAATCAATGAATCGACCTGCCTCGGCTGCGGTGTATGCGCTTTGGACTGTCCTACCGGGTCAATGAAACTGGTGAGCAGGGCTCAGCGCACGTATTGCCCGGAAGACACTTTCGAGCGGGTCATACTCCAGAGCCTTGAACAGGGCACTCTGCAGAACCTGATCTTCAACAACCCGCAGAAACTATCCCACTCTTTTCTGCGGGGATTCGTAGGCGGGTTCCTGAAGCTATCCCCGGTCAAGAAGGCTCTACTGGGCGACCATCTGCGCTCGCGCTTCCTCTCGACGCTAAAGGGGTCGTCCGGATAAGGAAAATTCCGCTCGCCGTCTCGTTGACTTGAGACCAACCTCGGCGTACTTTTTCAGGCCAACCTTTCCGGGAGGAACAGCATGTCGCCATCGATTGCCCGCCTGTGCACTTCGTTCGCCATCGTTCTGGCCGCCATGCTCGTTGCATTCCCGGCATCGGCCCAGGATTCCGTCGTCCCGGCCGAGGTGGAGGGTCTGAACCTCTCCCATCTGAGCCCGGACCTGACCCTGTCCTGGGTCCCCGTGACGCAGGACGCTGTGGGCCAGCCGGAGGTCATCGACCACTACCGGATATACCGTGGCGACGGTCCCCGATTTCCCGAACAGTTTGAGTTGGTCGGCATCTCCCCCGCGCCGACTTTTCTGGAAGCAGATCTGCCTGCAGGCGATCAATATTACCTGGTGACTGCTGTAGACCTGTCGGGCAACGAGAGCGGCGCCCGGTCCTCCGGTTTCACTTCGGCGCCGGCGCTGTCGGGGTTCTGGACCGCAACCACCATAGAATTGGATTGGACCGACGCGGCACCTGCAAGTGACATTGCAGGATACCGGGTCTACTGGGGCCCTTCGTCCCGGACCTACCGCAACTGGGAAGACGTCGGTTTGGCCACAGCCCATTCGCTATCAGGCCTCGCACCGAACATGAACTGGTACGTTGCCGTCGTGGCGATGGACGCCGAAGGGAACCTTTCCCCGTTTTCCAATGAGCACGTCGACGCCCTGGCCGGAACCATCGATATCCGGGTGCACGACGAGTCCCGGCTCTGCTTCGGCGGCTGCGAGGCGCAGGAAGGTGAGATCGTGCGTAACTCCGGCCGCGAGATCATGCTGCCCGTGGACTTCCCCGAAGGGGACTGGGTTAATGTAACGTTGACCTTCACCGCCGATTCGCGCCTGTGTGACGATCCGATCGCTCCGGACAAGTGCGGCAGCAACAACCCCGGCTGGAACCCTTGCGGCGACCCGTGGGATCGCACGGCCAGCGTATATCTCGTGCTGAACGACTGCATCGAAAACGGGACCAACTGCTACGCCCAACAGGGCAACCTCGAGTTGATCCGGACCATCACGCCGTTCGGCACCGACGCCCCCGAACCGGACGGATCGGGCAGAGTGCCGCCGGCGGTCTGGACCTTCGACATTACTCCATATGCCGGAGTGCTAAGCGGCGTAAAGCATGTCGGCGCGTTCATCGCCACCTGGGTCTCTCCCGGCTGGTATGTCACCGTCGACTTCCACTTCAGCAAGGACCCGCTGGAAGCTTCGGCCGAACCTGCGGCGGCCGGAGTGATCCCGGTCTGGTTCCGTGACGGCGGCAACCTGGCCGACACCATTCCCGTGACGATACCCGCCGAGGCGACAGAGGTCGTAGCCCGCCTGTTCACCACCGGCCACGGCGGAGTCGGCAAGCCGGAGTGTGACTGCACCGGGCGCCCGTGCGACGAATTCTGCTCCAAGTGGGTCGAGGTGCTGGTGGACGGCGAGATGCAGACCGAGGTCTTCCCCTTCCGCACCGATTGCAGCCCGTTGGGCGAGAATGTTTGCGGCGAGGGGACCTGCTCCGATTGGAACGCCTGCGGCTGCCCGTCCTGCACCTACAACCGGGCAGGATGGTGTCCCGGATTCCTGGCCTGCCACGAGAACGAACCTTGCGATCAGGATTTCGACGCTACAGGCTGGTTCATTCCGGGAGCCGGGCATGATGTGAACGTCAACGTCCGGGAGATGACGGCAGGTGCAGCATGGGCCAACAGCCTGACTATTTACTGGTACGAAGATTGAACATGACAGTTAGCTCAATAAGGAGAACACAGTGACGACGAAGAAGGTTTTCGCCATGAGTTTCATTTTCGCGCTGCTGCTCGCGGCCCCGGCAACCCTGGCTGCCAAGCCCACCCCGGACACTCTGGAGGTTTCGCCAGAGCGCCAGGCCGTCAGCCTGCCTGACGATCCGACCGCCATCTACAGCATCACGCTGCGCAACAATGCAGACGTGGACCAGGAGTTCGAGATCGGGAGCTACACCCCGCGCTACTACGGCGACCCGGGATTCACCTACCACTTTGAATACAACGGCGAAGTGATGCCGATGGTGTTCTATCTCACGCTGGCAGCCGGCGAGGAAGTGCCCATCGTTCTGGTAGTAACCGCCTACAACAGTGCGGACGAGGTCCCCGAGTTCTGGGTCACCGTCACCGCTTTTGGACCGATCACCACCGGTTGGGTCGATACGTTCACGATCAGAACGGCATCGAAGGGCAACAAGCCGATCTGATGGATCACATTTTAACTTGACATTGGATTAGGACTATCAGATTCTGGCCCGCCCCGTAGTTCACAGCGACCGGAAAAGGTGCTCTGTTCCGCCTTCCCGGCGCTCAAAGGAGGTGCCTCTTGAAAACCACTCTCGTGATACTTCTCTGCCTGCTCCTGGCCGCCGTAATCGTCGTCCACGCCGCTAGGGGACCCAAAGTGCAACGGATCAGCCCCAGCGTGTCCGCGCCCGGGGAGCTCATTACCATTTCGGGCACGAGCTTCGGCGACACGCAGGGTTCGAACCAGGCCCTCTACGACGGCGAGCCGCTGGTCGTTCTCTCCTGGAGCAAGAGGTCCATCCAGGCCTACGTCCCGGAGGGCAAGGCCAACTGGACCTACATGGTGCAGGTGATCATTGGGGGTATTGCGTCCAGCAGCAGGCAGCACACGATCAACAAAGACTGCCTGGGCATATGCACGACACCGTTCTACCTGCCCGAGCGGTGGAACGATTTCAGTACGGTGCTCGGCAGCAACAACTGCTACAACTACGCCAACGACGAGGTCACGAACACCTTTGCCCAGCCCGGCAAAGCGTGCGGGGATATGTACAGCAGTATCAGTTGCACTGAAGTTATGGATGGCGCTCTCTGTGACGGCCTGGCCCTCCTGCCCGATCCGGACGGGACCTGCCCTGCGGGAACGCACAAGGTGCACATAGTTGTGGCCCCAGGGTGGGACTACCACTGGTATCGCCAGGATGACAACGGGTTGTGGTCGCACAAGCCGGGCGGAACCCCGGCTACCGATCTGGACAACTCGGATGCGTTGATCACCGATCCTGAGCTGGCCGACACCGGAAACTACTCGGAACACTGCGGCTACTTGTGTGCATGCGGCGACTGCGCCGACATCCTGTGAAGCGAGGTGCTTTTATGAAACTTTCGATAAAGATTACGATTTTGCTGCTGGTTTTCTCGGGAATGGTCGCCGCATTCGCCGCAAACGCCGAGTCCGGCCCAGGTGTGACGGTCACGGTGGAAGTGTTCTCCGGCCGGACCAACCCGACGTTCGTTCTCGATGACATCGCCGCCATTCATCGCCTGCGCGGTGACTTCTCGCGGCTTCCGGCCGAATCACCAGATGGTGCGCAGGCCGCCGCTTTCGGACACCTGGGCTATCGCGGCATCGTCATCGACAATCCGCACGGCGTCGAGGGCATCCCTCGCTACGTTCAGCTGCTCGACGGCCTTGTCCTCGTGCGCGACGAGGCCGGGTCCGCTCCGCGCTACCTCAGGGACACCGGGTCCCTGGAAAAGCGTTATCTCGCGCTGGCCGGCGCAGAAGGGCTCATCGACGAGCTTATCGAGGCCGGCCTGGTTCCGGACCCGGCCACCTTGTAGTCGTACTGCCGGGGGTGTGGCTTTCGATAGCCACATCCCCGGTTTTCTAGGGTCTGCGACTTCTTGCCATCAGGGCGTTCGTATCGATCCTGCAATCCGGTTTCATCGTCTTGAGGTAGAGAATCTTGTGATCGACGTTCCCTGGTCTAAGGTGCGCTACGCCGGAACGGTTGGTTACGGCGCTGCTCCAGACGGAAAAGTCGGCGGAGTAGATCGATACCGTCGCACCGGGAACCGGGACCGCATCATCCGTAACGATCACCTTGTATATTCCGGTTCCGATAAGGTTCTTACCGGCGTTTTCCATAGTCCGCCCTCCAGGAACCGTTCGTTGAGGACACACCATATCCGGCCAATCGTTTCCAGGAGCAATGCTTGAGATCGCCTGTTCGGACGATCTTGCGGTCTACAGGTCCGCATGCCGGGAAAAGCTCTGATTTTCAAAGACAGTGCTGTACCGAATCACCGTGTAGACTCGGACTCCTGTACTGCATCATCGAAACCGAACGCTGCTCCCTGCCGAGATTCCGCGATCCTGGCCATCGTCTTGAGCATTCCATGGAAGATGAGCCAGTGCATGGGAAACAGTCCGTACCAATAGAGGCGTCCCATCACGCCGATCGGATCGAAGATCGCCGTTTGCAGAACTTCGGACTTTCTATCGTCGCCTTGAACCTCGAACTGAAGCCAGGCACGACCGGGCAGCTTCATTTCCGCGCGAAGCCGAAGAAGCTTTGGCGCTTGCACATCCTCTACACGCCAAAGATCGATAGCATCCCCGGTGCTCAGCTCGACAAGGATGCGATCTTCCTCGTCGCATCCCTACGCCTCCAAACAAGAGGTCAATGAACCCCCGCAGGCGCCATAGAAATATCGGCGTAGTACCAACCTTGATCCCCTCCGATTCTCTGGATCACATCAAAGGCTATCTCGGGTGGGCATGCGGCCTTTTCCGAGAGTCGCTCCACAAGCCTTGGACCTAACTTCGAGGTATCCATGCGCCGGAGCATTCCCTTCGAGGACAGCGCCCCCATCCAGCGTGTCTCCGCGTACTCCATATCTTCGTTGATCAAGGCGCGGGCAGACGCTTCTTTCATCGACTTCGGACGAACACTGAATTCCGCCAGGGCACGGTTGTCTTCGACGATCGTCTGATTCTGGAGCCCCTCGACCAGCTTGCGTCCGATCCGAGCGAACAGGGGTGTAACCAACCCCAAACAGAGGCTGGAGACTCGCGGCGTGAGGACCGGCACCGGCAGAATCCAGCGTCGGAGTCCGCGCTGTCGTGCGTATTCGCTGAAGGAGATCCTGATAGGAGACCACATCCGGACCGCCGATTTCGTACACTCGGCTGAGTGAGGGCGAGCTGTCCAGGGCCGCCATCAAATAGGCCAGGACATCCTCGATGGAGATAGGTTGCGTCTTCGTTCGCACCCATCTGGGTGTCACGATAATCGGTAGCCGCTCCACGGTAGCCCGTATCAACTCGAACGAGAGGCTGCCCGAACCGACGATGATAGAGGCTCGAAACTCAACCGCAGGAACTCCGCCCATTCGCAGTATTTCGCCCACTTCATTGCGGCTGCGAAGATGTGAGGAAAGCTGCTCACCATGCCCCAAACCGCCCAGATAGACGATTTTCTCCACGCCGTTCTCTCGACACGCCTTGGAGAAGTTCCTGGCACCCACACGATCCAAGTGCTCGAACGACCGTTTGGCCCCCATGGAATGCACGAGATAGTAAGCGGTATGGACATCGCGCAAGCGCGGTCTGTCAGCGAGGCTTCGTCCAGAACATCCGCTTCACGGATCTCGGTCGACTCTGCGACCCGTGAGCGGAGAAACTCCGGGTTACGAGCCAGGCAGACGACGGGCACTCCCCTCGCCTCGAGTCTCTTCAGCAATCGGCCCCCGACATAGCCGGAAGCCCCTAATTATGGCTACGCGCTTCATGATTAATCCCACGACCTACAATATCGTTGTTGGCCTGGCAGGATTCAAGCCGGCGACCTCCTTTTTTTATTTCCTCCTCACTTTCAGGTCGTCCGTGGCCACTAGGTAGTCCGACTTCACCGCCTTGAGGTAGAGGGTCTTCGCATCGACCTCTCCTGGATGGAGTTGCGCAATGCCGGAATCGTTGGTCACGGCACTGGCCCAGACCGAGAAGTCAGCCGAGTACATCGTCACCGTAGCACCGGGGACCACGGCTCCGTCGGCGGCAACCGTCACGAGGTAGGTGCCTGATGCAGGTACGTACCTGCCTTTGTGCTCCATCGACAGCGTGCCCAGGAGACTGCCCCACTGCGGAATGGCCGGGTCACCGAACAGGTTCAATTCGTAGTGTACGTACCGGTTGTACTCGTCAAGCATCCAGATCAGATCGGTCTTGGAATCGACGTTCATCCAGCCGGCCGTATGGATCCCTTCCCCGTAACGGGCGTCCACAAATTCACGATGGTAGTAGTGGGAATTACCGCAGGTCTGGCCCGGGTTGTAATAGCCGTTTCGGTTGTTGCAGACAAAAGCGGCCGCACCGTTGTCATCGCCGACCATTGCGCCACAGAAACAGGCATCGATGCCCCAGAGATCACAGGCACCGGCATAGCAGCCCTGGGTGTAGCCGAGCGTGTAACTGCTGTTCACACCGTCGTTGGTCAGGTAAGCGATTTCCTGGAAATACATGTTGAGTGCGAAGAAATAGGTTGTGTGCCCGAGATGGTGGATCGTGGGAAACCCCTCGTTGATAAGGTCGATCAGATCGAACTTGTCCCAAACATCATCGCGATCGTAGAGAGTCACGTTGTCATATTCCTGGGGGTACCCGGCGGTTGTGTATCCGCAGGCATCCGAGCCGTTTATGAGCTCATCCATAGCATCGCCGCCCCAGGTCCACACGTTGGTATTCAGGAGCTCAGCGACGAACAGGCCTTTTTCGATTTGAGACTCCACCGGATGTTCGGTATACATCTCGTTCTTGTGGCTCCAGTTCCGGAATTGATATAAGGAGTTAACGACAGCGCGACCGACGGCGACCTCGCCGACCAGGTCTTCCTCTCCCGGCTCTCCATATAACATATCGTGATCGTTGTCCCATGTGCCGTCGAGACCTTCGTAGTAACAGTGCGCTCCGATGGAGGCCGTTTCATCTTCGAAGCTCCAGTACAGCATGCGTCCCGGGACACTTTGGTAGTCACCACCCAGCAGGACGTATTCCGTGCCCCAGTTCTCGTAGGCGTCGATTATGAATTGCCGGATCCGGGCGATATTGTCTCCACCATCGCCGTACTCCGAGATGATCTCATCCATTGTCATGACCGTTGCCCTGAGCCCGCGACTGCTCTGGAACTCGGCAACTTCTTCGTAGTATTCCGCAAGAAAGGTGCTTGTAATGATGACGTAGGGGTAGTAGTCCGACTCGAGCCTCGACCAGGACAATGGTTCCGATTCCGACCCCTCGTACAACGCCAGGTCCTGGGGGTTCAATACCATTCCGGCCAGCCGGTCCAGGACCGGCTGGTTACGGCGCAAACGGGGGATGATCCTGGGATCGGCGCCTTGTCCAAGAGCGGTGTCGACTTCGACCACCACCCTGTCATACCAGAGCAGTTCACCGGACACGGGGCGATAGGCCACCGGACGCACCTGAAGGAACGCCAGACCGTGGCCCCAGCCCTTCTGCTCGATCACGAGCCGGGCGGCGACGGCAGGATAGTGCTCGTCGCTTCCATAGACAGCTGCATCCGGCTCGGTCGGTGGAAACGGTCCCGGAAGACTGATCGGCTGGGGCTTTTGGGCAGGCGGAACCAGGTAGGTTCCTTCCAATGTGTGCACCTCTTCAGGCAAAACCCGGATCGAGGTCACAACCTCTCCGGGAGGTAACAGAACGTTAGCCGGACATGCAGGCAGGAGCGGCATGCCGGGGTCGTTGAACGTTACACAGTCCGGTGTCGTAACCCATACGACACCATCTTCATGCAAGGTGACGACCGGCTGGTCGAAATCCAGTTCGATCCTGATTGTCGCGGCTTGCGGTAGATTGCAGACAAATACTGCGGCTAAGACAAGAACAGCGGCTCGAACGCTAAACAAGTTCATCAGGCTCCTCCTTTAAATGCGCGGCAAGAGGCAGCATGCCCTTGTTACCGTTTTCTTCTCCTTTCTTGTACGTCTATTGACAGCGCAGGACTGCGAACCGCATGACGATCCTGCTGCTCCCGGGTCCGCATTTGACATGGGAGTATGCAACCTGTAGGGTCATAGCAGGTTTCCGGAGAATCTAATGAAGGCGTTGCTCGTCTACCCTGCACACCGACCCCAAACGTACTGGAGTTTCAGCGCGTCCCTGCCTTACATCGAACGCCGCGCCGCTTTGCCTCCATTAAGCCTGGTGACGCTGGCGGCCATGCTGCCGGAACACTGGGACCTGAGGCTGATCGACATGAACGTCGCCCCGCTGCGCGACATCGATCTGCTGGAGGTGGATATCGTCCTGACGTCCACGATGATCGTTCAGGATAAGTCGTTAGCCGACGTCGTCGCCCGTTGTAACCGGCTGGGCGTCCCGGTGGCGGCCGGGGGACCGTACCCGAGCGTTTCGCCCGAGCGCCTCACCGGCGTGGATCATATCTTCATCGGAGAGGCCGAAGGTGCGATCGCCGCCTTTGTCGAGGATATCGAGCTGGGTCGCGCGAAGCCGGTGTATCGCGCCGAGGGACTGCCTGACGTTGACGACTCCCCGGTGCCTCGATTCGATCTTCTCGACATCGACGCCTACGCTTCCATGGCGGTACAGCACTCGCGCGGCTGTCCGTTCTTGTGCGAGTTTTGCGACATCTGGAAGCTGTACGGCCGCCGGCACCGGGTCAAGTCGCCGCAACGCATGGCCGATGAACTGGACGCCCTTTTGGCTACGGGGTGGCGAGGGTCGGTGTTCTTCGTAGACGACAACTTCATCGGGAACCGCAAGCTCGCCAAGCGATCGCTGGCTGCGCTCCTGTGCTGGCAGCAAGAGCACGGCTTTCCTTTCCAGTTCTACACCGAGGCATCGGTCAATCTCGGCGCCGACGACGAACTGATGCGGCTGATGCGAAACGCCGGCTTCAACTTCGTCTTCCTCGGCATCGAGACTCCTTCCATCGAGAGCCTGGGCGGCGCCAACAAATCGATCAACGCGAACATCGACCTTCATGAGGCCGTACGTCGCATCCAGTCGTACGGCATTGAAGTCTCGGGCGGTTTCATCGTCGGGTTCGACGAGGATACAGAAGATATCTTCGACCGCCAGATCGCGTTCATTCAAGACGCCGGAATCCCCACCGCGATGGTCGGCATACTGATCGCACTGGAGGGAACCGATCTGCACAACCGCCTGCGCCGCGAGGGCCGGCTCCTCGGGGAGTGCTACGGCAACAACACGCACGGTTTCGAAGCGAACTTCGTGACCCGCATGCCGGCCGACCGTCTGGCAGCCGGCTACAAGCGCGTCATGCACACACTGTACGATCCGACCCTGCGCAATTACTTCGATCGCTGCCGGCGACTGCTCGACCGTCTCGGTCCCAATCCGCTTTTAAAGCGTACCATCGTCGCCCGCGAGGTTCGGGGTCTGTTCCGCACTTTCGGGACGATTTTCTCCAGGAGGTACGGCCGGCAATATCTCCGTTTCATGCTGTGGTGCGCCCGGCGCCACCCATCAAGATTCCCGCTGGCGGTGAGTCTCGGAATCAAGGGTTTTCACTTCGAGGCGATCACCCGTGAATCACTGGCCTGCAGCGCCATACGTCGCGACTCGACCCGTATCATCGAAAAGTTCCGAGGACGGTTCGCACAACTTGGCGGTAAAGCCAGGCATCAGGGCGCCTTGGTGGCGGAACGCGCCCGCGCCTTGCGTTCCCTTCGTCGGCGCATTCACAAGCTTGCGCCCGACACCCGCGCCGCCGCTTCAACAGCCTACGGTGATGCCATGAACTGCATCAACGACCTGTTCGCGGAGTACGTTCCAGCGGTGGCGGGCACGTTCGAGGCCGGATCGAAGCGCCTTGCCGCCCTGAAGGAGTCACTCGGGCAAGACGTCGAAACCATCCGAACGCGCACCGTGGAGGCGATGGGACGAACCGGCCGTGGGACCGCAGAGTTCAGCCGTGAACTCCGGTTGCTGTACCGCATGCGCCGTGACGCCTTGAAGCGGGCACGGCAACGGGTCCGGCGTCTCCCCAGGGAGTACCGTATATTTGGAACCCTTGCACTGCAGGAACTACGCCGGCACCTGGACGACCTTCTACCGGATCCTGTGGTAACGCCGTCCCTGGCGTAAGGCTACGCTTCGCGGCGCCAAGCGAATTGGGACGTGCGAATCTCACCCGGCTTCTCGCAATCGCGGATCGTCTCCAGCGCCTCGAGGAGGATTGCGCGGTGCAAATCCCGGTTCATCGGATCACCGCACGGGGCGCCGAACGGAAAGCGCACGGAAAGTGAGCGGGGCGCTCCCACGAGCCTGGTCAACTCCGGGAGCATGGTCACCGTTACGGTGCGGAAGCCGGTTTTCTCCAGTTCGCGCGCCAATAGGGAGACCGACTGCACGCACAGCGAGCAGGTCGGCAGGAGCACCACCGCCTGTGTGCCGTCCTCCCGCAGCAGCGGCTCAAGCTTTTGCGCGCTCTCGGCGAGACCCGGCAACGGCCGCACGATCCCCCCGCAGAAGCTGGCATGGCGAGCTGCGGGCCTCCCGCAGTTCCCCTCCCGGTGCAACCGTTCCAGTGTGCGCATCGGCAGCGCCACCTCGGGGTCGCGAGCTGCGTACCGCTGGTCCACGGAATGGGCCCGCAGATCCAATTCTCTAGGCGGCGTGCCGTGGGGCACGATACGAAACGACGTGTCCCCGAATTTCTTCTTGTCGGAGAGAAACGGCGGTTCTCGCCTCAGGTGCAGGCCGCCGGTGGTAATAAGGGCAACCCGCACGCCGGCAAGCTCCTTAAGCGGCGGAGCCCACGGAAGCTGGCCTGGCGAGACGAACTCGTACTCCGGGTCGTACTCTTCGCGGATCGTGTCGAGAATCCGCTGCATCCGGTTCGGCTCCCCGGTTCCCATCAGGTGGCCAGCACCGCGTCGCGGTAGCACGGCAGAACCCATGCGCCGCGGCCCAGGGTCCGCCACACCTCACCGCCCGAGACGCCGAGGGTTTCCAGTTCGCCGGCCACCTTGCGCACCTTTTCGTGACCGAAAAAACAGGCACAACCATAGATGATCTTGTTGATCGGATGGCCCTCGGCCCGATCCAGCATCTCCCCGAAGCCGCCATGTCCACAGAGCTCAGCAAGGTAAGCCACGGGATCGAAACCGGGCTCCTGCCTGCTCCGTGCTTCCAGAATCGTCACCAGCGTCGGCAATGCATGGTGCATGGAGGCCAGGCGGACCATCCTGCGCAGCAGTTCGAGGTCCTGCGGTTCGATACCGTGGTTTTCCCCCCGGTCCTCCGCAAAAGGGAGCGCCAGGGAGGCTGCGTAGGATGCGAACCCTTCCGCGGCCGGAAGCGATGCGTACCGCAGCCGTGCCCGATGGTCCGGGCGGAGCGGCTCCGGCAATTCTTCGGACAGGGCGTCCTGCACCGCGTGGGCCAGTTCATGGGCCAGGCTGTAGGTCGCCGTTACCGGGTTCACCGTGAGTGCTCCGTTTCGGGAAAAGACCATGAAATCGGAACCGCCCAGCACAATGCGGTGGCTCTGCGGCAGGTACCAGGAGTTCCCGGCGTCGGCGGCGCCGACGACGACGTCGGCGTCCAGGCCGGGCAGGTCCCATCCCCGGTTTTCCAGCCACTCGCGGAACCCGGCGGCCAGCTTCGCAGCCGCCTCTTCTACCCGGGCCCGCGGCTCCGACGAACCTGCCGGAACGCGGCCTTCGCTGTAGCGGTAGCGGAATTCGAGATAGTTCCACACGTCCTCGGAATCGATCTTAGCCACGAACCTCTCGAGACGAGCTATCGCCCCTTCACCGGCAATGGTTTCAACCAGTTCAGACACCGGCCGCCTCGGCCAGTCGTAGCGGTACCGGACGACCGCCTCCAGCACGTCCCAACCTGTCCGGATGTGTCGCACCAGCAGCGCGTCCAACGGCCGGTCCGGCAGGCAGGTTTCCACCATCTCCCGAGCCGATGCGACGGTGTCCTCAAACCTCGCAAAGCCGGTTGGAGACGGATAGTCACCCAGGGAATCCAGCAGAATCTCCGCAGCGTCGAGGCAACGCCCGTCCTGTCGGACCAGTTCGGAAATGCCTGCCGGAGTTGTCACGCGCGGGATTCCTCGACTCCGGGCCGCCTGCGGCCTACCAGGTAGTCGGCGATCCGGCCGGAGATGTCGCAGCCGCTCATCCGTTCGAAGTTGACGAAAAACGGCGACGAATTGCACTCCAGGATGAGATACCTTCCGCCTATTTCGTCCCGCATGAAATCAACGGCGGAATAAGGCATGCCGTTGCAGGCCGTGGCGGCAATCGCAGTGCGAGCGGCCTCTTCCGGGAGTTTCACTCGACTAACACGTATATCACCCCGGCGGGAGTCTGTCGCTGCGCCGTCGAGGCTCACGGTCTCGGCCGCTCCGATCACCTCTCCGCCCAGCACGAAGGCTCGCACGTTGTCGCCCTCCACCCGTTCCTGGACCATCAGCGGTGCGGCACGCAGTTCGCTTCGGGCCGTATCGACGTCCGCCGGGAGATCGAAACTCTCCGTATAGCCGTATCCTCCGGACATGCCCTTGCGAATCCACCCGGTACGGGACAGGCCGGTGAGTCCGGTCAGGGAGTTGGGATCGGACGTGGCGATGGTTATCGGGGCAGGGAGCCCTGCGCTCTCGTAGACCGACATCTCCCACGGTTTCAGAGCGTGGAGATCATGGGTCCGGGGCGGATTGATCACCGGGATCCTGCGCGCCAGCCGTTCCAGCAAAGCGTTCCAGGCCGCGAGATGACGCCTGGACGAGAGCAGCGTCTTCTCGCTCGCCTCGCTGTCATAGTTACCGTCCTCGTCCCTGGACCAGAAGCTGAGAAGCCCCAGGTCGGATACGAAGACCGCGGTAAGCCCCTTGAGGTCGACGCCGCAGGCGCTCATGCCGTCCCTGTTGATGACGATATCCGGATCGGCGCGGCTGTCCAGGATCACCGGCTCGGCACCGCGCTCCTCCAGACGGATCGACAGGCGGATCATTTCTGCGCGGTCCGCCGGTCCTACCAGGCCGACTCGCTTCACTCCCCCTGCTCCTGGAGGCCGCCCCGGGAGGGCGGGCCTCCGGTAGTCGGCAACCGGTGATGGTGGCGGATCTCCAGCAGCGGCTCGAGATGAAACTTGTAGTGTTCGCACGCCCCGCGGTCCTGATCTGCGACGTCACGCGCCGCCAGGGGACAACCGCCGTGGCATATCGGGAGCACGTCACAGGACCGGCAGCCGCTCTTCTCCAGCGGATCCCAGGCGAGCCAGAGGTCTTCATTGACCTTGTGGAACGGCTCCACCCCGTCGATCACGCTGCCTATGGAGTTCTCGGGAGTCATCGTGACCTCGTGCCAGCACTTGAACAGCGATCCACTCGGAGCTACCACATAGCCGTTGACACGGTCGACGGTGCAGAAAGCACCGTTGATGCGGAACGGATAACGCGACAGCGGCAGGTTGCGCTTCGCCGCTTCGCGGTAGATCTCGACCTCGACATTTGCATACTCCTCGCTGGAATAGCACAGCTCCATGATGTTGCCGCAGGCTGCACCGTCCTGGGTAACCTGGGCGATGTAGGGCCGCGCCATGGCGGCCAGTCCCTTGTCCGCCAGCAGTTGGATGACGTCGAGACAGGCCATGGAGTTACGACGGTCCACGTTGATCCGGAGCTGGAACTCGGCCAGATCCATCGTGTCCTCGAGGTTCTGCACGATCTTGTCGAAGGTCCCCTGCCCTCCTGTCAGATGGCGTCGCTTGTCGTGGATCTCGGGTGGACCGTCCAGCGTCACCTGGACCTTGCTCACCTTCAGCGCCACCAGTTCTTCCATCTTCGGGCGATCGAGGAGATAGCCGTTGGTCACCAGGTGGGCGTTGTACATGATCCCGTTCTTTGCGCAAAGATCGATGAACGCCCGGGAAAGATTCCTCACGGCCTCGAGGGAACGCGGCAGCATCGGCTCGCCGCCATACCATGTAACGTGAAGTTCTCGGGTTGCTTTGGCCCGTTCCTCGACCCAGCGGACCAGGGCGTCCTGGACCGGGCGCGACATGGTCACCCGCAGGTGGTCCTCGTAGCAGTAGTCGCAGCGGAAATTGCAATCCAAAGTCGGCGCAATGGTCAGATGGAGTTGATCGGTACGGAACCTGTCCCGGAACATGTCCGCCTTCATCGTGGCCAGTTCGTCCACGTTGTCCTCGATGAGGAAGTGGCCTTGTATCAGTGCTTCGCGGATATCCCGTTTGTGCCCTGTGTCACAGGGCACACCGTCGGGATCGGCCAGGCTGGCCTGGATGAACTCCAGATCCCCGGACTCGATCTCCGCCAGTGCGGTGGACCAGGAGTTGAACGCTAGCCAGGTCCCATCGGAAGCCTGGAAAATCCGATTGTATCGAGACGGTTTCATGAACGGCGCCCCTCGTCGCCTGCGGCGACGGCAATGAGATAGTCGGCAATGCCGGCGGCAACCCGACCTTCCAGGAAAAGGTCCCACACCGCAAGATCGGGCCCGGCGTCGAACCACAATAAACCGGGACGGTCCCCCTTTTGGATCACGGAAACGGCTGCAAACCCCAACCCGAGTGTTTCCACCGCACGGCAAGCCAGTTCCACCACATCTGCGGGGATCTTTTCACCGGCAATCTGTCCGGCATTCTCTCCGGCGGCCCAGGAAGGGCCGTCCGCGTGACGCAATCCACCCAAAGGACTCCCACCTGCTATCAGAACCGAGAGCACCTCTGCGCTGAACCGGTCCGGCTCGATAGCTATGTGCCCGGGCAACGGTCTCTCCGGCTCGTGCCAAAGGTCCCGCCCAACAGAGTCCAGCAACAGCCGTCCGTCGGCGTCTTCCGGAGCCGGACCCAGTCGCCAGGGGTGGACCGCCAGACCCGCGCTCTCTATAAGATCCAAACCGATGGCCGGGGACGCGGACAGGTGAGCAGCGACCGGCGGGTTGACCAGTCGGCCGCTCACAGCCGCGGCAGGGATCGCCGAGGCGATCAGCGAGCGAGCTTCCCGCTCCGCTCCCACTCTGTCCTTGTCCGGCGCTCCGTCCCTGATCAGATCCGTAACATTTCCGGGCTGGGGCCATGGAAATACCGGCCGCTCAACGAAGACCGCGGCAGCGGCGATCAGGTCAACCCCCTGCCACAGGACCGAACCGGAGCGGACGGTAACCGGCTCGCCTCGCATCGGCCCGTCCAGGTTGAGGACCACTCCCCTGGCACCGCGCTCGTCGAGGCGGCAGGCCAGCGTTTCCCCGAACGGAGAACCGGGAACTCTCAATATTGCGCAGGTCATGTTCACGGCGTGCAACAGTCTACTGTACGGCACTACCACATAGACAGGCCGCTTCGGGACGAGCAAGGTACCGCGAGGACAGTTTCAGAACCAGAGCTGATCGCGAAACCGGCAACTAAGTGGACCGTTTTCACCCGTTTTCAGGACATGAATTTCAACAGGGCTGTCTTGGAACTATGTATAAATGCCTCTGCACACATTCAGTTCGCCGCCGGGAACCGATCCCGGCCTTTCAGGAGGCTAGTATGAAGTTCATCGTCGAGGCCCAGAAAGAACAAAAACAGGACAAGTGGCACTGCCCGCTGGCCCACACCATGTGCGTCCTCTGCTCCGAGGACCCGAGATTCTGCGACGATTGGATGTAAGAGAAGGGATAAGCCGACGCCCGGTGACGCACTTGCCCTGAAGCACGTCACCGGGCGTTTTGTATTTACAGTCAGACCATGGGCGCCGCAGAAGGCGGCCGGATCTCCGGACGAAGCAAATGCTTGCCGCGGAACCGGCCTTTGGGTATATACAGCATGTGGTAAGAGGTGCTACATGGGTGGGTGATCACACCGAAACCGGTTAAAAAATCGAAAGCATACTGGACTGTAAAGATCGTTTTCGATCCGTTCACTCGAAAATTTCGTAAGGAGACAGAGGATGCAGTTCATCGTCCAGCCACAGAAGGAAGAGAAGCAGTACGGCAACGGGCCGGGGGGGCCGAAACCGCCGATCTTTTGCGTCGCACTGAACCACACGATGTGCGCAGACTGCGGGGAGGACCCCAGATTCTGTCCGCCTGAGTATTAGTCCGAGGGTCCCGCGCGGCGTATCACACAAATTTAAATAACTGAACTATTCTGCGGAATTATGACGCGGTGGTGTCTTCTCATGTAGTGGCAGCAGGGCACCATTTTTTGTATATATCACGGTCGTGCGGCGAGGCTCAGTACGTCTTCGCCAAAGAAGACAAGCGATACCGCCTATAGGAGTGAAAACATGCAGTTTATCGTACCGGCACAGAAGGAAGAAAAGCAGTATGGCAACGGGCCAGGTGGGAAACCGATCGATCCGATCATTTGTCTCGCCTTGAACCACACGTATTGCGCACTCTGTTCGGAAGATCCCCGGTTCTGTGTTTAAGGAGATTGAAAATGAAATTCATCATCGAGCCACAAAAAGAAGAACAGCAGGACAAGTACCAGGGTCCCGCACCGCATAAGCTCACCCTGTGTGGCCTGTGCAAAGAAGATCCCAGGTTCTGCATAGAAATCTAGGTCACGCGGGATCTGCCTCGGGCTGCCGTAACGCACAGATTTAAATAATTATGCCGCACCGTGCGAGTGTGGGTGGGTATATATTTCATTGGCGTTTGTACAATTTTTTTGTATATAACGATGTCATAAGACGAGGTCTTGTCGGCCTCGACAAACAGGAGTAAGCATCGTGAAATTCATCATCGAGCCTCAGAAGGAAGACCGGCAGTACAGCGTGCCACCCGTCTGCAAGCTTCTCCCCGTCACCACGTGCGCCCTGTGCTCTGAAGATCCCAGATTCTGCCCGCCGCCGTACGGCCCGGGACCCAACAAGCCCTGATTGTTTGCCACCAGGAGGATTACAATGAAATTCATCGTTGAGGCACAGAAAGAAGAAAAGCAGGAGAGGAAAGGCGGCCGCACTACCCTGTGCATCCAATGTTCCGAGGATCCCAGATTCTGCGACTGGTTCTAGGCAAAATCCTGTTTGCGGTCACAGCAGACGTGACCGGTTGATGCACTTGCTCATTTCGTGACCGGGAGCTTTTCCCGGCCACCAGGAGGATTACAATGAAATTCATCGTTCCGGCCCAGAAAGAAGAAACACAGGAAAAGTATTGCGGGAAGTACACGACCATGTGCTGGCTCTGCTCTGAAGATCCGCGCGCCTGTGGCAGCGACATGTGATCTCAGCCTCGTTTCTGCCAACGCCCGGCGGCGCGCTCTATTAAAAGCATGCCGCCGGGCGTTTTTGTATTGATAGCTGGTCCGTGCCCGACGCACCCTGCGACGCGGACATCCTGCCCGAGCCGGTCCCCAAATTAATAATACAGTGGACCGTACAGACCGTTTTTCGTCCGTTCGTTTGCACGGCAGGGAGAAAACGGAATCAGGATGAATGCTACAAATCTCACGTCCTGACCCGTTTCTTTCAAGGCGGCAAAGACCCTCGCGCCTGCGCGGGACCTTTCTATGGCGGCCCCGACAAGAATATTACAATAGCTGCACAATTTCACACCATGCGATGCTGGCGCGTCCTCGAATGAAGTGGCAAAAAAGCGTTCTTTTTTATATATATCACGGTCATGAAACGAGGGTATGTCGCCCTCGACAAACAGGAGTATGGTTCGGGAAACGGCAAGCCGGGAACTAGTCCCGGCCTTTTCAGGAGGATACCAATGAAGTTCATCGTTGAGGCTCAGAAAGAAGAAAAACAAGACAAGCAGGGCGGCTGCAACAACTACACGACCATGTGCGCCGATTGCGGAGAAGATCCTCGCTTCTGCCACGGTTACCTGTTTTAGCAGTGCAACGCAGTTTCGTTATAGCTACTAATACATTTTCAAGGAAATAATCAATGAAGTTCATCGTCGAGGCACAGAAAGAAAACAAGCAAGACAAAGGCGGCTGCTCGAAGTACACGACCATGTGCTGGCTCTGCTCTGAAGATCCTCGCGCGTGTGGCAGCACGATGTGATCTAAGCCTCGTTTCTGCCAACGTCCGGCGGCGCGCTCTATTAAAAGCATGCCGCCGGGCGTTTTGTATTGATAGCTGGTCCGTGCCCGACGCACCCTGCGACTTGGACATCCTGCCCGGGCCAGTCACAAAACTAAAAACATAGTGGACCGTACAGACCGTTTTTCGTCCGTTCGTTTGCACGGCAGGGAGAAAACGGAATCAGGATAAAGGCTACAAATCTCACGTCCTGACACGTTTCTTTCAAAGCGGTAAAGACCCTCGCGCCTGCGCGGGACCTGTCTATCGCGGCCCCCGACAAGAATATTTAAATAGCTGCACAATTTCACACCATGCGATGCTGGCGCGTCCTTGAATGAAGTGGCAAAACGGCATTCTTTTTTGTATATATCCCGGTCATGAAACGAGGGTATGTCGCCCTCGATGAACAGGAGTGAGGATCGTGAAATTTATCATTGAGCCCCAGAAAGAAAACCGGCAGAACAGCCTGCCGCCCATCTGCAGCCTTAGCCATGATGTCACCACGTGCGCCCTCTGCTCCGAGGATCCCAGGTTCTGCCCGCCGAATGGACCGGGAAAAGGCAAGCCCTGATCGGTTCCGCCGCGCAAATTCAGTTGGCAGGCGAGGCTTGATCCTGCCTGCAGGAGGTCATCTATGAAGTTTATCGTTGAAGCACAACCAGAAGAGATCCAGGAGTTACGAGAGAGACCGGGCGGCAGCTGCGACAAATACGTCACCAAGTGTTTCTTATGCTCGGAAGATCCTCGCGCCTGTGGGCAGGATCCGCTGTAGGGCAGATATCAGGAGATTACCCATGAAGTTCATCGTAGAAGCACAGAAAGAAGAGATCCAGGAGTTCCGTGACAGGCCGGGCTGCACGAAGAACATCACTTTGTGCGCCGAGTGCGCTGAAGACCCTCGCTGGTGCCAGCATCCTGTATTGTATTAACCTAGTAGGGCCGCTTCATTAGTCCGAAAGCACGACGCCCGGCGGCAAGCTCAATTGAAAGCATGCCGCCGGGCTTTTTTCTGTATAGTTGAATTCATGCGAAGACGTCTTCCATTTCTGCGCCTTGTGCTCGGCCTCACCACCGCCCTATTGCTGACCGTGGCCGCAGGCCTCTGGCTGGTGAAGATCGACCGTGTGGTAACGGCCCATGGGGTTCTTGCCGGAGGGTCTATCCCGGTCCGGACCGCGGTGCCTGGGAGGATCGTCTCCGTCCCGGCGGCTGCCGGAGCGGCCGTGGAGATCGGCCAACCGCTGGTGCGGCTCGAAACCGAGGTGCTGGATGCCGAAACCGACCTGCTGACCGTCCGTCTCCATACCCTGCAGGAGCAGCTCGCGGCCCAGCGCCAGGAAAAGATTCGTCTGGTAAAAGAGGTCCACCCCAGGGAGCGTGAGCAGGCCGCGCAGGCGGTGGAAAGGGCCAGACTGGAGCTTTCCCTTGCCGCGGTCAAGGCCGAGACCATGGCGAGCCTCGGGGCCGAAGGGCTGGCCGGCCGCCTGGAAGTCGAGGAGGCGGAACTGGTCCGGCAACTTGCGGCCATAACCCTCGAAGAGGCGGAGAGCGGCATTCCCCTGCTGGCGACTCGGCAACAGACCGAGTTGGCTGAGATCGCCGTCGCCATCGGTTCCCTCGAGGGCGCGATGGCGGAGGAGAACACCCGGCTCCACGAGACGGAACGGTTGCTGGGCAACTTTACTCTCGCCGCCTACGCCGCAGGGGTGGTGGTAGGTAATGACCTGGAGGAACTTCCCGGACGGCAGATCGATGCCGGGGAGGAGCTGTTTCGCCTGGCGGTAACCGCGGCGGATCGGTTCGAGGGAACCCTGTCCGACAGCGGCCGCACCCTGGCCCGCCCGGGAATGGCGGCAAAAATCAGGATCGAAGGGTACCCCTGGATGATCCACGGAACCCTAGCCGGCCGGGTCGAGCATGTCTCGGACCGCAGGGAACCGTCCGGCGGGTTCCCGGTGACCATCTCCCTGGACCGTGACACAGCCCCCGGCGACCTGTACGAGGGCATGCGGGGCGAGGCGCGGGTCATCATCGAGCAGAAAGTCTCCCTGGGCCGTCTTCTGCTGGAAAGGATCACGGAGCCCGGATCCTCGTGAAGCGCGCAGATCCTCATCAGCGAGGCCTCATCCTGCGCTTCTACCGCGAATGCGTACGGCCGTATCTCGGACTGCAGGCCGAGATCGGGCTCTGCTTGCTGGTCGGCGTGGCCCTGCATCTGATCGACCCGATCCTGCTCAAGGTCATCATTGATCGCGCCCTGGGAGATTCCGATTTTTCGCTGCTCGTCATCCTGGTGATGGTCCTCGGCGTCGTCCTGCTCTTTCGGGTGGCATTCCACCTGGTCACCGTCTGGCTCTACAGTTATTCCGGCCTGCGGATCCTGTTCGATTTGCGCCAGCGCGTTTTCGAGCACATCGAACGTTTGTCCCTGTTCTTCTTCCGGGGCGAGCGCACCGGGGACATCCTGGCCCGGCTCACATCCGATATCGACGTGCTTCAGCGCGCAGCGGCGCACACCGTGGTCAACGCGGTTCAGGACGTCCTGACCCTGTCCGGCATCTTCCTCCTCCTGTTCTGGCTGGACCCGGTGCTGACCCTTGTGCTCATCGCAGTATATCCCCTGCTCGGTTTCATATTGGCGCGGATCAACAGTCGGCTGCGGAAAGAGAGCGGCAAGGCCAGGGAGGCGATTTCAGACCTGTTTTCCTTCCTCGACGAGCGGCTCGTGGGGATGCGCCTGGTGCAGGAGTACCGGCGCGAGAAAACCGAAGCCCGGCGTCATGTCAGGGTCTCGCGCCCCTGGATCGCAGCCAATCTGCGATTGTCCGTACTCGGCGCCTGGCAGATGTCCATAGCCGACCTGATGTCCACCAGCGCGTTCATGCTGGTCTTTCTGCTCGGTGGAGCCCGCGCCATTTCCGGGGCGCTCAGCGTGGGCAGTCTGGTCGCTTTTTACGCGCTGGCCGTCCGGCTCTATCGTCCGGTCTCCGGCCTTATCGACATCAACATCGATCTGCAGATCGCCCGGGCCTCGCTGTCGCGAGTGTACGAGCTGCTGGACTCGCCTCCGGAAATCGAGGAGGCTGCCGACGCTACCGTTCCCGATCGAATCGAAGGAGCGGTCCGTATCGAAAACGTATCGCTGACCTGGCCCGACGGCACTCGCGGTCTGGACGGTATAGACCTGTCCATCGCTCCGGGCCAGGTCGTGGCGTTCGTAGGGAGTTCGGGAGGTGGTAAATCAACGCTGGCCGCCCTGCTCGGCCGCTATATCGACCCACAAAGCGGCACAGTCACCATTGACGGTCTCGATGTACGGCGCTGGAAGCTGAGCGACCTGCGGGGGGTGGTCGGCCTTGTTCCCCAGGAGACGCAGCTGTTCCACGACACACTGGCCTCCAACCTGCGCATGGCGCGGCCGCGCGCATCCGACGCAGAGTTGCTGGCGGCGCTGGAAGCGGCCGGCCTTACGGCGTTCACGAAAGCGCTGCCCGAGGGGCTGGGCACCATCGTCGGTGAGCACGGCATGCGCCTCTCCGGCGGCGAGCGCCAGCGCCTGGCCCTGGCCCGCGCGCTGCTCAAGGATCCTATGATCCATGTGCTCGACGAGACCACGTCCGCCCTGGACACGGAGACCGAACGCAAAGTGCTCGAGTCCTACCTCGAAAAAGTGCGGGGGCGGACGGTTATTCTCGTCGCCCACCGGCTGACCACCATCGTCAACGTGGACCGGATTTTCGTTCTCGACAAGGGCCGTGTGGTCGAAGCGGGGCCCCACGACGAACTGTACGGCAAGGACGGCATCTACCGCCGCCTGTTCGACTATCAGTTGCGCAAGCCCGAAAACCGGGGCAAACCGAGCTCCTGAACAAAATATGAGACAATGCGCGGCAGATAGTACAACCCGGGTATGAATCCGCGGGGGCACAGGCATGGCCAAAAAGAAGGATGAAACGGTAGCTGCACCGCCGCAACGCCGAGTTGCAGAAGCGCGTCGCCGAGTTGGAAGACGCCATCGCCAAGAGCAAGCGGGTTGAGGAATCAAAGAATCTAGCCGCACACTATTTTGCAACAGTACAGGAGATCGGATCCATAGGTGTATGGGAACTGGACATAATAAACAATACTCTGACCTGGACAGATGAAGTTTACAGAATATTTGAAATCCCCGTCGCGACGCCTGTCACCCCTGATCTTTTCTTCAGCTGCATTCATCCAGATGACATGGAATATGTCAAGAATCAATGGACCGCAGCCTTGACACGAAATGCTTATGATATCGAGCATCGCCTTGTAGTGGACGGAAAACTCAAATGGGTTCGAGAAAAAGCCGAAATCAAATATGACACGGCCGGCAGTCCCGTTCAGGCTGCAGGTTTCGTACAGGATATCACCAGACTGAAGCTGGCGAGTGACGGTTTGAGAGAAAGCGAACTATTTCTAAATAGTATATTAAATAGTGTTCAGGATGGTGTCAGTGTCTCTGATTCGGATATGACTATTCTCCATGTCAATGAGACAATGAATCAATGGTACAAAGCACACATTCCATTGGTAGGAAAAAAGTGCTATGAAGTTTATCAAGGACTCAATGAACCTTGTGATCCTTGCCCAACCCTTCGTTGTTTTGCATCCGGCGAAACAGCATTCGATATCGTGCCGGGGCCCCCGAATTCTCCTTTAAAATGGATTGAACTGTTCGCTTATCCTATAAAAGATCAGGATACGGGTAAAGTAACCGGAGTTGCTGAATTTGTTCGCGACATCACCGAAAGCAAGAGAGCTTCCGATGCGCTGCGTGAAAGCGAAGCATCTCTGCGGAGCGTGTTCCTGGCTGCTCCAATCGGTATCGGGGTGCTCGCTGATCGCATATTGCGGAAGGTCAATACCAGACTGTGTGAAATGATAGGGTACTCCGAAGAAGAGCTGATCGATCAGAGTGTCAGGATGCTCTACGTCACGGACGGGGACTTTGAGCATATCGGGCGGAAGAAATACGAGCAGATTCACGAACATGGCATAGGAACCATGGAGACGCGTCTCAAGCGCAAGGATGGACGCATTCTCGACGTACTGGTGAGTGCCGTTCCGCTCGATGGGGCCGACTTGTCGAAAGGGGTCACGTTCACCGTACTGGACATCACCGAGCGCAAGAGAGCGATGGAGGAACTTGCGGAGAAGAAGCTGTACTACCGCACGCTGCTGAATACGTTGCATGAGGACATCCTGGTTGTTGACCGGGACTACCGCATCGTGGATGTTAATAATACATTTATACAATCAACGGGCTACAAGAGGGAGGAGGCGCTCGGGCGTGCTTGTTTCGAGGTAACACGCGGGTACGATGTTCCCTGCCATGAAAACGGGCACGATTGCCGGCTGCAGGAAGTGTTTGAGTCCGGTGAACCAGCCACTCACAAGCAGGGGTTCAAATCGACGGACGGATCTCCGATTCAGGCGGAAGTCCTGCTATCGCCGATGAAGAATTCGGCAGGACACGTTACGCATGTGATCGAGGCGATGCGTGACATCACGCACGAAATGCAACTCGAGACCCAAATGCGCCAGATTCAAAAACTGGAATCGGTGGGGCGCCTGGCCGGGGGCGTGGCCCACGATTTCAACAACATGCTGGGCGTGATCATCGGCCATACCGAGTTGGCCCTGGAGGATATGGTCCCGGCCCATCCGCTTTATGCGCAGCCTGCAGGAGATCAACACGGCCGCCCAGCGTTCAGCCGACCTTACCCGGCAATTGCTGGCCTTTGCCCGCAAGCAGACCGTCGTCCCCTAAAGTGCTGGATCTGAACGAAACCGTGGCAGGCATGCTCAAGATGCTGCGTGCGGCTCATCGGCGAGGATATTGATCTTGCCTGGCGGCCGGGGGCGGAAGTGTGGCCGGTCAAGATGGATCCCTCCCAGATCGATCAGATTCTGGCCAACCTGTGCCGTCAATGCCCGGGACGCCATCGACGGAGTGGGCAAGGTCACCATCGAAACGGGATCCATGCACCTTCGACGAAGCCTACTGCGCCGACCACGCCGGATTTGTTCCCGGCGAGTATGTCCTGCTGACCGTCAGCGACAACGGCTGCGGCATGGACAAAGAGACGCTGGATCATATCTTCGAGCCGTTTTTCACCACCAAGGATGTCGGCAAGGGCACCGGCCTGGGTCTGGCCACGGTCTACGGCATCGTCAAGCAGAACAACGGATTCATCAACGTCTACAGCGAACCGGGCCATGGGACGACGTTCAAGATCTACCTGCCCCGGGTAACAGCCGAAATCACGCCGCTACGGAAGAAAGATCCGCCGGAACAGCTTGAACGAGGCCATGAGACCATCCTGCTGGTGGAGGACGAGCCGGCGATCCTGGAGATGACCACGGATCATGCTCGAACGCCAGGGGTACACCGTGCTGGCCGCATCGACGCCGGACGAGGCCATCCGGCTGGCCGGGGAACAGTCCGGCGAGATCCATCTGCTCCTGACCGATGTCGTTATGCCCGAGATGAACGGCCGGGACCTGGCCGACAACCTGGCGTCCGTCCGCCCGAACCTCAAGCACCTGTTCATGTCCGGCTATACGGCCAACGTCATCGCCCAGCACGGCGTCATGAACGAGAGTATTCAGTTCCTCCAGAAGCCGTTCACCATGCAGGACCTGGCCGCAAAAGTGAGGGAAACGCTGGATAGTACAGACGCATAAGATATAAAATCGACCTCTGGTGAATCCCATGGGAGGCAACGCATGGATCCCGTAATTCTCGCGCGGCTGCAGTTCGCCCTGACGATCGTGTTCCATTTCATCTTCCCGCCTATCACCATCGGGCTGGCCTGGCTGCTGGTAGTGCTGGAGTGGAAGGGCTGGAGAACAGGAGAGGAAGTCTGGCGGGGCAGCGGGCAAGTTCTTCGGCAAGCTGTTGGCGCTCACCTTTGCCGTCGGCGTGGCCACCGGCATCGTCATGGAGTTCCAGTTCGGCACCAACTGGGCCAGCTATTCCAGGTTCGTCGGCGACATCTTCGGCGCGCCGCTGGCCGCCGAAGGCGTGTTCGCCTTCTTCCTGGAGTCCAGCTTCCTCGGGCTGTATCTGTTCGGGCGGAACCGGGTCTCCAAGGGCGTGCACTGGTTCTCCATCCTGATGGTGGCCGTCGGGGCCACCATCTCCGCATTCTGGATCCTCGTGGCCAACTCGTGGCAGCAGACGCCGGCCGGCTACGTGGTCAAGCGGCACGGTCGCGCCGAGCTGACGAGCTTCGCCGAGGCGGTGTTCAACCCCTCCATGGCCCACCGCTTCTTCCACACCATACTCTGCCTCACTCATCGCCGGCTCCTTCTTCATGGCCGGCTTCTCGGCGATCCTGCTGCGCCGCGGACCGGAGCGTCGATGTCGCGGAAGCGCTGCCTCAGTCTGGCGGTTGTCGTCGGTTTAGTGGCATCGCTGCTGGTGCGTTGCACCCTCGGGCCACCATCATGCCCGGCAGGTGGCGGAAACCCAGCCGGAGAAGTTCGCCGCCATCGAGGGGCTCTACCAGGGGACCGAAGGCGGTGCGCCGCTGGTGATCTTCGCAATCCCGACCACCCGGCCGGAGCTCAAATACGCCATCGAGATACCGCAACTCCTGAGCTGGCTCACCTTCGGTGACTGGGACCATCCGATCAAGGGCCTCGACGAATTCCCGGCGGATACCGTGCCACAGGGAGTGGAATGCTGGCTCTCCTTCGTCTCCTTCCACAACATGGTCATGCTCGGCAACTTCTTCATCGCTCATCATGGGGATCTCCACCTTCTACCTCTGGCGGAAACGCCTGTTCGAGACGAACTGGTTGCTGAAGCTGCTGTCCTGGTGCATCCCCCTGCCGCTGGTGGCGATCCAGTTCGGCTGGATAGTGGCGGAGGTCGGCCGTCAGCCCTGGATCGTCTATCGCCTGCTGAAAACACGGGATGCAGCCTCGGTCACCGTCGCCGCCGGTGAAATTCTCTTCTCGATCATCATGTTCGGGCTGATCTACGTCCTGCTCGGCGCCGTCTGGCTCTTCCTGCTCAAGAAGGAACTCGATCACGGACCGCAACCGGCTCACGCCGCAGGGAAGGAGGCAAACTGATGGAGGCGAACTCACTGCAGGTCACCTGGTTCATGCTGTATTTCGTTCTGATCATCGGTTACGCCATCCTCGACGGCTTCGACCTGGGCGTCGGCGTCCTTTCCCTGTTCAACAGGAGCGACACAGAACGCCGGCTGTACATGAACGCGATCGGCCCGGTCTGGGACGGCAACGAGGTGTGGCTGCTCACCGCCGGAGGCGCCCTGTTCGCCGCCTTTCCGCCGGTCTACGCCACCGTTTTCAGCGGATTCTATCTCGCGCTGATGCTGGTGCTTCTCGGCCTGATCCTCCGCGCGGTCTCCATGGAGTTCCGCGGCAAGGTCGCTTCGTCCGGCTGGCGGCGCATCATGGGACCTGGCCTTCGGCGTCGGCAGCCTGCTCCCGGCGCTGCTGTTCGGCGTGGCGGTGGGCAATATCCTGAGGGGGCTGCCGCTGACAACCATCCATGGAGTCACCGAGTTCGGCGGGACCTTCCTGGGGCTGCTCAACCCGTTCTCTCTGCTCTGCGGCGTGCTCGGCCTGATCATGTTCATCACCCATGGCGCCCTCTACATGGCGATCAAGAGCGATGGATCACTCCGGGCCCGCATGCTGGCCACGGCATCCAGGACCTGGGTCGCCTGGATCCTGCTCTACGTCCTGACCACCTTCTATGCTTTCTTCGATGCAGGGGCGCGGTTCGAAGGGATGCTCGCAGCGCCCGCCTTTTGGGTGTTCTTCGTTCTGCTGGTGGCCGCGCTGCTAACCATACCGGTCGGCATCAAGGCGGACAGGCCGTTCGCCGCCTTCCTGGCGTCGTCGGGAGCGATAGTCGGCCTCATCGGCCTCTCGGCAACCAGCATTTTTCCGGCCCTCGTGCCCTCCCTCGGCGATACCTCCCTCTCATTGACCATCATGAATTCATCTTCGACAGCCCTGACTCTGAAGACGATGCTGGTTATCGCCCTGCTCGGCATGCCGCTGGTCATCGCATATACGGTGGTGATCTACCGGGTCTTCAAGGGTCGCGTGGTTATCGACGAGCACAGTTACTGAAACGGACTACGAACTGGAGATGCACCATGAAGATGAACCTCGCCACCGTCACCGTCATCCTTGCCCTTGCCGCTGCGGTATTCGCCGCCGACGGCGATCTTCAGGGCTCTCATCCCTACGAGGATTTCGAGCCGGATGAAGCCTGCGCCGAGTGCCATATGGATATCTCCGCCCAGCACCGGCAGCAGATGATGTCGCAGTCGTTTGTCCACGAGTGGGACGAAATCGAGTATTTCGACCTCGCCCTGCCCCACAGCGAGAAAGACGACAAGGTCGCCGGCATCAAGGCCGGCTGCAACGGATGTCACGCGCCTCTGGCGTTTCTTGCCGGTGATATCCCGCCGAAACGCCCCGAGGAAGGGACAAGGGCCAACGAAGGCGTCTCCTGTGACGTCTGCCACAGCATCACAGGATTTTCCGGTGACGTGCCGTTCAATTTCAATTTCACCGTAGCCCCGGGGGATGCGAAGCAGGGCACCCGCGCCGGAGTGGAAAGCCCCGGCCACGACATCGCCGTCAATCCTTTCCTCGGAACCGCCGAGTTTTGCGGGACCTGTCACAACGAGAAGGACCCGTACGACCAGTGGGTCAAGGCGACCCACCTGGAATGGAAGGACAGCCCCCATGCGGCGGCCGGCATAGTCTGCCAGGATTGCCACATGCCGCCGGCCGCCGGAAACAGCGCTCCCGATGCAGGAGGGACCGATCACGCCGACGTACGACAGCACCTGTTCCACGGCGCTCACGATGCAGGGAAACTGGCCGGAGCGGTAGAGGTCCGCATCCACCCGGTGGAGACCGATGTGACCCTCGGCTCCACGGTCCATTTCACCGCCACCGTAGTCAACGCCAAGGCCGGCCACATGATCCCCACCGGATCGGCGGAAGAACGGGTGGTATGGCTCCACGTCGAGTTGGAGGAAGCGGGTGGCGTGAAACGCCATCTCACCGTGGACCCCAAAGGTTTCAAGGGGGAGGCGTTCACCATCGCATCCGATGCGCTGGCCTACCAGGATATCGGTTTCATCCAGGGGATCGAAGGGTTCAAGGGGCTGAAACGGGACGGTAATGTTCCGGCCGGCGACCGAATTTTCCGTCTCCCCTACCTGGATCCCCAGGGCCGCATGACCATCGCGCAGTGGAACACCGCCAGCTTCGGCCCCGACTACCGGCTGGCGCCCCTCGAGGCCCGCAACGAGAGCTTTAGCTTGGAACTTGACTCGACCATATCCCCGGGACCGGCCACAATCACAGCCACGGTCTGGTATGCCAAACTGGTTTCCTCCGTGGGCGAATTCCTCGGCGTACCCTCGGAAGAGGCGGAGCATGTCATGCTCTCTGAGCACTCGGCGACGTTCTACATAAGGCCGAACTTCTAGTTCGGCCGCCGAACCGTTACGGCGCCGACATAGCCGAGGGAGCGCAGCTTCTCCAGCGCATCCGGGTCCATCGGTTCGTCCGGATCGGAAAGTTCGACCTTCATGATCCCCGTGTCCTCCAGGGCGCCAAGGAGGCGCCTGGCCTCCGTCGGTTGGCCACCGATGAGGTTGATCGTCTCTTGTGGGTCGTTCAGCAGGTCGTAGAGCTCGTCGTTCCCCGGTTCATTGCGGTGGTGAATCAGCTTCCACCTGCGGTCCATCGCCATGAACAGCAGATCTTTCTGGTGTGATGGCAACTGTGCCGGTGCGTGGTCATCCAGGGTGTTCAGCGCCTCGGCAACGGCAATGCGCGGCGGCTGTCCCGTTCCGGACAGGATCGGTCCGAGGTCCGAGCCCTGCACCGTCCCGGGCGTTGCGATCCCGAGCTGTTCCAGTACCGTCGGGAGAATATCGGTGGTGCGCGCCAGCGCAGCCACCGTTGCACCCCTGACGCCGGCAGGAATTCGAATGATAAGGGGCACGCGGATCTGCTCCTGATACAGCAACCGGTGCGGGAACCAGTCGTGGTCTCCCAGACCCTGACCGTGATCCCCCACCACCACGATAATCGTGTTGTCGTATCGCCCGGTTTCCTTGAGCTTACGGATCAGGCGGCCGAACTGACCGTCCATGAAGAAGATCTCCGGATCGTAAACCTTGAGCACCGCGTCCGGGTCGGTGCTTGATACGCCGAACCGGGCGGTGATCTCCTGCGGCGGGACCAGGGAAGGATCGTGGGGATCGAAATAGTGCACCCACAGGAAAAACGGATCGGACCTGCCGGTCGTCTCATGGAGCCAGGCCAGGGCTTCATCGGTGGTGACGTCGGCCCTGCGCTGGGCCGACGCGGTGGGCCGGTCCAGCCAGTAACCGTCCTTGGGCGGCCTCCGCCGCGGATCTCCGGTCATGACCTCATGGGAAACACCGCTGCTGAACGTATCGAAACCGTTTTGGAGGCCGAACCGTTCCGAGGCCGGATAGGCGCTGATGAAGGCGGCGGTCCGCCAGGACCGCTCTCTTAAAATCGACGCCAGGGTCGGATGGGACCGGTCAAGGTAATGCCCGGTCCGCCCGTAGAACACCCGCAGGCCATGACGGTCCGGGTTCAGCCCGGTGAAGATCGAGGCGTGGGAGATCGGAGTAATCGCCGATGTGGAAATCGCCAGATCGAAAAGGATCCCGTCGGCGGCCAGGCGATCCAGATTCGGACTGGTGGGGAGCGGATAGCCGTAACAACCGAGGTGATCGGCTCTGGTAGTGTCCAGGGTGACCAGCAGGAGATTGAGCCGGCTGATCTCCTCCTGTGATCCGCCGCAGGCGGCGGCCAGCAACATGCATGCAACCGTGAGGAAGATCCTTTGCATCACGGGGATCATCCTAGCGCATCCTGGAGTAGGCCCGCTCCACCCTGGGATCCCAGGGCCGTATGCGGCCGGCCTGGGTCAGCGCCTCCCTGGCGCCGGAATGGTCACCTCCTTCTATCCGGGCTATGGCAAGAACGTACCAGGCGGCGAACAGGTCGGGATCGGCCTTCACCGTCTGAGACAGGAGCTTTTCCCTCTCCATGCCGGAGGCGGCGATCCTGGCGCGAAGATAGAGCGACCAGGGATCTTCCGCGAAGGAAGGTTCGGACAGGATACCATCGGCCACGGTCCTTCTCCCGAGGGAAGCCTCTACGGAAGCGAGCATCCAGGCCAGCCTGCGGCTGCCGGGCAACGGCAGGTGGCGCGCCGCGCCGAGCAGCCGGGCAGTTATCGCATGACGGGGGGCCGGAGCAATGTACACCCCCCCCACCACCGGGAGGACAAAAATCCAGGCGGCCAGGACCAGGACGGTCACGGGCGCTGCCCGGATCCAGATCCTGCGCCTCAAAGGGGGCGCGGTGGCGGCAAAAACCACCCCGGATACGGCCAGCACCAGGATCGGAACCAGAGGCTGATGCATCCTGGAATGCCCGTACGCCACGGCGTGAACCGCGATGGTGGTCCCGATCCAGAACAGGGCCAGGGACCGGAAGCGGGATCCCCCCGAAACGAACAGGGCGGCTGGCCCCGCAAGAAGAGGAACCGCTGCCGCCGCCCAGGTCAGCAGCACCAGGAACAGAGCGAGCCATGCCGGCGTCTTCCCGTACCAGTCCCGCACCAGGTGCCTGGGAAGAAAGAAATCCGGAGCCCACAGCGCCGAGAGTTTCGCCGGGATGCGGGCCAGGAAACCGGCAGGATCGGAGCGAACCGCCTCCAGCGCGCGGGCCCGATACCAGGTCTCGCCATCCGGGCCGTGGGGATCGGCCACGCCGGCCCGTTTCATCCTTTGGGGGGTTTCGGCCCGCCAGCGGTCATCGGGAAGGAACTCCACCAGCGCCGGATCCAGACCGTTGTGCTGCAGATGCCCCACCGACCATATCCCCTGCAGATCGCCTGGGATATAACGGTTGTTTCCGCTCCACAGATTGAAACCGGCATTCGTGTCGATGAGAACCGGTCGACCCGCAAGGCTGCCGGCCCACAGGGACCAGGGCAAGATCAGCACCAGCCCGCCACCGAGGAACATGGCAGCAAGTTTCAAGCGCCGCCTGTTGAAATGGGGCATCAGAAGCCAGAAACACGACATCAACATCAGAAGCACGGCGGTGGATCGGGTCAATGCGGCGGCGGCCATAACCAGGCCCGCGCTGACCGCAGCCGGGAGGGAGTTGTCCGTATCGGCGGACAGGAGCCGTTCCATGGCCAGCAAAATGAGGAACCCGTACACCGTCTCCGACCACAACAGGTGGGAGAAAGCAACGTGGGACGGGTAAAACGCAAGGAAAATTCCGGCTGCCAGCCCGGCAGCCTCATTCCACAGCCGCCTTCCGATGCGGTAGGCGATGAAAGAACTCGCCACCGACAACAGGACCTGGAGCAGCCGGATCAGTACGGTTTTCCCGCCACCGGCCAGAAGCCCTGCGGCAATGAACCACTGGTACCCCGGCGCCCGCCACAATGCCGGGGAAGCGCCGTTCCCGGCAATATTCGCTCCAAACCTCAGGAACTCGATTTCGTCGTAGCGCGGGATGATATCGGCGAAAAGTACCGCCAGAAACAGTTTCAGCGCCAGGGACAAAACCAGGGCGCGGCGGAATGCCGGGCTCATGCCGAACCGTTCGCTGGCGCCGGATCCCTTCATACGGCGATTCTATCCCATGACGGCGGCAAGATCTTTGACTCCGTCCTGCGGTTCCCGGTAAGATCGGCCCATAACCTGGAGGTAAACATGAACCGAGGATTGGTCACTTTTTCCGTGCTGCTTCTTGGCGTCGGCCTGCTGGCCGGCTGCGCCGGTCCGCAGAACGGCGACGGAACTGAAATCGATCTCGCCGCGGAAGCCGAGGCGATCCGTGAGCGCTCCGCCGAGTGGCTGGCATGGGCGCAGCAAAAGGACTTCGACGCAATCGCCGACAACATTTACCTGCCCGACGCCGAGACCATGTTCGACGGCATGTACCTGGTGGGGCGGGCTGCGATTCGCGCCAGCAGGGGGAAGGAAAAAGCGGATGATCCGGATTCCTTGATCACCTGGACTACCTTCCGCATTGAGGTGGCTGCGTCCGGCGATATGGCCTTCGAGCGAGGGTCATGGGCGTTCGATCCTGACGGCATCGGTAAAGCAGGCGAATCGTACGGCCAGTACCTGACGCTCTGGAAGAAGGTGGACGGAGTATGGCATTGCGCCTTCGACGCCGGCACCACCATTGGCGGCGATTAACAGATCGAAGAGGCGGAATGATCCTGCACCAGTATCCGGGGGGAGACGGGATAGGCTCCATCTCCCCTCCATGCCTCAAGGTGGAACTGGCGCTCCGCCTCGTGAGAGCGGATTTCAGCATCCGGAACCACCGTTCCATGAGAGAGGTCCGGAAGTTCAGCATCACCGGGCGGTTGCCGGTACTTGAGCTCGACGGCGAATTTATCGCCGATTCCACCCTGATCCTGGACCGGCTGGAAACAATGTTTCCGGCGGGCAAACTTTCCCCTCAGGACCCGAAGGGCCGGATGCAGGACCGGCTCTGGGAACACTTCGTCAACGATTACCTGTACTGGTACGGGTTCTACCTGCGATGGGTCCATCCGGAGAACCGGGTCCGGTTCCTGAACGCTCTCCTCGGCGGACTGCCGTTACCGGCCCGCTGGATCGCCAAACGAACCCTGGGCACCGCCCAGATCCGGAGGGCGCGGCACCACGGCACTGCAGGGAAAACCCCGGAACAGGCGCACCAAGCCCTGGAGCAGGCCCTTGTTATGCTGGAAGCCGGCCTGGCGGCCGGGCCGTTCCTGGAGGGACGGAACCGGCCCGGACGAGGCGACCTGGCCCTGGCCGCCAACGCGGTGCAATGCGGCTTCCGCAAAACCATGCCGGAGGCGATGGCGATCCTGAGGGCGCACCCTGCCGTTACCAGGCAGGTGGAAGAGGTCTATGCCGCCTGCCGCCTGCCCCTTCCCCGGTGGTGGAACGACTGAAAATTCAGTTCCGGAGGTCAGTCGCAGGAGTACTGCAGGTTCTGGGGCAACGGACAAACGTCGCTCACCGCATCCTCCGGCCGCTCCAGCCCGGTGCTGTCGGTGCCGTAGGACCCTTCATCGATGCCGTTGTTCGCCACCACTACGAAGAACATCGACTCGGGCGCACCGGTGGTGGACCAGTCATAGGATCCGCTCACACCCAGATCGCACACCTGCCCGGCCCAGTTGCAGGCCGCGAGGTTGGAAGGGCTCAATACGCCGTACTCCAGGGTGTGATCACCGGCGTCGCACGGGATGCCGAAGCTGATCGACAACACACCGGTGGCGGGATCGAACCCGGTGACCATCAGGTCCGGTCCGGCGCCGGCCTCGCCGGGAACGCTCACGGTGCAGTCGGCGGGACAGTTCTCCACCGTCTCGATATCGTGGCAGGTGTTGTCACCGCAGCAGTACACCGGGAGTATTTCGGTGGAGCAGGTGTTGCCTCCTTCGTTGCACCTCGAGTCGGTGCAGTCCACCGGGTTGGTGCCTGTCACGCCGTCGCCGCAACAGTACTGGGTCGATGGTGTCCCCTGCTGGTCGCCGTTACAGTCTTCGGGACAAGTCAGGCAGTTCTCCCCGTCGGCAACCTCGCACACTCCGTTGCCGCAAACCGCATCGCCGCCGCTGATACAGTCATTGGGGCAGTTGGCGCAATCCTCGCCGGGCTCGCAGACACCGTCGTTGTCACAGATTTCACACTGCTCGAGATTCTCGTTGCACAGGCCGTAAGGGCAGGGGTCCAGCCCATAGTGGCAGGTATTGCCGAGGCAGTACTCAACACCGGTACAAAACAGGCCGTCGTCGCATTCCGGATCGGACATACACGAGCAGGGTAGGCAGACCCCGCCACAGTCGATCTGTTCCTCGTTCTGGTTCAGGATACCGTCCCAGCAGCTTGCAACAACGCACTCAGCCATGGCCGCAAGATCGGTCTCGATAAAATCGGAGGCCAGGCCGTTCCCCTCCGACAGGCCGGCCAGGCCGTCGGTGGCGTCCACCGTCAGGAAATTGATGGCGATGTCGCCGGAAAAGAACATTTCGATCTGGAAGTCGTTGGTATTGGTCTGGCTATATTCGGGTACACCTTCAAAGGTCACCACCACCCGGTCCGGCAGTTCCTCCCAGCTGACGAGCCCGTCGGACTCAGGGTTGAGGTCATCGAACAACGCGGAGATCCGCGGCTGGTTGAAGTGCCCGGCCAAACTCTCCAATGTGTCGTCGGAGCCGGAGTCAAAGGTTATAAAGCCGTTGCTGCTGACGTAAAACGTGCTGTACGACACGCCGTACAGGGAAACGGTGTTGTCGCCGGTCAGATTGACGGTGGCGAAGGAATCGTCGGACAGGCTCAGCACCGTTCCCCCGGCCGGGTCGGTGGGGAAATGCTCAATGGTGGAACTGCAGCCGTAGTAGAAATCTGGCAAACCGTCGGGCGTGAAGACGAACCGCAGAAAATCGGTATCATTGTCGGAGCCGAACAGTTCTGTAAAGAAATCGGGGACCTCCGGCGTGGTGAAGCTGAAGCACGACCCGCCGTTGTCGTCGGTGCTGCTGTTGCCGACCTGATCCACCGCATCCACGGAGTAGAAATAGGTCGTGTTGTCCTGCACCCGTTGATCAGGAAGGAATGATCGGTGGTCAGACCGGACATCCTCCTGGTCTGATCCAGAACGGCACAGGACAGGCCGTACCGCACGGCCCCCTCCGCCGGCTCATCGGTAGTGAACGTGATAACCGCGCCAACGGAGTTGATGTCATTGGCCTGGACCATCGAGATCACCGGCGAACTACAGTCCACCAGGGCGGTATCGGCTGTAGTCAGGTTGACACCGCCGGCGCCGTCGTCGGCGTCGATATAGGTGGCGGTCACCGTGTCCCCTTCCAACACCTGCAACAGACCGACGTCATCGGTTCCACTGAGGCTGATGAACTCCTGGAAGGCCGCCGTCGCCGGTCCGGTCTCGGTAAGTAGTACCGTCTCTCCCGCAGGCTCGGTATCGGAATCGATGGTGACGCCGACAGTCTCCACGATCAGATCATCGGTGTTCAGGTCGCAGTCCACCACCCGGATCCGGGCCTGGTCCTCACAGGCATAGGCGGCGCTGTCCAGGGCGATCCGACCGTTGGAGGTGCAGGTTGTCATAAAAGCGCCGGATACCACCAGGGCGAAGTCGGCGTCCAGCTCCGGCGTCTCCACATGACCGTCCTCGTTGATTTCGCTGGCTATGATCTCGATGATCCATAGCCCTTCGTCCGGGTTCTCGATGAAGACGTTCTCCACCGTGTCGACGGTGTTGGCTGAACCGCCCGGCGCGGACCAGTTGCCGTCCAGCAAGCCGACGTTCCCCCAGTACACCGCGTCCGACGGCGAGGTCACCTTCAAAGTCAAGTCGTTGATGCGATGCTGGGACGATGCCGGGTTCCCCGCCGGGTCGGCGTAGGTCAGGGTGACTCGCATCGCCGGCTCACCGGCTCTGACCAGGGCGGTGTATTCCACGCTTTCCATGTTCAAGAGGAGCTCGGTTTCGTCGATGAACGAGATGTCGTCCCGGAGATCGTACATGTTCCGGATGTCCGGCACTCCCCAGCCCTGGTGTACACGGGTGAGGTCATGGTCCTGTCCGCTGAACAGGTGCTGATCCGCCGTGTTGATCATGAACGCCTTGGCGGTAGTCATATGGGGCCGGTTCTCGAACACCGTTCCGACTGGATCGACCTCGTTACCGAAGATCCCGTCGGCCCACATCTCAAAGAACAGCCCACTGTAACCACAGATCGAGGGCGTGGCGCCGCTGGTGCCGCCGAACTCTCCGTAATCATCTCCGGTGGTATAGGTGGTGTAGGTGGCATCGTAGAAAAAACTCAGGTCCGGTTTGATCCGGCCGTCGGAGGCTGGACCGATACTGCCGGTATTGCACCAGCAATCGTCCGTTTTAGTCAGGGTGTCGTAATGGTTGAACGCCCCACCGGACAGCACGTTCTTCGCCCAGGCCTCGGGCCGCGAGTCCTGGTTCCCCGCATTGCTCTGGGATTGGCAGTGCAATACATCCCAATCGAACAGCAGGGTGTCGTGGTCGGCGGAGGTAGTGGTGTAATCGAAGGTGCGGGCGCTGCCGACGCTGGCGGTCTGGAATACCGCGTAGTAGGGATCCTGCAGCAGTTCGCCGGTGTGGGTGTAGCGCGTCGTTCCGGTCATGCCGACGATGTAGGCGTCCGCCACGATCCCCTGCCCGTCGGGAATCAGGCCGCGGGCGCGGATATCGCCGGTCCCGTCTCCGAAATTGATCCCGCAGGTTGCCGTACCGTGGGAATCGAGCCCCACCGCTCCACCGTGCTCGATAAGCGGCCGGGACTGAAAGTCCGGATGGTCCAGGTTGAAACCGGCGTCAAATATTTCCGCCCGAACTCCGGCGCCGGAGTAGCCGGCCACCGTCTCGAGATAATCCGCCCCGCCGATCTCACGGACAATGTCCATGTCCTTTTCCATCGGCGACCAGCGGTCGATGAACTGGACCTCGTCCCATGCGGAAATACGATACAGTTGCGCCGCCGTCAGGGTCGCCTGCGCCAGGTACCTGCCCGACGGGACGGCCCGGACAGCTGCACCGATGCCGTTGAGCCGGTCAATGACGGCGTCCAGTCCCGCCTTGCCGTCCTCGAACACCAGGATGTTGTAGCGCTGGTCCGGAAACAGCATGTCGGCGTTCACCCGATTCCGCAGGAGGTACTCCTCCAGCCGGTAAGCCGGGTGGTACGGGCCGGTCCAGCGCACGAACGGCAGGGCCGCTACCTGATTCCGGACACCGGGGCTCATCCGGACGATGTGCGCATGGTTCGCCACGAAGGCCAGGACACGGCCGCCCATGATACCGATGGCGTCGCGGTACTCTTGCAGAGCCTGGGTCTCGAACTGAACGATATACAGGTTCTCCGATTCGCCGGACGCCAGGGACCGGTCCACCGGCGGAACGCTCCGGGCCGGATCGAACTCACCGTGGCGGACCTTCAAAGTGTAGGAGGTCTTTACCGCCCTTCCCATCGGCGCACCGACCCGGCCGATGGAATAATACGGCGCAGCCTGCCCGGTAGCATCGGTTTCGGTCCACAACGCCACCCGGGTGCCGGTGCCCGGCGCCAGGATCAGCCGTTCTTCCGAGATCATGGATCCGGTGCGATGGAACGGTATGCCGTCAAGGACCAGGCTGGTCCCACCCTGTTCGGCCTGCACCGACAAAACGGACTTTTCAGGAATCTCCGCAGCTACGGACGTTATCTCCAGGCACAACAGAGTCAGGGTGGCGAGTGCGAAGACCCGGTAGACCATCGACATCATGAATTCCCTTCTTCGGCACGCGACGGCACTCTAGACAACAGGCACCGTTGGACAGATACGATAAAAATCACAACTTTGCCGTAGTTTTCTAATAATCCGGGCTGAATCATACGGGACCGGGGCGTAAGGAGGTCGAACTCTCTATAATCACCCGCATGGGAGCCGAACGACGTCTTCATCCACGAGTGAATTTGCAACTTGCCGCGGAAATCCAGGCTTCCGGCAGATCCGGATGGGAGCGGGTGCTCCTCGTCGATATCAGCGCCGGAGGTTGTGCGATCCACACCGCAGCGGAATTCCCCATGCAATCAGAGATCCGCATACGATTCGGCCTGCCGACGGAAGAAGAAGTCGATCAGGAACTGGAAGCCTCGTGCATGGTAGTGCGTACAGCCAGGGCAGCCTGCATAGACGACAGCCTGACGGTCCTGCTCGGCCTGCACTTTCTTACCATCGCCGGCGAGGGCTTCGAATACATCCGGCGATGGGTATGGTCCCGGCTGAATTAGCCGATACGGGAAAAAGAAAAAATCTCTTCCGGTCCGGCGATACGGATGTAATCCTCCCGTTCCATGATGATGGAGTCGGTCAAAGAGCCGGCATTGAAGGCGATCCTGTCGTTTTCCAGGATCGAACCGTCGACATACAGGTTGAGGTCGAGGATCGGGCGCCCGAACGGGGGGATGCAACCCGGAACCAGACCGGTGAGATCGAGAAGTTCATCCCGGCCGGCGAACCGGAACCGCTGAGCCTTGAGGTGGCGGCAGATCGCCCGGGAGTTCAGTTCCAGGGCGGCGGACAGGACGAACAAACGGAAGCTCTTGTCCACCTTGGCCACAATCGCCTTGCCGCCGATCCGGATCGATTCGCCCCGGGCATCGGCCGCCTCCCGGGAGGTCCGGGTCGGCTGGTGATGCGCTTCCCGATACGGCACACCCTTATCCTGCAGCAGGATTCGGATCCGTTCCAGAACTTTGGGGTTTTCGTTCTCCATCCCGGTGGCTACTCCGGCCGGATCACCCTTACCGGGTCGGCGGGTTGAGGTTTGAGTTCCACCGGATCCTCCTCCAACAACCTCAACGCTTCCGCAACCGCCCGCTCCAGCTGGGTATCCCGGCCCTCCAGGGCCTGTTTCGGGATCTGTTCCACCAGGATATCCGGCGCAACCCCCTCGTTCTCCACGGACCAGTTGCCGTTGACGTCGAAAAAACCGGTGCGCGGGGCGGTCATGTAGCCGCCATCCACAAGATCGGGTACATCGAAAATCCCGACCAGTCCGCCCCAGGTCGTGGTGCCGACCAGCGGTCCGATCTTCATCGACCTGAACATGTACGGCAGCATGTCTCCTCCCGAGCCGGAATTTTCGTTGATAAGCATCACTTTCGGCCCCCAGAGTGCGCCATTGGGAACTGTGAACGGTTGCCGGTCCCCCACCGGGTTGCTGAAGTATCCCAGAAGGTCCCGGCTGAGGAGATCAACAATGTAGTCGGCGATTAAACCTCCGGTGTTGAACCGCTCATCGATAATCACGCCCTTGCGGTCCTGCTGGGCAAAGAAATACCGCGTGAAATTTGTATACCCTCCCCCGCCGGTGTTCGGCACCCAGACATAGGCCAGACGGCCATCGGAAAGCTCGTCAACCTTCCTGCGGTTGTCTTCGATCCACTGCCTTTGCCTCAAGGCGGTTTCGCTTTCCACCGGCACCACGGTGACTTCCCTGCTCCCTTTCATGGCCGGCTTGCCGTTCAGTGTCAGCACAGTCTGCCGGCCGGCGGTCCTGTCGAACAGGCTGAACAGGTTCGTCTCCGCCGTCAGTTCCACACCGTCCACCGCCAGCAGGTACTCCCCTTCCCGGACGTCGATGCCAGGACCGGAGAGCGGCGAACGAAGACCCGGGTTCCAGCTCTCGCCGACATAGATCCGAGCGATCCGGTAGCGGTCTTTGTGAACGGTGTAGTCGGCGCCCAGCAGGCCACCTGGCACCTGTTCCACCTCCGGTTCGTCTCCACCACCGGTGAGGGAGTGTCCGATGGAAGTCTCCGCGCCCAGAAGGTCCAGGATGTAGGTCAGGTCGGCGCGGTGACGGACATGCTCCACCCACGGGGCATAGGTCTCGTACACCCATTCGAGATCAAGGCCGTGGACGTTCTCCACGTAGAAGAAATCCCGCTGATAGCGCCAGGCCTCACGGAAGATCTGCCTCCACTCCGCCGCCGGATCGACCTTCATCCTCATACCGGAAAGATCCAGTGCGCCGTCCCCCGGATTCGGCTCTCCTGAACTGTCCACGATGTGGAAATCCCTGGCCAGGTTCGAGTACAGCAGCTTCTTTCCATCGGCAGACAACTCGAACGACGACACTCCCTTCTGGACGTCCGCCGCCTCGCGGTCCTCGAGGGTGTAGCGGTGGAGCACCATACCCGGCTCGTTCCTGACCTGCTCCCCGTAGAAAATCTCGCCTTCCTGCCCGGCTTTCAGCCCGTAATAGCTCCTGGCCGGCAGTTCCAGGGCGATGACCCTTCGCTCCAGACCCTCGAAATCGATCTTGACGGCGGGGAACTCTTCAGCTTCCTTTTCCGCCTCCTCGTTTTCCTCTTCTTCCGGCTTGCCTTTTTCGTCATCGCTCTCCGGCGCCAGCGGGGAAGGTTCTTCCCCGTCCAGGACAGCCAGGTAGACCGCGTAGTTCAGCGGCTGTTCCATGGAGGACATGTCCAGCCAGCCGACGTTCAGACCGTAATCGGTGCTTCCCAGGAAATAGAGGTACTTCCCTCCCCGATCCCAGGCCGGCGAGTGACTCTCGGACATGCCGTCGGTGATCCGGGTGCTCTCTCCTTTTTCAAGTGAGTAAACAAAGATGGCGCTGAACTGGTTGGGCAGCCGGCGGCTGTAGGCGATCCACCGGGAGTCGGGGGACCATTCCGGGTAGATCATGCGGTCCGGGTGGGCAAACCGTTCGTTGTCGATTAATTTGGGCGTTCCGCCTTCCACCGTCAGGACCCAGAGATTGCGGTCGGCATCACTGAACGCCAGATGGGTGGAGTCAGGGGACCAATGCAGGGTGTAGTAGAACGTCGGCTCCGGCAACTCCACCGTGCGGCTGTTGCGCCCGTACTGATCGGCGATCACCAGGCGGTATTCCCCGCCCTGGTCGCTGAACCATGCGATGCTGTTCCCGTCCGGCGACCATGCCGGGTCACGCTCCGCTGCTCCCGGGTTCCGTGTCAGGTTGCGGACGTCCCCCTTCTCAGCCGGAACGGTGAAAATATCGCCCCGGGCCTCGAACACCGCCCGTTTTCCCGAGGGTGAGACTGCGGCGGAACGGATCTGCCCGGATACGTCCACCCAGTGCTCCCTGGACCACGGGAAGTTGCCCCTCAGGACGATTTCCAGCTTCCTGGGTTCTCCGCCGGTCGCTTCCAGCGTATAAAGATCGCCACCATTCTCGAACACCAGTCGGCCCGCTCCTCCCTCAAGACTGCGACAATCGAAGGTCTTGAACCGGGTGCGCTGCGCCAGTTCGCCGGTAACGGTGTCGTAGGACCACACGTTCATAGCGTAGTCCCGGTCGCTGAGGAAAAAGATCGTATCGTCCAGCCAGACCGGCGACAGGTCGGTGCTGCCATCCCAGGGCAGTTTCTCTACAACCATGCTTTCAAGATCGATGATCCTTATCGGATTGGCCTGCCCCCCACGGTAATTGCGCCACCCGGGGTCCCACAGGGAGATCTGCTGATATGCCAGCCGCCGGCCGTCGGGTGAGAAGTCACCGTCCTCGATGTTATGCAGCGGAAGTGGTTCGGGCATGGTGCCGTCCAGACCTACGGCAAAGAACCTTGGCAGGGGCATTGGAACGTTGATCCGTCCGGACCCGAACAGCACCGCCGTTCCGTCCGTCGACCAGCCCCTGACCACATCGTATCCCGGGTGCCATGTCAGTCTTCTGGGTTCACCACCCTGCACCGGGACTGTGTAGACGTCCAGGTTGCCGTCGTACTCCCCGGAAAACGCCACCAGCGCTCCGTCAGGAGAGAAATGCGGATCGGTTTCCGCCCCGGGGCCGGTGGTCAGCCTCCGGGCCTCCCCGCCGTCCCGCGGGGCGACCCAGATATCGTTGGCGTACACGAAGGCGACATGTTCCATGCTCACCGCCGGGCTGCGCAGCAACCGTGCGTGATCAGCGGCAACCAACGGCAGGACCGTCATCAGAGCCACAACGAGCAGGATGGTTGTTCTGGTTGTCATGACCTTTTTCCTCTTCTCTTCTTAAGACAGCATTTCTTGAATTTCTTTCCACTGCCGCACGGGCAGGGTGAGTTTCTTCCAAACTTGGGCCGGCCACCCCGGATCTCCCGAACCATGGCGGCGGTCCTCGCCTTGAGATCCTGCCGGAAAACCTGCTGCAACATGGCGAACAGTTCCGGGTGTTTCTTCTCCATAACCCCGGGCCGCTCGAAGAAATACTCGGTGGCCACGGAGAAAAACTCCGCTTCGTTGGTCAGGGCGTACCGGTCAATGTCGGAATCACCTCGGCGGATCTCTTCCATCTTCCTGCGCACCAGTTCGATCCAGGGTCCGATGGACTGCCGGGTAAGACCGACTTCCGGAATCCCGTCGATGGCGCCATCGGATTTGTCCACCAGGTGGGCAAACTCGTGGAACCCTACATTGCGCTTGTCTCCCGGGTTTCTAAAACCCTGGACAAGATCCGGTTTCGACAAAATCATCAGCCGGTTCATCGCTCCGGTCCCGACCATCCCCAGGGTGTGGTGAGCCTTGCTCTCTCCGAACCCGAAGTCCTGGTTGAACCGGGACGGATAGATCAGAACCTCCTCGATCTGATCCCATTCCCAGTCCGGAAATCCGAATATCGGAATGACGGCGCTGGCCGCGGCGAGAACCCGGGTGGTGGTGTCCAGTTCCATCCCGATGCCGGTGACCCGCTTCTCCCCCAGGAACAGTTTCAGGTCCCGTCGGAACCGCTCCTTCTCTTCAGCATCGAGGACGCGGAAGAACACCACGTCCTGCTGCAGAACCGCCTCCCACTCTCCCGGAAACGGTTCCGCCAGGATCTGTATTCGGCGTCGTTTCTTCCGTGTCGCGAGCAGGTACAGCAGCCAGACCAGTACAGCCCCTACAAGGATCGTCAGCCAGATCGGCTTTCCTCCTGGTTCCGCCGCAACGGCAAGAACGGACAGGGCCGGGATCCTCACCGTTTCACCACCCCACAACCACCATGAAACGGGGCTCATCTCCGCCCAAATCGAGATTGACCATAACGTTCGGGTTCATCTCCAGGAAGGTATCATTGATCAGAACCGAAATGAAGTTTCCGAGTGCCGCTCCCACCAGCACGTCGGACGGGTAGTGCTTGCCCGCCTCGACCCGCGCCCAGGCGGTGCCGGCTGCGAGGGAGATTGCCGCTGCCTCGAGCCCTGTCCGGGTTTTGGGAGACAACCGGGAATTGCGCAGGTTCCTCCTGGCCGAGGCCGCGTACGAAAACGCCCTGGAACTGTGTCCCGAGGGGAAGCTCAAACGGTCGGAGCTGTCGGGGCGTTCCCGGTCGGTTGCCTGTTTCAATCCAGAAGTGAGACTAGTAGCGGTGACGGCGGAAACATGCTGTACGAGGAACCGCTTTGTTCCCGCCCGCCACGAATGGTCCGGTTCGTCTACCAGGAAAAGGGTCGCCAGCATCCCCAGGTGGGACGCTGTTCGCAGATCATCGCTCCAACGCAGCGCGTTCCCCGTGGAGCCGAATACCGGCGTCTCGCGCACCGCCCAGTCCGAAATGGTGCCGTCCCACCCGCCGATGCCAACCACGGCGGCCCCGGCGGCCGGCGCCCATGTAACCGGATCCCGGACCGCCGTCCTGAACGCATCCCTCCAGCGCTCCTTCGTGGGCCAGAACCGGCCGTCGCCGGCCAGAGCAGGCCCGGCTGCAGCCGATAAATATCCCAGAATGGTCAATAACAGAATCGGCAGCCGCATGGTGCAGCGTTCCTCCTGCAACTTCCTGACTGCGGGAACCTAATAGTAGCCCGGAATGTCTGGTATCCTTCCGCACGGGAGAAAAACATGGAACAAAACATGAAAGCCCGACTCGCCACAGGCACCCTGTTCATCGTCCTCGGCCTGGGGCTGTACGGCATGCAGTACCTGGACAACATGGGTGAGTCCATCACCCTGACCCTCCTGGGCGGTCTGTGCGTCGCCGGGTACCTCTACACCCGGTCCCGGTTGCTGATGGTAGTAGGTGGGATCGTCCTCGGCCTGGGGATCGGTTCCTTCGGCGAGAGGAATTTCTATTTCTACGGTGAGTTCAGCGAAATCGGTCTCGGGATCGGATTCGTTCTGATCTACCTGATCCCGTTTCTCTACGAGCGCCGCTCCCATTGGTGGCCGTTGATCCCGGGAGCGGTTCTGCTCCTCCTGGGGTTCAACGCCTGGCGCAATTTCCGGATCTTCCTGTTCTCCCGAGGCTGGCCGCTGATCCTGGTGGGAATCGGTATCCTGATCCTGCTGGGATCGTTCGGGCGAGCCCGCAGGGGCGGCGGTAAACCGGCGGGACCGGCCTGAACCGGCCGGCCCCTCGGATCCTGAACGAACCTTTCAATCTTCCAGGGGCGGGATTCGCAAAACCTGGCCCGGGTAGATTTTGTCCGGGTCTTTCAACATCGGCTTGTTGGCTTCGAAAATCACAGGGTACTTCATTGCATCGCCGTAAAAACTCTTGGCGATCCTGGAAAGCGAATCCCCGGACATCACCGTGTACATCTTCGCCTCCGGCTCCGGGACGGACACTTGTACACGATCATCCACACGGGACACACCACGCGTGTTGCCCAGTAGCAGGATCAGCTTCTCTTTTTCTGTCTGACTGGCAGCCGCTCCCCGGACCGTAACCACACTGTCCCGGAAATCGATATCCAGTCCATCCACCTTGACGCCAACCGCCTCGGCCATCCGGGTCAGGGACTCCTCCCTGGCTTTGTCGGCCCTGGCCATGTCCGGCGTCCTGACTATGTTTTCTTCCGCTTTGGCGGTGTGGTCATCCCCGCCGAACAACGCCTCCCCAGCATCCTTGACGAAATCGAATACACCCATGAGAACCTCCTTCGGTACCGGATCTTCCGCGCTTTCAGGTCACCGGTCTGTTTTCAGGGGAAACCATATCATCGAAACGGTCGACTCCTGCCGGTTTGGTCTATAATCCCCCGCCCGGGAAACGGGCGAGGAGGATTGCATGGCGATCATTCTGGACGGTACCGGTCTCACCATCGAAAAGCTTTTGCAGGTCGCCAGAGGCGGTGAAACCGTGGAACTGGCCTCCGGCGCCCTGGACAGGATCCGGACCTGCCGCGCCTTCCTGGAGAGCAGGATCGCCGGCGGCGAGGTGATGTACGGCGTCAACACCGGCATCGGTGAACTGGCCAGTGTCCGGCTGGACGACGATCAGACCCGGGAGTTCCAGAAGTATCTGATCTACAACCATGCCGCCGGCATCGGCGAGCCGGTTCCCGAGGAACGGGTGCGCGGGGCGATGCTGGGACGCGTCAACGTCCAGGCCAAGGGGTACTCGGGCATGCAGGCCGGAGATCCCGCTGACCTACGTTGCCCTGCTCAACGCCGGCATCACGCCGGTGGTGTGCGAGAAAGGGAGCGTCGGCGCCTGCGGCGACCTCGCACCCATGAGCCAGATCGCCCTCTGTCTAATGGGCGAAGGCGAGTGTTTCCACGACGGGCGACGTGTCCCGACAAAAACCGCCATGGCCGCCGCCGGCATCCCGGTTCCCGGCCTGCAGGCCAGGGACGGGCTGTCCGCCATCAACGGCTCCAACCTGCTTACCGCCATCTCCGCCCTGCTGCTGCATGACGCCGAGTGCTGGATCCAGCAGGCCGAGATAACCGCCGCCATGACCCTGGAGGCGCTCCTGGCCAACATGAAGCCGTACACCGGCCGGCTGCACGAACTGCGGGGGTTCCGGGGGGCGGTCACCAGCGCAGCCAACCTGACCCGGGTGCTGCACGGTTCCGACCTGGTCACCGGAAAAATGAAGGTCAAGGTGCAGGACGCCTACTCCATGCGATCCACACCCCAGGTCATCGGCGCCCTGCGGGACCAGCTGGCGTTCGCCCGCGAGCAGGTGGAGATCGAACTCAACGGCGTCGGCGACAACCCGATTTTCCTGACCGACGAGGACCGGGTTCTCACCGGGGCCAACTTCCAGGGCACGCCGGTGAGCATGCCGATGGATATGGTCGGCGCCGGTATCGCCATGGTCTCGGTGCTTTCCGAACGGCGGCTGAACCGGCTGTTGAACCCGGCGCTCAGCGTCGGCCTGCCCGCGTTCCTTACCAAGGGAGCCGGCATGTTCTCCGGCATGATGCTCAGCCAATACACCGCCGACATGCTGATCGTGGAACAGCGCACCCTGAGCGCACCGGCCTGCGTGCAATCGATCCCGGCGGCGGCGGACCAGGAAGACTTCGTCAGTATGGGGATGAACACCGCCCTCAAGACCGCCCAGATCCTGGAGAACGCCTGGGGGGTCCTGGGGATCGAACTGATGGCGGCGGCCCAGGCGCTGGACTTCCGGGACCACCAGTTCGGCGGAGGTGTGCAGGCCGCCCACAACGCCGTGCGGAGGTATGTCGATTTCCTGGACGTGGACCGTCCGTTGTTCACCGACCACAACACCATGGCCGGCTTGGTGGAGCGCTGCGAGGTCCTGGAGGCGGTGCAGGCCGAGGTCGGCCCGCTGGCCTGTTCCTGGAAGTAGATGCACCCTCCGATGACCGCCTCCACCACGCAATCAGGTGGATTTTTCGAGCGATTCAGTGAACCGGCCAAGCGGCATGAGTCAACCGCCTAATTCGACAAAAAAGGCCAACAACGCTCCTGCCTTTCCCATAAGAATGCTGCTAGTCTGAATCTGTGTCATAAAGGCCACTATGAAAATGTCCTGATTTCTATTCACCGCGAAATCACCAGGAAGGGATTTCATCATGGGTATGAACAGGCGCAGATTCTTCACTCTCCTTCTCCCTGCAACGGCAGCAATCGCAGCAGGCTCCCCGGCCGCCGCCACCGGCGACCCGCCACCGCCGGACGACACCCAGGTCGGATGCTTGGTGGACACCACGCTTTGCATCGGTTGCCGGCAGTGCGAAGAGGGCTGCAACCGCCGCAACGAACTCCCCCGCCCCGACAAATCGTTCCGGGACCGTTCGGTTTTCCGTACCGAGCGGCGGCCCGGAATCAACAACTTCACGGTGGTCAATGAATTCCCCGGAGCGCCTTCCCGTGATCAACCCGACAAGCAGTCAACCTATGCCAAGACCCAGTGCATGCACTGCCTGGATCCGGCCTGCGTTTCCGCCTGCATCGTCGGGTCTCTGACCCGAGCCACGGACGGAGCGGTTGTTTACAACCCGTCGATCTGCATCGGTTGCCGGTACTGCATGATCGCCTGTCCGTTCCAGATACCTTCCTACGAATACGATGAGATCCTGGCGCCCAAAGTCCGGAAATGTGAATTCTGCGCCGACCAGGCCGAAGGCACCGGCGCCGACCCTGCCTGTGCCGCGGCATGCCCGGTGGAGGCTATCGTGTTTGGGAAACGGAACGCTCTGCTGGACCTGGCCCGTTCACGGATAGCCCGCAGACCTGTCCGCTACATCGACCACATATACGGTGAACACGAAATCGGCGGCACCTCCTGGCTGTACCTGTACGGTCGCGAAGCGGAGGAGATCAACCTGCTGTCCCTTCCGACCTATGCACCGCCCCGGACAACGGAGGCGATACAACACACCATCTTCAAGTACGGGGCGATCCCGTTCATGGTCTACGGCACCCTGGGTGGAATCATGTGGCACAACCTGCGCAAGCAAAAAGTCGCCGCCGACCCGGATGGAGGTGGTTCATGAGCACCCACGAGACTGCAAGGGCACGGGGCCGATTCTTCAGTCCCGGGACGTTCGGATTACTGACAGTAATGACTGTGGGAGGCGCATTTGCCTTTACCAGGCTCCTCACCGGGCTGCAAACCGTCACCAATCTCACCGACGCCTATCCCTGGGGGATCTGGATCGCCATCGACGTCGCCTGCGGCGTCGCCCTGGCGGCCGGCGGCTTCACCACCGCCGCCCTGATCGAGGTATTCGGCAAACACAAGTACAACCCGCTACTGCGGCCGGCGATACTGACCGCCTGGCTCGGCTACATCATGGTCGGCGTCGGCCTGATGTTCGACTTGGGAAGGTACTGGAACATCTGGCGGCCGATGTTCAACTGGCAGGGCAACTCGGTGCTGTTCGAGGTAGGCATGTGCGTCATGGTCTACCTGTTCGTGCTCACCGTGGAAATGTCCACCAGCTTCCTGGACGGTCTCCGCACCCGGAAGGAAGACGATTCCCGGTTCGCCCGGTACCTCCGGCGCATGGAAGGGCCCCTGACCCTGGCGCGGCGCATCGTCCGCACCGTAATGCCTCTGTTCGTCATCGCCGGCGTGGTGTTGTCCTGCATGCACCAGTCGTCCCTCGGCGCCCTGATGGTGATCGTACCGACGAAGATGTGCTCCCTGTGGTACACACCGATACTCCCGCTGCTGTTCCTGCTGTCGGCGTTCATGGTCGGTTTCCCCATGGTGGTCATGGAGTCCCTTGTCGCCAGCCGGAGCCTCCACCGCAAACCGGAAATGCACCTCCTGACCCCTCTGGCGAAGATCATCCCCTGGTTCCTGGCCGCCTACGGCGTCCTCCGGCTTGTGGATCTTGCCGTCCGGTTTTCCGAGATCAATTTCGCAGACAACCCGGGACACATAATCGCGTTCCTGGCGGAGATGGTCCTCTGCCTCCTGGTGCCGTTCGTCCTGTTGCTGCTCAAGCAGGTGCGGGAATCCCCCGGCTGGCTGTTTTTCGCTTCGCTTTTGATCATCTCGGGAGTGGTCCTGAACCGTGTGAACGTATTCCTGGTTGCCTATGAGCCGCCTTATCCCGGGAACGGCTACTTCCCCTCCGTGGGCGAGATCGCGGTGACCCTGGGACTGATCGCGACTATCGCTTTCGTCTACCGCGTCTTCATCTTTCTGTTCCCGATCATGCCCCGGGATGAATCCAGCGGCATCGTTCCGGCCCGCACTGCGCCGAGTTACACGCCTTTGGCGCCGAAAACGGCCTGGAGCTTCCGGGGTGTTACCATCGGCCTGGTGATCGTGTTTTCACTGCTGTACGCCTTCATCCACCAGGAAGCGGTTTCCGGCGATATCCGTGCCACCAAGTGGGTGGAGTCGGTCATGCCGGTGGAAGAGGAATCGACAGGGCTGAACCCGGCGGAACACGCCGGCCGGCCCGAAGGTTACAAGAGAGTGTACACTCTCAGCAGCCGCCTGCTGGACGATCTGGACAACTTCTACGCGCCGACCCGCTTCAACCATACCACCCACGACGAGTGGACCGGCGGCGACTGCGCCCCCTGCCATCACCGCTTTTCCATGGGTGACGACGACCGCATCGGCATCGACCTGCAGGAGTTCCATGACGAACTGGACATCCGCCTGGGCGGTCCATGCGCATCCTGCCACGACATGGATACGATCATGATCCAGCGTTGCGACTCATGCCACTGGCTGGCCAACGAGGAAGACGATCCCAGCCGCCTCGGTCTGAAAGGGGCTTACCACCGCCAATGCATCGGTTGTCACGAAGATGCGCCGGCAAGCGGTGCTCCTGTGAACTGCATCGGCTGCCACCACCCGATGACGCCGGACCACAGCGACCTGGTAGCCTTAGACGAGGACGCAACTGGTCAGGATGTGACGAGAGAATGCATCCGCTGCCATGAAACATCCACGCAAGACGTGCTGGAAAGCGCCCACTGGAACTGGGCCGGCCATTCTCCAGAGGTAGGCGGTTACGAGGACAGCGACAGTCTCGGCCTCAACACACTGGTGAACAACTACATGTTCGGCACCGGGCCCAATGCAGAATACTGCGCCGCCTGCCATATCGGCATCGGTCCCCTGGAGGGCCGGATCGCAAACCGCAATCCGGAGACCGTGGACTGCCTGATCTGCCACGACACCACCGGGACCTACGTCAAGAAAATCGGTGGAGGAGGCCAGCCGGTGGACGGCCTGGACCTGCAACAGGTGGCCCGCACCGTCGGACGCCCATCACGGGAGAAATGCGGCAGCTGCCATTTCTACAGCGACGGCTCGGCCAACATTAAGCATGGTGACCTGGAGCCGGCCCTTGCCGATCCCTCGGACGAGTTGGATGTGCACATGGGCCGCTACAACCTGCTGTGCCAGGATTGCCATACCACCCGGCGGCACAAGATTGCGGGGATGTCCATGAGCGCGCCGGTGGTGGAAGGCCGGGTGCTCTGCAGCCGGTGCCACAGCCACACCCCGCACGGCATCGGTGGCGCCTACAGCCGCCATCTGGACGATCACCTGCGTTCGATTTCCTGCCAGGTATGCCACATCCCGCACATCGCACGGGAAACTCCGACGCGGACTGCCGTGGACTGGCGCCTGGCCGAAGTCTATGGACCGGTCCCGCTCACCGACCGGGGCCTCCCCGACTGGCCCGCAGGTTCCGGCATCGAGACCTGGGAGCAAAACCTGATTCCGACCTACCAGTGGTACGACGGCAATCGACGGGTCAAGGTTCTCGGTGAAAAAATCGACCCGCAGGGAACGGTGATTCTCAACGAGCCGCTGGGAGATAAACGGAACCCGGCGGCCCTGATCTCCGCGTTCAAAACCCACCGGGCGTTCCAGCCGTACGATTCGGAGACCGACATTCTGGTCATCCCCAAGTTGTGGAACGGGTTCTGGACACACTTCAACCTGGCGGATGCCATTCGGGACGGCACGGCGGAATCCGGCATGAGATACTCGGGCACGTACGACTTTGTGCGAACGGTGCAGTACAGCGGGATCAATCATGAGATCGTCCCTTCCGAGTATGCACTTGGGTGCCAGGACTGCCACGCCGCCTCCGCCGTGGACTGCAGGCGGTGCCACAGCTCCTTGAAGGGCCTGGACCTCCACGGACTGGGGAGGGCGGTGTATCCGAGGGTCAAAAACCGTATCGACTTCCGCGCCCTGGGCTATAAGGACGACCCGGCCAGGATCGGCGGGAGATTCTTCATCCAGCTCGGGAGAGGCACGCCGCCGCAATGATACGGGGGAACGCCGGGTAAGATCGACTTTAGTTGTGAGTCATGGCCAGCCGTTGCAACAGCGCTTCCTGGCCTCCGAGCTGGTCTTCGCCCTTCCCGGGCCGGATATGGGTGTAACTGCCGTCGGCGTTCATCTCCCATGCCGTGGAGTTGTCCTGCAACAGGGCCAGGAGCCCTTCCTCTATAACTCTGCGGCGAAGTTTTTTGTTCCGGATCGGGAACGCCACTTCCACTCGACGGAAGAAATTCCTCGGCATCCAGTCCGCGGAACTGCACAGGGTCACCTCATCCCCCCGGGCATAAAAATGGAATATCCGGTGGTGTTCGAGGAACCGCCCCACCACCGATCTCACCCGGATATTGTCGGAAACGCCGGGAACCCCGGGCTTAAGACAGCAAACGCCCCGGACGATCAGATCGATCTCTACACCGGCCATGGACGCCCGGTATAAAGCACGGATGATCTCCGGCTCGATCAGGGAGTTCATCTTGGCCACGATCCGCGACTCTTCGCCGGCTGCAGCCGCCCCGGCCTCCCCGTCTATCAGTTCCAGCAACCGGGCGTGGAGCTCGAACGGCGTCTGAACACAGCGTTGCAACACAGGCGCCTTGCACACTCCGGTCAACTGCTGGAATACGTTGTGGACGTCTTCTCCGATTTTACGATCGCTGGTCATGAGGCCGAAATCGGTATAAGCCCGGGCGGTGCTGGAGTGATAGTTCCCGGTACCGAGATGGACGTAGCGGACCAGTTCACCGGCTTCGCGGCGGACGATCAGCATCATCTTGGCGTGGGCCTTGTAGCCGACCACGCCGTACACAACTTTGGCGCCGGCCTCCTGTAGCCGGGTCGCAAGGTCGATATTCGCCGCCTCGTCGAACCGGGCACGCAGTTCGATAACCACCGTGACCTCCTTGCCGCTGCGAGCTGCGTCCAGCAGGGCCTCCGCCATGGGAGAGTCCAGGTCGGTGCGATACACAGTCTGGCGGATCGCCAGCACGTCGGAATCGGCGGCGGCCTGGCGGATCAGGTCAACCACAGGGCCGAAACTCTGGTAAGGGTGGTGCAGCAGGACATCGCCCTTCTTCAAGACGTCGAACAGGTTCGAATTGTGCGTCAGTTTCGCCGGGATTCCCGGGGTAAACGGACGGTACTTCAAGTCCGGCCGATCGATCAGATCGTACAACGCCGAAAGCCGGTTGAGGTTTACCGGGCCGTCGACTTCATAGGAATCAGACTCGCCCAGGTCGAACTGGTTCTGGAGAAACAGCGCCATCTCCGGCGAGCAGGTATCGGCCAACTCGAGCCGCACCGCCTTGCTGAACTCCCGGTGCGGCAGTTCTCCCTTGAGAGCCGCGAGCAGATCCTCCACCTCTTCTTCATCCACCCAGAGATCGCTGTTGCGGGTGACCCTGAACTGGTGGCAGCCGGTGATCTTCATTCCCGGGAACAGTTCCTCCATGTGGGCGTGGATCACCGAGGAGATCAGTACGAAACCGTGGGGATCATCCGCAACCTCTTCAGGAAGCGGCACGATCCTCGGCAGGATCCTGGGCGCCTGCACCACCGCCGCCCGGCTCTTGCGGCCGAAAGCGTCCTTGCCGTCCAGGGTCACTATAAAATTGAGACTCTTGTTGAGAATCCTGGGAAACGGGTGGGCGGGATCCAGCCCCACCGGGGTGAGGACCGGCAGAACTTCCCGGAGAAAGTACTCCTGGATCCATTCCTTCTGGACATCGCTCCATTCCTTGCGACGGTAAATGGCGATTCCATGCTCGGCCAGTTCCGGGAGCAGATGTTCGTTCAAGAGCCGGTACTGCTCCTGGACCAGGTTCAACACTTCAATCCTGATTCGATCCATCTGCGCCTGGGGTCCCAGGCCGTCCGGACCGGTCTTAAAATAACCGAACGCGATCTGCTCCTTGAGTCCGCTGGCTCGTATCTCGAAGAATTCATCCAGGATCGAGTTGGTGATGGTCAGGAACCGCACCCTCTCCAGAAGCGGGACGGTCTCGTCCCGGGCCTGCTCCAGAACCCTCTTGTGAAACTCCAGCAGGCTCAGTTCCCGGTTGATGAATAGAGTCGGATCATTCAGGTCCGGAGCCGCCTGGAGCTGCGATTCTCCCCGACCCGCGACGGTTCCCTCCGGTTGAGGATCACTTGCCATGAACTATCTCCCTCTGACCCGCGTACAACCCGGCATTCAACTTAATCCGATCCCGAGCTGTCGGCAACCATCTCCTCCAGAGAGCCTTCCATGAACTCTATCTCCTCCAGTTGCTCAGCCACCTGGTCTTCCAGCTGCCGGATCCGAAGTTCCAGTTGCTCTTTCCTTCTCTCCATGCCTGTCTTCTCGGCATCAAGCCGATCCAGTATCAATCCGGCCTCCGGTTCGCTGCTTTCACCACGACCCGTGGCTGCCCGGATTTCTTCGTCCAACTGCTCTCTGTAAGCGGCGAATTTGACCAGTTCCTCATCCAGTTGGACCAGGTCCTCCCTGGCTGTCCGTAATCGGGATTCAAGCGGGAGAAGGCGCCTCTCCCTGCGTTCGATCCTGCGGAGCAGCAGTTCCGCCTGCTGTGCTGCCTGCGCATCCTCAAGGAGTTGCACCAGTCTGTCCAGGGAGGCACGCACGCGGGCCAGTTCAGAGACAACCGGGTCGGGATCGTTGTCATTCGACTCCGCAACTGCAGGCAGAACACAGGCGGCGGAGCACAGCAATATGCAGATCACCTGTTTCATGGTTCCAGCCCCAGTTCCCCAGCTACCGCCTGCATGGCGGTGACACAATGCTGGATATGCTCGTCCAGCTCCATACCGATCAGTTCCGCGCCGTTCCGGATATCCTCTCTCGAAACCGCGGCTGCGAAAGATTTTGTTTTCATCTTCTTCTTTACGCTTTTCGGCTTGAGCCCGCGAAGCCGTTCCGGCCGTACCAGGGCGGCGGCGGTGAGGAACCCGCACAACTCGTCCACGGCAAACAGTGTTTTCCTGATGGCTGAATCCCTGGGATATGCGCCGGTATTCCATTCCGCATGAGACAGGATGGCGCAGACCAGTTCGTCGTCCAGTCCCCGCTCCTTCAGGATCTCTGCCCCCTTGCGGGTATGGTCCGGAGGCTCCGGCCACTTTTCATAGTCGAAATCGTGGAGCAGTCCCACCAGGCCCCAGCGCTCCTCATCGTGACCGCCGATCCTGGCGTAATGCCTCATGGCCGCCTCCACCGCCAGTCCGTGTTTCACCAGGCTTTCGCTCTTCGTATACTCGCACAGCAGGCCCACGGCGCTTGATCGGTCCATCGCCACCTCCCGATCCATTGTAGGACGAAAACTGTCCGGACGTGAAAAAGCCGGGACCGGTCACCCGGCCCCGGCCTTCTCTTGCCTTCACACTACTCCAGAACGTGGATGTTTTTCTTGGCGCACATGTCTTTCAGAATCTGGGGCCAAACCGTGACCGACACTTCACCCAGATGGGCCTTTTTGAGCAGGCTCATGTAGGTCCTGGACTGTCCGATGCCGCCTCCGATGGAGAGCGGGATCGTGTTGTTGATGATCTCCTGGTGATAGGGCAGTTTCAGGAAGTCCAGCTGCCCGGTAATCTCCAGCTGCTGCCGCAGGGTCTCCGCGTTGACCCGAACTCCCATGGAGGTCAATTCGTGCCGCCGCCGGGTCACCGGGTTCCAGATCAGGATGTCTCCGTTCAGGCCGTGCATCGGCTTGCCGTCCTCGGACACCGTCTCGGTCACCCAGTCGTCGTAGTCCGGGGCCCGCATCTCGTGGGGGTAGCCATCGGCCAGGGTCCAGCCGATGCCGTAGATGAAGATCGCAGGATACTTCTGAACGATCTCGGTCTCACGGGCCTTGCGGGGCAGGTCCGGGTACATCTCCAGGATCTCCTCGGCGTGGAGGAACTTCAACTCCTCGGGGAGATCGGGGTACTTGTCGGTCTTCAGCTGGGGGAACTGTTTCTGGATGAAATTTTCGGCTCCCTTGAGCACCTTCCAGATCTTCTGGACGGTCTGCTTCAGGTACGCCAGGTTCCGTTCCTTTTCGGTAATGACCTGCTCCCAGTCCCACTGGTCCACGTAGCAACTGTGGTCGTGATCCAGGAAGTAGTCCTTGCGGACTGCGTGCATGTCGGTGTTGAGACCTTCCCCAACGTTGAACCCGAACTGCTTGAGGGCGACTCGCTTCCACTTGGTGGCCGCCTGGACCACCTGGGCGTCGATGGGGTTCTTGTCGTGGTCATTGGAGATGTGAAACTCGATCGGCGTGCGGGAACCGTCCCGGTCCAGATAATCATTGACACCGCTGTTGACGTCCACGATCAGGGGAACCCGGACCATAATCAGATTCAGTTCCCGGCAGAGACCTTCTTCGATGTAATTCTTGACGGCGGTGATCGCCTCCTGGGTCTCTCTGGGATTGAGAATCGGCTCGTAATCGTCGGGAAGTACTTTCTCCAGTTCCGCGTAATTGCCGATCCCGGGACCGGCCAGATCCTTCGTCTTGTCCATGCTCATAAGGGTCCTCCTGTGGCGGCACGGTTCTGTGCCCGAGCTCACGATCGCTGGTACAATAGCATCGGAACGGATGCAAAAACCGGGCTTTGTCAACAATTCAGACCATAAATGGCGAAACAGTCGGGGTTACCCGCGGTCCCTGTCAGTCCAGGACGAAAACCTCGCCTTTTTCCGGCACTTCCACTTCGACGCCGTAGCGCTCCCTGAGCGTATCCCCCAGGGCCAGGCACGCCTCTTCCTCGCCGTGGACGACGAAGGTCTTTTTCGGCGGTCCCTCCAGGCTTTCGAACCATTCCAGAAGCTCCTCCCGGTCGGCATGGGCCGAGAACCCCTCGATGGTGGCGATATCCGCCTTGACGGTGTGCATCTCGCCGAAGATCCGAACCGGGTTGACCCCGGACTGGATAATCCGCCCCAGGCTGCCGATAGCCTGGTAGCCGACAAACAGGATGGTGCTGGCCGGGTCTCCGATGTTGTATTTCAGGTGGTGCTTGATCCGGCCCGCTGTGCACATCCCCGAGGCGGAGATAATCACTGACGGACTGTCCTGTTGGTTCAGATCCTTGGACTCCTCCACCGACCGGGTCAGGCGGAGTCCGGGAAATTCCAGCGGCGCGTCCCCGGCATCGTCCAGCGCCCTCGCCTCCTCGGACCACGCTTCCGGATGGTCCTCGAACACCTTGGTGGCCCGGACCGCCATCGGGCTGTCCAGGAAAACCGGGAGGTTTTCCAATCGGCCGGCCTCCACCAGGTCGTTGAGCCTGGCAATCAGTTCCTGGGACCGGCCGACGGCGAAGGAAGGGATAATCACCTTGCCTCCCCGGCTTACCGTCTTGCTGACGATCTGGAACAGCTCCTCGGTGCGGTCACCACCGTCCTTCCGTGAGCGATTGCCGTAGGTCGATTCCATGATCAGGTAATCCGGCCTGGGGGCCGGCTGGGGCTGACCCATGAGCCTGCCTCCTTCCACCCCCAGGTCCCCGGAGAACACGATCCTGCGATCGCCCCCGGCGGTCCTGACGTTGAGTTCGACGATGGCGGCGCCGAGGATGTGCCCTGCCGGAATGAACCGCACCGCGCCTATCCCGGGAATCTCCTTCTCCTTGTTGAAAGGCACTCGCTTGAGCTGCTTGCACACCTCGGTGGCGTCCTTCTGGGTATACAACGGCTCAACCCACTTCCAGTCCTTGCCCGCCTTCTTCAGGCGCTTGATCTTCCAGCGGGCGTCCTCTTCCTGGATGTGCCCCGAATCCGCCAGCAGGATCTTGCACAGTTCCGCCGAGGCGTCGGTGGTATAGATCGGCCCCCGGAAACCGGCTTTCCTGAGAACGGCCAATCTGCCTGAATGGTCGATATGGGCATGGCTCAGCACCACTGCCTTCAATTTGGCCGGGTTGAACGGGAACGGTTCCCGGTTGCGTTCGTGCCTCTCCTTGCCGCCCTGGATCAGGCCGCAGTCCAGGAGAACCATGCCGTGGTCGGTTTCCACCAGATGGCAGCTGCCGGTCACTTCCCGGGCCGCACCGTGAAATGCGATCTTCAACATTGTTTCAGATTTCCTCTATTCGGTGAGATTGAGCTCGTAGAGCTCTTCCAAGGTTAAAAGATCATTCTGTGAGACGGTCAGATCCAGGAGCACCGCCAGCTCCGTTCGAGTCAATATCATACTGTTCACGGCGTCCAGCGGCCGGCCACCGCTTGCCAGAGCGACCACCCCCTTGAGCAGCTCGGTCAGGCCGGTCATGGAGGTATGGAACGATTCCACTTCGGCCGTTTCATCGAAAAGCCAGTTGAGTCGAATCTCCAGGTTCTCGGCGGCGCGAACCTCGGTGACCACCGACGTGAACGAGTCCAGACTATGCATCAGGCCCTGCAACGGCGCGGGGATGTCGCCTGCACCCAGGAGACCGGTGATCGCCTCGCGCGAGTTCCCGGGAACCGCGTAGGCCAGCCAGGCCTGGGCTTCCGGACCGACCGCCGCGGTCACCCGGGCCAGTTCCGGCGACGGTTCCGAGGCCCGGCCCGACTCGATCCGGTCCATCGCCCCCAGGACCGCCTGCTCGCTCCCCTGAAACACCACCGTTTCCCCCGGTGCGAACGCGATGAGCACCGGCGGCAACCGTTGCCCGTCCTGCATTTCCACACGCAACACCGTCCCGGCCGGGTGTTCGACTTCCCCTATCACCACAGGATGCCGGTATTCCTCCGCCAGCGCCTCCATGGCCGCAACCGTCGTCTCCGGGGAAAGCGGTCTGTCGAACCTGAAGCCGGTCACCGCCTGAACCCCCTCCCCGGTCACCTGCGCCGCCAGCCGGATCTCCAGGATGTTATCGAAAGTGAGTTCGGAGTTTTTTATTATCTGCCGTACAAACGCCAGCTGCTCCCAGGTCGCCTCCCCCACCCCGGCGGACTGCCGTTCCGCCAGGTCGGCGACGGCGTCCCAGAACGGCGCCTCTCTCATCGCCTGGGGATCAACCTGTCCCACCAGGTTGGCGTCGGGCATTGCAACGGCATCGAGCCCGATTCCGGGACCGCCGCATCCGGCGAGACCAGCGGCCCAGACAGTCAGGACGCAAACCTTGCAGACGTTCGATAATGTTTGGTGCACTCGAAAAACTCCAGGTTCGAAGGATACCTGATTTTCAGAGTCAGGGGCACCTTGACAGCCGGAATGGCCGATCTTAACCAAGGGGTGCAAAGGAGATAGAAATGATTTATCACACTAACAGCCTGTTCCCCCGTATGAGAACACTGATCCCCGATTTCGAGGACGGCATGTCCCTGCTTCGACGGGACCTGGATGGGGTGCGGCAAAAACCGAGCGGCATGATGGCCGGGTTCCCGGATATTGACTGCTATTCCGAAGCGGACAACCTGGTTTTCCAGGCCGAACTCCCCGGGTTCGGAGCGGATGATGTTGAGATCGACGTGCATGAAAACACCCTGACCCTGCGGGGCGCAAAAAAGGCAGCCCAGCGTCAGGAGGACGCCGATGTGCACTTCACCGAGATCCGCCACGGCAGTTTCGAGCGCAAGTTCACCCTGCCCGAGAACGTCAACACCGACGACGTCAACGCTGTTTTCCGCAACGGCGTGCTCTCGATCCGCCTGCCGCTGGTGCCCGAGTCCCGCCCGAAGAAGGTCAGGATCCTCACCGACAAGGACTGAACCTTCGGTCCGTTCAGAACGAACCGACGGCCGGGCAGACGCCCGGCCGTTTTTTTATTGTGGTTCCAGGCGGGAGACCGGACAATAACGCCTCCGGGAGCAACCGAAGGAGGCTGATACCGTGGAAACGTCCGGATTCACCATCGGCATCGAAGAGGAGTATCAGATCATCAACCCGGAAACCCGGGATCTGAAATCCTCCATCCACGAGTTCCTGGAACAGGACCGGAAAAGCCTGCAGGACCACATCAAGCCGGAATTTCTCCAGTCCCAGGTGGAAATCGGCACCAAAGTCTGCATGGATATGGCGGAAGCCAGGTCCGATGTTACCCGCTTGCGCCGGGAGATCTGCCGCCTGGCGGACAAGAACGGCCTGTGGTTCGCCGCCGCAAGCACCCATCCTTTCGCCAACTGGGACATGCAGGAAGTAACCGCCGGCGAGCGCTATACCGCTCTGAAGGAAATCCTGGTGGACCTGGGCCGCCAGATGGTGATATTTGGCATGCATGTCCATATCGGGATTCCGGAGCCGGAACTTAGAATCGACGTCATGAACCAGGCCCGGTACTTCATCCCCCACCTCCTGGCCCTGTCCACCAGTTCACCTTTCTGGAATGGCCGGGACACCGGCCTGAAATCGTACCGCTCCATCCAGTTCGAAAACATGCCCCGGACCGGCGTGCCGCCCTCATTCGAATCCTGGTCCGAGTACCAGGCGTTCATCGAAACACTGATCGCCACCAACTGTATCGATGAGGCGACCAAGATCTGGTGGGACATTCGGCCTCATCCGAAGTTTCCGACCCTTGAGTTCCGGTTCGCCGATGTCTGCACCCGGGTAGACGAAGTCATCTGCCTCGCTTCCCTGATCCTGGCTATAGTCGCCAAACTGATCCGGCTTCGTCGCACCAACCAGTCATGGCGCCGCTACCGCCACCACCTGATCATAGAGAACAAGTGGCGGGCGGTTCGCTATGGCCTGGACGGCAAGCTGATCGATTTCGGCCGGCGGCGGGAGGTCCCGTTACGGGTCCTTATGGAAGAGCTGCTGGAGTTCGTGGACGACGTCCTGGACGAACTGGGCATCCGCGACGATGTGGAATACACGAGAACCATCATGGAGTCCGGCACCAGCGCCGACCGGCAGTTGGCGGTCTACAGGGAGACGGGTGACCTCAAACAGGTGGTGGACCATCTGGTGCGGGAGACCCGGGAAGGGCTCTAACGACTCAGCCGGCCAGTCTGTCGGCAATATAAGAGGCCACCTGGTCCAGCCCGATCCGCTCCTGGGACAGGGTATTGCGGTCCCGAACCGTTACCGATTGGTCCCTGGCCGTATCACCGTCGATGGTGAAGCACCACGGCGTGCCGGCCTCGTCCATGCGTGCGTAGCGTTTGCCGATATTCTGTTTGACGTCCAACTGGCAGGAGTACTTCTGGCGAAGTTCCATGTACAGACTCCGGGCGGTCTCCGGCATGCCGTCCTTGTTCACCAGCGGGAAGATCGCTGCTGTGATCGGCGCCAGTTTCGGATGGAAATGCATGTAGACCTTGGAAGGACGCTCCGGATCCGGCGTATAGGCCTCGCACAGCAACACCAGCACGCCACGGGTCAGGCCGGAAGACGGTTCTATCACGTGGGGAACGTACCTTTCGTTCCGCTCGGGATCGAAGTATTCCATTTTCGTCCTGGCGTGTTCCTGGTGCCGGGTCAGGTCGAACGCGCCGCGATGAGCGATCCCTTCCAGCTCACCGTACCCTTCTCCGGAGAACGGGAACCGATACTCCACATCCACGGTGCCGTACCCTTCCCTGGCGTAGTGTGACAGTTCGTCCTGATCGTGGTCTCTCAGGCAGAGGTTGTCGGAGGTGATCCCCAGGGATCGCCACCACTCCATGCGGGAACGCTTCCAGAACTCGAACCAGACGCCGGCTTCGTCCGGCGGGCAGAACCACTCCACCTCCATCTGCTCGAACTCCCGGGAACGGAAGATGTAGTTCCGGGGAGTGACCTCGTTGCGAAACGCCTTGCCGATCTGGGCGATACCGAACGGCATCTTGACCCGCATGGTATCCAGGACGTTACGGTAATTCAGAAAGATCCCCTGGGCTGTCTCGGGCCGGAGATAGGCGACATTGTCCTCTCCGGAAGTCGCACCGACGTAGGTCTTGAACATCAGGTTGAATTGCCGCGGCTCGGTAAGTGTTCCGGGGGTCGTACTGTCCGGCCCTATGATGCGGTCATAGCGGTCCAGGGGCAGGGACTCCAGAGCGACGGTGTCGTAGTCGCCGGCTGGACGGCCCCGGGCGATTTTTTTCATCCGCTTTGGGGTCGGCTCCTCCCCTTCCATGAAAGCGATCAAGGGGCCCTGGCCGTCCGTCGGCGACCAGACCATGAGCTGGTCCGCCCGGTAGCGGTTCTTGGTCTCCCGGCAGTCCACCATCGGATCGTTGAAACCTCCGACGTGCCCGGAGGCAACCCAGACCTCCGGGTTCTGGATGATCGCCGAATCCAGACCGACGATGGAGAGGGGTTCCCCGCTCGGCCCGGTGGGAGGGCAAAGCACCATGTTCCTCCACCAGTCGTCCCGCAGGTTGTTCTTGAGAGCGGTGCCGAGGGGACCATAGTCCCAAAATCCGTTGAGACCGCCGTAGATCTCCGACGCCGGGTAGATGAACCCCCGCCGTTTGCACAGCGCCTTGATCCCGTCCATGGAAACTGTCACGTCGTTCTCGCTCATCGGGCCTCCACCATCGTCAGGTGCTTCATGAACCAGGTATCGTAAAGGAAAGGGGATCTCCTCTCAACCGCCGTTGTATTCCTGGTAGATCATCTCCCCGCAGGCCTTACAGTGGGAAGCGTCAGGATCGTGACCTTGAAGCCCGCAGATCATGGCGCACATGGTAACGTGAATGGCACGGTCCCGTAACGGATAAATGCAGGAGAATCCACGCTATGAAGATTCCCGTACTTACCCCGGCAGCCCTGATTTTCTTACTGACTCTATCCGGTTGCGGCGATAACGGTCGGGACGCTATTCCCGATCATGAGCAAGAGACTCTTGCATGGCAGGCCGAACGAACCGCCGGGCTGACCGCTGATCGGGGCTGGCTGACCCTGATCGGGCTGTTCTGGCTGGAACCGGGAGAGAACCGGGTCGGAACCGCCGAGGGAGACGTGGTTCGGTTCGATCCGGAATTCGCGCCCGGGGAGTTGGGGAGCCTGTTCCTGGAGGAGAAGGACGGTACGCCGGCGGTGCGGCTGGTTCCACTAGAGGGCTGCAACCTTCTAATAAACGGCGAGCCGGCAGTGGAGCGGTACCTGGCAACCGATGCCGATGACGAGCCGGACATCCTGTCGGTGGGTGATCTGGAGTTCTTCGTGATCCGCCGGGAGGGCCTCACCGGTGTACGGGCCAGGCACCCCCGGACCAGATCCGCACTGAACTTCGCAGGCCTTGCCTATTTCCCCATAGACCCGGCCTGGCGGATCGAGGCGCGGTTCGTCCAGTACGACGAGCCGAAGACCATCCTGATTCCTTCGGTGATCGGCACCAGTTCAGAAAGCCTGGTCCCGGGGGAGGTCCGGTTCGAACGGAACGGAGAAGTGCACACGCTGCTGCCGTTGTCCGGTGGCCCCGAGGATCCGAATTATTTCTTTATCTTCCGGGACGGAACCTCAGGCCACGGCACATACCCGTCGGGGCGGTTCCTGGTGTCGGATGCGGCGAAAGACGGCAAGGTCATTATCGACTTCAATCGGGCCTACAACCCGCCCTGTGCGTTCACGCCGTACGCCACCTGCCCCCTGCCGCCTCGCGAAAACCGGCTCGAGCTTGTCATTGAAGCCGGCGAAAAGAACTACGGCAACCACTAAAAAATAGGGACAAAAAAATAGGGACATTCTGCTTTATATTTAAATAGTTACTTCACATTGATTGCATGATGCAACTATTTAAATATAAAGCAGAATGTCCCTATTTATTAGCTATTTATTTCTGCGGCTGATCCGTTCGGACATGGAATCCAGGACGTCGTAGGTCACCGGCAATACCAACAGGGTCAGGATGGTGGCCACCGCCAGACCGCAAATGACTGCTATCCCCATGGCGCCCCACCACTGGGTCGATTCACCTCCCCGGGTCAGGGACATCTCAAAGAAATCGAAGTTGATACCGGTGGTGAGAGGGATCAGGCCCAGAATGGTAGTGACGGCGGTGAGCAGCACCGGACGGATCCGGACCATGCCGGCCTCGATTATCGCTTCGCGCCTCGACAGGCCGTTGCGCCGCTCCTGAAGGATGAAGTCGCACAAAACGATGGCGTTGTTCACCACGATCCCGGCCAGCGAGATCACGCCGATTCCGGTCATGACAATGCCGAACGGCGTTGAGGTGAGGATCAGCCCCCACAGAACACCGATCAGGCTCAACACCACCGAGATCAGGATCGTGACCGGCGTGACCAGCGAATCGAACTCGGTCACCAGGATCAGACCGATCAGCAGCAGGGCGATGACGAAGGCCCGGCTCAGGAACTCGCTTGATTCCTGCTCCTCCTCGTTGGATCCGGCGAACTCGTATCGCATGCCGGCGGGCAGGTCCATCTCGTCATTGAGAACCGCAGCTACCGCCGCCCGCATATCCGGGTCCCGGTAACCGGCCGCATGATCTACATCGGCTTCTACCGTGATGGTCCGGTGCATATCCACCCGACGGATCGCAGCCGGGCCGGCGGTGGTGCTGATCTTCGCCAGACTCAGCAGCGGCCGCGGGTGGCCATCTTCGTCCTGCACCGTCAGTTCCTCGATACTGTCGATGGACCGGCGGGCGGTGCGGGGCAGACGAACGACGATGTCGTATTCGTCCTCCCCGATGCGATACTTGGCAACCTCCGTTCCGGCCAGGGCGGTCCGGATGGTGGTGGCGATCGCCATGGTGTTGGTATTGGCCCGGGCCGCCGCAGTGCGATCAACCTCGATCCTCAGTTCGGGATAGCCCTCATCGAAATCGTCGTCCACGTTCAGGAGGCCGGGGATCTCCCTCATGCGGCGCTTGAGCGCTTCGGCGGTTTCCTGGAGGTCGCCGTGATTCTCGCTGGAAAGTTGTACCGAAACCGGCTTCCCCGCCGGCACACCCTCCTCCGGCTTGTCCACCACCACCTGGACACCGGTGAGTCCCTGAACATGTTCGCGGACCTGGTCTATGGTAATGAACGAGTTCTGCTTCCGATCATTGAACCGTTCGAGCTGCAGGGAGATGCGGCTCTCATTGCTGGAGCCGCCACCCGATCCCGGATCAATGTTCACGCCGGTGGAGCCGATGTTGGCCAGTAGATCTGTCAGATCCGCCGTTTCTCCAAGTTTCTCCTCGATATCACCGACTACACTGTCCTGGGTGTCCAGGTTGGTGCCTGAAGGGAACTTGAAATCGACCCAGATCTCCCTGGGCTCGATCTCCGGGAAAAATTCCGATCCCAGATCCGACTCGTTGTATGCGACGAAAGTCAGAGCGAACAGGGCGCCTATGGTCCAGAGCACACGAGCTCGGTGGTCAGTGATCCAGGCCCGGTATCCAAAAGCGACAGGGACCAGCGACAGGATCCATAGCGCTCCCTGCAAGACAAACCCCGCACCGCCTGCCACCGCCAGCAGGAGCAGGAAACCTCCAGGAACCGTCGCACCGGTCAGCATCCCGAACATTACCAAGCAGACCGCCCCGCCGATGCCTGCGAAAAAGACGGTCAGCAGGAACCAGTTCCGCCAGAAATGAAACCGGACGCTGACGCCCTGATCGAGACACCACTCCAGGGAACGGCGGTATGACCGCATGAACCAGGAGTCCCTGTTCACCTTACGGGCGCTGCCGCGAATGTTCCGAAACAGCACCAGGGCCAGTGTCGGATTGAATACCAGGGCGACAAACAGGCTGGCGATGAGGCCGATGATCAGGGTCACCGGCAGGTACTTCATGAACTCGCCGACGATCCCCGGCCACAACAGCATCGGGCCGAAGGCGCACAAAGTAGTGGCGGTGGAGGCGATGATCGGCATCGCCACCTCCGAGGCTCCGTCTCCGGCCGCCTGGAGGGAGCCCTCCCCCATGGCCCGGTGGCGGTAGATATTCTCAACCGTGACGATGGCGTTGTCCACCAGCATCCCCAGCACCAGAACAAGGGAGAACAGCACCACCATATTCAGCGTGTATCCGAACAGGGACAGCACCAGGAAACTGATCAGCATGGAGAACGGGATCGCCGCAGAGACGATCACCGCAGGCCGCCATCCCAGAGTGAAGAACAGGATCACCAGAACCAGCACCAGCCCGGACAGGATGTTGTTCTCCAACTCCTTGACCATGTCCCGTATATCCACCGACATGTCGGCCAGGACGGCGATGTCGACCCCCGGCGGCAGGGACGGGCGCATGCGGTCCAGGGCGGCGTTAATATTGTCCGCCACCTCGATGATATTGGCGCCTGTCCGCTTCTCAATGGTCAGGGAGATCGATGTGCGCCCGTTCATCCGGGAGCGGGTCTCCGCTTCCACGAATCCGTACACCACCGCAGCGACATCCCGGACATAGATCGGACGGTCATCATCGCTCTTGACCACGAAATCCAGAATTTCCATCGGATCCTGGACCTCGGAAGTCAGCCGCACCAGGAAATTCTGCCGTCCGACGTCAATGTCTCCACCCGGAATGGTCAGGTGCTCCCGGGCCACCGTCTCCACCAGGTCCTCAAGGCCGAGACTAAAAGCGGTAAGCCTCCGGGGATCGGCGAAAACCTGCACTTCCCGGTCCTGGCCACCGATAGTGTTGACAAGGTTAACGCCGGAAATGGTCTCGAGTTCGTCCTTGAGATCGTCGGCAATGGATTTCAGCCGCGCCATGCCGAAATCACCGGCCACGTTCACGATCATGATCGGGATCCGGGAGAAATCCACATCGGAAACAACCGGTTCCTCCACATCCACCGGCATTTCCGGCCTGGCCCGGTCCACTGCCTCCCGGACCTTCTGCAGCGCGGTGTCAAGGACCACATCCGGGTTGAATTCCACCTGGATCGAACTGTAGCCGTCGGCGGAGATCGACCGGATCTCCTTGATCCCGGACACTCCCTTGACCTCGGTCTCCACCTTGCGGGTAACCTGGCTTTCCATGTCGCTGGGAGATGCCCCCGGGTAGGCCACCGTTACGATAATCAACGGCACCTTGATTTCGGGGAACGACTCCCTGGGCAGCGTGCGGTAGACCGAAATCCCTCCCAACACGATGATCGTCATGAGAACGTAAACGGTCAGGGGGCGCTTCAGCGCTGTACGTGTCAGCAGGGTCACTTGCAGTCTCCGGTTTTCACCCGCTGCCCATCCACCAGGTCCTGCTGCCCTTCGATGACAAGAAGGTCGCCGGAAGCCAGTCCGGAGCTCACCAGCACCCGGTCCCCTTCGGTGGCGGCGATTTCCACCTGCCGCAGCGAGGCGGCGCAGTCCTGCACGATATAGGCGCCGGGTCCCTCGACCCGGGCCACCATGGAGTCCAGCGGGATGACGATACCGGCCTCCACCGACCGGCGATCGAAGCGCACCCTGGATACCATCCCGGGCCTGAGACTGCCGTCACGGTTTTCCAGCTCCAGTTCAACCAGGAAGGTTCTGCTTTCCGGATCGGCTGCAGGGGAAAGGAACGAGATTTTAATGGGGAACTCCCGTTCCGGCCAGGCGTCCACCTCCAGCATGCCGTGACCGCCAAGGCGCAGCCAGCGTATTTCGGTATCAGGCACTGCAGCTGCGACCTTGAGGCGATTGACCTGTTGCAGGGTAGTGATCATGGCGCCCGGCGCCAGCACTTCACCGGCATCGATCGGCCGGTTCAGGGCGATCCCCGCCATCGGTGCGTGGATCCTGGAACGATCGAGCAGCAGTTCATTTTCCCGAACTTTGGCCAGAAGCCGGTCACGCACAGCGGTAGCCGAGACCAGATCCTGCTGAGGCACCGCCTTCCGTTTGGCCAGTTCAGTCATTTTTAGGAAATTGGCCTCCGCCCCCATCAGTTCCGCCTGGGCCTGGGCCAGCCTGGTCTCCGCCAGGTCGTCTCCAATACGGCACAGCAGGTCGCCCTTATCAATCCGTTTCCCCTTCTCAAACAGCACTTCCCGAACCAGGCCGCCGTTCTCGGAGGTCAACTCAACCTCCTCATACGGCATAAGGGTGCCGGAGACCTCCAGCCGTTCCTGGAACGGCTCCGCTCGGAGTTCCATTGCCCGGACCGCCACGGTCCGCTCGACACCTTCGGAGACCGCCGCGGCGGCGTTCCTCGGTTGCACCTCGGCCGGACCCTCCCCTTCCCCGGGGTTGCTTCCACAGGCCGCCAGGAGGATACAGAGGAGCGCCACCGCAGGTAGAGCGATTGATGGAGTTCTATCGGTTCCGGTTCGGTTCATCACACGTTTCCTCAGGGCTCAAGCGGTTCATACGGCATCAGTCCCACCAGGTTCCGGATCTCCACCAACGCCGTCATGGCGGTGGTAACTGCGTCCAGTTCCTGGAACCGCACCTCGGTCAATACCCGTTCCGCCTCCAGCACATCCAGGGCCGTGGCCGCCCCCCACTGCCGGGAAGCGGTGGCTACTCTCAGGGATTCCTCCGCTTCCACAATCGCCTCACCGGCCGCCGACACCGCCTCGCGGGCCGACCGATAGCGCTGCATGCCGGCCAGAAGATCCCGGGCGATCTCGCTCTTGCGGTCGTCGGTGGTCAGCAGGCTGCGGGTGCGGCGGGAATCGATCTGCCGAACACGCGCCCGGGTGGCGCCGCCGTCGTAGAGGTTCCATTCCAGGAACATTCCGGCGGACCAGTTCTGGAAATTCGAGTCGGTCAGGTTGCCGGTATCGATAGCCTGGTACCCGAAGCTGCCACTAAAATTCAACTCAGGGAGGTGGCCGGTCTTCTCGATGCCGCGCAACCGGTCGAGCACCTCCCGTTCCTTCTCCAGCGCCTGCAGATCGGCCCTTGCGTACGCGGCTCCGAGCAGGCTCGCGCTGTCCGGCAGATCCTCAAGACCGGCTGCCGACAGGACCGCTCCGTCGATTCGTACAGGATCGGACGGATCACGACCTATGGACCGGTTCAACTCCAGGGCGGCTATCTCCCGCTCTCCCCGGGCTCCGATCTCCCTGGATTTGAGGGATGCCAGCGCCGCCTTGGCCTGGAGGTACTGCAAGCGGGTGCCGGTGCCGACCTCCAGGTAATCCCGGGCCTGAGTCACCTGCGTCTCCCGGGACCCCCGTTCCGATTGCAGGACGGAGGTCCGGGCGTCGGCCCGGGCCAGTTCGTAAAAGGCACTGGCGGCTGCCCGTGCGATCTCCAACTCACGGTTGCGGATTTCCAGAGCGGCCCGCTCCTGTTCAATCCTGGCCGCCTGGATCCCCTTGCTGACCTTGCCGAAGGCGTACACCATCTGCTCCATGCGAACGGCGTAGTCATACAACGTCACCGGGACCGGCTGCAGGAAGGCGGGATCGAACCCGTCGGCAAATTCTTCAAAATTCGGGCTATTCAGGAAACCCGGGTTCTGAGACCGCACACCGGATGCCGTGGCGTCCACCGACGGCAGCGCCGCCGCCCACGCCTCCCTGACCTGGGCTTCCAGTTCGTTGAGCCGCTCCCGTTCGGCGGACAGGCCGGCGTGGGATTCCAGGGCGATGGCTACCGCCTCTTCCATGGTCAGTGTATCCGCCGGCAGAGCCTGCCCGGAGGCTCCGGCAACGCTCAAGGCCCCACCGAGCATAAACAGCATCGTCAGGATGTATTTGCAGCGTTTCATGGAAGAAAAAGTACCATGCACGGTAGATCAGTCAACAATCTGGGTATAGGACAGGTACCGGTCGGTGATGTCCCGTACGTAGTCTATGGGCTGGTCTCCCCTGCAATACCCGAACCGTGCCATCGCCGCATACTCCGGTTTTTTGAGAAGCAGCATCGCCTCTTCCACGTTGCCGAACCAGCGGTCGGGGTCTCTTCCGATGGATGGGGCGATCCGCTGCGCGTCCAGGACATGGCCCCGGCCGGCGTTGTAGGCGCCGAGGGCAAACTTCAACAGCTCACCCTGGCCCAGATCATCGGACTTGAACCGGTCCACCAGCCATCGGAGGTAAAGGGCGCCGGCTTCGATCCCGGTCTCCGGATCGGAGAGATCCCCGGTGATCCCCAGTTCCAGGGCGGTTTCCGGGAGCACCTGCATGACGCCCACCGCCCCGGCCCAACTCTCGGCCGAAGGATCAAACCGGGACTCCTGGTACGCCAGAGCCGCCAGCAGCCGCCAGTCCAGCCTGGCCACTTTCGCATGTTTTTTGAACACGTGATCGTACGGACTCAACCCTGCCGTCCGGGACGGTTCCGCCTGCACCTTGCGTGCGATCCGCCAGCCTGCGCCAAAATACTTTTTCCGCAGGACGTTGAACAAGGTTCCGCGATAGTGCTGGTCCAGAAAAAGATTGACCTCATACAGCAGACGGTCGTCCCCTGGACGCACGGCCCAGGCAACTTCGCGGGGTTCGCCGATGGCGAAGGCGGCCCGGACATCGTCCCGATAACGCTTTTCGATCTCCAGGATCGAACTGTCGGCTACCGTCAGGTCGTAGATCCCCGCCGCCACGCCTGCGATCAGTTCCTCGGTTTCCACATTCTCCCGGGCGTCCTTGATCGTGAATTCCACCGTCTGCCGCAGCCGGTCCAATGTCTCACGGTAGGACGAGGATTGACGGACCACCACCGTCCTTCCTGCGAGATCGGAGGGACTGTTCATGGCAGGCTCGCCGGTGCGCTGCACCACCACTTCGGTCTCCTCACCGTAAGATCTGCTGAACACGACCTGCTTGGTTCGATCCTCGGTTACGGTCATGGCGGCGGCTATCAGATCGCCCCGCCCTTCCAGCAGCCAGGGCACCAGCAGGTCGCCCCCGGGCGGCACGATGATCTGCAGCCGCAACCCGAGGGAGTCGGCCAGTTCCCTTACAAGTTCGAATTCGAACCCCATCTGCTCGCCGCGGTGCATGAAATAGGTAGCCGAAGTGTTCTTGGTGAGCACCCGAAGGACCTTGCGCTCACGGATCGCCTCAAGGTCCCCCAGGACCGTTTCCGGGATGTTGCCGGTGAATGACTTCTCGTACAGGAACGCATTGACGGCCGACATCAACTCCGGCGTACCCTTACGAAGGACCCAGCCGATCGGCCTCTCCGGCGTCAGCTTCAGTACCGGACGAAGCCGGTGCAGATATCCGGAAACCTCCTTCACCATGTCTTCATCGGCCACCGTGGCCTGGTACACACCTTCATGGACCAGGTACATGATCTCCTCGGTATCCATGCTCTCGTCCACCAGGGTAATCCGCAGGCCTGGCACCCCCTCCCGGATCTGCATCAGCGTGTCATGGAACGACGAACTGGCCCGGACTGCGACCTCGAGACCGTCCAGGTCTTTCAGGGTCCGGATCTCGGCGCCGCCGGACCGGATCACCAGCACCTCGCGAACATGGTTAGTGGGCAGGGAGAACGCGTATTTTATCTCTCGCCTGGGAGTTTGGGCGAGACGGGCGATCACCATATCCCCCCGGCCGTCCAGGAGGGCCGCCATCATCTCGCTGCGGTCCCGGATCCGGACCAGCATCGGCTCGAGTCCAAGGGATCGGGCCAGATCTCTGGCCATGGCGAGATCCCGTTCCACCGAGAACCCCCGGCGCTCCAGACCGCCCAGGTCCCGAGGAGGCGTAAGGATTCGCAGATAGCCCGTATCCCTGAGAGTTGGAAGATCTCCGGTTTCCCTGAAAAACGGTTGGGCGGGTTCGGGGACCGGCTTTTCACCGCAGCCGGTCAGGAAAACCAGCACCAGCACTGCAAGCAGCAATCTGACATAGCCGTCGAATGACCTTGCATTTAGCGTATTGATGTAATTCATATTGCTGTATTTTTATGATCTATATTAACTATTATAAAGTCAAGTACTGCGGATTCCGATGAAACCAACCGACGGATTGAGTATGCCTTGCCGAGAGCGGAGGTCAAGCTGGATTCCTGGCCCGCCTTCCACCTATATTCGGGTTGAACCGGCTGGAGGGCTGGACTTGATCATCCCGATTGGACATGAACGAGACACGGTGCGCAGGCTGCCATGGGTCACCTTCGGCATTATGATCGCCTGCGCCCTGATGCTGATCCTGTCCGACACCGGAACTCTGGACGGCGGAGACGGCGGCCGGTCCGCAGAATCCGCCGCCGAATATTTCTTCGAACACCCCTATCTGGAACTGGATCCCAAGTTCGAGAAACTGTTGTACCAGGCGTTCCCCTATCAGGATACCGAAGCTGTAGTCTCAGCGATGCGATCCGAATTCCCGCCGCCTGACGACCGGGAGTTCCTGGAGCAAGAGCAGGAGGAACTAAACCGCCTGACCACCACCGCCCTCCGCCAACTCAACCGCAACGGCTACCGCCGGTTCGGACTGGTCCCCGGTGATCAGTCCCTCCTGGGTTGGATCACCCACATGTTCATGCACGCCGGGCTTCTGCACCTCCTGGGGAACCTCCTGATCCTGTACCTGGCCGGACCGTTTATCGAGGATGTCTGGGGACGCCCGCTGTTCCTGTTGTTCTACCTGGCCTCGGGATTGTTCGCAGCCGGTGCGTTCATGATCCGCGATCCGGGGGCCATGGTCCCCCTGGTCGGTGCGTCCGGGGCGATTGCAGGAGTCATGGGAGCGTTCCTGATCCGCTACTGGAACACCCAGATCCGGTTCTTCTACTTCTTCGGGATCGTGTTCCGGGGCACGTTTGATGCCCCGGCCTGGACCATGCTGCCGCTATGGTTCTGTGAACAACTGGCCATGGCATTGGCCACCGATACCGGGGCCGGGAGCGGAGTTGCCTACTGGGCCCATGTCGGCGGGTTCCTTTTCGGCGTCGGCATCGCCGCCCTTGTGGCGAAATACGACATCGAGAAAAGATATCTGGACCGCAAGCTGACGGAAAAGATCGAAACTGCCGTGATCAGCAATCCGGTGGTGGAGCAGGCTCTCGCAGCCCGGGAAAAAGGAGACCTGGCCGGGGCTTACGCACTCCTGAGCACCCGCGTACAGTCCGGACCGGCCAGCGGAGACGCATCCCTGGCGCTATGGAGTCTGGCCGGCGAACTGGGGCGGACTGTGGAGGCGGCCCCTGCCCTCCTCGCGCTGGTGGAGATGGAGCTCCGTTCAGGTGAGCAGGAACTGGCCGCCGAGCACTGGATGGAGCTGCGGGAACAAGTTCCCGACCTCCCGGTGAGCGCCGAGATTCTGATCAGGATAGGAAAGGAGCTCATCCGTGCGGAACACACGGACGAAGGACTTGCGGCGTTGCGTCAGGCGCTCCTACAGGGCGGTGCGGGCATGAGCCCTTCCACTGCACTGCGGATCGCCAGGGCGGCGGAAGCGGTGGACCCGGACCTGGCCCGGGGCGCGGCGCGCATGGCCTTGTGCCATCCTGATATCCAGGCTGCAGAACGGAGCCAGGCCTTAGCCCTGACTGAAGTCCACAAGGCCTGACACAGTCTCGCGGTCCAGCACCAATACCAGTTCCAGCACCAGTTCCCGGGCCGCCTGGTAATCGTCCCACTGCAGCAGGCTGACGTGGGTATGGATGTAACGGGACGGCACCCCGATTACCACCGTCGGAACGCCGGCGCCATGAGAATGGATCGTCTTGGCGTCGGTCCCGCCGGTCCTGCGCACCGCCTGCTGCACAGGGATATCGCCCTCGGCGGCGACGTCCAGAACCTTGCGCACCAGCCTGCGGTTGCTGATGGCCGTCGGGTCGAACAGACGGATCTGGGGGCCTTGTCCCAGGATCGCCTGCCGGGTATCGAACCCGGGCAGGTCGTCCGCAGGCGTCGCCTCCAGGACGACGGCCACATCCGGATCGGACAAGGTGCTGGAGGTGCCTCCACCGCGGCAGCCTACCTCCTCCTGCGCCGACCCGACACCGATCACCGTGTTCGGATGCTCCCGGTCCCGGAGCGCCAGCAGCACCTCGCACATCAGACCGACTCCGGCGCGGTTGTCGAACGCCTTGCCACTTTGAATACCGGGCACCGCATACTCCATGAAGTCGGTGGCGGGAACCACCGGATCCCCGACCCGGATACCCAACTTCTCCACCTGGGACTTCTCCGACGCCCCGACATCCACATACATCTTGTCGATACCGATCACCTTGTCCCGCTGGTCCACCGCCAGGAAATGGGGCGGCGTGGAGCCGATGACGCCGGGGATCTTCTCTTCCGCCGTCAGTACCTCCACCCGCTGTCCCAGGAGCACGTGCCCCCACCACCCTCCCAGAGGGACAATGGCCAGCTTCCCTTCCTCGGACACCGACTGCACCATGAACCCGACCTCGTCCAGGTGGCTGTCCAGGACGACCCTGGGGTTCTCTTCCCTGCCCTGCTTTTCGCAAAGGATGCTGCCCAGTCGGTCGTAGGACAGAACGCCGACACCTTCCAGTTCCCGGCGGACGATTGCCCGGATCTCGCCCTCCGACCCAGGCGGTCCCGCCGCCTGGCTCAGTTCCTTCAGCAGTTCCAGGGAGCAGCCGGTTCGCTTGTTCATGATCACCTCAATAGAACCAGAGCGCCGGGACCGGCAGGTCATCCAGCCGGGCCGGGGGCTCGTTCTTAAATGTATTTGAGAGTGCGGCCAGATCGCCGGCCACCCGGCGCCAGTCCACCGGTGGGGCGGCGATGAATCCGAGAGCTGCAAGCCCCCCTTCCGCCAGGAGCGACGCCGCCAGATCCTCCCTCAGACCGGATCCCATCCCCCAGACCAGAACCGCCCTGCCCTCTATCCGGGGATCCATGGCCAGGGCGCGCAGGCGATCCGCCAGCAGGCCGCCAGGCTCGGCGCTTACCACCAGCACCAGACCGGAACCACGGCCTGCCGGCAACGCATCCAGGACCGGACCCGCTTGCCAGGCCTCCCGGATGGCGCCGGCATACGACCTGGCCAGGCCGGGGAACGCCGCTTCCGGCGCCAGCAAAACCGGTTTCTCACCGGGAGCCGGGGCGGAGGTCCACCTTGACACGGCAGCACTGGACGTGCCGACAGCTACCGCCGGAAACTTCAGGCCGGTGTTCCTGTTGGCAGCCGACCAGCGCGCCATGGCGCCGGCCACCGTCAAAGGGTCTTCCTCTCCGGGCAGCGGCTCGGACGGTTTTTTCCATGGAGGCAGCGTACGGTTCCTGTCCTGGAGCAGAAGGACCCGATCAACCGCACCGAGTTGGGGCGACGGCGGCCAGACGCCCGGGACGGTGTTCAAGCGCCGCGGATCGACATGGGGGCCGAGCACCAATTGCTGGAACCGATCCCGGGGAAAATCGGCGGTCAGGGACTGCCCGGCCTCATTGCGGACCACCACTCCCAGCTTGGACGGCTCGGCGCCGCCCTGAAGCCACATCGCCAGGATGCCGGCCGACTGGCCGGCCGGTTCGATCCGAGCCGGAGGAGCGGGTGGCTCGGGAGGCGATGACCGGGCGATCAGTTCATCGCCGAATCGCTCCATGCGGTACGCCATCGCCCTGCGGCTCTCATACCGGCGGAAGGACATCTCCCCTTCCCCGGGGATTACCAGGGTCCTGCTTCGGACGTCGGGGCTGTCGGCGGACTGGATCAGTCGGCGGGTTCCGGGCCGCTCCCCTGTGGAGGCTGTTTCCTCAAAGCGGCTGTCGCCGTCACCCAGCGCCCTCGTGGGAACGGGACTGGGCTCCGGCGCCTGGAACGGCGGCACGGTTCCTCCGGTCCTGACCGGCCGGACCTCCCCGGTGGACCGCCCGGCGGCGCCGAACCCGACGCTCCGGCCGGACGCCTTCCTGAACACCTTTCCCATCCCCAGGTCCAGTCCGCCGATCCCGACGCTGAACACTCTCAGCTTTTCCCCGGCTTGTCCTCTCCGCATAAGACTCTCACTAGGGTCCCTCGGAAGGGTGGAGAGCACCAGCCGATGCATCCGGATACGTTCCGCCTTGTAGGAGTAGAAATCGAGGGATGCGTCGTCCAGGGCGTCCGGGTCATATCGGGACAGTTCCTGCAGCAGACGGCGGTCTTCTTCCATCCCTTCGTCAAGTCTTCCCACAGCCCGATCGTACCGTAACCGGGCCGGCGGCGGCCTGCCGTCGGCGGAGAACAACCGGTCCAGACCCTCACCGACCTCCAGCCTCCCGAAGACCTCCACGGCGCCGTTGCCGCCCTCCGGAGGCAGGGCGTTGAACGCCAACATCTGGGGGAACAGCCGGGGTGTAGGGAACGAGGGGAGCTCAACCGCCAGCAGGGCGTCCAGGTCCGGAACCGGAAGGCCCTCCACTTCCGCCACCTTCAGCCAGGTGAAAAACGAAAGCAGCCGTACGACCTGGTCCAGATCCGCCATTTCAGGGAACAGGCCTGCCAGGGAATCATAGCCCTCATTCACCGTTTTAACGGTGGACAGGGTCCAGGGCGGATCGGCCTGGTCCACTTCCGCCGCCAGTCCGGCCTCGTTGAGCCGCTCCGATGCCGCCGACATGCGGACCGAACGGAGCACCAGCACATCACCCTCTGACGACAATGTCATATCAACAGTGTCGGGGTAGAACCACATCCGCGTCTGCTGGGACATCACGCCGGATGCCAGAGGGTCGGCGCCGAACCGCTCCACATGGGTCATGAAACCGGGCAGGGCCCGGCGAACCGTGTCCCGTATATCTTCGCCGGAGAAAATATCCATCCCCACCGAGAACGTCTTGAAGCGGATGTCGCACAGCAGCGCCACCATCCCCAACCTGGTGTCCCGCAGGCGGCCACCGTAATTCACATGCGTGGTCTGGGGCGTGTATCCCCGGTCCAGGCTCATGTACGGATCGCCCAGGCCGCCGTGGAATATCGCCCGGTACGCCACTGCCATGTCCGCCAGGGTCAGCGGCTCCCCCAGGAGGGTGGCCGGCCGCTCGCTCTCGCTGGACAGGAACCTGATGGAACCGTCCGGCAGAAGCCGGGCCCCTTCCAGGGTTCGTCCCGAAGCCAGGAACCGGTTCCAGGCGGCGAAATCCACCGCGGGCCGGTTCGGATCGGGGCCCGTAGCGGCAACTTTCTTATGCACGCCCGGCGTCGACAATCGAAAAACGGACCGGGCCGGCAGGTGCTGGTAGGCGTGCACCTGCACGTTCAGCGGCCGGTCCAGGTTGGAGCCGGTTGCCTTCAGACGGGTCTGTTCCGAAGCCAGGACGTGCCGCAGCACCGTCCAGTGCGCCCGCCAGGCCGCCTCTGCGCCTGTCGCTCCGTCCGCCGATGCCGGATCGGCGCCCGCCGGAAGCGGCAGAGCGACCCGCAGGTTTCCCCGGCCATCGCTTTCCACCACGAACCGCCTTGATCGCAGCAGTTCCACCCAGGCCGGCGCCGACTCGCCGGAACGCCACAGCCCGGCCGGCTCGTACCACGGCGCTGATCCAGGTTCCGGCGGGGAGAGCCTGTCCAGCGCATCGGTGAGAACGAATGCGTACCGTTCCAGCACCGGATCCAGCAGGATGCTGGACAGCAGATCGTCCGGCCGCCCCTCGAGGCGGCGGAGCAGCCCGGAGACCGCCTCGCCGGAATGGGTCGGCTCCCGGCCGTCGAGAAGTTCGGCGTAGCCGACATCGAGCCAGCCGGGCTTCAAGGCCGGCGACTGCGCCGACGACGATGACAGGATCAATGCGGCCGCCAGGACGGTCAGGAGCAATGGTGATCTCATCTCTGCTGTTCCTCCCCAAATTTCGGCAGCATCTCGCAACAGGCCGGCCGAAGGAAAGCATGATAAACCGAATCAGGATGCCGTGGCGAGGGTGACTCAACTCACTGAAAACATTTGAATAATAATGAATATTGCCGAATCTTGAAAATACAGTACCAAAATGGTACTGTTTAATTTCGAGCTTTGAGGAATCCCATGCAATGATTCGGATCACCAAACAGACCGACTATGCGATCCTGCTTCTAACCTATATGGCGGCGCAGGACCTGCACCAGGTACATACGTCCCGTTCCCTGGCGGAATGGTCCCATCTTAGTCTTCCGATGGTTTCCAAGATCCTCAAACCGCTTGCAAGGGAAAGGATCATCGTTTCCACCCGAGGGGTGAATGGCGGCTATACCCTGGCCCGTCCCGCCGAGGAGATCACGGTGGGGGAAATCATCCAAGCCAGCGAAGGTCCCATCGGCATGACGTCGTGCATCTCGGAACCGGGGAGTTGCGAGCAGGAGACGTTCTGCCCGGTGAAGGTCAACTGGGAACGTATCAGCCGCGCCGTACGGGACGCGATGGAAGACGTTCCGCTCTCGGAAATGATCGGTCCGGCGGAAGGCTCCGAACAGGATCTTCTGGCAATCCGGTAAGCACAGGCGGAAAAAAACTGATGAACGATCAGATCAAACTTGAACGCAACTCCGAGACGGCTGAGAAGCTCACGAGCCGGGAGTACAAGTACGGCTTCATCACCGACATTGAAGCCGACTCAGCCCCTCCCGGGCTCTCCGAGGAGATCATACGGTTTATCTCCGCGAAAAAGAAGGAACCGGAGTTCATGCTGGAGTTCCGTCTCAAGGCGTTTCGACACTGGCTAACCCTCAAGGAGCCGGACTGGGCGTTCGTGAACTATCCGCCTATCGACTACCAGGAGATCGTGTACTACTCGGCCCCCAAGACCGGGACCGACGGGCCAAAGTCGCTGGACGAAGTAGACCCCAAGCTGCTGGAAACCTACGAGAAGCTCGGCATCCCCCTCAAGGAACAGGAAGTGCTGGCCGGGGTCGTCGCCGTGGACGCGGTATTCGATTCGGTGTCGGTGGCCACAACCTTCAAGGGCAAGCTGGAGGAGCTTGGCATTGTCTTCTGCTCCTTCTCCGAGGCGGTCCGGGAGCACCCGGAGCTTGTCCGGAAGTACCTGGGCTCGGTGGTGCCGTACACCGACAACTTCTTCGCCGCCCTGAACGCGGCGGTGTTCACCGACGGCTCCTTCGTGTACATCCCCAAAGGGGTGCGCTGTCCCATGGAGCTGAGCACCTACTTCCGGATCAACGCCGCCAACACCGGGCAGTTCGAAAGGACGCTGATCGTGGCCGATGACGACTCCTCCGTCAGCTACCTGGAAGGCTGCACCGCCCCGCAGCGGGACGAGAACCAGCTCCACGCCGCCGTAGTGGAACTGGTGGCCGCCGACAACGCCACCATCAAGTACTCCACCGTTCAGAACTGGTACCCGGGAGACGAGAACGGCGTCGGCGGGATCTACAACTTCGTGACCAAACGGGGCAAGTGCGCCGGGATCAACTCCAAGATCTCGTGGACCCAGGTGGAGACCGGCTCCGCAATTACATGGAAGTATCCCGGCTGCATCCTGCTGGGAGACAACTCGGTGGGCGAATTCTACTCGGTCGCTCTGACCAACAACCGCCAGCAGGCCGACACCGGCACCAAAATGGTGCACATCGGCAAGAACACCCACAGCACCATCGTCTCCAAGGGGATATCAGCAGGCCAGGGCCAGAACACCTACCGCGGCCTGGTCAAGATCATGAAAGGGGCAGATGGCGCCAGAAACTATTCGCAGTGCGATTCCATGTTGCTGGGAGACCGCTGCGGAGCCCACACCTTCCCCTATCTGGACGTCTTGAACCGCACAGCTACCGTGGAACACGAGGCGTCCACCTCCAAGATCGGAGAGGACCAGATCTTCTACTGCCGGCAGAGGGGGATCTCGGCGGAAGACGCCGTATCGATGATCGTCAATGGTTTTTGCAAGGAAGTATTCCGTGAACTCCCCATGGAGTTCGCAGTGGAAGCCCAGAAGCTTCTGGGCATCAGCCTGGAAGGCAGCGTCGGCTAGCAACCAGGAGAGGCAAAAGCATCATGTTGTCCGTAAAGAACCTGAAAGCGTCCATCACCGGGACAGAGATCCTCAAAGGGGTCAACCTCGAGGTTCAGGCCGGTGAAGTACACGCCATCATGGGCCCCAATGGATCCGGCAAGAGCACCCTGGCCCAGGTCATCGCCGGCCGGGACAGCTATGAGGTCACCGGGGGCTCGGTCACCTACCAGGGCAGGAACCTCCTTGAACTGGAACCGGAAGAACGGGCCAGGGAAGGGATCTTCCTTGCCTTTCAGTACCCGGTGGAGATCCCCGGCGTCAACAATACCTATTTTCTGAAGGCGGCATTGAACGCCACCCGCAAGCATCAGGGCCAGGATGAGCTGGACGCCATCGACTTTCTGGCGATGGTCCGGGAAAAGATGAAAATCATCCACCTGGACGAGGACCTGCTGCACCGGCCGGTTAACGCAGGATTTTCCGGCGGCGAGAAGAAGCGAAACGAGATCTTCCAGATGGCGGTACTGAACCCGAAGCTGGCGATCCTGGACGAGACCGATTCCGGCCTGGACATCGACGCGCTCCGCACCGTGGCCGAAGGGGTAAACACCCTCCGTTCCGAACACAACGCCATCGTGGTGGTGACTCACTACCAGCGTCTTCTGGAGCACATCGTTCCGGACCACGTCCATGTCCTGGCCGGGGGCCGGATTGTCCGTTCAGGAGGCCGTGAGTTGGCGCTGGAACTTGAGAAGAACGGATATTCCGGGATCGAGCAACAGACCGCCGGAACGGTAGAGACCAGGGGGTGAGGGCGATGACCCGCATGATGGCCGCACGTGAGGCGGCCACCGATTTCGAGGTCCTGCACCAGCAGGTGGCGGATATCGGTCCGGAGTGGATTCGGGAGTTCCGCGTTAACGCCCGTGCCCGGTTCGCCCTTCACGGACTCCCTCACCACCGCATGGAGGCCTGGCGGAACACCGACATAGGACCGATCGCCGCAGGCCGGTTCGAACCGGCCACCGCCGTTCCAGAACTGCTGGGAGGCGGGAACGGTGTCTGGGCCGGTTTCCTCGATGACGCGCCGCAGGAGGTGCTGGAGTTGGTACAGAAGCGGCTCGGCTCCCTGGCCGGCGAGGAAGGCCATCCTTTCACGGCGTTGAACGGCTCCCTCCTGCAGGCGGTCACCGTGGTGGTCCTGCCGGAGAATCATGCCGCCGGTGAACCGGTTCGGATCGTACACAAAGCTGGGCAAGGCCCAAGCCTGAACGTTTGCCGCACCCTGGTTCTGGCGCGTGACGGCGCTGCCGGCTCCATCATCGAATCCTACGAGGATCCGGGTGGCGCAGGCGGCTACCTCTCTTGTGCGGTCACCGAAATCTTCGCAGGCGAGGAATCGGACCTCGGCTACTACAGGATCCAGCGGCAGAGCCCCGGCTCGTTCCACGTCGGCCGGGTCCAGGCCCGGGTGGAGCGGGGAGGCAGGCTGCATACCACCGGCATCGCCCTGGGCGCCGAGCTGGACCGGGTGGACGCCGGCATTACCCTGGCCGGCGAGGACGCTTCCTGTGAGATGGGCGGCCTGTTCCTCACTGACGGCGGACGCCATGTGGACAACCGGACCTTGATCGAGCATGCCGAGCCGAACTGCAGGAGCCGCCAGTTGTACAAGGGGATCCTGGCGGACCGCTCCACCGCAGTGTTCATGGGGAGGGTCGTCGTCCGGCCCGGCGCCCAGCAAACCGACGCCGATCAGTCCAACCCGAACCTGCTGCTGTCGGATGACGCCACGATCCATACCCGCCCCCAACTGGAGATCTACGCCGACGACGTGCGTTGCACCCACGGCGCCACCATAGGCCAGTTGGATCCGGAATCGCTTTTCTACCTGCGGAGCCGCGGCATCGACCGGGACGAGGCGGGCCGCCTCCTGGTCAAAGGGTTCGCCGGGGAGATCCTGGATCGGGTCGAAGTGGAAGCGCTGAAAAAACAACTGGAAACTGAAGTCGCCGGCAGACTGGCGGCGGCGTCATCCACGGAGGGATAAACCATGTCCCAGAGAGAATCGACCCTGAAACAGGCGCAACGGTCGGTACCGCGGGGTTGCAACACCGCGGCGGCGCTGGCCGCTGGAGGGATCCGGGAGCAGTTCCCGATACTGGATATTACCGTCCACGGCAAACCGCTGATCTACATGGACAGCGCCGCCACCACACAGAAACCACAGCGGGTCCTGGATGCGGTGACCCGTCACTTTTCAACCCGCTGCTCCAATGTCCACCGCGGTGTCCACAAGCTCAGCCAACTGGCTACCGAGTCGTATGAAAGCGCCAGGGAGACGGTCCGCCGGGGGATCGGCGCCGCCGAGTCTCAGGAGATCATCTTCACCCGGGGCACCACCGAGGCGATCAACCTGGTGGCCCAGACCTTCGGCCGGCAGCGGATAGGAGAAGGCGACGAGGTGGTGATCACCGCCATGGAACACCATTCCAACATCGTGCCGTGGCAGATGCTCCGTGACGAAAAAAAGATCGTCCTGAAAGTGGTCCCGATCAACGACCGCGGCGAGATCGACCTCAACGATTACGAGGCGCTGCTCACGGACCGAACACGGTTGGTCGCCGTCACCATGACCAGCAACGCCCTGGGAACCATCAATCCGGTCAAGGAGATGATCAAACTGGCCCATGCCCGGAACATCCCGGTGCTGGTGGACGGCGCCCAGGCAGTGGGCCACGACGTGGTGGACGTCCAGGACCTGGAATGTGACTTCTTAGCCCTGTCCGGCCATAAAATGTACGCACCGTCAGGGATCGGCGCCCTGTACGGCAGGGCCGAGCTGTTGAACGAGATGCCTCCCTGGCAGGGAGGCGGGGACATGATCGCCACCGTGACCTTTGACAAAACCGTGTACAACGGCATCCCCCACCGGTTCGAGGCCGGCACGCCGAACATCGTCGGCGCCGTCGGCCTGGCGGAGGCGTTTGATTTCATTCAGGAAACCTGCTTCGAGGCGATCACCGCCCACGAGCACGACCTGCTGCAATACGCCACCAGGCAGGTCGCAGCCGTACCCGGCGTGCGGTTGATCGGAACTGCGGAAAACAAGGCCACGGTGTTGTCGTTCTTGCTGGAAGGAGCCCACCCCCACGACGTCGGTACGATTCTGGACCTTCAGGGGATCGCCGTCCGGGCCGGGCACCACTGCGCCCAGCCCGTTATGGATCGGTTCGGCATTCCGGCCACCGTCCGGGCGTCGTTTGCAGTCTACAATCTGCGGTCGGATGTCGACGCCCTGGTGGAGGGGCTGCACAAGGTCCGAGAGGTGTTCTGCAAATGAGCGAACTCCGCGAACTGTACCAGGAGGTCATCCTGGATCACGGCAAGAACCCCAGGAATTTCCGGGACGCCCTTCCCGGGGAACGGACAGCCAAGGGGCACAACCCGTTGTGCGGCGATACGATCCAGGTCCATGTCGCCACGGAAAACGGCGTCATCCAGGACGTCGCGTTCCATGGAGAAGGCTGCGCCATCTCCACCGCGTCGGCCTCCATGATGACCCAGTTCCTGAAGGGTCGCACCCTGGAAGAGGCCGAAACTATTTTCAAATCGTTCCACGACCTGATAACCGGCGCTGTGGAGCCGGACACCGTCCTGGCCGGTCTCGGGAAACTGGCGGTGTTCGCCGGAGTGCGGGAGTTCCCGGTCCGGGTCAAATGCGCCACCCTGGCCTGGCACACGTTCAAGGCGGCCCGGGACAGATCCGATCAGCCAGCCAGCACCGAGTAGCCCCTTCCCTTTCCGGAGACCGCCATGGAAGAGACCTTCAAACCGGCCGAGGTCAGGGAGCAGGTCATCGAGATCCTGAAGACCTGCTACGACCCGGAGATCCCAGTGGACATCTGGGAACTGGGACTGATCTACGCCGTGGAAGTGCAAGGGAACGGCGACACAAGGGTGGAAATGACCCTGACCTCCCCTGCCTGCCCTGTAGCCGAATCCCTCCCCATCGAGGTGGAGCAAAAGGTCAAATCAGTCCCCGCCACCGGCGCCGTCAAGATAGACCTGGTGTGGGAGCCGATGTGGACCAAGGACATGCTCAGCGAGGCCGCCAAGCTCAAGCTCGGCTTCTTTTAAAAAATGGGGACATTCTGCTTTATCTTGCAATACTTATCGCCCTGTAAGTATTGCAAGATAAAGCAGAATGTCCCCATTTATTAGAAGTCCTGGTTGACGAGAACGTCGTGGGCCAGGGTCTCGTTGTTCTCGTTGAGGGTCACTTCCAGGGGCCGTTCCGGCACCAGGAGACGGAACGGCGTTTCCGCTGATTCAACTATCAGTTTTTTTTGCCACCTCTGTTTCTTCTTGCCCAGCACCGTTATCGGCACAACCGCCCGGTACATCCTGCCGGGCATCTCAACCTTGTTCATCTTGCTCCCTAAAACCACTCTCTGCTTAACCACCCCTTCAATCAGCCATTTGCCATCCTCGCTCTGGCGCGTCGTATAATGCAGGCTGTATTCCGGAATCCCGATATCCCGGATCCACTGGTCGAAGAACCAGCTCAGGTCCACGCTGTACGGGTTGCCGTTTTCGTCCACGCCACCAAGGTGTTGCTCCGCCGCGCGCTGGATGTCCAGGGTGACGATCTCCCGTTTCTCGGCAAGGTCCTTCACGAACGGCTGGATGAAATCTTGGAATTTCTGGCCGCCGAAAATGTTGCGCAGCATGTGGAACACCAGCGGCCCCTTGTCGTAGATCAACGCTTGCCGGGATTGCCCGGGAAATTCACCCAGGTAGTCCGTGGCGGATCGTTTTACGCTGGCCATCAGTTCGGCCTCCAGGACATTCTTGCGCCACTCGTCCACCTTCTTCTGGTACATCTGCGGACCTTCCTCGACGTAAATCGTCTCGGCCCAGAGCGCAGAGAAATACTCGGCCAGGGTTTCCACGAACCAGTAGTTCCGGCCGTTGGCGTTTCCGATCACGCCCCCCCACCACTGGTGGTCGACCTCGTGAGCCACCACGGTCTTGTTGAACATGGAAAGATCCGAACCCCCGAGAGTGCCGACGATGCCCTCACCCCGGAACACACCGCCGCCCAGATAGACAATGGAGGCCGGCGCCTGTCCGGCAAATGACCCTGCATCGTTCACCAGGTTCAGCATGCGGAACGGGTAATCGTAGCCATACAGGACACGATAGAAATCCAGAGCGCTGGCAGCCTGGTTCGCTACTGTATTCATCTTCTTGCCCCGGATATCCCACTCCATCTTGTTGACCTCGTCCACATGCACCGTCACCGGTACTTCGTGGCCGTCGTTCTTGATGACATGGATGTCCTCGTTCGGTGTGCCTTCGTAATACTTCCCGAAGATAACCGTGGGGAAACTAACCGGCTGGCCCGACTTCCAGTGTGTCGTGGTGACGCCGTCCGTAGTACTGGTATCGATCAGTTCACCGACACCGAGGGTCTTGTACTCGGAGTTGGTCCTGACTGTCATCTCGTATTCCGCGATTTTGTCCGTGAACCGAACGAACGGCAACCATCCCCCTCGGGGCAGGTAGGAATATGACGGCGTGAATTTCCGAATGCTGCGGTTGGAATATTCGGCGGTGACTTCAATAGTCGATCCGGCGGGGATCGTCTCTTCGAACGGAATATATCCGCGGTACGAGCTGACCGGAATCACCGTCTGCTCTTCTCCGTTCAAGCCGACGTAAAACACCTTCAGCGACGGGTTGCGCCTCTCATCCATGTCGGTGCCCCGTGTGAAGGTAGCAAGACCGTACGCCAGTTCAGTCATATCCTGCTTTACGTTCACGCGATATTTCACCCGGGCGACCAGGGTCTCCGGATCTTCCAGAGCCAGGTCGACATCCACATTGACAGATTCCAACTCGTATTCCCGCGCTTCCAGGTCCGGCCGGGACTCCAGTTCGTACGGATCGATGCCGGCCTCCCTCGTTTTTTTCCCATGGTAGTTCACCAGCGGACCCTGGTAATAATTTTCAAACAGGAGGTACAGAGCCACCTCTTCCGCTTCGTAATTATCTATCTTGAAATAGAGGAAATTGGACTCGTTGTCGAATACCGCCAATTCCAGCGACTCCCGGTCTTCCTTGTACGGAAGGTCAAATCCGACAAACGGATTGTCGTTGAGTCGCTTCTTGTAATCTTCCTTCCTGATGTATTCCTGGCCGAACCGGTTGTAGCGCTGCGCCAGCGGTCCTCTCATCCCAGCTGGAACACCCTGGGGGACCCAGGGCGCCGCTTCGTCGATAACCGGAACGGTATCGGCGGTCAAACCGGTAAAAACAGTATCCAGAACCTGCCGGCAGGTGCGGGGATCGCACTCGAACTCGACCCAGGACGGATCGAAGTCCATCTGGGACTTGAACCGGGTGTTCCTAAGAATGTGTGTTACCTGTTTCAAGTACGGTACCGGTACATCTTCCGGTACGTCATATTCGTATTTCATGTTGTCGGCTACAACGACGAAACCGGAAATCTCACCATTGAAAACAGTGAGATACAACTGGCCGCTTCCGCCGGTGACTTTCATCCCCTCTTGATCGAAGTTCATCGCATCAAAATCGAACGCCTTGGGAGCCGGATAAAGACGGTACAGTCCGTCAAAACTATGCACCAGTTCCTCGTCTGCAATCTCCCATTCCCGAGGCCCGGCCTGCTTCATGGTTAGTCTGTAACGGTCCGCCTTCATTTGAGTTGCGGTGGCGGTACGCTCCGTGAAGGTGACGGTATAAGTCTCGTCATCGACTTTGATGAATTTCCTGCCATACACACCGTGCCGGTCCTGAAACCCTCCCGGCACCTTGTGGTCCAGCAAACTCTCAATTCGCTTGTCCAGTTCCACCTTGAGGAGATTACGCAGGTCTTCCCCTGCCTCTTCGCCTTCCGCGAAAACCGGTGCGGCACACAGGACGACAACCACAACCACCAGAGCCAGGACGGGAAGAAATCGCTGCATGACCGGATCTCCCATGACATTGGAGCGAAACGATGCAGCTTTAATGCTATTTCAGACGTTCTGGCAGTTGCAACCTGTGTTTTTCGCCGGTCCTTCCCTTGGCCTGGAAGGGGACATTCCGCTCTATCTTTGAATACTCATCACGGGTTAAGTATTTAAAGATAAAGTGGAATGTCCCCATTTGGTCATTTGGTTCAGTTCACCGCTTCGGCGATCTCGATCACCGCTTCGGTGTCCTCCGCCGGCTCAAGCCGGGCAAGGTTCAGGGCTCCGTTACCGGCTGCCCCGTCCAGTTCGGCCGCGCGGCGGTACGCTATCCTGGCTTCCTGCCGGTTTCCGCACCGCTCCTCCGCCATCCCCAGGTTGTTGAAGATGTACGCAACATCAGGGACAAGTTCGGCCGCAGCGTTCAGAAAGGGCAGCGCCTCGGTCTCCCGATCGGCCTCCAGCAGGGTCAGGCCGAGCAGGTTCAGGGCGTATCCGTTGCCCGGGCCCAGGTCCACGCTTCGACGAAGCACTGCGAGCGCTTCTTCACGCAGGCCCTGGTTCCGGAGGGAACGTCCTTCAAGGAACAGGGCGGTAGGATTGTCCGGCTCGATCCGGAGCGCCTGCCGGGCCGCTTCCAGAGCCTCGTCGTATGCTCCCCTGTCATTCTCGATGCGGGACAGGTTGACGAAAGTCTTTACCGACTGATCGTCCAGCTCACCGGCCCGGGTCATCGCTGCGGAGGCCCGGTCCAGGTCGCCGTTCTTCCAGCAGGACAGGCCGAGCATGTAATGTACCCAGGGACGTTCGCTGCCCCCGGCAACCTCGTCACCGAAACAGGCGGCGGCCCTTCCGTAGGCTGCAGCTTCCCAGTGTTCCAACCCCCTGGCGATCCGGCCGGTCTCCCCGGTAACGTCACAAACCAGGATATCCGGTTCGACTTCCGGAATGTCCAGAACAAACGGTTCGGCGGCCGTGTCTTCCACCACGGCGGTCTGGATCACCGGCCGGGAGGTTTCGTAGGATGCGGGCAGCACCGCCCCCTGCGGCGTCATGGCCACCCGGCCCTGCTCCGGCTGCTGCTTCGCGCCGTGCACGCCGAGAGCGGCCAGACCGGCGGCTCCGGCGATCACCAGCGCCGCGACTCCGATAATCATCTTCGTGTCCTGCGTCATGGTTTCCTCCGTGCCGCCGTTCTTCCGGATGAACGGCGGATGAGACTTTTAATTCGGGTCCGGTTACCCGGCAGGCCGTCAATCGGCCGGCACCCTCTCCAGAGCGAGACCGATGCCAGCTTCGGTTGCACCGTTATCAAACGCCCTAAACAGTTGACATACCGGCCCTTGGATCGCTCGCGGCCCCGGTTGACAGTCTGGCCGCGCAGTCCGCCTGCGTGGTTCAGCACCCACAGCCGTGGCGGGTGACACGCGCAAATAGCATCCGTTCCCGATTCGACAGCATTGAGTCCGGAATGTAGGATAGCCCGACATTTGTACGACTCTGGAGGAGCCATGAAACTGATACGAGCCATCACCGTTCTGGTCCTGATCGCCCTGCTGCCTGCTATCGCCATGGGCGCCAAGAAGGATGACGCCAGAATTATGGAACTGGAAGAAAAGGTCGCCGCGCTGGAGACCGAACTCAACGAACGGATCACTGCCATGGAATTACTGGTGGACCAGAAAATCCACGATGCCGTGGAGGAGATCGCCAATCGGGAGCAGAACGCCGCGAAAGCGTTCAAGGATATCTCCGGCCTGGTCTCCAAGGGAGAACACAAGGCGGCCAAGGCGAAGATGGATGAGTTCACCGTCAAGTACGCCGGTACCGAGGCGGCCCGCAAGGCGGCCGGTACCGCGCGGGAACTGGCAGTGATCGGAAAGAAGGTTCCCGACAGCTTCGAGATCGAGAAATGGTTCGCCGGCGAAGGCGAAGTGAGCAGCCTCAGCGGCGAAGGAACCACCCTCGTGGTGTTCTGGGAAGAATGGTGCCCGCATTGCAAGCGGGAGGTCCCGAAAATGCAGGCGACCTACGACAGCCTGCACGCGGAAGGGCTGAACGTCATCGCCTTCACCCAGGTCTCCAAGCGGTCCACCGATGAATTGGTGGCGGCGTTCGTCGAAAAGAACGGGTTGACCTTCCCGGTGGCCAAGGAGCAGGGGAAGATCAAGAGCCAGTTCAACGTCAGCGGCGTCCCTGCGGCGGCAGTGGTGAAGGACGGCGAGATTGTCTGGCGCGGCCACCCGGCCCGGCTGTCCGAAACGATCCTGAAAACGTGGCTCTGACCTTCACGTAGACGCTTAGTGGTTGTCCGGTTTCTGGATCCCGAGCGCTTTTATCTTCTTGTAGAGATGAGAGCGCTCCAGATCCAGTTCCCGGGCGGCAGCTGTCATTTTCCAGTGATGCCGACGCAGGGTCGAACCAAGGACTTCCCGCTCCAGGTCCGCCATGACCTCTCTAAGCGGCCTGCCCTCGGTGCGGATCCCGGAATCGCCGGAGCTCCCACCCTGGGGCAGCCCTTCCTCCACGTCCCCCGGCTCGATGCGGTCCCCTGAATTAAGAATTACCAATCGCTCCACCAGGTTGCGCAGTTCCCTGACGTTCCCGGGGAACGGATGGGACACAAGCCTTGCCAGCGCCTCCGCCTCCATGACCACCGGACGGAGATTGTTCTCCCGAGCCACCGCTTCCAGGAAATGACTCACCAGGGCCGGGATATCCTCCCGCCGCTCCCGGAGGGGCGGCGCCGCCAGGTGCACGACCTTGAGCCGGTAGTACAGGTCCTCCCGGAACCGGCCTGCGGCTACCTCCTTCTCCAGGTCACGGTTGGTGGCGGACAGGACCCGAACGTCCACCCGCACTTCCCGGTCCGAACCGACCGGCTCCACCTCCCCGGTTTCCAGGGCGCGAAGGATCTTGGGTTGCAGGTCTATCGGGATCTCCGCCACTTCGTCCAGGAACAGGGTTCCCCCGTCGGCCCGGACGAGACGCCCTTTCCTCCTCGCCGTTGCTCCGGTGAACGACCCCTTCTCATGGCCGAACAGTTCCGACTCGAACAGGTCCCGGGGCACAGCGGCGCAGTTGACGCCGACGAACGGCTTTCCGGCCCGGGGTGAGTGCTCGTGGATCGCCCGGGCCACCAATTCCTTGCCGGTTCCGTTCTCCCCCAGGATCAACACCCGGGCCCGGGTCGGGGCCACCTTGCGGATCTGCTCGTACAGCGCCTTCATCGGCTGTGAGGTCCCGATCATGTGGTAGCGGCCCCGGGACGCCTCCCGAAGCTCCCGGTTCTCATCCTCCAGCACAACCTGCCGCAAGGCGTTCCGGATCGACAGCAGGATTTTTTCCGAATGGGGAGGCTTTTCGATGAAGTCGTACGCTCCGGCCCGCACCGCCTCCATAGCCTTCTCCACCGACCCGTGCGCCGTGAGGATCATCACCGGGATGTCGCATCCGTTTTCCCGCATCGCCCGCAGCGTCTCGAGGCCGTCCAGCCCGGGCATCTGCAGATCCAGGATCGCCAGGTCGACGGCGGTTCCGGACAGCACGTCCAGGGCTTGCCGGCCGTCCTCCGCCATGACCGGGTCGAACCCGCCCAGCTTCAACGCCGTGGCCAGGCTGCTCCGGATATTCCGTTCGTCATCCGCCACCAGGATGGTCGCCATCGTTACATTCTCCTCGTTCAGTCTTCCGCACCGGCCAGCGGGAGACTCACCACGAACCGCGCCCCTCCGCCGGACCGGTTCCCGGCGGTCACGGCGCCGCCGTGCTCGGTTACGATCCTGTGGGTGATCGCCATCCCCAGGCCGGTGCCCTCTTTCCGGGTGGTGTAGTACGGGTCAAACAGCTTCTCCAGCACCTCGTCGCCGAAGCCGGGACCGCTATCGGCTATCTCCACCACGGCATGGCCTCCATCCAGGGTGGTCCGGATCAGGATTTCACCACCGGCCTCCCCCATCGCTTCCCGGCAGTTGGACAGGATGTTTCGAAACGCCTGGGCCAGTTGGTCAGGGTCGGCGGAAACCGGCAATGCACTCGGCCCCGGCTCTCGCATGATCCTGACGTTCCCTTCACCTGTGAACAGGGCGATTACCGGATCCAGGATGCGGTCCAGGTCTACCGTCTGCATAACCGGCGCCGGCATTCGGGCATACGCGCTGAAAGCATCCACAATCCTTCCTAGCCTGCCGACCTCCTCCAGCACCGCCCGGGCCCCTTCCTCGAAAATCGGATCGAACTGCTCCCTTCCCATGCCCCTGGCCTTGATCAGGTTCTCCATAGTCAACCGGATCGGCACCAGCGGGTTCTTGACCTCATGGGCCACTCTCCGGGCTGTCTCCCTCCAGGCCGCCACCCGCTCCACCGCCTTGAGCCTGTCCTGCTCCCGGTCCAGGTTGGATCGCATCCGGGAGAACGACGCCACCATCGGCCCGAACTCGTCCCCACGGGGCTGGGGGTAGTCGTGGTTCTCGTCCCCTGCCGCAACGGCGTCCAGGGCCCTTGTCATCTCGTCCAGCGGCCGGGTCAGGATCCTCACCAGCAGGATACCCACCAGGGCCGCGATCAGCGCAAAGAGGAGGCCGGCCACCAGCATCCGATGGACCGGGACAAGCCATGGTCCGTGATCCTGAAAATCGGCGGGGAGTGCGCCGGCCCGGTCTTTCCGATAAAAGCCGCCGATCAATGTCCGGTCACCGTCTTCCAGCGGCACACGCACCAGGAACGCAGGGCTCACGGCAAGAGGGCCGGCCAGGGGAGCCTGGAACCCCTCACCCGGACGCTGCCCGGTGAACCGTTCGGTGCGGCTTCCCACCTGCTCCGGCCAGTGCAGCGACTCCAGAACCGTTCCTGCCCCGTCCAGTACCTGCAGTATCTCCAGACCGGCCAGACGTGCGATCTCCACAGGTCGATGGCCACCCTCCTGCATGAGCTCGGCGATGCCGGTCACTGCCTTAACGGTTCGCTGCTCCAAGTCGCCTCGGCCGGAATCATCCAACTCGTTGACGGCAGTCTGATGGGCCTCTTCCAGCCGATCCCGGTATCGTGTCGCAACGTTCAAACCGAGCCAGGCCACGGCGATACCGGTGAGAAGGGCGGCCAGGAAGAAAGCCAGTGCCAGCCTCGTCCGCAGGGTCACGGCGCCCACCGTGCATGCTCGAAATTAATGATGCCCGCCGGATCGACGACGATTCCGGTGAGGCCATCCCGGATCCACAGGTACGCACGCTCCCGGATCAGGGGGATCACCGTATGCGGCTCCGCGCCGGTGTGGACCGGATCATCGTCATGTAGGTGGAGGGCGATCGCCCGGTCAGGGGACAGGACGGAAGGTTCCACCAGCACCCGGTCCGGAAGCAGATCGGCCCGCAGCCTGCTGACGATCCGGTCGGCGGTGGAATTTCCCGCCTCCCTTACAATCTGAAGGCGGGGGCTGGCGCCTGAGGATACCGGTCTCATTCCGGCTTCCGGGAGGCCGGAGGGGATCGGTTCGGCGCCGTCACCGAACAGGACCCGGGCCATCCCTGCACGGTCGATTCGCGCCGCCAGCCAGCGCCTGAAGTTCGGATCGTTGACCCACCGCGCCAGCGTGTCCACCTCCAGGTACCAGGCGCGGTCCCAGGCCGGGATGCGCGTCGCAGCCATACCCGCAGGAGGATCCGGCAGACCGTAGACCACCGCAACATCCGCAGTATCATCCCCTTGCGGCAACTGCACGATGCCCGGAACCGCTTCCAAAACCTCTTTGAGACGTAAATTCAGCTCGGGGTGATCAGGCAGGGCGACCCGGATGGCGAGCGGCTCCTGCCGCTCCGGCGGCTGCCGGGCCGGGCCTGTGCACCCTGCCGAGAGCACCATGAGCGGCAGAACCAGGGCCAACAGTCTCATGTGTCTAAACTAACACAGCCTGACGGTGGCGGCACTCGACGTTCGTTGAGACACTCACTGCCGGAAGGGAGGAACGATGGATGTAAACAATGTAAAAACCGAACCGGAAAGCAGGATCAACATACGGGATCTGTCGATCCGGTGTGGGCGGTGCGATTGTTACCAGACCATGTCCGCCTACGAGCCCGGGGACGGCTACAACATCTATACCTATGAATGCGAGAATGGGGCCTGCCGGCCGGAAGCGACCCGGACTCTGGTGGAGGTGCCGGTAGTGCTGGACCTGTTCGCCCGGCGCCATCCCGAATCCGATTGTGATGGTGGTTGCGGCGCAGGATGAAAATCATGTGAAACCAATTTCACGGTTGCTGCGTTCAGAAGGTGTAGCAGGCGAAGCGTAACGATTCTCCTGCCCGAAACGGAGGTAACAACCATGAAACGCAACAGAATCTTCATCGCATTCATCGCAACGATGTTCCTCTGCGGACTGGCGTTCGCCGGAGACGCATGGATTCATGTCAAGGTCGATTCCGCAAGCGGTGAGGGAGAGACCGTCCGCGTGAATATCCCGTTCAGCATTGTGGAAACTGTCCTTCCGATGGTGGACGCCGATCCGCTGAAGAAAGGCATGCTGGAGATAGACGAGATCGACGTGGAAGGGCTGGACCTTCGCGCGATCATGGAAGAATTCCGCAAAACCGGGGACACAGAGTTCGTCAACGTCCAGGACGGCAGCGAAACGGTATCGGTCCAGAAAAAGGGTGAATTCCTGTTGGTCAACGTGGACAGTGACGAAGACGGCGAGAAAGTCCGGGTCCGGATGCCCCTGGCCCTGGTGGACGCCTTGTTGGAAAGCGATGACAACAGCCTCAACCTGGCCGCGGCGCTCAAAGTCCTGAGCGGGTTCGAGGGCGACCTGGTTACGGTGCAGGACGACGACGACATCGTCCGGATCTGGATTGACAACAACAACTTCATCGCCGAATAGGTGAGGCCGTGAGCTCCCGTAAAAGATTGATTCTGGCCGTTGTGCTGCTGGTAGCGATGCTTTTCGTCACTACCCTCGGCATGGCCACCGTGACCACATTCCGCCACGGGTCCATCCGGGTGCAGATCAGCAGCGACCATCCCGGAGGCGACAACATCAACCTGGTGGTGCCGGCCACCCTGGCCGAAGCGGCCATCGCCCTGGCCCCGGTGGGCCTGCTTCGGGACGAGATCCCCACCGGGGAGATCGCTTCGTTCCTGCCTGCCATCCCCGCCCTGGCCCGGGAACTGGAGAACCTGCCCGACGCAATTTATGTGGAGGTCAGCGGTCCCCACGAATCGGTCCGGATCGAAAAGAAAGACGGTCGGTTCATTATTGACGTGAACGACAGCTGCCAGACCGTCCATGTCAGCATTCCCGTTACCACGGTCAACCGGGCGATACGAAAGGCCCAAAAACTGGTACAGGCGTGAGCCAGGAGCCCGGCACCCTTAAGTGCCGGGCACCTTATCTGCTTGCCGGCTTCAACTGGCCGACGAACGTGGCCAGGTCGGTGGCCGGAAGCCGGCACACACCGTTACGACAGATGTATGTCGTCGCCTTCCCGTTCCGGGCTTTCTTCCCGGCCACCGATGGGACCAGACGTTCCAGGCGCTCCCGGTCCTTCCCGTTCCCCGCCAGCACTACCACCTTCGAAGGCAGGAACGTGTTTCTCAAATGGTTCAGGAAAGGCTCCAGACCGGCGCCGTTTCTCCCGGGCACCAGCACGATCTCCACAGGATCTCCACGTGTGAAGTCCAGACCATGCAGCATCCAGTTCATCCTTCCGGGACCGGCCTGCAGGTAGGAGGAAAACGCGGCCAGCAGTTTCGCGGCAACTTCCCGGTAGCGGTCGTCGGTGGTCAGGGCGTGGAGCCGGAGCAGGTTCAGGTACGCCACCGAGTTCCCCGACGGCTCGGCACCGTCGTAGGATGGCTTCTCCCGGGCCAGAAGGCGTTCCTGGCCGGTTCCGGTAAGGAAATATCCTCCACCCTTCAGATCCAGGTACTCACCATCCATGATCCCCTGCAGACGGATGGCGGCGTCCAGCCGGTCTACATCCCCGGTGACCTCATACAGATCGAGGAGAGCCTGAATCATGAAGGCGTAGTCTTCCAGGAAAGCAGGCTCCCCAGCGCCGCCTGCCCGGTAGCTGCGCAAGAGACTACCGGCCTGCGTGGTCATGTTCTCGAGGATGAAATCCGCCGCCCGCTCGCCGGAACGTATGAAACCATCATCGTTCAATGCAAATCCGCCTCGGGCGAACCCTGAGATCATAAGGCCGTTCCAGGCCGCCAGAATTTTGTCGTCCAGGAGGGGCGGCGTACGGTTCAGGCGGGCGGCATAGAGCTTCGCCCGACACCGTTCGACGACTTCTTCCTGGCCTTCCTCCAGACCGCCTGCTACGTGAAGGATGTTGCGCCCTTCAAAATTGCCCTGGTCGGTAACGCCGAAATAAGTCATGCAGACACCGGCGTCCTCCCCCACTGCCGCCCTGAACTCTCCGGGAGTCCAGGTGAAGAAGTACCCTTCTTCCATCTCGCCGTTATCCGCCAGACTGTCGGCATCGGTGGCGGAATAGAACCCACCGCCGGGGGAAGTCATCTCCCGCTGGACATATGCGAGGGTCCCCCTCGCCACCCTGGCCAGGGCCTCATTCCCGGTGGCCTGGAACGCCTCGCTGTAGGCGATGGCCAACTGGGCATTGTCGTACAGCATCTTCTCGAAATGGGGCACTTGCCATGCGGCATCGACGGTGTAGCGGTGGAAACCACCTCCGGCCTGGTCATGAATCCCACCTGCCGCCATCCGCTCCAGGGTCTGAACCGCCATCCGCAATGCGTCGGAATCACGCGTGGCCCGATGATGCCGCAGCAGATTGCGCACAGGGAAACTGCTCGGGAACTTGGGGCTGCCGTTGCTGCCGCCACTGCGCCGGTCGAAGGACGCTGCGGCGGAATCCACCAGGGCCTGGATCACCGCGTCGGAGTCGATCTCCACCGCCGGACGGGTATCCGCCAGCAGGCTTCCGATCCTAAGGCTCAGTCGCTCGGCCAGTCCTTGCAGCTCACCGCTATCACGGTCATACCTGGAACGCAATTCCCTAAGCAGGGTCAGGTACCCGCGGCTCGTGCCGCGGTCCCCGTCACGCGCAGGAAAATAGGTCCCGCCAAAGAACGGCTTGCGGTCGGGAGTCAGCCAGACCGACATCGGCCACCCGCCCCGGCCGGTCATCGCCTGCACCGCCGTCATATAGACCGAGTCGATGTCCGGCCGTTCCTCCCGGTCCACCTTGATCGCGATGTAGTTCTCGTTGAGGAACCGTGCGATCGCCAGGTCCTCGAACGATTCCCGCTCCATGACGTGGCACCAGTGGCAGGTGGAGTAGCCGACACTCAGGAAGACCGGTCGCTGGAGGCGTCCGGCGGTTGCAAACGCCTCGTCCCCCCAGGGATACCAGTTCACGGGATTGTGGGCATGCTGCAACAGATAGGGGCTGGTGGAGAGGACCAGCCGGTTGACGAACCGGGGAGTGCCGTCGGCATTGAGGAACCCGGTTCGCGGCACATATTCCGGACCTAACCGTTCCACCGCCGCCTTCAGCTTCGCCTGCAATTCTATGGAATCCCCTTTCGTCGTCTTCCACATTCTACACATCCAGGTTGACTTCCTCCCGCAACGCACCGATCTTCGAGGCAGGGGGTACCGGAGGATCGATGAGTTTCCGGGTTCTTTTCGTCGTTTTCCTGCTCTTGCCCGCCGTCTTCGCACCGGCTTCCGCCGATGATCCCTGGATCGACAGCTGGAAGCAAACCATGACCTCTGCGGCGGAGGCATGGACCGTCAGTTCCGATCCTGAAACTGCCGGGAAACTGTACGGCATCGCCCTGGAAATGGTGCTGCGACATGGCCCCGGAACCCTGCGCCATGCCCGCACCCTGGACGAACTGGCGTACATGAACCTCATGGAAGGCGCATCAGGAAAAGCGGAAGCCCTCTATCTCGAGAGCATCCCGATGTTGGAAAAGCTGCTCGGTCCGGACCAGCCGAGGGTGGCGACGTCGTTGCACAACCTGGGTGTGCTGTACCTGCAGGGTGGACGGAATGACGAGGCAGAAGCACCGATCCGGGAGGCTCTCAGGATCTGGACCGCCGTCTTAGGCCCTCTGCATAGGGATTGCGCCCGGGCTTATCGCAGTCTGTCGGTGCTGATGCGGCGGCAGGGACGGAACGTTGAAGCAGACCGGCTGGAGCGGCTGGCGGCACCGCACCTCACTACCCCGACGGACGGACCGGCACGCTGATCGTCTCCGAACCTTTCGTAAAGATCAACATGCCTTCCGGCAGTGGTTCGCCGTTGTCTTTGTCCGGATCCTCGGATACAAGCACTTGCAGTTGATTCGGATTCAGGATCGCGACCTCCACCCTGTAACGGTCGGGAGTAATGCGAACCTTCACCGCTTCCGGATCGGTACGGCCCATGAGACGGAAATTCATCCGGCCGGTCATGAGGTCGTCGGCCTGCTTGCGCTGGAGTAACAGGCGCTTGACGGCGCTCCTTCCGAACCTGCGGGCGATCACAGTGACCGGAACCGTAATCACCGGTTCCCTCGGAAGGCCGGTCCTGAAGGTAATCTCCGCCCGGTGCTGGCCGGCGCCAGGGCTCTCCGGAACCGAAGCTTCCAGAATGAAGTCCCCGGGGGCCGCCTTGATACCCCGCTCCAGGGTCTGTTCCTCCACCACCGGCCGGACACCAACCTGCAACCAATCCTCCGAACTGGAGACGCCGGTGACATGGAGGGCGCCTGTCTCCGTCGGGTCCTTCCGGATCACCATGCGGCCCTCGGTGGGTTGCTCCGGGCGCACATGGAGCGCCAGCAGGCCGCCCGGCAAAATCATAGCGCTGCCGACGATGGCCATTTTCACCTTGAGGGTCAGTTGCGGCCGGACCGGATCATCCGATTGCAATGAGATGGTCTTGGTCACGATTCCGTAGTAGCCGGCAGTTTTTACCGTGACCTTCAATCTGCCCTCCTGACCGGGGGGCACGACCTCGTCATACGAGGCCAGAGCGCAACCTCAGCCAGGTTTCGCCCGCAGGATCCTGAGGGGCGCATCACCGTCGTTACGGTAGACAAACTCAGCCTCCACCACCTTGCCACGGACGACCTGGCCGAGCTCTACCGTCTCGTCATCTAACCCGATCCTGGGGCCGACAGCCGGGTTCTGGGCGATCAGCAGGCCGGGCAGCGCCGCCGCCAGGCATAACAGGGCCGATTTGGTAAAACGGTTGGACACAGGTTCACCTCATAACGGTGGCTCGACCGGCTGCTTCAAACCCCTCTGCCGCCGAAGCCAGGTCGCCATAAGACCATACCTCGGGGAAAACAGGAACGCCAGGAGGAACAGACCGCCGGCCGCTACCGCCATCCCTCCGGCGATGGAGCCATCCACCAGCCTCGCCAGGCCGTACCCGGCGAACACCGCCCCGCAACCGATGGCGACGGAGATCGCCAGCATGAGGGCCAGGCGGTCCACCAGCAGATAGGCCGCACAGGGTGGGACCACCAGCATCGCCACTACCAGGATCGCGCCCACCGATTCGAACGCCGCCACCACCGTTACCGAAACCAGCGCCATAAGCAGGTAGTGCAGGCGGACAGGCCTGTACCCCAGAGCCTCGCACAGGCCCGGGTCGAAGCTGACCAGTTTCAGTTCCTTGAAGACCAGACCGATCACCGCCAGGTTCAAAAGGAGGGTCAGACCTGTTACCCAGACCGCCCTGGGGCCAACGGTCCTTCCGGCGACCACTACCAGGTCCCAGGGCGCATAGGCGATCTCGCCGTACAGGACGCAGTCCAGATCGAGATCGATCATGGACGCGTAACGGCTGATCAGGATTACTCCTACCGCGAACAGGGCGGGGAATACCACGCCGATGGAAGCGTCCTCGTACAGCCGGCCCGTGCGCTGCAGCCGCTCCACCAGAAACACCGTCAGCACCCCCAGGGCGCCGGCGCCGACCACCATCACCAGGCTGGACCGGCTCTGGGTCAGGAGAAAACCGATAGCGATCCCCGGCAACACCGAGTGGCTGATGGCGTCTCCCAGGAGCGCCATCTTCCTAAGCACAAGGAACGTGCCGACCAGCGCGCAGGAAGCCGCGACCATGCACCCGACCAGCAGGATCACAAAGGTGTCGCTCATGACGCCTCCCGTGGGATCGGCTCGCCATGGGGATCATTCACCGGATATCCCAGCATCCGGTCGAGGTCATCCACCACCTCGTCGGACAAGGCGTGCTCCATCATTTCCGCGTCGCGGTGCACGTGGTCAGGCGGCAATTCCAGGCGGCAGGACAGGTACGTCTCCCACAGACGGTGTTTGCGCACCACTCCGGCAGCTTCCCGGATGCCGTCGCCGGTAAGCCGGAGTTGATCCCCGGATCGCTCCAGGAAACCGTTCCGCGCCAGCCGCCCGGCGCTTCGCAACAGGCCCCTGCCGGACAACCCGCGGTACCCCATGAGAATCGGGAGAGTGATCCAGGATTCGAATCCGGCTCCACGTTCGCCGGCGAGATACAGGTCCTTCAACAGGTTTTCCCGTCGGATCCTGCGTTCGACTTCCCGGTCCCGCAGCATCGCCCAGACCATCCCGCGGCTGGGAGCCAGCATCAGCGAAAGCACCAGGATCAGGCTGGAGATCAGGACGATGGCCGGTCCGGTGGGAACCCGGGGAAGGGAGGCGCTGACCAGGGCCCCCACCGATCCGGACAGAGCGCCGATCACTCCCGCCAGCAATAGCATTATCCCCAGCCGGTCGGTCCACTGCCTCGCCGCCGCCGCCGGAGTCAGCAGGGTCGCCACCATGAGAACCACACCGACCATTTGCAGTCCGATCACCACCACCACTACCAGGAGGGCGGTCAAGCCGATCTCCAGCAACTTCACCGGCAGTCCCAGGCTGGACCCGAACCCCAGGTCGAATGAAGTCAGTTTGAACTCCTTGAAGAACAGAACCACTGCAACTATGACCAGGATCGCCACTACCGAGATCAACCGGATATCATCGACTCCCATAGTTGCCGCCTGCCCGAAAAGGAACCGATCCAGTCCGCTCTGATTGCCCGTCGGCAGTTTCTGAATCCATGTCAGCAACAGGATCCCCATACCGAAGAACACCGAGAGGACGATGCCGATGGCGGAGTCCTCCTTGATCCTGCTGACCCGGATCACACCGAGGATGGCGAATGCGCCCAGGACACCGGCCCCCATGGCGCCGGCCAGGAGCACCCCGGGAGATTTGCTGCCGGTGAGCAGGAACGCCAGGCAGACCCCCGGCAGGGCGGCATGCGCCAGGGCGTCACTGAGCAGGCTCTGGCGCCTCAACAGGGCGAAACAACCCAGAAAACCCCCGGTCAGGCCCAAAAGGGCCGACCCGACCAGAACGTTCCGCACAGTAAAGGTCCACTCCATGGCGCGACGCCTACTCCTTCCGGGTAGCACTGTTTGCGAACAGTGCGTCGGCGGCCCTGGTCAGGATCGAGGACCGTCCGCCGTAGGTCCGTTGCAGATTTTCATCGGTGAACACCTCCTCCACCGCTCCCGCCGCCACAAGCCGCATGTTCAGGAGCAGCACATGGTCGAAGTATTCCGGCACCGTCTGGAGATCGTGGTGCACCACTACCACGGTACGACCTTCCTCGCGCAGATCGCGCAGGATCTGCATAATCGCCTTTTCGGTGGTGGCGTCCACACCGGCCAACGGTTCGTCCATCAGGTACAGCCGTGCATCCTGGGCCAGGGCCCGTGCCAGGAATACCCTCTGCTGCTGGCCACCGGACAACTGGGAGATCTGCCGCCCTCCTAGGTGGCCGATCCCCAGCCTCTCAAGACAGTCCTGGGCGATCTCCCGGTGACGTTTCCCCGGGCGCCGGAACCAGCCGATCCGGCCATACAACCCCATGGTCACCACATCCAGGGCCAGGGTGGGGAAGTCCCAGTCCACGCTCTCCCGCTGGGGAACGTAACCGACCCAGGATCGCCGGGTGACGTACGTCTCGCCGAACACCTGGACCCAGCCGGTGGTCTGGCGGACCTGGCCGAGAATCGTCTTCAGGAGAGTGCTCTTCCCTGCACCGTTGGGGCCGATGATCGCCACCAACCGCCCTTCGGGGATCTTGACGTCCACATCCCAGAGCACCGGATTGGCCCGGTAGGCCACTGTCAGGTCGTGTAGTTCCACAGCCGGAAGACCGGTGGGCGGAATCGCGCCGGCCCGGCTCATCGCAACGCCTCGGTGATAGTGCGGACGTTGTGACGCACCATGCCGTCATAGGACCCTTCCGGCGTCCCGGCCGGTCCCATGGCGTCGGAAAACAGTTCGCCTCCTATCCGGACCGCGTGGCCCCGGTTGATGCAGGCGTCCACTACCGACTCGATGGACCGCCGGGGCACCGATGACTCGACGAAAATCGCCGGAATCTTCCGTGCCACGATCAGGTTCACCAGCCGGTTCACATCCTGCAGGCCGGCTTCCGCCGCTGTGCTGATCCCCTGCAGGCCCACCACCCGGATGCCGTAACGGGCCCCAAAATAACCGAAGGCGTCGTGGGCGGTGACCAGCACCCTGCGGTCACCGGGGATGCCTGCGATCTGTTCCTCCACCCAGCGATCCAGTTCCATGAGGCCGGCTCGTACCTCGTTGGCGCGATCCACCAGTTCCCCGGCATGTTCCGGCATGAGGCCGGTCAGGGCCTCGAGCATCGGATCCACCGTCAGCGCCCACAACCGGACGTCGAACCACAAATGAGGATCGTGCAGGCCCTGGTAGCCGGACAGTTCCAGGAGCCTGTCCTCCGGGACAGCATCCCCCAGCGCCACCACCGGTCGGCTGCGCTCCATCCGGGAGAGGATCTCGCCCATCTTGCCTTCCAGATGCAGGCCGTTGTAGAGGATCAGGTCCGCCGACGCCATGCGCCGGACATCGCCCTCGCTCGGACGGAACAGGTGGGGGTCCACACCGGTTGCCATCAGGGTAACCACCGTCGCCCGGTCCCCTGCGATCCTGAAGGCCAGATCGCCGATCATGCCGGTAGTGGCTACCACCACCGGCCCCGTATTTCCCGGGTCAGCGTCGCCGGCAGGGCCGCAGGCGGTGACCAGCAACAGTAAACCGATCAAGACGCATTGTTTCTTATCCATGGGCTCATCTTATTCGAGTGCCGGATGGTGTGACAATTTTTTCCGCCCCGCGTATCATCTTGAGACCAGCGGAAGGAGCCCATGAGTACAAGAACAGGCCTCACCATAGCCGGAGCGATCCTTGCTTTGCTGGTGATCTTTATGGCCGGCACCAACGGCGATACCGAACCGGTCGCCACCTTCCCACCGCCCTTGGCGACGCCGGTATCCGACGTTCCGCCTTCTCCTCCTCCCCTGACAGTCGACCTGTTCACACTGAACCGTGGCGGCACGGTGGACGGTCTCCTGCAGGGCGCCGACCTGCACGCGGAACTTCGGTTGAAGGTGCTGGATTCCCTGAAAGAGGCTGTGGACCTGCGCAGGATGCCGGCCGGGTCCGGTTTCAGCATCAGCCGCAACCCGGGCGGCGAGCCGCTGGCGGTGGCGGTCCGGACAGCCGCCGACCGTTTCTTCAGGATCAGCCTGACCGGTGATAACGGGAGGATCGAAGAGATCGTCGTTCCGGTCCGGGTGGAGATCAGTACCGGTACAGGCACCGTGGAGTATTCGGTCAGCCAGGCGTTCGCAGACCATCCGGACGCCGTAGCTCTCATCGCCTCCTTCGCCGACATCTTCCAGTGGGACATCGATCTCCTTGTTGAGCCCCGCAAGGGAGATCAGGTCCGGATCGTTTACGAAAACCTTTCCTGGGGTGAACTGCCCACCGACCTGCCACCGTTCCGGGGCAAGCTGGCCGCAAGCGGCGATCCGGCAGGTATGGGACGGATTCTGGCCGCCACCTACCAGGGGGAACTGGCCGAATCCACCGCGTACCGTGTGGAAAGCGACGACGGCCCGGGGAACTATTTCGACGAGGACGGCACGCCGCTGCGAAAGACCTTCCTGAAGTCCCCTCTCAACTACCGCAGGATCACCAGCCGGTTCTCCAATGCGCGGCGGAACCCGGTTACCCGAAAAGTGGTCCCCCACCACGGTGTCGATTTCGCAGCCGCAGCCGGGACGCCCGTAGTGGCTGCCGCAGACGGCCGCGTCGTTTCCGTCGGCTGGTCCGGCGCCCTGGGCAAAGCGGTCAGGATCCGCCACGGGTCCAAGTACGAAACGGTCTACGGGCATCTCAGAGGGTACGCCCGATCAATCCGGGCCGGCGCCGAGGTCAGGCAGAACCAGGTCATCGGTTACGTAGGAGCAACCGGACGAGCCACCGGGCCCCACCTGCACTACACCCTGTTGGTGTCCGGGCGACCGGTAGACCCGATGTCGTTCAGGAACCCGCCGGTGGAGCCGTTGCCGGAGAGCGACCGACCGCAACTGGAGGCGATGGTCAGGAAATACCGCCCGGCTCTTCGTCCCCAAACGGCCCCGCCGGCCGAATCTACCCGGGCGGCGCCGGCTTCAACCCTCCCCTAGGAGGCGCAGGACCGCCTTCTCCAGGGAATCACCCGAGGCGTATCCCGAATGTGACACCCGCACCCTTCCCTGCCGGTCCATGATCCAGGTGTGGGGCAGGGCCGACCCGTCCCGGAAAGTTCCGGTCAGCGGCGCCGACGGTCGAACCACCGGGTAGTCGATTTCGAGTTCGCGGATTCTGGACCGCAGGTCGTCCGGACCGCCCTCTTCCAGGTTGACCCCCAGCACCACCAGACCACGGTTCCCGTACTTTTCATGGATTTCCCGAAGGGATGGAATCTCCATCCGGCAGTAGCCGCACCACGACGCCCACAGGTTCACCAGCACCACCTTGCCGCGCATCGAATCCAGCGTCACCGGGCCACCGTTCCCATCCACCATAACGAGCCCCACCGCCGGGGGTGCCGAATCGGCCGGCTGCACCCGGATCCCTGTGCGGTATCCGTAGATGATCCAAACCAGCGCGAGGGCTGCGACTCCCCACAACAGGTTACGGACCACAGGGCTTTTCATCGTCATCATCGTTCTCCATAAACCATGTGTGACAACCGGGATCAGCACGATTCTATTTCAACCGCCCCAGCCGGCCCCTGCATGGTAGCCTGTGCCCATGGACCGCAAGGCGAAACTGGCCATGGCGCTTTTTGCCATGCTGCTGCTGACCGGGATGGTCGGCTACCACTTTATCGAGGGCTGGGCTTACCTCGATGCGCTGTACATGACCATCATTACCGTCAGCACCGTGGGGTTCCGGGAGGTGGAACCGCTCAGCCCCATGGGCAAGCTGTTTACCGCCTCCCTCATAGTGACCGGGGTCGGCACCCTGGCGTTCGTCGGCACCAGAGTAGTGGAGGCGATTTTTGAACGGGGAGTGCTGGGCGAAAGGAGGATGCGGGTGGAGATCAAAAGGCTTGCCGATCATGTCATCCTGTGCGGTTACGGTCGCATGGGCCTGGAGGTCGGAGAACAGTTGGAAGCCCGGGGGATCCGCTACGTGGTGGTGGAGAAGGACCCGGAGATACTCAAGCAACTCCAGACCCAGGGCATCCCGTTCGTTGGAGGAGACGCCACGGACGAAAAGACCCTGCAACGGGCCGGTGTAGAGCGGGCCAGGGCGATGGCCACCGTCCTGCCCCACGACGCCGACAACCTGTTCGTAACACTGACCGGGCGCGGTCTCAACAACCGCATGGCGATCGTCACGCGGTCCTCGAACCGGAAAAACGACTCCAAGATGATTGCAGCCGGCGCAACCCGGGTTCTGAACCTGTACCTCAACAGCGGCCGCCTGATGGCGAGACAGTTGCTGCACCCGTCGGTCACCGCGTTCATGGACATGATCAGTCAGTGGGGCGACGAGAGTCTGGGCCTGGAAGAAGTGGAACTGCTCCGCGACTCACCCCTGGTGGGGATCGAGTTGAAGAACGCTCCCCTGCGCAGCGAACTGAACGTCATCGTGGTCGGGGTCCGGGGCAAGAACGCTGTCATGCTGTTCAACCCGCCCTCGGAATATGCCCCGTCCGAAGGAGACGTGCTGGTGGTCCTGGGCCACCGGGAAAACCTGCGGCAACTGGAGCGGATGGCCGAAGGCGGTTAGTCCCCCGGCGCGGCGCAGACGAAGGTGGCGGTGGCCAGGATGGCGCCCGCCTCGTCCCTGGCTTCCACAGTCCATGTCCCGGTGGATCCGGGATGCAGCGTCTTCCGGGTCCAGGTCCGCCAATGCGGTCCCCCCAGTGTCAGGCCGACACTGAGCATTTCTTCGCCATCCCGCAGCCAGACGTGGCGGATGCGGTCCCCGTCGGCCCCTCCGATGACCCGGGTCCAGAACCAGACCTGGTCCCCCTCCTGGAAAAGTTCCGCAACACCCACCAGGTTCCGGTCTTCCATACCGGACCCGACACCGGATTCGGTGATCTTAAGGGTCGCCTGATCCTGGGCCACGGCAGGGAACACCGGAGCCAACAGCCCAACCGCGGCCAGCACGATAACAACAACGGCTGTCTTCTTCATTTTCGATCTCCTTACCAGAGCATACCAATAAACAGACTGTAGACCGGACTCAGAAGTCCGGGGAGAATATTCCAGGCGATCACGATACCAAGCAATCCCCCGAGCGGGTTGCTGCGAAGCCAGTGAATGAACCGGCGGGTCGGCGAGAACAACCCGGACAGCACGGAAGCGCCGTCCAGGGGCGGCATCGGGATCAGGTTGAACACGAACAGGACCAGGTTCAGCCCCATCAGGATCGATAATAACCGCCCGGCGCCCTCGGCGATACCGTTGTCCACCACAACCGGTGTCACCAGGTGGTCGAACCCTGCCCCCAGCGGCTCCCACCAGCCGAGGACCAGGCCGGTTTTCAAGGCCAGGAGACCGATAACGGCCAGAACAAGGTTCGCCAGCGGACCGGCCAGGGCCATGGCCGCCGCCCGCTTCGGGTACCGCTCCTCCCACAGCGGATCGTACGGCGCGCTGGCCCAGCCCATCATCCAGCCGCCCTTGAACATGAAAAAGGTCAAAAGTGGGATTATCACCGTCCCGAACGGCTCACGCATGACGTGGGGCACCGGATTGAGGCTGACCTGACCGCCCAGGTAAGCGGTATCGTCCCCTCCGAGCCGGGCCGCCAGGGCATGGGCCCCCTCATGGGCAGTGTGGGCCCCAGTGGGTCGGGAAAAACCACCATTCTCATCCTGGGTTCACTCGACTCACCCACCAAAGGACAAACTAACGTCCTTGGTACCGCATCCAGTCAATGAATCCCAAAGTGGCTGCCATGTTACAGAAAAAACACATCGGGTTTATCTTCCAGACCTATAACCTGATGCCGGTATATACCGTTTTTGAAAACGTAGAGTTCCCGCTACTGTTACTGAAAAATCCCGCGCAGAGCGAAAAAGGCCGTATTGGAAGCCCTGGAGTGGGTTGGCCTTAACGATAAGATCAAATCCAAGCCTCCCCAGCTTTCCGGAGGTGAGAGTCAGCGTGTTGCCATTGCACGCGCCATGGTAAAAAAGCCAGAACTGGTACTTGCCGATGAGCCCACAGCCAACCTGGACGCAGAAAACTCACATCACATTCTCCAGACCATGGAGAAACTGAACCAGGAACTGAAAACCACCTTTATATTTGCCACCCACGACGAAAAGGTAATTAGATACCTGCGAAGGATAATTCACCTGGAGGATGGCAAGGTGGTCTCGGATGAAAACATCAAAAAAGAGGAGCCATGATTGCATTTAAATTAGCATATAAAAATCTCATGGGTGCCGGTTTGAGGACACTGCTGATTGTCTTTGTCCTTTCCCTGTCCTTTGTGATGATCATCTACATCAACGGACTCTACCAGGGCTGGGACCGGCAGGCCCGGATAGAAACCATCGCCTGGGAAGTGGCCGATGGACAGTACTGGCAGGAAAATGTATGACCCGTAGGATCCTATGACCCTGGTCGATACCCATGCACCGTACCTAGAATGAGCATTAAATCCAGAAGGCAAAGTTGCTCAGTCCTGATTACCCGGGGTACCATTTATCCCGAAGGAAGAATGAACGGCCTTATAAAGGGTATTGATAAACCGTCGAAATCCTTGGCCACTTCCAACTGATAAACTGGATACGGATGAAGAAATTACTGCAATAATCGGAACCTGAGTGGCTAAAAATAACGGACTTAAAATGGTGATACCTGCTGTTCCGATGGAGGGATGCCAATGGTACATTTGACGCAACTGAGATAATGATAACAGGGATCTTAATACCAATGTTCCAGCAGTGGACCAGGCCAGGTATGGATCCCACTGAAAAACTCAGGAAATCATGCATGCCGGGTGAAGCCACCATGGTGGTGGTGGACAATGCCCCGGAAGAAGAAAGAGCCATTGCTGGCTGGGAGTTCAAGGGCCACGATTTTCTCTTCCGGGAACTGGAAGCGATGATCAAGACCAAATCGACTGGTGGCTCCATCTTTTACATCATTATTCTGGCCCTTGCCCTGCTGGCCGTTTTTGATACCCAGGTCCTCTCCATTTTCCGACGTCAGCGGGAAATCGGAACTTATATTGCCATGGGAATGACCAGGAAACAGGTTGTTGGCATATTTACGGTGGAAGGCGGAATCCATGCCATCTGGCCATCATTCTGGGATCGTGTATGGCTTTCCCCTTCCTGCTCTGGACCCAGAAAGCCGGGATCAAGATGCCGGAAGGAACGGATGATTTCGGAATGGCAGCTGCAGAACACATTATCCCTATTACAGTATGGCCCTGGTCGTGGGTACCATCATCATGGTGACCTCTGCCACTACGGTGGTCTCTTATATGCCTTCAAGGAAAATCAGCAAGATGAATCCCAACGACGCCATTCGAGGCAAAATTCAATAACTCTAAAAAAAGAATCATGTTACGATTTTATATAAAAGGTTTGTTCAGAGACCGTTCCAGGAGCCTGATGCCTATCCTGGTGGTGGCCACCGGGGTTATACTGGTAGTCCTGATGCAGTGCTGGGTTACCGGAGTACTGGGCGATATGATCGTTTTTAACGCCAATTTCGCCACAGGTCACGTAAAGGTCATGAGCAAGGCCTACAGTGAAAAGTGGATCAGATCCCAACGATTTGGCCCTTGGAACCAAAGATATCATTAAAATTTATCAGTGATTATCCGGAAATGGAATGGGTCGAACGAATCCAGTTCGGTGGCCTGGTGGACTCCCCCGATGAAAACGGGGAGACCAAAGCCCAGGGCCCGGGAGGAGGTATGGCAGTAGACTGGCTTTCCCCGAAAGCAAGGAAATCGAACGACTAAACCTGAAAAATCCCTGGTCCGGGGACGAATGATACAGTCCCGGAAGAATGATCCTGAGCGATGAATTTGCTACCAAACTGGAAGTGGAACCGGGCGACCAGGTTACCCTTATCAGCACCACTATGTACGGCGCCATGTCCATCACCAACTTCACAGTTTGCGGGACAGTAAAATTTGGAGCTACGGCCCTGGACCGTGGTGGGATTGTGGCGGACATCAACAGTATTAGGATGGCCCTGGACATGCAGGATGCCACCGGAGAAATTCTGGGATTCCTGCCCGACGAGAATACGATGACCTACAGGCCTCAGCCATTTCTGCAGCGTTTAACGGGAATATAGCGATCCGCGGACGAGTTCTCCCCTGTGATGCAAACCCTTCGGGAACAGGGAACTATGACGATGTATGCTGGACATGGTGGACTACTTCAGGAGTATTATTATCAGCGTCTTTATGTTTGCCATGGCCATCGTGCTTTGGAACTCCGGCTTGCTGGGCGGATTGCGCCGCTATGGTGAAATGGGTCTCCGCATCGCTATCGGTGAAGAGAAGATGCATATCTACCGGAGCCTGATCACCGAATCAATCTTTATCGGTCTTGCTGGCTCCA
>CAWBPP010000015.1:0-325402 GCA_963790785.1 Candidatus Polarisedimenticolaceae bacterium
TTAAAAGCAGGCCCCGGCCGTTTCCGGCCAGGGCCTCGAATCATTGCAGACTTGCTAGACGGTAACTGTCGCTACCACCTCTTGCCGACGCCGACGTGCAGGATTATTGGATCGATGCCGATCGCGTCGCCCGGTCCCATTCCATCTTCAGCTTCGGCATCGCTCTTGACATATTCTGAGCGCGGTGGAGAAGTTCCAGCCGTTAGCGCCGAACGGTACGTCGACGCCTGTCACTATCCCATATCCGAGATCGTTTTTGACCGGCATGCTGTCCCTCCGATAAGAGAAATGAAATCCAATCCCCCGTAGAAGATGTAGCCGATGGTCGGTCCGATGTACCAATCGATGGCGACCTTTTGGACGACGTGAAAATGGGCGCTGACAAAAAGCGGCATGGATGAAATGGTGCCGATTTTCATGCCCTCATCAAAAATCACGATGTCGTCAATTATCTCCAGATAGTGTTCATTGACGTATGTCGCTGAACAGCAAGGTGCCGTCGATGCCGATCAGGTCGGTGACCATGAATTCGAATCCGAAGTACGCTCCGATCGCCGCGTCTACGTCGACTGTAAATTCTTCGTAATAACCCAGTTCACTGAACTCCTCGTGGTAATCTCCTCCCGGGCTGACATACGCAAGGCCGAACCGGATGATCTTGTCTCCCTGTCCGCCATCGCAGGGATGGCAGCGATCAAAGCACCAGCACCAGAACCAATCCCAACTTTCGCATCGTTCGCTCCTTTTCCATCATCGGCATGACAGGTAATGCCAAAATCGAACAACGGGCCGAATATATACTGGTTCCCTGTGGCGTAAAAGACGATAAACAGGACCAAAAGAGTCGAACGAGTAAACGGGGACAGTCCCCACTTCACAATAAAAAAAGCCCTGGCCGTTTCCGGCCAGGGCCTCGAATCATTGCAGACTTGCTAGACGGTAACTGTCGCTACCACCTCTTGCCGACGCCGACATGGAGGATCAATGGATCGATACCGATCGCTTCTCCATCGGGTCCCATGTTATCTTCAGCTTCAGCGTCGCTCATAATGTATCTGAGCGCGGTGGAAAAGTTCCATCCGCCGGCGCCGAACGGCACATCGATCCCAGTTACAAATCCATAGCCGAACTCGTTCTTGATCGGGATACTGCCTGTTTCAAATTCGGGATTGAAATCCAGATCCCCGTTAAAAATGTAAGCGATGGACGGTCCGACGTACCAATCAATGGCGTCTTTCTGGATGACGTGAAAATGTGCGCTGATAAAAATCGGCATGGTTGAAATGGAGCCGATCTCCATGCACTCATCAAAGACCACCTCGCCTTCAAAGGTCTCCAGATAGCGTTCATTGATATCATGGTCGGTATACAGCACGGTTCCGTCGATGCCGATCAGGTCGGTGAGCATGAACTCGAATCCGAAGTACGGTCCGATCGCTGCGTCTGCTTCAACTTTCCATTCCTCGAAATAGGGTCCATCCGTGTACGAATCGTGGTAGTCTCCGCTCGGGCTGACATACGCAATGCCGAACCGGATGATCTTGTCGCCCTGGTCCGCCATCGCAGGGATGGCAGCGATCAAAGCTACCAGCACCAGAACCAATCCCAATTTTCGCATCGTTAGCTCCTTTACATCATAGGTATGATGGGCAATGCCAATATCGCTCAATGAGTCGAATATATACAGGTTCCCTGTGGCGCAAAAGACGACAAACAGGACCAAAAGAGTCGGACGGAGATGGTCTCTACCACCTCTTGCCGAATCCTGCGTGGCTGATCAAGGGATCGAAGCCGATCTTTTCCCTGTTTCCTACCTCAATTTGGGCGTCGCTGAGGACATATCGGATTGCGGTGGAGAAAATCCAGCTTCCTGCGCCCAACGGTTTGTCGAGCCCTGCTACCAGCCCATAACAGAAATCGTTCTCCAGCGGGATGACCGACCCGAGATATTCTGGAAGGTATTCCACGTCCCCGTAGAAAATGTAACCGGCGGTAGGTCCGAAGTACCAGTCAGTGTCGTTTGTCTGGACGATATGGAAATGACCGCTGATCAAAAGCGGCAAGGACGACACGGTACCGACCTGATAATGCTGATCTTCGAGCACCTCGCCGTCATAGGTTTGAAGATAACTGTAGTCGAAGTCATGGTCTGTGAACAGCACGGTGGCGTCAATGCCGATCCGGTCCGTGAGCATAAATTCGAAATCGACGTACGGCCCGATGGCGGAACCCGCTTCCATCGTGAGCTTGGTGAACAAGGGATCCGCGTCATAAGTTCGTGTTAAATCACCGGTCGGGATGGAGAACGCCGCGCCGAACCGGATGATCTTCTCGCCCTGGTCTGCCATGGCGGGGATGACGGCGATCAGAACCACCATCGCCAGAACCATTCCCAGCTTTCGCATTGTTCGCTCCTTTTGCAGCAAGGTCCGACGATTCATCACAACCTGGAACAAGAGGAAGAATATGTACCGGAAAACCGGGACGGTCCTCCTTTTCCATTTTCTCAGTAGAGTTCTACTCTTTCAAGGCCAAGGTAGATCAACTGTGGATCGGCCGGCGAGAAAACCAGGGAGTCGTACCCGTGCATGTATTCGTTGTGGGTTACGGTGAGTTCGTCGAGCAGCACATCGTATCGCCACAGATCGGCTCCGTACCCGGCGAAGGATGCACCGAAAGCGAAATACAGCACCTCGGGCATTTCCGGATGAACCTCCATCGTAGGCCCGTTGGTCAACGCAACCGAGCGTGTTATGCCGAACTGATCCACCGCCTCGTCTCCGACGGTTACCACCGGAATAAAGCTCACCCCTCCGTCGTCTGAAAAATAGAGTCTCCGGATGCCGGTGTCCAACGTGTCCAGAGTGGCCCTTGCCCAGACTTTTTGTGGATCGCTGGGTGCGTACTTGATCACGTACACGAAGTCTATGCTGTCCGGCATGTCAAACGCTGCAACGGGGGTCCAGCTCTCGCCGGCATCATCCGTTCTCCATGCTCCCTTGCCTGCGCAGATCGCATTGTCCCAGTCCTGAGGATCGAACTCCATGTCGTAGAATAGTGTTTCGCCGGTTCCTGCCGGATTTCCGAGCGGGGTGAAATTGTCGCCGCCGTCGAACGACTCGTAGATCTGGCAGTCGTACCCGCTGACCCGGATGTTCTCTGCGTTCAACGGGTTCACGGCCAGACCGTAAACGTCACCAGGTGTAATCCGTTCCTCGATCTCGTCACCCTCGATGCGGTACATGATGTCCCGTGAGATGGAATAGCCGTACGCCACACCGCCCGTTGCGGGGACCAGCCGGACCAGGTTGGCGGTTTCCAGGTCCTCAACCTTGTCCCAGTTGCAGCCGGCGTCCTCGGACCGGATGATGGTGTTGCCTTTATTAACATCCATCACCGTCGCCAACAGGATGTTCGCCCGGTCCAGTGCGGCCAGGCCGTAGGTGTAGGAAGTTGAAGTCAATGGCGGCCGGTCCGGCAGCGTAGCGCCGTCGTCGTAAGTAAAGGCTACGGCGCCGGTGCCCATGATCCGGTCACATTCCGGCAGGTCCCACTCATCGCCGCCTTCGTCGATGCATACTCCGGCGTCGCATTCCATGCCGTCTTCGCAGCCGCCGCAATCGATAGTTTCTCCGCAGCCGTCGTCCCACTCTCCGCATTCCACGCCGAGCTTTTTGCATGTCAGCGGCCTGCACGAAGGTTTCCCTCCGGATTCGGGAGCGGCAAACACCGGCAATGCGGCACATATCGCAAATAGAAACAGGCCGGCTACCAGGTAGACCAAACCCTTTGATGTCTGTCTCACTTCGTACTCCTTCACCAATGGCGGTGTGGACATCGCCTGTCCGTTTCTCCCCTCTGGGATCCAAAGAAAGTACAAGAGAATTTCAGGTTGTAAAGGGGGAATTTACCCGAAATCTGTCGGTTACAAATCCGTATCCTGCCCGGGAACCGGTTCACGGACAGGCTGTGTTGATCCGATCGCCGCCGCCGCTGCTTTGACCGTAGGTCCCAGTCCCACAGACGTTCCTGCCCCGAATCACGTAGTAGATCCCTGTTCCAGCAGGCGGATCCGGGCTCTCATCGTCCCAGGCCGGGGACGGAAACTCATGTTCGAGACAACTCGCGGCGAGAATACCTCCGTCGGCTAGCAACTGGGCGATTGTGTCACCGCATAGGTCGAACGTTGTTCCCGGGTCCTGCGCCACCCAGGTCAGATGGGTCGCGGTGTCGTGGGTCAGCGCAAGCCCGGCAACTTCTTCAGGAAACGACCAGACCTGCGCGTTCAGCGGTGCGCAGTCGGATGGGTCGGGAACTCCGTCGTCGTCATCGTCGAGGTCGAGCCAGTCGGCGTCACCGTCCCCGTCGAAGTCGGGGGAGTACTCGTAGGCGCCGACATCGACGATCTCTCCACCGGCATAGTCGCCGTCCTGAACCCGCGGAGCACCGTCGAGGTCCAGGAGGATACCGGCAGCCGAGGAGTTTGTTCCGGTGTCCATCGCTGGTGATGACAACTGCAGATGGAAATCGTCGGCTGCATGATCAACGAACATCGGATCAAGAACCATGTCGCTCGGTCCCGGCAGCAGGTTGACATAGTCGCCGGTCCCGTTGTGCATGCAGTTTGTGGCCAGATCCGGCACATACCCGATGGTAGTCGGCTCCTGGTAGATGCCGGAAGAGTTGAAAGCGATCACGTTGTTCGCGATTATGAGGCGATCCGACGACGCAATGATCGCGATTCCTCCGCCGCGCTCACCGAAGGAACTGTGCGTTGCCTGATTGTCTGAAAAGGTGTTGTTGACGATCTTGATGTCATCATCCGGATATAGCATCGTTTGGACATAGACTCCGCCGCCCATCCCGCCGTTCGAAGAAGAGTGGTCGTAAGCCTGGTTATCGTGGAACAGGTTGCCGAAGATCCTCCCGGCGCTCGTGGACTGTACTGTAATGCCGGCCCCGACGGACGCGATATTGCCGACGATCATGTTGGACTCCACCAGGAAGTCGTCACACATTGACATCTCGATGGCGCCGTAGCCTGAGCCGAACAACGTATAAACGACCCACCCCGAATTTCGATCGATCAGGTTGCCGATGATGCGGGGTTTTGATGTCACGCTGTATATCGCCGAGCCCCTGGGCGCGTGGTTCATGGTTATCGTGTTGCCCTCGATAATCGGTTGCGAAAACAAAGCGTAGATCGCACCTCCGCCGCCGTCCCAGGCGATGATCTCGTTGTCCCGGATCGTGTTGTTGCGGATGATCGCAAAGCTTCCTGTCAAGGCGATGCCCGCGCCTTCGGCCGGATGGCCCGGATTGAGCGGATTGCCCAGCGAGTTGTACCGGATCAGGTTGTTTTCCAGGTACGGCGAGCTGACGTTGACGTTGATACCGCCTCCCTGTCCCGGGACGCTCGCGTCAGCCGGACCCGGCAGTGTAGATGCCGCCGTTCTGCACCGTGAAACCATCCAGCGTGCTCACGAGATAGCCGGCCAGTGAGCTGAGAACCACCGTCGGCTCGGTACCGCCATCCAGGATTGTGGGATGGCCCGTGACGTCCCGCTGTGAAAAAACTGTCTCCGTACCGTCAAACCCTCCGTACAGTCCAACGAAGGCAGGCAGGCTGAACGGCGCAGGCTCCGGCGTTGTCGGCCGGGCGTATTCGCCCTCGGCGACCCAGACGTCCCCCTGGAGCAGGTAGGCGGCGTTGATCCCTTCCGGGACGGTCTCCTTGGCGGTCGCCCAGCTCAATCCATCCTGAAGGTCGTCGCCGTCCGGCTTCACGTACACTACCGGTATCGAAGGATCCCTGAGCGTACCGTCCGATTCATCCGCTCCGATATCGACATGGAGACCCTGGATCCGCAACTGGCCGTCGATATCGACCCACGCCGGGTCGACAACCGAGTCATCGCCGGCGTCTATACACGGCGAATCGGGCTGGATCCAGTACTTCCCTTTCCCGTAAAGGGTCATCCGTGGTTCGAGGGAGATGTTGCCGTCGATCCCGGTCACGTCAGGTACGTTGATATAATCGGTACTCTCCTCCTGGAGCGCGTTCCCGTAGACGTTATTGAACCGGAGCGCGGCTGACGAGGGACCGGCTGCGAACTGCTCCATGCCGTGACTGTTGTACGCCACCAGGTTGTTGGTGATTGCCGGGCTGGTCCCTCCCCAGTAGATGCCGGAGCCGTGGTTGGCGAAGATAGTGTTGTTCGTAACAGTTGCGGACTCGATATTCGAGTTGACCAGCGCTACTCCACCTGCGGTCATGGCGTTGTTGGCCGCGATGACGTTGTTGGCGATTAAGGGAGCGCTTATGCCGAACGCAACCGGAGTCCCGTCCACTGCGTCCGAGGTGGCGTAGATCCCTCCACCCCCAAGCGCCCCACCCAGAAGATAATTGGCGCCGTTTTCGTAGAAGAAATTATTGATGATGTCCGGCGAGCAGGTCTTGGCCGAATTGGAAGTCCAGCAGCCGATTCCTCCGCCGCTTCCGGCGGTGTAATTCCGCACGAAGGTGTTGTACGATATTTCGGGTGATGCTCCTACCAGTCCGATACCTGCTCCACCATCCGACGAACGATTAAGCACAAAAGTGTTCCTGGTGATGATCGCCTGCACCGGGCCGATGGTTTCATGGCCGAAGCTGGAAATGCCGCCTCCGACCCCTCCCTCGGCGTAGTTGGAAGTGATGTAGTTGTTCGCGATAACCGGCGAGGCGACCACGAGCCTTATCCCGCCACCGCTGCTGAACTGGTTGTACCCGGCCCGGATGACGAACCCGTCGATCCGTGTTCCGTGTCCGGCCTGTCCCTGTATTGTGAGCACGGTTCCCGTGTCCGTGCCGTCCAGAACGGTTAGGTGCGTCGTAAAATCCCGCTCTTCGCGGAGTGTTTCGTTTCCGGCGAATCCGCCGTAAAGTTCGACGTTTACCGCCAGCTCGCCATCCAGGCGATTCTGGAGATGTTCCTCGTAAACCCCTTCGGCGACCCAGATCTCGTCGCCTTCAAGAGCGACGTCAATGGCGGCCTGAACGGTTTCCTTGGCGTTGATCCAGTCGGTACCCGGGTTCCCGTCGTTGCCGTCGGTTCGAACGTATAAAACTGCCCCGGCTGTGAAGGAGATCGCGAGGAGAGTAACGACAAAAAAACAACCAATTGCAGACAGCGTTTTCATGGTTGCCCCTTCTTATGTGCTTATTGTAAGGCAGCCATACCCAAATCTGTGTTGGCGGTCAAGTCGTGTAATATGACATGGTTTGTCCGACATAGTTTTGGAGAGCAATCCATGCCTCATCTCGTTCTGTATGACGGTGTCTGCGGGCTGTGCAATCGATCGGTGAGGGTCATTCTGCGGCGAGATCAGGAGAAACAATTCCGGTTTGCGTCGATACAAAGTGAATTCGGGAAGCGGTTGCTGGCCAGGCATGGTCGTACGGACGAGGCCCTCGAGTCATTGATCCTGATTGTCGATTATGGCGAGCGGTCCGAGCGGCTTTTGCGCAAGAGCGAGGCTGTGCTCTATATCGCAAGGCGGCTCGGCGGCTTATGGCGTTTATCGAGGGTATTGCGAATATTGCCGGCATCTGTCCTTGACCGGTTTTACGGTATGATTGCGCGCTATCGTTACGCCTGGTTTGGAAAGCATGATTCCTGTCCGTTGCCGGAAGAACGGCATCGCGACAGGTTCCATGACGTGTGAGTGCAAGGAGGACTGAGCCGGATATGAAAAGAACCATCGAAATTTCTGCGATCATCCTGGCGGCGGCGTTGATCGCGGCCGGCCCCCGAGCGTTCGCGTGCACCAATTACCTCATCACGAAAGGAGCATCCGTCGATGGCTCCACCATGATCACCTACTCCGCCGATTCTCACCGCTTTTATGGTGAACTGTACTTCTGGCCTGCGGCCAAGTACGTACCCGGGACGATGCTCGACGTCATTGAGTGGGACAGCGGGAAGCTTCTCGGGCAGATCGCCCAGGTTGACGAGACCTATACAGTCATCGGCAACATGAACGAGTATCAGGTAGCGGTCGGCGAAACCACCTGGGGCGGGCGGCCCGAACTGCGGGATCCCGACGCCGTCGTCGATTACGGCAGCATGATGTACATCGCCTTGCAGCGCGCAAAGACCGCTCGTGAGGCGCTGGAGATTATGACGAGTCTTGTCGCCGAGTACGGGTACGCCAGTTCCGGCGAGTCGTTCTCGATCTCGGATCCGGACGAGGTCTGGATCCTGGAGATGATCGGGAAGGGACCGGAGAACCGGGGAGCGGTCTGGGTCGCCCGGCGCGTTCCCGACGGGTACATCTCGGGTCACGCCAACGCGGCGCGGATCCGCCGCTTCCCGCTGGACGATCCCGAGAACACATTGTATTCACCGGACGTTATTACATTCGCCCGAGAGCAGGGTTACTTCGCTGGGAAGGATAAAGAGTTCAGCTTCGCCGACGCCTACGCCCCGGACAGCTTCGGAAAGCGCCGCTTCTGCGACGCCAGGGTGTGGTGCATGTTCAAGCGGGCGGCCCCCTCCAGGGAACTATCCGCCGACTGGATAGCGGGCGTCGAAGACGCCGACCCGGTTCCGCTCTGGATCAAGCCGGACCGCAAGCTGTCGGCGGCCGACGTCATGGGGTTCATGCGGGACCACTTCGAGGGAACCGGACTGGACATGACGAAAGGTTCCGGCGCAGGCCCTCACGCCCTCCCGTACCGCTGGCGGCCGTTGACCTGGGAATCGGGGGAAGCGAAGTACTTTCACGAACGTGCGGTCTCGACCCAACAGACCGCATTCTCTTTCGTCGCCCAGTCCCGCGGCTGGCTCCCGCGCACTATCGGCGGTGTGCTCTGGTTCGGCGTGGATGATACCTACAGCACGGTGTACTTTCCGGTCTACGCCGGTGTGAGCGGTGTTCCATACAACTTCGCCGAGGGGACCGGGTCGTTCCACGACGTGGACTTCGACGCGGCGTTCTGGGTGTTCAACCAGGTTTCCAACTTCGCCTATCTTCGTTACTCAGACATGATCGTGGATATCCGGAAGGTTCAGCGGGAACTGGAGGGAAGGTTCCTGGCCGAGCAGGACGATGTCGATGAAGCGGCGATGGCGCTGCATTCCCGATCGCCCCGCCTGGCCCGGGATTACTTGACGGCATACACCGGGAACGCCGGTGAAACGGTGGTGAAGAGCTGGAAGGAACTGAGCGCATTTCTCCTGTACAAGTACCTGGACGGCAACGTCAAGGATGCTAGAGGCGAAGTCACCCATCCCGGCTACCCGGAATCCTGGTACGAGGAAGTCGCCACCGCAGCCGGGGAACGGTTGCGGATGAAGAAGATGGCGCCTGAGATTGCACGGGAAGAGGAGCGGAAGGTGAAGGCGCGGGAGCTCGCCGGCGCCGTCCTGACTCTCCTCAAGGCGCGCGGGATCCCCATAGACGACGTGACCCGGTCGGAGATCGAGAAGGTCGAGGAGACCGACGAACTGGAGGAACTGCTGGTGCGCGCCGCCACGGCGGACAGCGCGGCGGCGGTGCTGGACTAAGAACGCCGGTTCAAGCCGGTTCGTCCAGAACCCGCCGGATAGCCCCGGCCAGATCCCGGGCCAGGATCGGTTTGGTGATCCGTTCCCGGATAATCGGGACGCTCTCTATCTCGGCGGCCATGATCTCGCTGAATCCGGAAATCAGGATCACCGGGATGTGCGGCCTGATCCGGGCCAACTCGGTGGCCAGTCGGACGCCGGTCATATTCGGCATGGTCTGGTCGGTGATAACGATGTCGAACCTGTCCGGGTTCCCGCGGAACGCCTCCAGAGCCTCCATGGCGCTGGTCCTCACCGTAACCGTGTAGCCGAACTTCTCCAGCATCTCCTTTCCGAGAGTGGCGATTTGAGGCTCGTCGTCCACGAACAGGATGCTTTCCGTTCCTTCTTGCGGTTTTCTGCTTTCCGGCACATCCAGCTCGGCGTACCGTTCCATGACCGGCAGGAAAATGCGGAACACCGTTCCCTTGCCGGGCTCACTGTGGACCGAGATTGCGCCGCCGTGGTTCGCGATGATCCCGTGGACCACCGAGAGGCCGAGCCCTGTCCCTTTCCCTTGCGGCTTGGTCGTGTAGAACGGTTCGAAAATCTTGTCTATTGTCGCCTTGTCTATGCCGTGGCCGGTGTCGCTCACCGAGATCCGCACATGGGCGCCCTCGTTGAGATGCGGGTGCAACTGCGTGATGTCGGCGTCCAGATCGACCATTTCCATGCTCACGTCGATTACGCCGCCTTCCTCCCCGATGGCGTGATAGGCGTTGGTGCACAGGTTCATCATCACCTGGTGCATCTGGGTGGGACTGGCCGCCACCGGCCGGCATCCGGTATCGATCTTCTGCCGGATCTCGATTGTGGTCGGCAGCGTGGAACGCAGGAGCTGCAGAACCTCTTTTAGGATAAGACTGAGAATAACCGGGTGCCGTTCCTCTTCGTCTTGGCGGCTGAAAGTGAGAATCTGCTTTACCAGGTCGTTGGCGCGATGCGCCGCCCTCATCACCTGGGACAGGTATTCCCGGGACTCGTCCCCGGCCTCTAACCGGTTCAGGGCCAGCTCCGTGTACCCGAGAATCGGCATCAGTATGTTGGCGAAATCGTGGGCAATGCCTCCCGCCAGGGTCCCGATTGCCTCCATCTTCTGTGCCCGGACGAGCTGCCCCTCGAGATTGCCCCTTTCTTGCGCCAGCAGGATCCGGTCGGTGATGTCCAGTTGCGTCCCGGTGACGCGAAGTGGTTCGCCGTCTTTGCCCCGGGAGACCACCCTGCCGCGGTCGTGCACCCAGATCCACCGGCCCGACTTGTGCCTGAGCCGGTGTTCGCTCTCGTAGATAGGTGTCTTGTCCTCGAGGTGGGCGGTTAACGTTTCCTGTGCACGCGGCAGGTCGTCGGGATGGACCCGCTCTTTCCAGGCATCCAGATGCGAGCCGATCTCGGCGAGTGAGTATCCCAGCATCTCCGCCGCGCGTTCGTCGTACACCACTCGATCGTTTTCCATATCCCAATCCCAGATGCCCAACTCCGCCCCATCCAGGGCCAGATCAAGCCGTTCCCGGCTCTCCAGCAGCATGCTATCGGACTTGTTGCGCTCGGTGATGTCCTGGATCGTGCCGAGCATGCGAAGCGGTTGGCCGCCGGCGTCGAACTCCAGTTTTCCCAGAATCTCCACATATCGTTCCATCCCGTTGTCGTGGCGAATGATTCTGCACTCTTGTTGGAATCGGTCGGGTGCCTCCAGGACACCCTGATTTATGTATTCGGTCATCGATCGCCGATCGTCGGGATGGACAATGGCAAGCCAACCCTCAAGGGAACGCTCGTAATCTGTCTCGATGCCGAAGATGAGGTCCAGGACCGGCGAACTGTTCCAAACACCGGTTTTAACATCCAAAACGTAGCTGCCGATCTGCGCCGCGTTTTGTGATTCAAGGAGTAAGCGTTCATTCTCCTGCATTGCGATGCGGTCCCGCACAAGCAGCCGGTTATGGCGCCGTATCATCCAGATCGCGAAAAAGACCGGAACGAAAATCGATGCGAACAGGGCTACCTGCAGCATCCGGAAGTGAACCAGCTTTGCATGGAGATGGCCCCGGAGTTGCTTCTCGATCTTATAGGCGATGGTATTGAAATCATGGAATATGGCGTCGAACTGTTGGTCAATCTCGGAGCCGGGCTGTGCATCCTGCCGGGTCGAGAAACGCTCCTCTGCCATCGCCCGGAATCTCGCCAGCTTCTCCAGCAGGTCCTCGACGTCTCCGCGCAGCTGCGGATCCCGGAGGGGAACGAACGTACCGTATGGGCTCTCTCCTCCTTCCAGTATGATCCGGCCGCAATGCTCAGCATTGTCGAGGCGTTGCCACACGATCTCGATGTTCTCGTGGCGGTCCCCGCTCAGGATTTCCTCGAACCAGAGATGGGCCGTGGTGGTCTCGAACCTGCACTCCTGGACGGCGTCCGCAAGAGGACTGTAACGCGCGGTGATCTGGTGGACGACGAAGGTGGAATAGCCCAGACTGCCTGCCATGATCAACGCCACGATACCGACGAGGAAATAAACATGCCGCTGAAGCGGCCGTCCCGCCGGCTGAGTCGTCATCGGCACCTCCCGGTGCTTTCTCGTGCATAACCTGATTGAACTCTAGACATTATCGATCCGTAGAGTAGGTATAGTCAAGTCGTTCTCGTTGCTCCCAGCGTGGCATGAAGAATGTTGACAAGGTCGAAGCACCGGTCCGCTCACATCAAATAAATCAAAAGAGGTGATTCGGGAAGGTTTCTAGTAGGCGTTCACCAGGTCATGGCGCCGGTTCTTCCCCACAGCTGGCGTATCCATCTCCATGGCGTACAGCTTCCGCTCCATTTCCGACAGAGCCTGCCGCCATGGAAACAAGCGACGGCTCAGCGCCTGCTTCCAGTCCCAGAATCGGTCGGTGAGGCCGATCTCCATCGCCGGCGTTTTGTGTTGAGGACAACGTTCCGATTTGTCCTTGCCGAAGTTGCGCCATGTTGTGAATCCGTACAGACGGAGGATGATCGAGTTGGCTCGCCGACCGTGGGCGAGGGTTTCCCGCTTGTGGTTGGCGCTGGAGTGGCGGATCAGCTTGTGCAACAGATCGACCGGATACATCGCACGGTCCCGCACAGCAGCCTGCTTGCCCCGCGGGACATGCTTATGACGCCGGGGTGGATTCGGATAGGTCTCCATCCGTAGCTTTCCGGACTCGATATGCCGCCGTGCGGCTGCGAGGTAGTCCGGTTTCCCGTCTGTGATCAGGTGCAGTTGCTCTCCAGGTGGCGCCTTAGGTATCAGTTGATCCAGGATCCGGTCCGTCGATTGGCAATAACTTCCGGTCGGCAACGGCCCTACCCGTTTCTCCAGTGTTTTGAGGCGTCTGGCCCGGCCTGGCGTCATCGCGCCCCCCGCCCGGTGCGGCACCGGATCCAAGCCGTAGGTAAACAGGGATTCCTTGCCCACCGCCGTGCCGACCCCCAGCGGCATCTCCTGACAGTACTGGTAGGTTTCTTCATGGTCGAACACCAGCGTTTCTCTTAAGTGCTTTATCCGCTCCAGCGCCAGTGCGTGCAGCAAGAGAGAATGCCGTCCGATCCGGTTCGCCTGATGAACCACGGTGGAGTGGGAGCACCCGATGGTCCGTGCGATCTGCCGCGCAGCGCCGCAGGCTACGAGACCGGCCGCGATCGGCTGAAGCAGTTTCGGTTTCTTCAGGTAGTACGTGCAGGCAAAGGTTTGTTGGGAAAACGTCCTAAGGCATGTAGCGCATCGGAATCGGGGGATGGTCCTGCGATCGCACTTCCTACGGTAAACGCCGAACCGGACCGCACGGAATCCGGATCGCCCATGGGAGGGGCAGGTCTTCCAGGGGCAGAACGGCGGGTTGAAACGGTTTGCCGGGATCCTCTCCACCGGTGTGCGTGGCCAGTCCATGGCCCCGGACAGAGCGAGAAATGTGCCAGGGATTTGATCAGGGAAAATACTATAAAATCTGGACCGATCCGTTGTTGGAACGGATACGGCCGTACGCTTTCCCGGCTGACCTGCCCGCCCGTGGACGGTGCGCTGCACCGGTTGGTGCTTTAAATGCAGGGAGGAGGGCAGTTCCGGTTGGATGTCAACATTCTGGATTCCACGTTGGGTCCCCTCTGTCTCAGTCAATCAATGCCCTGGCCAGCGGCCGGAACTGCAGCCCGTACAACAACTGGAGATACCGCCGGGTCTCGGACCGCTCCAGGTCCGTCACGTGGCGCCAGAAGCCGTAGACCTTCGACAGGGTCAGCATCTTCTCCGCGTACCGGGTCCAGGTGTAACGCTCCTGGACCCTCTTCAGCGCCCCACCGGAGATCCGGTCCCATTCTCCAGGGTCCTGGCGGCAACGGTCCAGGAATTCGCCGATCAGGGCCGCTGCATCGTCGCCGTGGTTCGGATCGATGTGGTAGCCGGAGATGCCGTCTTCGATGATCTCCTGGGGTCCGCCGAAGCGGGTGGCGAACACCGGAAGGCCGGTGCTCATCGCTTCGATCACCGTCAGGCCGAACGCCTCGAACAGGGCCGGCTGGACAAACGCCCCACCACTATCGGCGATGAAACGGTACAGTTCTCCGTTGCGTTCCCGGTCGACCTGGCCTTCCAACCACCGCACGTGGTCGTGGAGGTCGTAACCGTCCAGCAACCGGTGCATGATCTCGATCTCCCGTTTTTCATCGTCGTCCGAGGACCGTGCAGGATCCAGGCAGCCGCCTGCAACCAGCAGATTCGCCTTGCAGCGCAGGTCCTCGCTGCGGCCGTACCATTCCACCAGGCCGGTCAGGTTCTTGACCCGGTCCAGCCGGGCCATGCTGAACAGCAGCGGCAGGTCCGGATCAGCCAGCTGCCCTCGGCTTTCGTTGTCCCGGGGCTCGCCGAAGACCTGGTCCCTGATCCCGGGTAGCAGGTGTGTCAACCGGCGGTCCTGGTCGCTGGGAGAGAAGTAGACATCCGGATCAACTCCCGGCGAGACGATGTTGAACTTCGGGTCGAACGGGTCGATCCCGTGGACGACCCTGTAAAGGCCGGGCATGGAAAAGGCCGTATGGGCCTCGTACTGGCCTATGGTGCGCGGTGTTCCCGCGATCTCCTGGTAGGTCGACGTAATGATGAAGTCGGCTGCGTTCATGGCGATCAGATCGGCGGTGAACTGGCAGGCGAAGTGATACTGGTCCTCGACATCTTTCCAATACAGGTCGGACAGCACGTATTTCGTCTTTTCCAGGGCGTGGGCGATATTGCACTGGGTGACCCCCAGGCTCTGGGACAGCAGGGACGCCACCAGGTTGCCGTCGGAGTAATTTCCGATGATGAGGTCGGGACGTCCCTGTAGCTCCGCCATAACCTCCCGTTCGACGTCGATGGCGAACTGTTCCAGGTAGGGCCAGATTTCGAAACGCGGGATCCAGTGCGGGACGATCTCACCGCCCTCCCTGCGGAACGGGACCCGGAGGATCCGGGTGTTCTCCGTTCCGGCGACCGGCTCCAGCCTTTGGTTGCAGGTGGTGTCTTCCGCTTCGGGAATCAGCCGTGTAACCACCAGGATCTGGGGGCTGATGTCCAGGCCTTGGCGGATGAGGCTGTTCCGCATCTCGGATTCCAGGGCCCGGACCTGGTCCAGGATGTAGACAACCTGACCTCCTGTGTCCGGGCGGCCCAGCACGCCCTCCTGCCCGAACCAGCCGTGAGGCGACAGGATGCACAGGGAGAAAACCATCGGGATGCGCGCCAGGAACCGTTCCAGGTGGTCGGGGGAGGGTGCTTCCAGAACGTCCAGCAGCAGTTGCATGGTTTCCAGAACCCGGCCGGCATCACGGCCCCAGCCCGGCTCGAAACCGAAGCGGTGCAGCTCGCGGCTGAACTCGACCCACGGCGTGTCGGTGGGTAGCTTGGACAGCAACGTGTCCGCACTGCGCAGCGACGTCCGCAGCTCCTGGACGTTTTTAATGGTCGGGCTGAGCATAAGCTGTTGCTCGCCGAGCTTGTGAACCATCAGGAATCCGAGGAGGGTTTCGTTCCCGTTGCCCTGTTTGCCGAACAGGTTGCCGGAGAGGCTGCGGTTCATGAACTCCACGCCCCGTCCGATGGAACGGGCTTCCTGCATTCTGGTGAATTCCCGGGAGAACGGCTCGAAGTCGATCTCCAGGGACCACTCGTTGGCGGCATCCCGGCCGGTGATCAGATATTCCTTGAACGCCAGGTACTCGACGGTCTGGATCTCGACGACCTCCAGCGGTGCTGCCCGGAAACGCACGTAAGCCCAACGGGCCACGCTGGTCCGCAGGGCGACACACAGCGTCGACCGGTCCATCGCCGCTTCCTGGGCCCATTCGAATACCTGGTACAGCGGTGTGCCCGCCAGCTCACAGCTGTCCGGGTCCCGGCAGACTTCCGCGAACGTCTCCTGCAGATCACTGGACAGCAGGAAGGGGCGTTCCAGTTCCTGCAGACGGTGTTGCACCATACGGGCGGTGCGCGGTTCTTCTTTAAGGAACCGGACCAGGTCGTCGATGAAGTTCGCGCTCAAGCTCATGCAGGCTCCCAGGCTTTGCGAAAACCGCCGTAGAATCCCGGATCGGTCGAAATGGCACCCTGGATTCCGACCACCGCCGAGGCGAACGACTGGGCCCGGTGGAGGAGATCCGGCCAGGTCCAGCCCCGCGCAAGGCCGAGAAGGACCACGCTGGCGAAGGCGTCTCCGGCGCCGACGGTGTCGACGACCCGGGCGGCGTCTGCCGGGCCCTGTTCGTGGACGGAGCCGTCGGACCGGTAGGTTACCGCGCCGTCGGCCCCCCGGGTCACGATCAGGCTCTCGATTCCGGTGCGGTGCAGCAAGCTTTCGGCGCGATGCCCCGTTTCGGAACAGTCGGGGGCCAGTTCTGCCAGTTCATTCTTGTTCATCTTCACCCAACGCGCACCTTTCAGAAAACGGAAGACGGTACCGGAATCCCACCATGGTGGACGCAGGTTGACATCCAGCAGGACCGGGGAACCGGTGCTCCCCTTCAGGTGTTCCAGCGTTTGCCGGGACCGCTCCGTACGCAGCGCAAGACTGCCATGATACAAGATGTTACCCGACGGCAGCAGGTGCAAGTCCGGCACGGTGATGTGATCCCAAGCCCTGGATGCCGTGATGTGGTACGAAGGTTCGCCCTGATTGAACGACACCTCCACCGTTCCCGTGGCGTGCCTCGGGTCGTGCTGGATTCCGGCGGTCGGCATCGACCAGTTCCGCATCGCCGAGAGAATGAGCTCCCCCAGGGAGTCGGTGCCGATCCGGGAAATCAGCAGCGGGGTCAGCCCCAGCGCCTGCAGATTCCACGCCACGTTGAACGGTGCACCGCCCAACACCACGTTGCCGTCCGGGAACCGGTCCAGCAGGACCTCACCGAAGATGACCGGCGTACCGGAATCAAACCGGTTCATCCGGCGCCCTCCAGCCGGCTCCGGAGACCGGGATGAAAGTGCACGAGGCCCTCCAGGATACCTGCGGCGTAGTTGCCGTTCATTCCCAGCAGACCGCCCCGGGCGCAGTACAGGGTGTCGCCCCACCCTGCAGCAGCGGCCTTCTGCCGCGCGGCGTCCCGCAGTCCGGGATCGGCGTTGGCCACCAGTACAGCGGGGATCATGCTGGCCAGGACATCGAGGTCGTTCCCGCTGTCGCCGGCGAACAGCACCTGATCCGATCGGTACCCCGATTCCGACATGACGAATTCGATCGCCTGGCGTTTGCCGGCGGAGGACGGCAGGATATCCAGCAGCCCGACTCCTTCCACCTCGTCCAAGCTCCAGATAATGTTGATCGATACGCCGGCATGGTCCAGTCGACGGCGGACCTGTTTGATCAGGAAACTCCCATCGGTATGTTGCGGCACCGTGTAGCTCAGCTTGAACCGGCTCTGCCGCGACGGTTCCTGGAGTGTCAGTTCCGGCAGATCCAGGAGGGCCGGCTGCAGGTCCTCGCTACGCCTGCTGCTCCAGTCGGTGGCGATCTTCCTGTCCCATCTCGTCCAGCGCTCCCAGCCGGTCCGGACCCGGGCGGCAATGGTGGCGCCGACGTCGGTGATCAGCAGATCCGGCTCAGGGATGCACCATGTTGCAACCGCCTCATCTACCAGTTCACGGTGCCTTCCGGTTACGTAGGCCAGCGTGACCCCGGGAAGGGCGGCAATCTCCGCGAAACGTTCCCGGGCGTTGGGAGACTCCGGGACTGCACCGTTCGGCAGCAGCGTCCGGTCGAGATCGGTGCACAGCAACAGTCGGTTCATGAATCCGGAACCCGGCACGCTCCGAAGAAGTCGTAGTACTCGATCGCCTCCAGGATTCCGGCAGCGTGGGGCGCTTTCGGGAAGAAGATCTTTTCGATATCGGTCAACTCCGACAGCTCTTCGTCGTGGCGGTTTGCCACCACCACCGCCAGGGTGTTGCCGCGCATCATGTCTTCGTCGGCCCCGGAGCCGCCTGCGGCGAGGATGCGGTACATCGGAACCTCCCGCCGGGCGGCGAACCAACGCAGCGCCGCCCCCTTGGAGGCCCGCGCCGGAAGAATGTCGAGGTGCTGGTCGAACGAGACCACCACGTTCACCGACTGTTCCCCCTTGAGAAGGATGCTGGTGATCTCTTCCTGGTTCGGTGCGATCTCCGGATCGTAGTAGTAGCTGATCTTGAATTTCCCCTGCTCCTCTTTCTCTTGAAGCTTAAGGCCGGGCAGGTCGTCAAGAAGACGCCGCACCGCCCGGGGGTTCCAGGACTGGTCGATGTGCTCCCGCCAGCGTGTGTCCCGGGTCAGGTTCGGAGCGTAATAGATGTCGGTCCCTACGCTGGTGATCAGGACATCGGGTCTGGGGATGTTGTGCTTGCGAAGCATCCGGAGCGCCGTGTTCCGGTTGCGCCCGGTGGCGATGCAGAAAACCGCTTCCTTCCTGCGGGCCTGGAACAGTTCCACGAAGCGGCGGAGCGAGTCCGGGTCGCCCAAAAGGGTGTTGTCCAGGTCGGTGACAATCGCCCGGTCGCGGAACTGACCGGACCACTGCTGTGGCTCCGGGCGTACCGCCGGTTTGCCTGCCGTAACGATGGGAGTCACGGTTTCGAGGTACTTCTCCGTGTGCGCCACCCAGGAGTAGTGTTTGCGAACACACTTCAGGCCGCTGGCGGCCATCTCGTCCCATCGCTTCCTGCCGGTCAAGATCCGCAGAATGGCGGAGGAGATGCTCTCGGTGTCCAGCGGATCGATCAGGAGCCCGTTACGGCAGTTGTCGATAATGTCCACCGGTCCGCCATCGTCGGTAGCCGCAATCGGGAGCCCGCAGGCAGCGGCCTCCAGGAGGGTCAACCCGAACGGTTCGGTGAAGGCCGGGTTGACGAACACGCCGCGGGATTGCGCCGCCAGGCGGTACAGCACCGGTATGTCGTCGGCGCGGTGGTGTTTCGGGTATGCGACCCGACCGTACAGATTGTAGCGGTCGATGGTGACCAGGAGATCTCTCAGAACCTTTTGGGGGCCGGATTCCATGCTGTCGATATCGTCCCGATTGCCTGCGATCACCACCAGGTTGGCCCGTTTCTGCAGTTCCGCCGAACGGCCGTAACTTTCCGCCAGCGCATCAATGTTTTTCCTGGGGTCCGGCCGGCAGATCGCCAGGATCATCGGTTTGTCCGGTTCATCGAGAAAGCGGTCGACTTCACGGCGGATGGCCGAGCCGGTCTCGTCCCCACGGGGGGGGAAGAACCGGGTCAGGTCGGTTCCCGGCGGGATGATCCGCATCTGGTCGGGTCGGTAGTAATCGTACAGAGCGTACTGCTCTTCGATCTCCTGCTGGGTGCTGGTGATGACCAGATCGGTGTAGCTCAGGGTCGCCTCTTCCGCGGCGATCCGCCGGGAGATCTTGTAACGCTCTTCCAGTTCCTCCCGTTCCAGGCCTCCTGCGAGCAACCGCCTGCGCTTTACGCGACCCAGGGAGTGCCCGGTGTGGATCAGGGGTACGTCAAGCAGCCCGGCCAGCCGGATGCCGGTGTAACCGGCGTCGGCGTAGTGGCTGTGGATCAGGTCGGGCAGGGCGTTTGCCTCGCGCAGGTATTCCAGCGCACGATCCACGAAAGTGTCCAGGCTGTCCCAGAGCTGTTCCTTCGGGTGGTAGCCTTCTTCACCGCAATCGATACGGACGATCTGCACCCGATCTCCGAGTGGCTCCTCGACCACGGCGTAATCTTCGCTGATCTGGGGATCCACCACCCGGCGGGTCATCAGGTCGACACGGCCGACATCCGGTTGCTCCCCGAGGGCCCGGGCCAGTTCCACCACGTACTTGGTCTGGCCACCAGTATCCGCATCCCGGCCGAGTTCAAGATCATGGCCGCGGATGAGTCCATGGATGCTGAGCAGAACGATGTGAAGTTTTTGCGAACTCATCAGGTGGTTCCGATTCTATCCTGCTGAATTGAGCCGCGTCCAGTATTCCATGATTTTAACGTATACTCGTTGGGTCATGCGGATCTGCCTTCTGACCAACCAGGATCTGGATGCCCCTGAATTCCCCAAGGATGACTGGCCGTGTGATCCACGGCCGTTCCTTCCGGATGCGACCTGGGACGTGGCGGTGCTTGAGAAAAGGACCAGCGTGGAGCGGGTACGGGAACTGGGGAAGAACGGGTACGACCTGTTTTTCAACGTGTGTGACGGCGCGGCGGACGAGAACACTCCCGGTATCGAGGTTGTTAATACCCTGGAAGCGATGCAGGTGCCGTTCACCGGGGCGACGTCGGAATTCTACGAACCTTCCCGGGAAGCGATGAAGGCGGCCTGCAGGAAACAGGGGATCGATACGCCCGCTTTCGTGATGGCGAAACAGGAGGCCGATATCGCCAGGGCCGCCAAATCCCTGCAGTACCCGATGTTCGTCAAGCACCCCAGCAGCTACGCCAGCGTCGGGCTGACCCGCGCCTCAAGGGTCCTGACACCTGCCGCCCTGGGCAAGCAGGCGAGGAGGTGCATCAGGCGCTACGGCGGAGCCCTGATCGAGGAGTACATCGACGGTACAGAATGCACGGTGCTGGTGGCGGAGAACCCTTACGATCCGGCGCACCCCAGGACCTACACCCCGATGCAGTACCGCTTTCCGGAAGGGGAAAGCTACAAGCACGCCAGTATCAAGTGGGTGGACTACAGTGAGATGACGGTTTTTCCGGTGGAGGACAAACGGCTGGAGTCAAGGCTCCGGGATATCTCCGCCCGCTTCTTTGTCGCCATCAACGGCGCCAGCTTCGGCCGTTGCGACATCCGGGTCGACAACAGCGGTACTCCGTACATCCTGGAGATCAACCCGAACTGCGGTGTGTACTATCCGCCCAGCGATCCCGGATCCGCCGACCTGTGCCTTGCTCACGATCCCGACGGCCACGAAGGGTTCACTAGGCTCCTGGTGGAGGCGGCGCTGAGGAGGCATCGGGTGGCAACAGCCAGGCGGCCAGGGCGGGAAGCAGGATAATCGCCCCCAGCATGTTCACAAGGAACATGAAGGTCAGCAGTATGCCCATGTCGGCCTGGAACTGCAGGGGTGAGAAAATCCAGGTCCCGGTTCCGATGGCCAGGGTCAGGCCGGTGAACACCACCCCGCTGCCGGTAACCTGCAGGGTGTGGCGGAAAGCTTCCTGGAACTTATCGTCCCTTTCCCGGAACTCCTTGAACCGGCTGTAGATGTAGATCCCGTAATCCACGCCGATACCGACACCTAGGGCGACCACCGGGAGGGTGGAGACCTTCAGGCCGATTCCTAGAGCGCTCATGAGGGCGTAGGCCAGCAGGGAGACCAGGCCGAGAGGGAGAATGACGCACAGCACGGCGCGCACCGAGCGGAACGTGATCAGGCAGAGCAGGATAACGGCGGAGAACACGCCCAGCAGGATCGGGAACTGGTTGGCTTCCACCTCTTCGTTGGTAGCCGCCATGACCCCGACGTTACCGGTAGCGAGGCGGAACCGGACCTGCTCCGATCCGCGTTCCTCGCGGAACCGCTTGACCTCCGAGACGACACGCTCGATGGTTTTGGCCTTGTGGTCGGTGGTGAATATCATTATCGGCATGACGCTGCAGTCGGAGTTCAGGAGACCGCTGTCGGTAGGAACGTACGCCACCGACTGGGTCAGCACCGACGAGTTGCGAGGCAGGATTCGCCATTTCAGGCTGCCCTCGTTCCAGCCGCTGTTGATGACCTTGGCGATCCTGGGCAGTCCGATGACCGACTGCACACCCTCCGTGTTGCGCAATCGCCAGGAGAAGTCGTCCATGGTGCTCATGACTTCGTAATCGATGCAGCCTTCCTCCACGGTTTCGACGATCACCGAGATGATGTCAACGCCGATGGAGAACTTCTCGGTGATGATCCGGGTGTCGATGTTGTACCGGGAATCGGGCCGCAACTCGGGCACGCCCAGGCGCAGGTCCCCGATGGCGACGTCCGGCGCCTTCCACAGCCCTGCGGCCAGCAGCACAAGCGCTACCGCTATGATCACGGCGGCTGGCCGTTTGGACGACACACCGACCATGGCGTTCCAGAACGGAGTGATGTGCGCCGTCCTGACCACCAGCCTGCTCCGGTACTTGTCGCTGTAACTCACGTACGACATCAGGACCGGCAGCAGGACCAGGTTGGTCAGGATGATCAACGCCACCCCGAGACTGGCGTTGATCGCCAGCTCGCGGATGACCTGGATCTTGATGAACAGGATGCTGATGAACCCGATGGTGTCGCTGAGGAGGGCGATGCCGCCGGGTACCAGGAGACGCCTGAAGGCGGTCCGGGCCGCGGAGACGCTGTCGGCGCCGTCCAGGACCTCGGCCCGCACCGCGCTGACCATCTGCACCCCGTGGCTCACCCCGATGGCGAAGATCAGGAACGGGACCAGTATCCCCATCGGGTCGATGCCGTAACCCAGCAGGGTCAGGAGTCCGAGCTGCCAGACTACTGCCGCCAGGGAGCAGGCCAGGGAGATCACCGTGAGCCGGGCGGACATGGTGAACACGAATACCGCCAGGGCGGTAACCAGGAATGCAACCAGGAAGAACAGGACCACTCGCCCGGCGCCCTCGGAGATGTCTCCCATCACCTTGGCGAAGCCTATGATGTGGGTGTCGACCACACCTGCGGTGTTGTTCGCCGTCCGGATGTCCTCCAGTTGCCGCGCCACATTGAACAGGTCCAGCGGTTCGCCGGTGTTCGGATCGACTTCCAGCAGCTGGGCGCTGATCATGGCGCCTGTAAAATCGTTGGAGACGAGTCGGCCCAGGATTCCGGCCTTGAGGATGTTCTCCCGGACCTGGGCCAACCCCTCGGGAGTCGGCTGGAAATCGTCGGGGATGACGTTGCCGCCCGAAATGCCGTCCTCCACCACCTCGGTGAAGCGGACGTTCGGGGTGTACAGGGACTGCACCAGGGGCCGGTTGACCCCGGGGATGAAGAAGACCTCGTCGGTGGTCGTTCGCAGCGTTTCAAAGAACTCCGGGGAGAAAATGTCGCCGTCTTTCGCCACCAGGGCGATGAGAACCCGGTTGGCTCCGCTGAAGTTCTCACGGTGCTCCACGTAGGTCTGCATGTACTCGTGCTCCAAAGGCAGGAGCTTGCTGAACCCGGCGTCGATGTGGAGGTTCCTGGCGGAGTACCCCATGAAAAGAGTGACGACGATGAAGATCCCTATGATCCAAGGCCGGCGGTTGAATAAAAATTCTTCGGTCCGATCTCGCAATGCCATGATGCTAGAGTCCCTCGATCCTTCGCACCCCGCCCTCGCCGACGAGGATCAGGCCGCCGTCATCGGTTTGGAGAATGCTGGCAATCCCCAGCCGGTCGTCCCGCTGCAGCGGGGTGAAGGTAAGACCGCCGTCATGGCTTACCAACTGTGTGCCGGACAACCCGGAGAGAATAACGGTGCCGTCCTGCAGACGGATGCCGTCCGTGATCATGGCGGTAGTGGAGGTTTCCACGCGCGTCCAGGTCTCGCCGGCGTCCCCGGAACGATACAGGTGTCCCCGCAACCCGAACAGCAGCAGCGCATCATCGTCCAGGGGCAGGCTGCCGAAGAACGATCCTTCGTAGGGGGAGGGTAGAGACACCCAGGACTCTCCGCCGTCATCCGAACGGTACACCGTGCCGGCCTCGGCGGCGATAAACAAACGCCCGGAGGCGGACAGCGCCAGATGGTTGAGGTGGTAATCGAAGCCTCCACCGTAGAATTCGTCTTCCTCTTCGTCCGTCGCGCCGATCTCCACCGGAGCCCAGTTGTCGCCGCCGTCCTCCGTTGCCAGGAAGTAACCGTAGGCGCCGATGGCGAAACCGTGCCGCTCATCACGGAACCAGATGTCCAGGAGGGGACGCTCCTCTTCCGGCGCACTATGGACCTTTTCCCAGGTCTCCCCGCCGTCCCGGGTCCTGAGGATGACCGCGTCGTGACCGACCGCCCAGCCAAGGGTGTTGTTGTGCAGGTAAACCGCGGTGAGCGTCGCCTGGGTGGGGACCTGACTCTGATTCCAGGTCCTGCCCTGGTCCCGGCTGACGAGAACGTGGCCGCGCTCGCCCACCGCTACGGCCAGGTCTTCTTGCACCGCGCCGTCCAGCAGCAGCGAGTGCTGGGCCAGGGGCGCCAGGACGGAACGGTCAGCTTCTTCCTGGGCGATGAGCGGCAGGGCCGCCGCGATCAGCAGGAGGGCCAGGACGATGCCTGGCCCTCCGCCCTTTCGCATGCTTCTCATCGCGGCCTGTCGCCAGGCGCCGTCAACGCCGACCTCCCCGGCGCAGCGCCGCCGGTGTGTAGTCCTCGTTGGTGCGCTGGATGCCGAACTTGTACATGGAGCTTTCGTTGTCGAGCCCGATGGCCAGGTAGCGCCCGGCCTGCAGGTCGGTGTGGACCTCCAGCGTCGTCCACAGGGTCGGCACCTCGTAGTAGTTGATCACATGCCCCTCGGAGACCCTCCAGAGCTGGTCGCGGTTGTCGTACTGGTCAACCAGCAGGATCTGCCAGGAGTCCTCGTCCATGTAGAACGTTCGCCGCTTGTAGATATGCCGGGAGCCGTCCTTCAAAGTTGCGTCCACCACCCAGACCCGGTGCAGTTCGTAGCGGGTGTAATCCGGGTTGATATGCAGCGGAGTGAGTATGTCCTTATACTTCAAATTGTCGCCGTGGAGCTTGTACGAGTTGTACGGGACGTAGATCTCTTTCTTGCCCACCAGCTTCCACTCGTAACGATCCACCGCCCCGTTGAACATGTCGAACTGGTCGCTGGTGCGCATGCCGTCGGAGGCGGTTCCAGGGTTATCGTAGGCCACGTTGGGAGCCCGGCGGACACGCCGCTGTCCGGGATTGTACAGCCAGGCGCTGCGGTGCTCCTTGACCTGGTTCAGCGTCTCGTGGACCAGCAGGATCCCGCCGGCCAGACGGGCGGGAGCGGTCACCTCCTGCTTGAAGAACAGGATCTTGTTGTTGAGGTTCTCTTCCGTGGCGCCCTCCCCGCTGTAGAGCAGGTTGAATTCGTCGTCGAACTTGACGAGGGTGTAGTTGCCGCCGCGGGTCGGCGCCGCCTGGGCGATCTTCCGCGAGGCGATGTCGCCCCGGTAGCGCAGCAGGTGGTTCCAGATCACTTCATTACCGTTTTTCGGGATCGGGAACGGGATGCCGACTGCGGCGCCGGTGACGCCGTAGCCGTTCTCCACCAGCGATGCTGAGCCGGCGATTTTCTTCGTGGCGTCGTAGATCCGTTGCGGGGCCGAAGCGCTGCGGTGGGACGGGTAAACGTTCATCTTGAACGTATCGTACGTCTTGAGCATCGCCTGATGGCCGGGCGTCAGCTTGTCGGCGTACTGGGACATGTTGGCGCCGGTGATGGTGAACGACACCTTGTCGCCGGCGTACGGGTCCGGATGGTGCATGCCAGGTTGATAGCCGGCCGGGGGAGACGTGATCCCGCCGGTCCATTCCGGGATTGTGCCGTCGGCGTTGCCCGCCTTTTCGGCGCCCAGAGGCGTCAGATCTTCCCCTAAGCGGGCGATTTCATCCGACGACAGGCCGGACCAGGCCGCCGTTGCTAACAGCACCATCACGCAGGCGCAGGATATATAGGCAATTGATCTATTTCTCATGTGCAGTCTCCTGTCTCCCCTTAGAACGAGTATTTCACGTTTGCAGCGACGAAGTCACGGTCACTGATCAGGTTGTGCCGACCGGCTCCCATGTAGGTAGTGTAGCTCAGATCGGCTGACCAGCTATTCTGGTAGACCGCCAGGACTCCCACCGTCAGTGCCATGCGGCCTTCGATGAAGTTGCCGCCGGGACCGGGCGAAACGCCGCTGACATCGTGCTGCCAGGAGAATCTCGGCAGGAGGGCGATGGCGCCAATCGCGTTGTTGAAGTCCATCCGCCCTGCGATGCGGTAGCCCCAGGAAGTCGGGTCGGCAAAATGCTCCGCGGCATCGGCCGGTTTGAGGGCGTGGGCGGCGCCGGGGTTGAGAGGATCCTCATGGTACGGGTTGCCGCTGGTGTACGTGGCCGGGCCTTCCAGACGCAGAACGTCCTTGTCCGGCATGTCCGGGACGTGGGTCACGGCAGCCTCCATCACGAGGACCGATTGATCGGCGCCCATGCCGGGTCCGAAGATCTTCGTCGCCGTGGTCTGGAACTGCATAACGTCGCGCAGGATGTAGCCGGGGATGGCGGTTTCAAACTGCGTGGAATAGTCCTCGCCGAAGAAATCCACGAACTGGCTGGCGCCGGGCTCGCCGGGGAGGCCGGAGGTGCCGGCGAATATCGGGCTGATCGGCGCCAGCGCCGCGAACAGCAGTTCGACGTCATCCGCCTGCAGCGGGGCGTCCTGGCGGTACGACAGCTCACCCTGGAACGCAATGCCGGAGGTGCCCAACTGGCTGTTGAAGCTCAGGCCGTACAGTTGGATGTCTTCCGGGTAGGACAGGAAGTAACGTGCGGTCTGGGAGTAGGCGTCGGTGGCCCACGCGGTGGCTACGGCCGCGACGTCGGGGGTACTGAAGGCGGCGGTGCCGGCGATGACCGCAGACGAATTCATGGGGGCTCCGAAATCTGTGCCTGCTAGGGTGCCGGCGTTGATCGCACCGGTGAAGTCACCCGGGTTCATGGCAAGCCACGTCAGGACCGCGGTTGTGATCGGAGTGGCGGAGGCGCCGATGATGCCTGCGGTGATGGCGCCTTCCATCGTGCCTGTGCGGCCGTTGATGAGCGGCAGCCGGCTGTGGTAGTTGGCGTAGTAGAAGCCGAGTTCGGTGTTCCCCATGGCGGGCACGAACCAGCGCAGGGCAACTCCGTACTGGCCGCCGTCGCTGGGCAGGACGTCCGACTCTCTGCCGACGCCCAGGATCGGCCTGGTCGGGTCAAACGGGTCGAGGAACGGCGAGGCGGGGATGTCGGGCGGGGTTGCGAACCCCAGGAACACTGTCTCCCCCCCGGCGCCGGCGAAATCATTGGTGCTGAAGTACGTTCCGGGCGGGTCAATCTTGGTCTCTTCCCAGCGGTACTGATAGAACGCCTCAACCGAGAAGTTGTCCGACAGGGCCATGTTCCCCCATGCCATCCCCACAGGAACGAGCGCATCCTTCAACTCGGCGCCGGGAACGCGCAGGGCGCTGACGTCCACCGGGTTGATGACGTTGATGCCGCCCTGGATGAAGGTGCTCTCGCCCCAGTTCTGGACCTGCTCGCCCAGACGGAGGTGGGTTTGATGGTCGGAGCCGAACCTGGTCCAGATGTAGGCGTCCATCAGTTCGGCGCGAGTGCCGACCCGATCCAGCGCCTCTTCGCGGAGTGGTGTACGCAACCGGTCCCCGTTTTCCTGCTCATGATCGTAGAAGGCGAATCCTCGGAAGAACGCGCCGAAATTCTCGCTGAAATCGATCTGCAGCTCGGAGGACCATTTCACCGCCATGCTGGAGATACCGGTGTCGTAGTTCAGGTTGCCGTCGTCGCCGTTAACCGAGAACGCGTTCCCGCCGTTGGCGAGACCGATGAGATCAGGGTCCTGCTCGTCCAGCCTGTAGGCGAGACCGAATGAAATGGTGTTGTCCCAGTTGAACTTCACCTTGTCGTCGTTGTCATCTTCGGCAGCAATTGCAGGTGTCCATAGGAGGACGATCGCCATACCGGCCGCTGTCAAGGCCGTTGCCAGGCGTCGCCATTGGAATCGTCGTTCAGGTGTCTCGCTCATACTCACCCCTTCGGTTAATTGTGTCCCTCGTGCCGGACGGCCAGTCTTGAGGCTTGCCGAGTATAATGTTGCAACCCCGAAAACAGAAGTGTCTTCTTAACCAGGCATTTTGGAAGGATGTTACCTGAGCTGAAAAATGTCGAAAAGTAAGGCAATATCTGGCGGCGACTTGGTGGGAGAGGTCCTGTCCCTGCACCAGGTTCCATTCATTTTTACTCTGTGTGGCGGTCACGTTTCTCCGATCCTGGTGGGATGCCGGCGCCGGGGCATCCGGGTGATCGATGTCAGGCACGAAGCCACGGCTGTGTTCGCCGCCGACGCCGTCGCCCGGTTGTCGGGCCGGCCGGGGGTTGCCGTGGTCACCGCCGGTCCCGGGGTGACGAATACCATTACAGCAGTGAAAAACGCCCAGTTTGCACAGTCCCCGGTGGTGCTGCTGGGCGGCGCCACCGCCACCGCCCTCAAGGGGCGGGGAGCGCTGCAGGACATCGACCAGCGCGCCCTGATGGAGCCCCATGTGAAGTGGGCGGCATCGGCGAGCCGTGTCCGCGACCTTGCCCCGCTGGTGCACCGGGCGTTCGCAGAAGCGCGCCGTGGCGTTCCCGGGCCGGTGTTCGTGGAATGCCCCGTCGATCTGCTCTACCCGGAGCAGGTAGTGCGCGACTGGTACCAGAGCCGATCCGGGTCCGGCGGCAGCCTGTGGAAGCGGTTGCTGCACAGGTACCTGCAACACCACGTCCAACGGTTGTTTGCCGCGGATCGTGGGAAAAGAGAGCTCACTCCGAGGGCCGTCTCGCCGCCCCTCCCCGAGGCCGGCCAGGTTCGGCGGGCCGCCGGGGCGCTGGCCCGGGCCGAGCGGCCGGTCCTGTTGGTGGGCAGCCAGGCGTTGCTGGAGGCGGGAGAGGCCGGCAGGGTCGCCGGGGCGGTGGCCGGTCTGGGCGTGCCGGTGTTTCTGTCCGGCATGGCCCGGGGACTGTTGGGGCGTGACCATCCTCTGCAGTGCAGACATAAGAGAAAGGATGCGCTGCGGGACGCCGATGTGGTCATCCTGGCCGGTCTGCCGTCTGATTTCAGGCTCGGGTACGGTCGGCAGTTCGGCAGTGCAACCACGCTCATCGCAGCAAACCGGAGCCGCCGGGACCTGCGGCTCAACCGTCGTCCCGACCTGGCGCTGCATTGCGATGCCGGCCGGTTCCTGAGGCAACTGGCACACATATGCGCCTTCGAACCGGGACGGTGGGACCGCTGGCAGGCGCGTCTCCGGGCCGGAGACGACGAAGGGGAGCAGGAAATGGATCGTCAGGCCCTGGCTTCCGTGGACCACCTGAACCCGCTGCGCCTGTGCCGCGAGATTGACCGGGCGATCGGTCCGGACGGCGTTGTAGTGGCTGACGGCGGAGACTTCGTAGCCACCGCCTCCTACATCGTGAGTCCGCGGGGGCCGCTGTCCTGGCTCGATCCGGGGGTGTTCGGCACTCTCGGCGTCGGCGCCGGTTTCGCCCTGGGCGCCAAGCTTTGCCGGCCGCACTGCCAGGTCTGGCTGCTGTACGGCGATGGTTCCGCCGGATACAGCGTCGCCGAGTTCGACACCTTCGTACGGCACAATATCCCGGTGCTGGCTGTGGTGGGGAACGACGCTTCCTGGGCTCAGATCGCCCGGGACCAAGTCGCTCTCCTGGGGGACGATGTTGGTTGTAACCTGTTGCCCACCGCTTATCACAAGGTGGCGGAGGGGTTCGGCGCCGCCGGTTTCCTGCTCCAGGACGAAGGCAGCATCCAGGGGGTGCTGCAACAAGCGGTGCAGGCGGCGGAAGCCGGCCGGCCGGTGCTGATCAACGCACGGATCGGAAAAACCGACTTTCGCAAAGGATCGATCTCTATCTAGTCTTTTTCTCTTTCCCTGGCAGCTTTTTCGGCTCACAAACCGACTTTTTCGCATTGGCGGCGCGGCCGCAGTCGGTGCAGACGTACTTCGGCTTGTCCACCATCTTCGCGATCTGGTCGAAATGGCTCTTGACCGCTTTGCTGAGCTCACAAAGATGTTTGCCCATGCTTTCTCCCTTTTTAAGATGATACGGCATCTCACGAAAATCGACCATGGCGGGCTTTCCGGCGTGTACCGGTGCGATTATGCGCCTGCCTAGTACAATGAATTCCTGCCATGAGTGACGGTGAGAAAAAAAAGAAGCCGGCCGCAACGATGCTGACGGAGGCGATCCTCGAGAGCATTTCGGACGGTGTGTTCACGGTGGACCTGGATTGGCGCATATCTTCGTTCAACCGGGCAGCCGAGGAGATCACCGGAGTGCCTCGCCATGAAGCGATCGGCCGTCGTTGCGCCGAGGTGTTTCGCTCCAGCATGTGCGAGGCCGACTGCGCCCTCCGCCAGACGCTGGAGAAAGGCAAGCCGATTATCGGGAAATCCGGATACATCATCGACGCGGACGGTGTCCGGATTCCCATCAGCCTTTCCACCGCGGTTCTGAAAGATTCCGACGGAGTGGTGGTGGGTGGAGCCGAGACCTTCCGGGATCTCGGCGAACTGGAGGCTCTGCGCCGGGAACTTGAGGGGAAATTCCAGATCGGGAGCCTGGTGAGCCGCAGTCCGTTGATGCAGAAAGTATTCGAGGTCCTGCCGGCCATTTCGGAAAGCCCCAGCACGGTGCTGATCCTGGGTGAAACCGGGACTGGGAAGGAGCGGATCGCTCGGACGATCCACGAGTTGAGCACCCGGGCGGAAGGCCCTTTCGTTGCCGTCAACTGCGGAGCTCTGCCCGATTCACTTCTGGAATCGGAACTGTTCGGCTACAAGGCCGGCGCGTTTACAGGTGCGACGAAAGACAAACCGGGGCGATTTGCCATCGCCTCCGGGGGGACCCTGTTCCTGGACGAAATCGGCGAAGTCAGTCCGGCCCTGCAGGTGCGGCTTCTACGCGTGCTTCAGGAAAAGACCTACGAACCTCTGGGATCGATCCGCTCCGAGAAAGCCGACGCCCGGATCCTCGTTGCCTCCAATTCGGATCTTGCGGAGAAGATGCGGAGCGGCGCATTTCGGGAGGACCTGTACTACCGCGTGAACGTGGTCCGGGTCGAACTGCCGCCGCTTCGTCGTCGCAAGGAGGATATCCTGCTCCTGGTGGAGCAGTTCATCACCCTGTTCAATCGATCGCAACAGAAATCGATTGGCGGCATAGCGGCCGAGGCGCTCTCCCTTCTCATGGCCCACGATTGGCCCGGCAACGTGCGTGAACTGGAGAACGTCATCGAACGTTCCTTCATCATGTGCGCCGGGGACCTGATCGGCATCGGGGATCTTCCGGATGAACTGACCGCTCGCGCCGTTTCGGGTGGATCAGGTTTCGACGCACGGCAGGCTCACGATCTTCTGGATGCGCAGGCGATTCGCTCCGCCCTGGAGCGGGCCGCCTTCAACCGCCGGACGGCGGCGCGGGAACTCGGCATCCACAAGACCACGCTCTACCGGCGGATGAAAAAGCTGGGCATTTCCCTCCCGGAGAAGGATGGTCGATCCAGTAGAGGCGGCAAAGGGTAGCGTTAACGCAACTATCAAAGCGTAATATCGGCGCAAAAACGCTACGGTAAGGCGAGCCGCCATTCTGCGGCATCCTTGATAACGGCTTCTATTTCAGATAGTTGAACTGTCCCCCGTGTTCGTGCCGGTGCTGGCACGGTCCATGCTGTACACCAGGGTGAAGACGAATTTACGGAGACGGTTCCATGAGAATTGCCTTCGCCATCTGGGATGAACGGATCGCGCCGGTTTTCGATGTCGCCCGGCAGGTATGTGTCGTGGATAAGGGATCCGACGCCTCGTACCGTGAGTCCCGTGAATCCCTGGCAGGGGATCTGCCGGCTCAAAAGGTTTCCCGCCTGGCGGAACTGTCCGTCGACACCCTGGTCTGCGGCGCGATTTCAAGAGCGCTGCACGAGATGGTCTCCGCCTACGGGATCAAGGTGATGCCTTTTGTCGCCGGTGACCTGCAGCAGGTGATCGATGCGTGGCTGAAAGGTGAACTGGAGGAAACCCGTTTCGCCATGCCTGGATGTTACAGGCGTGCCCGTCGCAGGTTCCGGGGCTCCCCCGGAGCCGGAGAGGAGTATTTCATCATGAACGCTGGAAGGGGAGGACGAGGAGAAGGAGGCGGACGCGGCCGGGGTGGGCGCGGCAGTGGATCCGGACGCATGGGCGGTCCGCAAGCGGCGGGACCTGCCGGGCATTGCTCCTGTCCTGCTTGCGGTCATCAGGAGCCGCATCGACGGGGAATCCCCTGTGCCGAGTTCAAGTGCCCGAAGTGTGGAACAGCCTTGGTGCGAAAGCAGTAACCGTTTTAAAGGAGGACACGATCATGCCGGGAAGAGATGGAAGCGGACCGATGGGAGAGGGCGCCGGAACCGGACGCGGGGCAGGGCCCTGTACCGGCGACAGTAGTAGTTACGGCTACGGCGGTGGCGGCCGCGGCCGCGGCCGCGGTGGGATGCGAAATCGATTCAGGGTACAAGGCGGCTTCCGCGAGAATACGGAACAGGCGCTGCAAACCCGGATCGCGACCCTGCAGGCGGAGATGGAGGCCATCAGGAAACAGCTTGCCGATCTGGCTGCACAGCCTCCGGGTGATGGTAAGTGACCAGGCTGGGGATCATCATTTGCGCACGGTACCGGGATTGCGGTGGTGGAAAATGTTTCCGGGCGTTGCGGGAACGGCGGGGTGGTTTTTCGCGCTACGACGCAAACGAACCGGTGGAGATCATCGGGTATACGACCTGCGGCGGTTGCCCCGGCGGCAATATTGAATACGCGCCGGCGGAATTCTTGAAGAACGGCTGCGATGCCGTCCATCTGGCCACCGGGCTGGTGGTCGGTTACCCGCCCTGCCCCTATATCAGCCAGTTCCGGGAGTTTATCCGGAACCGCTACGAACTCCCGGTGGTGGTGGGGACCCACCCGATCCCGCTGAACTATATGAAAACCCATAGTGCGTTGCCGTTCTGGGAACAGAGCGGGATGGACGAACTTGCCGGCGCCCTCATGGCCGAATCCCGTGAGGTAATGGCGGCATACGATTGAATCGCACAGGAAGGTGACTATGAAAATCGCGTTTACCACATCCGGGGATTCTCTGGACGCACCGCTGGACGACCGTTTCGGCAGGGCGCCGAGGATTCTTGTGTACGACCTTGCGTCTTCGACCTTCGTCCTGCTGGACAACGAAAAGAACATGAATGCGGCCCAGGGAGCCGGTGTCAAGACCGCGGAGGTGATTGTCCGGGCAGGAGCCGGGAGCGTGGTAACCGGGCATTGCGGCCCGAGCGCCTTTCGGGTTCTGAACTCAGCCGGGGTCCGGATATTGCTGACGAGCGCTACTACCGTGACGGAAGCGCTCGATCTGTACAATTCCGGGAGTCTGGCCGAGATCGGGTCCCCGGACGTGCGCGGTCACCATGGGTGACGCGAGAAGAACATGATCGTCGCAGTTGCATCGGGCAAGGGCGGCACCGGGAAGACGACCGTAGCCTTGAATCTGGCGAAGGTTCAGGGATCGGACGTTTACCTTCTGGACTGTGATGTAGAGGAACCGAACAGCCACCTGTTCCTCAACGGCGTCAAGACCGCGGAGAAGGAGGTCTGTATCCCGGTTCCTGAGGTGAACGAAACTCTCTGCAACGGTTGTGGTGAGTGCAGCCGCTTCTGTGAGTACAACGCCATCGTTTCCCTGGGAAACAAAACGCTCGTCTTCCCCGAGATGTGTCATGGCTGCGGCGGATGCATGAAAGTCTGCCCCGAGGCGGCGATCCGGGAAGTCGACAGGCGGATCGGTGTGGTGGAAACCATCCGATCGGACCATATCACCCTGGTTCAGGGGCGGCTTGATGTGGGCGTATCCCTGACGCCGCCCCTCATCCGCGGAGTCAAGGCCCGTTTGCCCAGCGGAACGCCGGCAATTCTGGACGCTCCTCCGGGCACCTCTTGCCCGGTCATCGCCACCCTGCAAGGTGCGGACTATGTCGTCCTGGTTACCGAGCCGACTCCGTTCGGCCTGCACGATCTGCAGTTGGCAGTGGAGATGGTCCGGAACCTCCGGATCCCGGCCGGTGTTGTCTTGAACCAGGCCGGCATCGGCGACGACCGGGTGAACAGGTTCTGCAGGGTGGAAGGCATCCCGATATTAGTGGAAATACCCCATGACAGAAGGATCGCGGAGGCTTACTCCAGGGGAAGCCTGATCGTCGATGCCCTGCCTGAGTATCGGAAGCTTTTTACGCACCTGAAGGAGAACACGTTTGGCCTTCGTCAGGTTGCAGGAGCCTAAGCGATGCATCGCCGCAAATCCCAATACGTTTACGGCCCCGTGCCCTCCAGGCGACTGGGCCGTTCCCTGGGAGTCGACTTGGTACCGTTCAAGATCTGTACCTACGACTGTATCTACTGCCAACTGGGTCGAACAACCGGCAAAACCGTGATGCGCAAGGAGTACGTGCCGGTGGAAGCTGTCCTCGCTGAACTGGAGCGGACACTGGCCGGCTGTGATCGCCCCGATTACATCAGCCTGGCAGGTTCAGGTGAGCCGACCCTCAATGCACGCATCGGCGAAGTGATCCACCGCATCAAGGCGATGACCTCCATCCCCGTGGCGGTGCTGACCAACGGCTCATTGCTTTGGATGAGAGAGGTCCGGGAGGCCCTTATGGAGGCCGACCTCGTACTGCCTTCCCTGGACGCCGGGAATGAGCGGTTGTTCCGCCATGTCAACCGGCCGCACGAAGAAATACTGTTCGACGTCATGGTGGACGGGCTTCGCGTGTTCACCAAGCGTTTTCCCGGCCAGGTTTGGCTGGAAGTCTTTCTGTTGCCCGGCGTGACAGGTGTTCCCAGCGAAGTCAGGAGGATAGGGGCACTGGTGAAGCGAATCCAGCCGGCGCTGGTGCAGTTGAACACCACCAGACGACCCCCTGCCGAGATATTCGCGACTCCGCTCGCTGAAGAACAGATGAAGGCGCTGAAGCGATTCTTCCCGATGGATGTGCAAATCATCGCTGGAACCTCCGGCGAGGAGCCACAGCTGCTCGAGTCGAACCGGATCGAGACGGACGATATCCTGGCCTTGCTGGCCCGACGACCCTGCACTTGCGATGATGTGGCCATCGGTCTCGGTGTTCATGTGGCGGAGGCATTGAAGCACCTCGAACTGCTGACAACCACCGGGAAAGCGACCGTGGTGTTGGACGACGGCCGGGCATTTTATGCTGTGAACCGGCCGGATCAGGGTTGTACCACCATGGAACGTTATCTCGAATCGTGCAGAAGCGAGTTCTGGGAAAAAGTCTTTCAGGCCGAGCAGGACTATCTCATCCGGCATTTGAAAGGCAGTCGTGAGGTTTTGAGCGTCGGTTGCGGCCCCGCAATTATCGAGGGTGGCCTTGAGAGGAGTGGGTTCAGTGTCACAGGGTTGGATGTCTCCCGAGAGGCCCTGGACCGTGCCCCGGACGGAATCAGGACCGTGGCCGGTCGTGCGGAAGACATGCCGTTTCCCGAGGGAACGTTCGATGCCGCAATATTCGTGGCTTCTCTGCAATTCATCGAAAACTATACCGCAGCGCTGCGGGAAGCGGCGAAGGTCCTGCGCCCCGGTGGCAGGATTATCGCAATGCTTATCAATCCCCGGTCCGGGTTCGTAAGGCAGAGACTCCATGATCCCGACTCCTACATTCAAAAGCTGCGGCATGCGGACCTCGAAGAGATCGAAGCGATCATGAATCGTGATTTTGACCTGCGGACCGAATATTTTTTGGGGATTGATGAGGGACAGATCTGCGATGCCGGTGATCCGGATCAAGCGACTCTGTATGTACTCCGCGGCGAGAAGCGGCCAGTGCGATTAATGGAGGCCGTTGAGTGAAGGAACTGGTTGTCATCAGCGGCAAGGGCGGAACGGGTAAAACGAGCCTGGTGGCGTCCTTCGCCGTTCTGGCCCGAAACGCCGTGGTGGCCGACTGTGATGTGGACGCGGCCGATCTTCACCTGGTGCTCTCCCCGACGGTCCATGAGCGCCATCCGTTCCGGAGCGGTCACGAGGCCGTTATCCGGCAGGCGGATTGCCTGGGCTGCGGTGGGTGTCACAGCAATTGCCGGTACGGTGCCATCGAGTTGAGCGCATCGGCGGCCGGTGAGACGACGTTCACCATCGACCCGGTTTACTGTGAAGGGTGCGGCGTTTGCGTACGATTCTGTCCGAACGAAGCGATCGATTTTCCTGAGCGTCTGTGCGGCGAGTGGATGGTTTCGGGCACCCGTTGCGGACCGATGGTCCACGCCCGGCTCGGGGTGGCGGCTGAAAATTCCGGAAAACTGGTTTCGACGGTTCGCCGCGAGGCCCGCCGCGTAGCGCAGGAAGAACGGCTGGAGATGGTTATCGTGGATGGGCCTCCGGGGATCGGGTGCCCGGTGATCGCATCGCTAACCGGCGCTTCCATGGTCCTGGTTGTTACTGAACCCACCGTGTCCGGCGAACATGACCTGATGCGGGTTCTTGAGTTGACGAGGCATTTCAATATCCCGGCGGCGGTCTGTGTGAACAAATGGGACATCAATCCGGAGATGACCGAACGGGTCGAGTCCAAGGTTCTGCGTTCCGGAGCCGTCATTGCCGGGAGGGTACGGTACGATTCCGCCGTGACCACGGCCCAGATCGAGGAACAGGCAGTGGTGGAGAACGGTTCCCGGTGCGCCGACGATATACGCAAGGTTTGGGACCGGCTCGGATTGCAGGAGGCAGGGTAGCCATGGGCGACAAGACGCTTCAAATGTTCTCGGATGCAACCAGGGATCACGGCATGACTTTTCGCAACCGCGGGTCATTGCAGCGGTTCGATGGGCACGCGCGGATAACCGGACCCTGTGGCGACACCATTGAGATCTGGATCATCATCGAGCATGGAAGGGTAAGGTATGCCAGGTTCGAAACCGACGGCTGTTGTTCTTCCCTGGCATGCGGAAGTATGGCCTGTACCCTGGCTTCAGGGAGAAGGTTGGAAGACGCGGAGGGTTTGAACCCGAAAGAGATCCTGGAAGCCCTGGGAGGATTGCCGCAGGAGTCGGCGCATTGTGCCCTGCTGGCGGCCGACACCCTGTCGGCAGCGTGCCGGGACTATCTGGAAAGATTGCGGAGTTCACGGAACGCGGCCCTCCATCAGGGTCGTTCTCAGAATAAAGTACCGGGAAAACCGGAAACGAGGAGTTAGGCAACATGAGAGTCGGCATCCCCTTGGCGAACGGAGAACTTACCATGCATTTCGGGCACTGCGAACGCTTTGCCCTCCTGGATGTGGACACTGCCGGGAAACGGATCCTGAAGAGGGAGGACATCGAGGCGCCGCCCCATCAACCGGGCCTGTTGCCACCATGGTTGGCGGAATGGGGAGTGAACCTGGTGATCGCAGGCGGCATAGGGCGGCGGGCCGTGGATCTCCTCAAGGAACAGGGTGTGGAAGTACTGTCCGGCGTATCCGGCGGTACGCCGGAGCAGGTCGTACAGGACTACCTTGCAGGCACCCTCAGTGCCGGCGAGAACGCCTGCGATCATTGAAGCCCCGGGCTTGCCGCCTTTAGCGCATCTTACCCATCCTGCAGGGCTTCACACGGGTCCCCCGATGTCGGCCGTGCTTGTTCGGGACGAATTTTGTGACCGCCAGCGTGTTCCACACCAGTTCGTTGTGCTGCAGGAAAAGCGGGATGGTGTCGTTGGTCAGCCATAGCGGCAACAGGTTGGCGTAATACGGTCCCGGCACGCCACTGATTCCGCCGGGCCAGACCGACTCGGCGCGCATGCCACGGTACTTGCTTGTCGCCACGAACCGGTTGTTCGGTCCGTTACCGTACATGAACTCGTTGGCCGCAGCGGCCCGGGAATTATGATGGGAAGCGTCCGGCACGCCGAAGCCGCCGTCGGTGGGAATGCCGGGGAGGCCTTCCAGCGGAGCGGGGAACGCATCGAAGGCCGGCGGGATGCTGAACGGCCCTCCCAGCGGGTGATCGAACACGATCCGGTGCAGTTTGCCCCAGCGGTAATCGTTCTGATCGGTGGACAGCCCGAACGCCGCCTCGAACGGTTCACCGGCCAGCAGGCCGAGACCGTCGACGAGGCTTTGCAGAATCAGGATGTCCCTGCGATCCATGGCGTTGTCCACGCCATCTACATGGAAGAAGTTCAGGCCGGACCCGCCGTAGCCCTGCATCACCGGGAACATGTCCAACATGTTTCGGAGGGCGGAAACCGCCAGGGTGCTGGGCGGGCCGGGGAGGCCGTACCCGGCCATGGTGGCATCGATGGTGTTGGTGATCATCCTGCCGCGCCAGACGGCGTACAGGGTGGCCGCCACGCTGGCGTCCATTTCCTCTGCGGTGGGCATGGAGAGGGTTCCGTTCTCGTCCGATGCATCGAACCCTTCCAGGATGCCGGTGGGGGTGGTGAAGTCCCAGGCCGCCAGCCGTCCCACCGCTTCCGCCACCGCCGGATCGGAGGCGAAGGCGGCCAGTTCGGCTGTCGCCCCATCGGCCATGGCCCGGTCCATCGCCATCACGATGTGCGGCGTGAACACCTGCGCATCGATGAGGGTCACGTCGGCCTGCATCGCCTTCATGTCGTCCAGCGATACCTTGCCGCCGTCGGCCAGTTTGGCCTGCAGGATCTGGGTCAGCCTTCCGCCGCGGAACCCGTCATACCCCGGACTGAGGTAATAGATGCCCCCTCCGGGGCGAAGCTGGTTCAGGGCATCGTTGTCCAGGGTGTTCCCCACCGGGTCGTTGTTGGCGTTGATGAACCATCCGGCAGCCGGGTTGATGGTGTGGGGCATCTCGGAGTACGGCAGGATTTCGAACGGCAGCGCCTGTCCCGGCTGGGGGTTCTGCACCGCCAGCCACTCGTTGCCGCCGTTGACGCCGTCCCGGATGAAGTACGGCGGGACCCCGGTCACCGTCATCGCCTGCAGGTCCTCCCGGATCGGCATTTCGGCGCTGGTGTGATAGGCGATGTTCCCGCGGATGTCGCTGTACACCCAGTTCTGCGAACCGAAGTCGAAAAACTGCAGGCCGTAGATGAAGGAATCCAGGCACCGGGCCTGGTTCCAGATCAGGAAGGTGTCCAGTTCCCGGGTCGGTCCGAACCCGGTGTACTGCACGCTCAGCGCCTCGCCGGTTTCCATGTCCAGAGAGATAATCGGACCCATGTTCCGCCGGGGTACGATCAGCGTCGCCGCCGGAACACCGGTCTCCGGGCCTGCCTGCGCCAGGTCGTCCGGTGTGCCGTTGCCCGGCTGGTTGAAGAAGAACGCCTCGGGGACCGGGATCAGGTGCTCCGGTACGCCCATGAACACGGTGCTCAGTCCGCTGGGGGACGTCGCATCCGGGATGACCTGTTCGAAGTAGACGTCGGTGACGTCCATCGGGTTCACGGTGGCGCCCCAGGCGATATAGTCGTTGTGCCCGATGACGATGCCCGGTACGCCGGCGAAACCGTTGCCCATAACGTTCTGGCCGTTCGAAGTGAGGTGCAGTGGGTAGAACGTGGTCGGCACGTCCAGGGCCAGGTGCGGGTCGTTGGCCATCAGGGGACGGCCGGTAACCGTATGTTCGCCGGCCACCGCCCACTCATTGGAGCCCTGGGAGCCGAAATCCCGGTCGGCGATCTTCCGCAGGTAATCGTTCTGCCGGAAACGATCGAGCACTTCCCCGGCCTGCCGCATCAGCCCCGGGGAGAGCGGCGCCGGCGGTGCCGCTTCGGCGGCGGTCATCGGAGAGACGATGGATGAATCGGGCACAGTGGTTGCCGGATCGAACGGCGCCGTCCGGAACAGGTCGAACCCGAACAGGGCGAACGGATCGTAACCTTCCGGCATCCCCTCGGCGGTCAGGTAGGCGTTAAGCACCTCCGAGTTCCGGATGTCGTCCAGGTCGAAGGAGAGCCCGAAGGCGATCAGCTTGGACACCGCCAGGGAGTCCAGTTCGGTCCAGGGTTTGAACGTGGTGATTTCCAGAAGACCGTACTCCGGCGGCAGGGGGTTCCCGGCGACCCAGGCGTTTACCCCTTGCGCATAGGCGGTCAGGGCCCGGCGGGCCATGGGGGAGTAACCTTCCAGGGAAGCTTCGGCGGCCCGCCGGAGGCCGAGGGTGCGGAACTCCACGTCCCCTGCCAGTACGGTGGGGCCGAACAGTTCGGCCATGGTGCCGTCGGCCCTTCTCCGGCTGACGTCCATCTGGAACAGCCGGTCCTGGGCATGGACATACCCATTAAGGAAATATAAGTCATAGTCATGGTTCGCCCGGACGTGGGCGATGCCGTGGATATCTCGTGTAATGCTTCCGGCCGATTTCAGCCCTTGCAGTGCTACGGTCCGTCCGGAACGGGCGCTCTTTGCCTGTGCTAGTGGGAAGATTATAAAGATTATCAGAGTGTACAGAATCGCCCTGCGCTTCATGATAGAGCCTCCTGGGTTGTGGATGCCGTGCAACTTCCTTTATACGCCTGCAACAGATTCGTATCAATCACGTCTGTTCAGATTCCTGTGAGATCGACTTGCATTCATGAGACCCCGTCCCCATATTTCGCTTCGAACCAAACGGCTAACTAACAGCATCTCCACTAAGTTAGTCGACATTGGAGGGGGCTAATGATACAGGAAGGTAACGATAGTTCGGGGCAGAGGTGGGTCGTACTGCTGGCAGCAGGCGAGGGCTCGCGGGTTCGCAAACTAACCAGCGGTCCGGACGGTGAGGAGATCCCGAAACAGTACTACGCCTGGGGTGGTGTCGACAGCATGCTGCGGTGGACCATGAACCGTTCCGCTTCAGTGGCGCCGCTTAACCGGACCGTGGCGGTAGTGGCCGGACAGCACAAGCGCTGGTGGAAAGACCAGCTCAAGGATTTGCCGGGTGACAACATTCTCGTCCAGCCGAAAAACCGGGGGACCGGAGCAGGCATCCTGTTCCCGGTTCTGGAAATCCTCAGACGGGATCCCGAAGCGACCGTTGCGGTCATGCCTACCGACCATTACGTGGAACACGAGCCCAGGCTGCAATCGGCGATCCGTGAAGCTTTCGAGGCTGTGAACAAGGACCGCAAGCAGGTGGTTCTGGTCGGCATCGAACCGCGGCAGTGGGAGAACGGCTATGGATGGATCGTGCCTTCCGGCCCGCCCCGGGGGATCCAGCGCGTACGGACCTTCGTGGAGAAACCGGACCGCAGCAAAGGCCGGAAACTGATGCAGTCCGGCGCCCTGATGAACAGCTTCATCTTCGTCGGCGCCGCCAAGGCGATTCACGGCATGGTCGCCGATACCGCACCGGAGGTGGCCCGCCGCCTCGGGATCTGGCAGCAGGCGGTGCAGAGGACTGCGGCCCGGCTGGACTCCCTGTACGAAGCGATGCCGACCTGTGATTTCAGCCGGGAGGTGCTGGAGCGATCCTGTGCATCCCTGGCGGTGGTCCGGGCACACGACTGCGAATGGTCTGATCTGGGAACCCCGGATCGGGTTCTGCGCTACAAGCAACGGAACGGCATCGATCTGGCGGTATCAGTCTGAGCCGTTTTGCTTCCGTCGGAACTTGGTAACCGAGTCGACCATCATTGCGTTGACGGCGCCGTCGTCTCCCGTATCAAAACGAATCGTGTTCTTGCCGAACTCGTCCTCCGCGCCGAGGGAGGAGGTTAATCGAACAGCCTGTTTCCAAGCTCTCATGAGAACCTCCTTGGGGTGAACTCTGATTGTCGCTATCTATTACCCCCGATTCGGGTTATAATTCACCATGCGTGCTGCGGCGTACGTGTTTTCCGAACGATCGGTCAGCAAATGACACGATTGCCTACCTAGGGCCGGTTCGAGGACACTACCACAAGCCGGAAAAATGGAATTAATGCAATAATTCCACCAGCTACCCTAAAGGATGGAGGGTGTTGTGATGGCGGTAACACACACCGGCAATGAGGGTGTTTCCCACCGAAGACAGGATGAATCGCGGTTTGGCGGCCCGGGTCGGGCCGGTTTCAACGCACCCTATTCGGTATCTGAATTTCTCGATGATCAGCGCCGGATCCTGGCGGCGGTTGAGCCTGGAGCCGAGAATTTACCCTGCACCGTGGACCGGCTTGAAGGCCGCATGATCGTCCTGCAGGCGCCGCGTTTGTCCGCCGATCCGGAAGCCCGGCAGGTGGCCAAAGTTGTCCTGGAAGAAAAGTACGGCAGGAAAACAGGCGGCGTCGTGATGAAACGGTTCGAGTTGGTGCAGGACTTCCTTATTGAGGGCGGCTCCCGCGTGGATTACGCAGGGTTGGGGAAGGCGACGGAGAGAGAGGAGGTCTGCACGGAATTCCTGTCCTATCTGCTGAACTTCCTGGTCAACCCGGCGCGCACCAGCCTGCCTGAAGATGCCCTGGAAAGGTTCCAGGACGAGTGGGGCCACCGGTGGATGTAACTGCCGATCCGGAAGGTCGCCGCTGGGTGATCCTTCTGGCAGCCGGAAACGGCAGGAGGGTCCGGCAACTTTACTGCGAACCGGATGGCGTCGAGGTTCCCAAGCAGTTCCATGCCTGGGGCGGCGGCGAAAGCATGCTGCAGTGGGCCCTGAAGCGAGCGTCGGCCGTGGCCCCTCCGGAAAGAACCGTTGCCGTCGTGGCGCGGCAGCACAGGCGCTGGTGGAAAGATCAACTGGCGGGATTGCCGGTGGAGAACGTACTGGTGCAGCCCCGGAACCGGGGCACCAGCGCCGGCATCATGTACCCGGTGATGGAGATCCGCAGGCGGGACCGCCAGGCGATAGTGGCGGTTATGCCCACCGACCACTATGTGGAGCACGAGTCCCGACTGCAGGTGGTGATCCTGGAAGGGTTCGACGCCGTGGATCGGGACAGGCGGCGGGTGGTGCTGGTGGGCATAGAACCCCGGCGTTGGGAAAACGGCTACGGCTGGATCATGCCGGCCGGGCCGCCTGTCGGGATCCAGGCGGTGGACAGCTTTGTGGAAAAACCGGATCCTGTCCGGGGACAGGAACTGATGCGGGCCGGCGCCCTGATGAACAGTTTCATTTTCGTAGGCGCCGCGGAAGCGATCCATGGAATGGTAGCCGAATCGGTACCGGAAGTTGCTCGCAGGTTCGGCATCTGGCAACAGGCGCCCCGCAGGGAGGCTGAGCGGCTGGATTCCCTGTACGAGACGATGCCGGATTGTGATTTCAGCCGGGAAGTGCTGGAGCGTTCCAGTCGATGCCTGGACGTCGTTCGGGCACGGGGCTGCGAGTGGGTCGATCTGGGCACGCCGGACCGCGTGGAACGGCACCGGGCGTTGCGGACCGCCTGAACTTCATCAACAAGTTTCGGGGACAGGCACCTTAACCCGGGTTAAGGTGCCTGTCCCCGATACAGGTTTGCGGCGTTGTGGAATATGTCGGGGTGGAAACGGTGCTCCGTTCCGTCCCGGGTCAGCTTCATGCACCGCTTCAATACCAGGTCGGCCAGCAACGGGTTGGATCGCTGGATCTCATCCACCAGAGTCACCTCTTCTCCCGTGATCAGACCGTCTCGTTTCATCCCACCGGTCCGGATCAGGATCCCGAACGCCGGCAGCGGGTAGTCGCTGCCGTTCACCAGCCGGTGGTGCAGGTCGGTTGCGGCCAGCAGTTCCCGCAGAGGCCGGCCGGCCCGGTTGAACAGGGTGCCGGCGGCCAGGTCACCGAACAGGTTTTCGGCATAGCGGGGCTCCCGGAACATCCGCATGAAAAGGTCGAAAGACGGAACGTTCCCTCGTTCCGGCCGGTCGAGATCGCGGTCCTTCCCGAAGCTGGCGCAATGGGCCACCACCACCCGCACCCCGTGATCCAGCGCCCGGCGCAGGAGCAGCGGGTTACCCAGCGCCTGGAACTCCGATTCCACCGACATCTCACGGCCGGTGTGGCTAAGGAGTGGGATTCCCAATTCCGCCAGACGGTGATAGAACCGGTCACAGAGTTCCGAGCCCGGATCGATCCCCTGGGCGTTGGGGATCCATTTCACCCCCACCGCTCCCTGCTCCACCGCCTGTTCCAGCCGGTCCACCGCATCCTTTCTATAAGGATGGATGGAAACGCACGGTTCGATCTCATGGTGCCGCTGCGCCAACTCCAGCACATAGTCGTTCGGCACGTAAAAGGGGGACCGTCCCGGTTGTTCGGTACCGTTCCGGTCAACCCGGTGGTCAAAGCCGAGCAGGACGATTCGTCCCGCCGGATTGGCGTTCCGATGCAGCGCCAGCAGCCGGTGGAGGTAATCCGCATCGGCGGTGGCGAGGTTCCCGATACCGGAACCGGCCTTGAACGCTTCGAACTGGAAACGGAGCCTGGGATGAAAGTGGCTGCGCATGGCCGGATTTACGGCGCAACCGTTTCCCCCTTCCTCTACCCCGATCAGGTGGACATGGCCGTCCCAGACCCGCGCAAGGTCCAGGCCGGACAGAGCCTGGTCCACCAGTTGGCGGGCCCCATCGGACAAAGGACGCACCGGCCCGGGCCGCAGCCACCCGGGGATGGCGAACCGCAACAGGGCAAGTCCTCCCACCGCAGCCGCCCCGAACTTTATGAACGATCGTCGATTCATCCATGCATATGGTACCCCGCCCCGGACCACGGTTGAGTGCATCCCTGCCGTGTGACACAATTTCCTTGTCGGGCCGGCGAGCCCGCAATGGAGGTTCTCCCGGTGCGCCGTCCGACAACCCTGCTACCTGTGCTGCTTCTGGCCTTTCTGGCGACCTCTTCCCTTCCCGCCCGGGATAGTGGCAAGGCCGAGATCCTGGTCACCGTGGACAGTTCGGGCTCGTCCACCCGCCTGGTGGTTACCAAGGTGGACAAGGTCCTCCATGCCATCACCGAGTTCGAGGGTCGAGTTGAGATCGTTTTCGCCGATCCGGTGGTGGTGAAGCCGGCGTCCCGGCAGATTGACGATCCGATGCTGGAAGGCTGGTCGTTGCAGGACGACCACCGCCTGGTGCTGCGCACCGGCCCGGGATACCGCAAATACGAGAGCTTCGAACTGCGCAATCCGGCCCGTCTGATCCTGGACCTGATCGGGAAACGCAGCAGCGCCGGCGCCGGTCCCCGGCCCCGGAAAGGATCCCGGGCCGACCGGACGGTGGTGGTCATCGACCCCGGCCATGGCGGCAAGGAACGGGGCGCCATCGGCCCCACCGGCCTGGAGGAAAAAGAAGTCACCCTGATCCTGGCCAGAAAACTGCGAACCGAACTGCAGAAAGATCCGACGGTGAGTGTGGTGCTCACCAGGGACCAGGACCGCTTCGTCCCCCTGGATGAACGCACCGCTATCGCCAATCACAACCGGGCCGACCTGTTCATTTCGATCCACCTCAACGCTTCCCGGAGGACGACGGCTTTCGGAGCGGAGACGTATTTTCTGTCCGCCGAGGCCACCGACGACGAGGCCCGGCTTCTGGCCGGTATGGAAAACGCCGCCGACGACAGTAAGGCGGAGCTCAAGGCGGCGATGACGGACTACAAGGACCGGGGCCTGGACCTGATCCTGTGGGATCTGGCCCAGAACCAGTACATGGCGGAGAGCAGTGATCTGGCGGAGGCGGTGCAGCGTGAGATGAACCAGTTGACCGGCACAAGGGACCGCGGCGTGCGCCAGGCGCCGTTCCGGGTCCTCATGGGAGCGACCATGCCGGCGATCCTTGTGGAGGTCGGGTTCGTCACCAATATCGACGAAGAGCGGCTGCTGCGGCAGGACGGTTACCTCGACCGGATTATCCATGCCCTGACCCGGGCTGTGCAGGAGTTCCAGCGGGGCCTGGATACCTACCAGTCTCCCGCATCGAGGAACCGGTGAGCCGCTCCGGCGCCGGTGCGGTGGCCTGTCTCCTGGCAACGGCGCTCCTGATTACCGGCTGCGGGGGAGACGGTGAACAGCCCGGACCAACGCCGGAGGGAGGACAGGCCGAGGCGGCAGAGGCCGAGGTGCAGCCGCTGGCCTATCTGAAGGTCACCCTTTATTTCCCCTCGGCGGATGCAAACCGTCTGGTGAAGGAGTCCCGGGAGATTTTCGAAACCGCCTCCCCGGGGGATCGGGCCAAGCAGATCCTGTCCGACCTGCTGGAGGGGCCGAACGGCCGCGGCGCCCTGCCGATAGCGACCAGGGGAGTGCGGCTGCGGCAGGTGTACGTCACCGCCGCCGGGATCGCCTTCGCCGATTTTTCCTCCGACCTGCGGTCCGCCATAAGGGGCGGCAGCACGGACGAGATCCTGACGGTTTATTCCATCGTGAACTCCCTGGTTCTGAACATCGACGAGATCAACAAGGTCGCCATCCTGGTGGAGGGGGAGGAATGCGAAACCCTCTCCGGCCATATGGACCTGCGCCGGCCGCTGCCGGCCAACCGCAGGCTGCTGCGCTGATGGACAGCCGTTCGATCGGTGTGTTCGATTCCGGAGTAGGCGGCCTGACCGTCTTCAAGGAACTGGAAGCGAACCTGCCTCACGAGTCGTTGCTGTACCTGGGCGACACCGCCCGGGTGCCGTACGGCACCCGCTCGCCGGAAACGGTGGTGCGGTACTCCATCGAGGCGGCTCATTTCTTCCGGTCCCACGACGTCAAGATGGTGGTGGTGGCGTGCAACACCGCCTCCTCCGTCGCCCTGTCCGACCTGGCGCAGGAAGCCGGCGTTGCGGTGCTCGGCGTCATCGAGCCGGGGGCGCGGCAGGCGGCGGCCCGAACCCGGTCCGGACGGATCGGGGTGATCGGAACCCGTGCGACGATCCGCAGTTCGGCCTACACCCGGGCGATCCACGCGGTGGACAAGGATCTCACGGTCCTGGCCCGGCCGTGCCCGCTGTTTGTGCCCCTGGCGGAAGAGGGTTGGACCGACAATGCCGTCGCCCGGGATACGGCGGAGATCTACCTCCGCCCACTGCTGGACGCCGGGGTGGACACCCTGGTGCTCGGCTGCACCCACTACCCGCTGCTGAAGCAGGTTATCGGCGAGGTCTCCGGTGACGGGGTAACGCTGGTGGACTCGGCGGAGGCGGTATCGTCCGAGGTCCGCAACCTGCTGACCGGCGCGAAGAAACCGACGGCATCCCGGAGCGATGCGCTGCCCGAGCATCGTTTCTACGTCACCGACGCTCCCGAGCCGTTCCACGACGCGGCCAGGCGTTTCCTGGGCCGCTCGCTGGACCACCTGGAACTGGTGCAGATCGCCGGCGAGTAAGCCTGCTAGAATGATTCACAGACGGCACGAAACCTGGTCGGAAGGGGAATTATGAGCAGGACTACGGCGAGACACGACGGCAGGGCGGTAGACGCCCTGCGGGAAATCCGGATTGAAACCGGCTATATCAAGCATCCGGCAGGATCGGTGCTGATGCATATGGGTGATACCAGGGTGCTGTGCAACGCGTCCATCGAGGACAAGGTCCCCCATTTCCTCAACGGCAGCGGCCAGGGCTGGGTGACGGCGGAGTACGCCATGCTGCCGGCCTCCACCGGGAGCAGGATGCAGCGGGAAGTGATCCGTGGCCGGCAGTCCGGACGAACCATGGAGATCCAGCGCCTGATCGGACGCGCCCTTCGCGCCGTGGTGGACCGCAAGGCGATGGGGGAGCGGACCATCTGGGTTGATTGCGACGTGCTGCAGGCCGACGGCGGCACCCGCACCGCATCGATTACCGGCGCGTTCGTCGCCATGGCCCTGGCGCTGGGGAAACTGTCCGGCCGGGCGAAGACCCGTCTCCCGATGCTTACCGGCGCGGTGGCGGCGATCTCCGTCGGCGTGGTGGAAGGGGAAGCGGTGCTCGACCTGGACTACGTGGAAGACTCCGCCGCCGAAGTCGACTTTAACGTCGTCCGCACTGAAGCAGGGAAATACGTGGAACTGCAGGGTACCGCCGAGACCACCCCGTTCGACCGCGAGGCTATGAACCGCATGATCGATCTGGCCGACCACGGCATCGACCGGCTGCTCTCCGTCCAGCGGGAAACCCTGGGCGACCTGTACGCGACACTCACCGGGAAGTCGTGACGAAGATTGTCCTGGCCACCGGGAACCCGGGAAAGATCCGGGAGTTCCAGGCGGCGCTGCAGGGACATCTCGAAGTTCAAGGGCTCGGTTCCCTGAAAAACGGCCCGGTCCCTGATGAGATCGGAACCACCTTCGAAGAAAACGCCCGCATCAAGGCGGAGGCGTACTCCCTCCGCACCGACCTCACCGTTATGGCGGAAGACTCCGGCCTCGAGGTCGACGCACTGAACGGAGGACCGGGGGTGTACTCCGCCAGGTACGGCGGGGACGGTCTCGACGATCACGGCCGGGTGCTGAAACTGCTGCAGGATCTGCAGAAGATACCGGACGATAAAAGGACGGCACGGTACCGGGCGGTGATCGCCGTGGCGCACCGCGGAAAGACCCTCTCGACCTTCGACGGACACGTGGAAGGACGTATCGTCCGGGACCTTCGAGGGGACGGCGGATTCGGATACGACCCGGTGTTTTTCCACGATGATCTCGGACTTACCTTCGCGCAGATTTCAACCACCGAGAAGCAACGCCTGTCCCACAGAGGCGCGGCAATCCGGGCTTTTCTGGCCGAATACCATGCAGGTCGGTTGACGATCCCCTGACCCGATGCTACATTCCGGACTTGTCCGGCACACCTTGTTCCTGAGTAGCTCAGTTGGTAGAGCAGGTGGCTGTTAACCACCTTGTCGGCGGTTCGAGTCCGTCCTCAGGAGCCAAACCTCCAAGCTACAAGCAAATCATAACTTTGGTTAGCTGGTTAACAGCATCCCGCTGCTCCAACAATTCCCACAACCTCGCGACAGTTTGAGAGCATTCCGAATCCGCTCGGCTCTCCGCGTTGTTCCCAACACTCTCCATGTCGACATCCAAATCTGGAGGAGAGCCTCGTAAGGTTCTCCAGCTCTCCAGAGCAGCATTGGGAGTATGATCGGGCGAGCCAGTTGAATGGCTCCACCCTTTTCGAGCAAGAAAGCGGACATCTTTTCGTGAGGACTACAGCTGAGAAAGATCGTAACATCCGCAGACGGAGTCGGTTAGAGTTGAGGAGGGAAGTTCTAAACTCGCTAGCACATTACAGAAGATATGGATTCACCAGGAGAGAATATGAATCAAGCTGAAAATATTTCAAAGACGACGAAGCTATTGTTGGTGTTGGCGATCACCTTACTGTCGGCCTGTACTAGTCCTTACACCAGAGTTAATGAGGCGTTGTTTACTGATGTTGAAAGCATCGCCCAAAGGGGGAATCCGAAAGCCCAATATATGGTCGGCATGATGTACAACAATGGAATAGGTGTGTCACAAGATCCGCAAAAGGCTCTTGAGTGGTTTCGGAAGGCAACAGATGCAGGAGACCCGTTAGGCGCCTACAAACTAGGATGTTATTACAGCGGACAATTTGATGTTGTCGAAGTCGACCTGGCGAAGGCTCTGGAATACAAGCTCGTCGCCGCAAAGGCTGGGTATGATTTAGCTCAACATGACGTTGGTATCCATTACTTTGAAAAGGGCGATTACGGTGAGGCCATAAAATGGTGGAAAATGTCTGCTGAGCAGGGATACCCAATGGCCTTGTACAACCTGTCTGTTGCGTACAACGAAGGGAAATGTGTCCCGAAGGATACCGCACTGGTTTACGCGTATTTTAAGCTCGCCAAGTTGGCATCGGAGAAGCGAGTATCCAAAGAAGCACAGGCGACACTGGATGAACTTGCAGCCAACATGTCCTCAACAGAACGTGCGAAGGCAGAAGGGATCGTCTCCAACTGGGAATCACGACCCACAGAACTGACAATGAGATCACGCGATGGATTCGGAGAGGCAATGGCGATCGCAAGAGAGGCCAAGAGATGAGTATTGTTCCTCCTGTAGTGTTCCACCGAGTTTAGAAGTGCGAAAAATCAATGTGTTTCGGATGTCGGGTGGCTTGCAGTGGACATGACAAACTCCATCTGAATTGGCTGAGAAAGATCGTAACATCTGGAGATGGAGTCAGTTAGACATGAAAGAGGGAGTTCTAAATTCGCTGGCGCACTACAGTAAACATTGAATTATTATCATAAGCGGATTATGATATAGGTATGAAACCGGACGTAAAATCCTACCTGGCCGAGATCGGTCGGCGTGGCGGCCGGAAGAGCCGCCGGGCTCTGGATCCTGAAACGGCCAGGGCGATGGTACAGGTGCGTGAAGCGAGGCGGTTGTACCGGCGGTTCCATGCTGAGTGTTTCTGGTCCTTCGACCCGAACTATCGGGTTAGGCTTTCCGATGTCCACTGGGTTGTGGAACATCTCCGCAAACATGGCGGGCGATCCGCCTGGGAAGCTGCAGGAAAGCTATGCCGCTAACGGAATACCAGGCGAAGCTGGCCAGGCTGCTCTCCGGGAATCGGAGCTTTGATTCCTATCTGGCAGGTGGGGCCGCGATCCTGATCGAGCCGAACTCCATGCGGTTCAGTCGCGATCTTGATTACTTTCATGATTCCGAAGCCCGGGTGGCGGAGGCGTTCGCAGCAGACCGGAAGTTGCTTGAGAGCAACGGCTATGCTCTGGATGTAATCCTGGATCAGGCTGGATTCATTCGCGCCATCGTACGTCAGGACGATCATGCGGCCCGGGTGGAGTGGGCACGGGACTCCGCCTGGCGATTCCTCCCGACAGTGCAGGATGAGCGGGTCGGTTTCATGCTTCATCCGGTTGATCTTGCCGTCAACAAAGTCCTCGCGCTTGCCGGCCGGGATGAGCCCCGCGATCTGCTGGACACGCTTCATTATCATCGCACCATGCTTCCTCTGGGCGCACTTTGCTGGGCGGCCTGCGGCAAGGATCCCGGTTTCACGCCCCTTTCCCTGCTGGAAATGTTGCGAAGGCGGGGAAGAGTTCGAGAAGAGGACCTGGAGAGGCTCGACCTGGCGTTGCCGGTGGAATTGCTTTCCCTGAAAACGGAGTGGCTGGATGCCTTGGATAAGGTGGAGGATTTTGTGGAATCCCGTCCCCTCGGGGAGATCGGGTGCCTGTACTACAGCGCCGAACAGCGCGCATTCGTGGATCCCCGCGAAGTATCCGATGCCGTGCCGCATTTCGGTGTACCCGGCGGTATCCTGCCCCATGTCGATGAAGGGCCAGAATAATCTCTTCTCCCGAGTGATGATTTGCTTGTAGCCTGGGGAGCCAAACCTCCAAGTATCAAACTCTGGCTCTCTCCCAACGCATGTCAGAGAGTGGCCTGTATCCTTTCGGACCCATCCAAAATCGCGATATCCTAGTTCACCCGCTGGGCCGGTTTGTAGGGGGCAGGTTAAAAAATATCTGGACCACCACAATGACTGACTGATTCACTGGTTCAACTCGATATACTTCAGTTGCGCCTCAAGAAACCTGGTGGCGAGCAATGGCGTGCCGCTTACAAACTGTGTCAGCTCAATCCCGAACGGCAGGTTACCCTCTATGAGCAGAGGCCCTTCAGCAGTAAACGCTATATCCCATCCGATGGCCGGGCAACTCACCAATGGCGTGTGCGCCATGATGCAGAGTTGAACCGCCTGTTCCCAGTCGGGAAGTTGCACACCGTCAATCTTCTGTGAGGTCTCTGGATGGACATCGTGTCCCGGGGCCAGTGGCCTCCAGCCGACAGCAGTTCCACGTAGAACGCCTGTTGTCATGTCAACAGGGCACGCCAGGCCACCGGCCGAGAAGTTGTCCACGACCGAGTTTCCACGAGGCATGCGCATCATGGATGCAACCAGTTCCGGTTTTTCATCTGGTAACCGCACCGTGACCACTCGTGCAGTGCATAGCCCACCCATGGAAAGTCCCGCCAGATTCCGGTGGTTGAATAATCTTGGCTGAACGAGTTGATCACCCTTTTGTGATCGATGTTCCAGGTAGCCCATAAAAGCCTCGCGGCTCAGAGAGCCCTGACCTTCACGAGCGTACTCCCCGTTTTCATCGAAGACCCAGCGTTCGATCATCTTTCCTGAAAACCCGGAGAGTGGTTTAATGATGATGTCCGAGGAAGGCAACTCGATTTCATTCACCGATGTCCCATTTCGGAAAACGGCCAGGATCGGTGGAGTCGGGAGGTTCAGTTTTCGGCAGAAATCGTGAAAGCGGAGTTTACAATTCAGGGTCTGGCGTTCCGGATGTGTTACGAACGGGGCTGTCAGGTAAAAGTTCTCGTGGTAGTGGACAAACTTCGGCGCCAGTTCTTTTCGATCTTGTTCGAACAGCGAGAACAAGTAGTAAGAGCGAGAGGGAATACCTTCTCTTGCTCCGAGGCTTATCTGCTCCAGAAACTGACTCCACACCGCCTTGCCATGGAGTTCGCGGGCGCGTACGCCGTGCTGCGCCGTGTGGCGGATCGCCGACAGGACACAGGTCATCGGCCAGATTGCGGACTGGAGTATGATCTTGACTCTTCGCCAGATCCTTCTGGGGCGACTTAGCTTTCGTCCTTTCTGGTTGCAGGATGAATAAGCCTGTGCATAAAACGAATGCACCTGATCGGTTTCGCGCAGACGCTTGCGATAGGGTCTGAAAAAGTCATGAATGGGACAGAAGGCATAATTCACAGATTCTGATTCTTCTGAAGGAGTATGCGGTGTCTAAGACCGAAGCCCATGATACGCATATTGAACTCGGTTGTCACAGAGTGTTGTCCTGTTGAGGCAGTGGCCCGGCACAACGCCCTTCCGATTGAAGTAGATCAACACCGCATGTTGCGGCTCCGTAACCCAACTCCTGTAGTGTGCCACCGAATTGAGAGGCGCTAATAACAACGAATCTCGCATGTCTGAAACGGACTATTTCGGTGGTAACAGTGATCGATTTCATGCGCTGTCACGTCGCTCACCTCATGGCTTGCAGTATATGTAAGGATGGAGTTAACCACACATAAAGCGGTTACCCACCGAAAGGGGGATATATGCGAGTCAGGATAGTGCTGATCCCGGTGCTGGCGTGCCTGTTTATCTGTCTGGGAAGTGCGGAAACCACCGGAGAGCATCTCACCGTACAGCTGCCACCCTACGGGAGTGAGTTGGGCACCTGTATCGACGATGGTGGAACAGATGAGTGTATATAGATACCCAGTGGCCGTCCGATCTATGCCCTGCTCGTAAGTGGTTTTCATCAAAACAAACAGTTCGACATGTTCCACTGGTACAACTTCGCCAAGTGTCTTATGGAGAAAGACGCCTACGTGCACTATTCCTGGTGGAACAATCTCCTCGCGCCGTACATGGAGAGACCCCTGCACGATCCCAACTCGGTGCCCAGCACGAAGGCGAATCCCTGGGAGGAGGTAAACAACTACACTTGGGTTCCACCCAGCGTCCGCAAGGCGATTCCGGGAGATGATTATCAATTCCAGCAGGATGCCACGAGGTTGATCAAGGCCATCCACGACGACAACGAACACGCCCTCATCATTCTCGTCGGACACAGCATGGGCGGCGATGCGGTTGCGAGGCTGGCCGCGAGCGACGAACTGAAGAATATCGAGATCGCATTGCTGGCTCCCATCGATCCAGTAGGGAACAGAAGTTGCCTTCCTTCAGGACCTGCCAGCTTCCTGCCGAAGCGGTGTCTGGGCTGGTGGTCAACAACGGCCAGACCGATTCGGAACCGGATACGGTCATGATCACGGTAGTGGATGACACGCCGCCGACTATCGAGAGTATTGTTGCCGATGCCGCCAGGCTGTGGCCGTCGGACCACTCCCTGGTCCCGGTTCAGTTCACCATTGTGGCCTACGATATCTGCGATGCATCCCCGGACATCCTGCTTGTTTCCGCCACAAGCGACGAGTTGGATGATGCTCACGGAGCAGGGGACGGTCACACCACCGGCGACATACAGGACGCCGGCATCGGTACGGCGGATTTCAATCTACTTCTGAGGGCGGAAAGACAAGGCGTGGGAGATGGGCGCGTCTACACCATCACTTATGCTGCGGTGGACGATTCCGGCAACATAGCCGGCTCCAGCACCGTAGTGAAGGTGGAGCACGACAACAACGAGCAGCCCAAACCCGGACTGCCCAAGAGGCGTGAGTTGAAGAAGTAGGTCCGTAAGGAATGCTAAACTCGCTGGCGTACTACAATTCTTAAGAGACTACGTTAAAGCGTAGATAATATGGAAGTTAGCGCATCAGACGAGACCTTAGGGTTCGCAGATCCGGGTACGCTACTGTATCGGTCCACAACTTCCCATTGTTCGGCTTCGTTTTTCCCAGTACAACTAAATCGATCCTGTTCGAGGGGCCCCCATGAGCATGTAGAAAAGCGGGTGTGAGCAGAGATCAGTGGAGGAATGACGGTATGAATCAGAAGATTGTGAAGCACATCAGTCTAGTCCTGTTTGGAACATGCTTTTTGCTTCTGTTCAGCACGGCAGCCTGGGCCAAAAAGCAACAGGACGATCCGCAGGTACCGACGCTGCAACCGATCACCGAGGCCCAGGCCGAAGCTATCGCAGCCTATGTCCGGGGCATGCGGGTGGCCAACCCGGTCGGCGACGAGGACGGCGTGGCCTGGTCGATGATCAACGTCGCTTGCACGTACCGGGCGGTTGCCCTGCAATATGCCATCACCGCCGCCCAGACCCCTTTCGGGGACCCGGTGATCATGGAATCCACCGACGATCTGGAGGCGCTGGAGCTCCATCTGCTGGACCTGCTGTACGAAGCCGATTTTGATGCGGCCACCATCAACATTGCCGGGCCGCTCATCACCGAGCAGACGCTGGTTCTTCCCGACGGGGAGGTCCTCTGGGACGAGCCCGATTTCCGGTACTGGAGCTACCACCACGGTGTGGTGCTCAACGTCGAGGGAGAGTTCAAGGTTCTGGATCTTTCGATGGGTGATACGCCGGTACCCATCGAAAGCTGGTGGCAGGGTTTAGTCGGTCCCGAGGTGACCTGCACGCATGCTGCCGAGGAAGATTATCAGGACACGTGGAGCTACTGGCTTTCGGTGTTCAGCTCCTGGACACCGAAGATCAGGCCGAAGTACGAGTGCGCCTACACCCTGACCCCGATCTTCACCTGGCATTGGGGCGATGACTTGAGCGTGACCAGTGTGGCGGACGCACCGGACTCACTGCTGGTCCAGAGCGACGCGTTTCGGACGTTGCTCTTGCGGGACCACGGTTTGATTCTGCCGGATGAGGAGATTCCGTACGTACTTTCGCTGTACGAAGGCAAGACCCTCGAGGACCTGTGCGACGTGGTCAATCTGAAGATCTGCAGCACAGGAGGAGGCGGCAAGCAGTAGAGTTTCACTTATGATCTGCTTGTAGCTTGGGGAGACACACCCCAAACTGCAAGCAGATCATAGCTTCGGTTAGCCTTAAGGAAGGATTTCTAAATTCGCTGGCATACTATAGAACATAATAATTAAAGGAATATTGATGGTTAGGTGAGCTAGCCGCTAGTCTGAATTTTTCCCCATTGGCGGCTGCACCTACACGCCCTTAGCGGGGACGGATCCCTAGACGCTTACGCCAGTGTTTGAAGATGTTGTTATCTGTGAGAAAACCTCGAGACCTGCGATGGGACGAGAGACCTGATCGACAGCCAGGGCCACCACTCCAGGGCTTCTAACTTCCATCTTGCGGTAGTGCTTGCGGGATCGGTTTGCGGAAGACCGCAGAACCGCCGCCGTCGGGACAGTCCATGTGGCAAATACTGTCGTAGGTATTGGTATCTCCATTGGCAACGCCCGTTCGGATTGTCCCCGGGGAGAGATGCTCCCCGGGGACTGCTGGCTATTCGGTTGCCAGGCCTTCTAATTGCCGTCTTGCGGTAGTTCGTGAGGGATCGGTTTGCGGAAGATAGGAGAACCGCCGCCGCCTGGACAGTATGCGTGGCAGATGCTGTCGTAGGTGTTACCGTTCCAGCACTGAATCCGGCAATAGCCCTGGTCGCCGATACATATTGTCTGGTAGCTCCAACAGGATGACCCCCAGGCCATGCAAAGGAAAGAGCAGCCGCCGAAGTCGCAGATCTGACTGCAATTCGGAATCGCGAAGGAATTCACTCCTGCGCCGACCGCGAGCACCGCGGCCAAGGCCAACGCCAACAGAACCTTTTTCTTCATGTTTTATCCTCCTTTGGCGGCGCCTGTGAGGCGTCCGCAAAAAAATGGTTTCAACTCCTTCTTCTCTGCTTAGATGGAACGGAAGCGATAAATCCTGTTCGTCATCGGATCGAGGCCGAAGATATCTCCGTTCGCGGCAAAGGTGATCCGGGCCACGGTGCCAAACCCGATAATCTGATCCAATACCTCACCGTCAGGGGTGAAGCGATAGACTACGGCATCCTGTACCGCCTCATCGATATTCCCTTCCCCCTCGCTGTCGAAGAAAAGCTCCTGGATGTAAAGCGCCGCCAGGTTCCCTTCGTGATCTTTGGCCAACTCGATGAAAGGGGTAATGGACCCCGACAGCCCTTGCTCGCTTGCATGCATCTTAACGCGTTCGAGACGTTCATCGAGATTCTCCAAAAGATCCGGGGGATCAACAGTAAATGATGCGATGCGTTCACCCTGTGGTCCGAATCGGTAGACTGTTCGCGTCGGATTCCACAAGGCGAGGAAGCCGCCGTCCCGATCGGCCAGTAGTTGACAGGCCGAAGCGGAGACCTGATTCGGGGTACCCGGTAACGGGATCAGAGAACGGCTGATTCGAAAACGCTGGTCGACGACGTCAACAAGAAACCCCTCTGTGTTCGGGTAAGCGTAAATCTCACCGCTTGTCGATTCAGCTACCTCAAAAGCGTACTCCAGATATACGTGGCCGAGAGAGCGGCCATCGGTGCTGATGTGCTCAACGAGTCCCTGGCCTGGATCAATGACGAGAATTCCTTCGGCGGCGGCGGCGAGATTCAACCACGGCCCGACGTACGGTTCATCACCGGACTCTAGACCATTGATGGCCCAGATGATATCACCGTTGGGTGAGAGCCGTAGCACCTGGCAGGGTTCCTTGGTCGCAACGTAGAGGTTGCCTTCCGCATCAGACTCGATCTGGGCGAGTTCTCCACCCTCATATTCAGACCCGAATTCCGCAGGGTCGATGAGATCTTGGATCTCCACGGTGGTTATATTTTGGAAGTCCGTCAAGCTGGTGGGTGGATGCTGACAGCTGACCGCAAGCGTTAAAAACAGCATCAAAAGCAGCATCCAGCCTGCCGGGACGCGCCAAACGGAGTCGTTTTCCATCACTCGCATTGCGATACCTCCTCGCGGGAACAAACTTACATTGACGCAGTGGAATCCGGAAAGAGGCTTCCTTGCGTTCGGATGCTGGTTGTCTACCTCCAACTGAAAGCGATTCCAAATCCTAACATAGCGCAAGGAGATATTGAGCCACCGTTTTTGAGGATATCGAGATAAAATCAGGCTTATGCTGTCGCTCCGATCACCGGAGGTCTCATGTTCGAACCGGATAACAGACGACTTGTTGCGATGCAGTGGCGACGCCATCCCCTGCGATTTCCTATTGTTGCACTCGCCATGGTCGGCATAGTTGCGGGCTTATGCACCTGCTCGTCACCTCCGCCCGATTTGGACCTCGCCATGGAGCGAGGTCTGTCCTACGTTGCGACTGCCTACAACGGCAACTCCTTCGACGATGAGTACTTGCGTTTCGTCTACAGTGGCGAGAGGCTCGCTTCTCCCGTACCGGGCTACCAGGTCTCCTACAGATTGCTCGACGCTTACTTCATTGCGCTGATGCTGCAACAAACAGGCGTGGAGAACGGTCCTGCCTCGGAGCTGATGGAGCGCGCAGGTGCGTTGACCCAGGCGCTTGTCGGTCCATGGCGGCAGAAAGGGATATACAACCTTCGGCGCAGGGCCGTCATGGATGGCATCGCGCTTGATACCTACGCCATCCTCGGCCGGCTATATAGGGACCATGCTATGGCCGAGGTAATCCTGCGCGGTCTCGATGGCGATGGCTGGTTGCCCGCGAACCTCTACCACGGCAGCGAGGCGTTCCGGTTGCAGGCCGATGAAAGCTGGGCGTTACGTCTCCTGGTGGTGACCAATATTGCTCCGGAAGCCGTCGAACGCGTCGCGACACGGCTGTGTGAAGAGACCCGCTACGATCTTGAGCATGTTCAAGATCCGATTGCCAGGGCCAACCTCGCTCTTCACGCCATCGATGTTTTGCACGACATGAGCAGTGCAGGCGGTCTCGCCGGCTCGCGGCAGAATGATCTCACCGTTTTTCTCGATCACGCGCGGTTACTGCTCCGCGACCGCCGCGTACGGGAGGAAACCCTGACCCTTGCCAACCTGATCGGTGTGCTTGCGCGCCATCCCGAGGTGCCATCTTCGGAGCTCGAACCCTCGTTGGCTGTGGTCCTGCGGCGGCAGGCCGCGGACGGGAGTTGGAGCGTGACGGGAGATGAAGACCGCGGTCGTGTTTTCGCCACGCTGCGATGCCTGCTCACCCTCGGAACGTACAAACAGCACAGGGTCGCCGGTGCGTTGGCCGCGGTGCAATGAAAGCAGTCAAGCGCTTCTGGCCTTCCACGGGAGCTCTGGCCGAAGCCCTCGTTATCTATGCCACGTTCATCATAGGATATCGTTATGGCCTGCGCGCCCTGGATACTTGGTGGGGATCGCGACCACTTGGCTGGCTCGTACCGGATCTCGGATTGCTGCTCGGGCTCGGCTCTATACTCTTGCTCGTTGCCCGTTTCGGGGTCTTGTCATCTCAGGTGGACATCGATCGGAGAAGCGTAAGACACAAGCTGGCATGGGCGGCGGCAACGATTGCTGCTCTTGGCCTTCTTGCCGTGTTCGTTCGTATTTTCGACCCTGGCTCCGACGACTGGGAGTTTGCGCGACGCGGCCTTGGCAACCTGTCGGCTTTTCGGCGCTTCCTTTTCACGATTCCTTTCGCGGTGATTGGTGAAGAGATCGTATTTCGCGGCTGCCAGCGCCGCCTCAGGTTCGTAGCCGGGAGTCTGCCTGCTGTTGTGATTGTCACCATATCGTTCGCCTGGATCCATGTGCGCATCGGCCCCGGCATGACGATCCATGAAACGGCGACCGCAGCGGCGCTCTTGGCGGGCGGACCTCTTCTCGCAACGCTTTATGAGTTGAGCAAGAGCGTTCCGTTACTGATCGGTGTGCACCTGGTCTACGACTTGCTGGCAGTTACTCAGGCCTGGCTTCACGTGCAGCGACATTTCGCGGCGGAGGTGGCGCTATTTGTGTTCTGGATCGCCCTGTCCATTCTAACCTTCGCAGTGCTCCGATTTGAGTGGCGTCAGAAACCTGTCAGTGCCGAAAACTCAATTAGCTAAGGTGGCCGTGGCCTGCGGTAACGACGATCCTGCCGCCGTGGGCATAGGCGATGTCGTTGAGGCGAAGGAACTGTCCCGGACGCCAACGAACCAACGCGCCTCGGATTTCGTCGAGCATGGGCTCGACCTCGACGTCGCTCGCCGGGAGAGTCGCGGCAACGCGGAGGAAATGATCGCGAATTTCCTGGGTTTGGAAGTGAGCGGCGGTCCACGGAACGAATGCGGCCTGCGGCTTGGGCAATGGCTTACGAACAGACACGGGGCACGCCCTCTCAGGTGGAAATTACACTGCATGATACCACATGCGGCGCCTTCCATTTATTTGATCCGGTGAAGGTGCTCAGCGAAACTAAGCGGCAACGATGAGCACGAGATAGGCAAAATAGTGGCGGCATCTGGTGAGTTGAAAGATCGTATAGGCTAGTTTAGGCTTTCCGGAGGGCCTCCGCCGGGACGTTTGGTGAGGGTGAAATCGGCATCGCTCTCGTCCATGGAGTATAGGCCTGTGCTGTCCCATGCTTCCACCTTTATCCGGCAGGTCTCGGAAGCTTTCTTAGGAGTCGTCCAGGAGTATGGGAAAGTCAGCTCTCCGCTGTCGATTATGATCCAGCTGTCTCCACCATCGGCGGTATAGGACAGGACTGTCTCTTCGATCCCGTCCTCATCGTCGACGGTGGCTTCGATATCTATCTCGGAATCGCAGGGGTACTCCTCTCCGCCGTTGGGTGACAAAACATCAACGACGGGAGGTTCGCCCGTGCCTGCCGAAATGGTGAAGTTGTCGTCGCTGCTGTCAATCGCGGCCAGTCCTGCATCGTCGGTAGCGATCACGGCGATGCGGCAAGTATCGGATGCGGGACCGGTGACCTGCCAGGTATGACTGCCGTCGTTGGCCAGGCCGGTCGCTATGGTCTCATCGAAGGTGACGCCCCCGTCACGGGAGAGGAGGATGTCGATGCTGGTGACACCGACATTATCGTTTGCGCTCCAGGTGATAGTGCTGTCGGCTTCTGCCTCCCACACCTCCCCGCCGTTGGGGCTGGTCAAGGTGACGGCAGGTTGCTCCGTATCCGGCCAGACCGGCACGAGATGCTCCAGCGTTCGTTCAATCACCATGGCGCGATCGGCGGCGGTGTTGATCGCCTCGATCCCGAAGGCGTAGTAAGCGAGTCGGTAGCCGTCACCGTCCCAGCGCAGCGCGCCGCAGACGTCAGGTTCGTACTCGAAAATGCAAACGGCTCCGGGAAGAGGCTCGATCCAACTCGGATAATCCTGTTGCAGAGATCCGTCGCCTCCGCCTATTTCAAAGCTGAGCCCGTCGCTGATCGGATCACCGTTGATCCCCTCCAGGTAGTCGAAACCGGAGTCGTCCGCCACGAAGACGGCATGCAGCATGTCGCTGTAGAAATCGCGAGCGGGTTTGGTTGCCCACGCCGATTCGTTCAAGTACCAGCCGATGTCCTGACCGCTGAGCAGAACAGCCCCACCGGATGCGAAGTAATCTATCAGGGCATCCCGATCGGTCTGACCGGGCAAGCCGGATACTCCGGTCACCCAGATCACAACGTCATGCCCCCCCAGAAACTCCGGCATGGGCGGTCCCGCGATCTTGGTGTCCCAGGTGCGGTAGAGGTAGCCGTTGGCATCCAGTGCAGCCTTGATATGCGGGTCGGCTACGGTACCTTCATCGTCATCGACGAGCAGGACCGGGATATCTCCAAGCTCGAGGGTGAAGGACTCGCTGTGGTTGTAATCCCCGTCCGCCGAGAACAGCAGCTCGAATTCCACCACTGATCCGACAGGAGCGAAACGGCTGACCTCCACCTGGAACGGCGGGTCGAGTGTGTCTTCTTCACCGTGTTCCAGAGGATCAGCGTTTGCGCTGGAATTCAGGATAGTCACCAGGTCGGAAGCGGTTGTCAGTTCGACGGCTATTGCGGTGCGATCTTCAGCGAGGAGCGCATTCTTGATCTCCACCTCAAGATTGGCTGTCTCTCCTAGATCAAGATGCAGGTCTCCATCGCCCGATTCGGAGTCATCGACGAATATGTTAACCAGTTCAAGTTCCGTCGCTTCATAGTAGTAGACCAGTTGGGCAGACTCGCCGATCCCGGCAATGCCGTACTTGATCCAGATGAATCCGTCTATACCCCAATCGGTGCCGTAACTGTTCTTGACCAGCCAGGCCCCGTCTCCATCACAGGCGTTGTCGTCCCATCCGACGATGACCATGGCGTGGTTCAGGTTCGCCTCGCCCTCGGTCTCGTAGCAGCCGTCCTCGTAGTAGAAGAGTTCATCTTCACCTGCAAAGCCGGTTGTCACCGGCCCATATTCGAAAAGGGCGGTCTTGAGCGCCTGCTCTTCGGCGGGGATATCGATCCAGTTCTTTGTTGCGGCGACCAGTTCGCATTCATCTTCGAGGCACGTGCTATGGTTGACCCCTAAATAGGGCATGCATTCTTCGTCTACTGCACCATGATCCCGGTAGTGCTCCCAGACAATCTCCATTTGACTGACTTCCGGTTGGCATGAGAGTACCTGTTGTTCAGAAAGATCGAGTTCCACGCCGCCGTGGATCAGAATACTGGACTCCAGCGCGCCAACGCCCGAGAATGCCCAACAAGAGCCAAGCGGGTTCTGGTCCTTGGCCTCTGTGACGCCTCCGAGATCTTTCCAGTTGAAGTAGGCCGGCAGATCGGAAAGCAGCTCAAACGGGAGATCGCTTACTTGTGTGGCATCCCGCTTCCACTCTTCCGGGACCCGGAATCCTCCCAGCATATGTTCCAATTCTTCCGGAGTGTAGGCTGTCAGGGAAGTTTCGCCTGCCGTCCAGTCGTACCCTTTTGCGATGATCTCGGCCTGGATCTCGGCGATCCGGGCCTTGTGGTACGCGGCCAGAGCTTCGGAGTCGGGAGGGTCCTCCGCCGCTGCAGTGTGCGAAGCGACGAGAACAAGGCATCCCAGTGCCAGGATGATCAATGTGAGAGCCGGATTCTGCCTGTTAGGCTGTTGCAACGACATGTTCCCTACCTCCCTGTTGCACTTCCCGACATCGACATACGTCGAAACAGTCGTCCTGCAACAAATCAGGAACGTTTTTGCAGACAGCGACACCGCAATCTCAGACAGTCGACTCCTTGCAGGCTGATCAGACGATCGCCCACGAGGCCCCGAGTGTGTCAGATTATGCGGGTTCGCGGTTAGCGACCGAAGCGGTACAGAACCGTGGCGGTCAGCATATCAATATTGCCTTGGCCGGTCTCGCCCACCGTGCCGACGTCCTGGTAGCGTGTCCATTCCACGTCTAGAACCCACCGCGGTGACAGGCCGACATTGAGACCTGCGGCGTACAATAGATCGCTACCGGACGCCGAGTGGCTTTCGGGGATCCCATCGAAGATTTCATCTTCGTCGACGTCCCAGAACGCATATCCGACGCGGCCGAATACACCCAGGCGGCGGGTGAGCGGGTAGCCGTAACCGACTGCGGCGTGGAAGGCCTTTGCCTTGATTGTCCCGTAGTCGGGCATAAGCATCCATGTTCCATTGAAGGCCGTCTCGCCGAGGTCGGAGTAGCCGACTTCTCCGAACGGGCCGTTGGATACGAGGATCACCGGGGCGCCCTTCTCCGGGATCAGGCGCTGTGGCGGCTCCTGGTCCATGCGGACACGGCCGATTACGCGCACGCAGGTGTCGCCCGCATCGACGGTTCCGGCGAATATGTTGCGATCCTTGGGATCATAGTCACACTGTCCGACCCCGGCACCGGCCGCCATGGTCATTTTGGCTGACTTGGCGGCACAACCGGTGAGGGAGGCCAAAGCGAGTGCGGCGACGAGAACGAACGAAAGAACACGCATCCGATCTTCAGTGACTTCCATCACCTGTCTCCTTCGGGCCGATGCTGAGCGACCCGTGTTGTTGATATCATCGCAAATTCTAACCCTGGTATGACAGGCAGATCAATCTGATTTGGATGAAGTATAATCGCAACATGCGGAGACGGAGTCGGTTAGACGTGAGGGGTGCGTATTTTTAGGACAGCTGGGAGGAACAATGTCGCTATTTGATGGCTCGCGAAAACTCTTCGTCCTGATCGCAGGATTGGCGCTCACAATTGCCTGTGCAGGTCCACAATCACAGCCCGATCAGGCCACCACCGCAGAACAACTACCGCCGATTGACACGCTGGTGTCCACGGAGTGGCTCAGTCAGCACCTCGATGATCCGGATGTGGTCGTGCTCGACTGCAGCGTCCACGTGGAGATGGACGAAGAAGGCCGCTTCCAATCTCTGAGTGGCCGGGCCGACTACGAGGCCGGCCACATTCCCGCCGCCGGGTTCGCCGACCTCCTGGGTGATCTGTCCGACGGGGACAGTCCCATTCATTTCGCCGTGCCGACGCCGGAGCAGTTCAGTGCCGCCATGGGCGCACTCGGTGTCGGCAATGATTCCCGGGTGGTGCTGTACGACAATTACGGCTCGGGTTGGGCCGCGCGGGTCTGGTGGATGCTGCGCTGGGTCGGATTCGACCGGGCGGCGGTGCTCGACGGCGGGCTGGTGGCATGGACCGCCGAGGATAGACCGCTGTCCACCGAACCCGCCCACCGACCTGCGCAACAGCTCACGGTTGCTCTCCGTCCGGAACTCATCGCCGACCGGGACGAGGTGCTCACCGCCATCAACAACAGCGCCGTCCGGCTCATCGACGCATTGCCCGAAGCCAGCTATCGGGGCGAGATGTCCCTCTACGACCGACCCGGCCACATCCCCGGCGCCGTGAACATCCCCGCCTTGGGGCTCCTCGACGAGTCGGGCCGCTACCTGCCGCACGACGAACTGGCCGCGATGCACGACGGCCACCGCAACGCCCGCGTCATCACCTACTGTGGAGGCGGAATCTCAGCGTCATCCAACGCCTTCATCATGACCCGGCTCGGTTTCACCGACGTCGCCGTCTACACCGCCTCACTCCAGGAATGGGCCGCCGACCCCGCCAATCCGCTGGTGGTCGACACGCCTTAGACCCGGCGCCTTCTTCGCGCCCTTGACATGTTTGTCGAACCACCGTAACTGCTCCCAGAGAACGTGCTCCACGCTTTCTCTGGAGCGGTAGCCGTGGTCCTCGTGGGGCAGCAGCACCAGCCGGGCGTTGCCACCTGAGCCGCGCACGGCCTCGAAGAAAACCTCGGACTGGAAAGTGAGGGTTCCCGGGTTGGAGTCGTCGGCACCGTGGATGATCAGGATCGGCTCGTTGACCTGGTTTGCGAAGAAGGTGGGCGAAACCTGGATGTAAACGTCCCTCGCCTCGAACAGGGAACGACGCTCGGACTGGAAGCCAAAGGGCTGGTTGGTCTTGTTGTACGAGCCGCTACGGGCGATGCCGGCCCGGAACAGATCGGTGTGGGCCAGGAGGTTGGCCACCATGAGCCCGCCGTGACTGTGACCGATGACGCCGATGCGTTCAGGGTCGGCCACGCCGATCTCCACAGCCTTTGCCACCGCAGCCTCGGCGTCGGCCACCAGTTGGGGGACGAAGGTGTCGTAGGTTGTCTCGGGATCTCCGATCATCGGCATGGCGGTACGGTCGAGCACCGCGTAGCCCCGGAGCAGGAAGAACAGGTGAGAGGAACCAGAGATGTGGCTGAAGCGCCGGGTCGAGCCGCTCACCTGTCCAGCGGTGAAAGCGCCGGAGTACTCCAGCGGGTAGGCGTAAAGCACCGTGGGCAGCGGTGTTCCCTCCTTGTAGCCCGGGGGCAGGTGCAGCTGGAAGCTTAGGGGTACGCCGTCCTCGCGCTCGTAGCGCACGATGCGCTTGTCGATTTCTCGCAGCTGGGGGGCGGGATCCTCGAAGCGGGTGATCGGTATGCGGGTCAGGGCCCGGGTGGCCTCGCCCTCGGCGGCCGCGATGCTTCTTGCCCAGCTTGGCCAGGTAGTAGTTGGGCACGTCGGCGGCGGACTCGGAACGCATCACGAAACGGTCCTCATCTCCCGCGAAAGCCGTGAAGACCTCGTAACGCGCCGGATCGCAGCGGAACAAGCGCTTGGTCTCGCCGGTTTTCATGTGGCGCAGGTCCAGGAAGGGCCGGTCGCCCTGGTCGGTGGCGCCGCTGCCCCGGAAGTAGACCGCATCTCCGTTCTGGTGCAGCACCCAGCGGCCATTGGGCAGGGGGCGTCGTAAGGGAGAGCCTGGTGATCCGTAGCGGTCATCCTCGTTGAGATCGAACCAGAGGCGCGACGTGCCCTCGTCCACGTCCAGCAGCCAGGTGTAGCGCCAGCGGCGCATCCGCTCACGCTCGGTGAGCACCAGCGTGCCCCCTTCGGCGCCCCAGCCGCTTCGCCAGCTCTGGATGCGATGCTCGGCCTTGAAAACTTCCTCGGGCTGTGCGGTGAACGGCGCTTTAAGGCGCATGAGCCGGTCGCGGTGGGGGACTTCGGCAACGGGATCGCCGCCGTCAAGGGCCTCGACCCAGAACAGCGTGTGGGGCGCGGTGGCGCGCCACGAGATGTCGCGCGGGCCCTACGGGCACACCGTGGATCGGGACCTCGTCGGCCAGGGGGAGTGAAACGATGCTCGCCACGGGCTTGCCCTTGTCGTCCCATACCTCGACTTCGCTGGCGAAGCGCCACCAGGGCACCTCATGGGACCAAGGACCCACAAGGCGCTCCACGAGCAGGAAGCTGCCGTCCGGGGAGAAGTCGGCCATGGTGTAAAGCGCCGGCTTGCCAACGGTCTTCACTTCACCCTTGGCCATGTCCACGACCACCAGTTCGGAGGTAGAGTAGTACTCGAACAGGGCATCGTCATGGGCGGTCTGGAGCAGGTTGCGAGCCTCGTAGGTGGAGCGAGCCGTAGCCCCCGCCCCCTCCAGGATCTCTGGGTCCCACCGGGATGGCCGGCGGCTGCGGAGCCGGTCCCCGCTCCGGGATGCGGCGGACCAACAGGCGCTCCTGGTCGGGCAGCCATCTCACAGCGGTGCCCAGGAGCGGGTTGAGCGTCAGGCCCTCGATCTCGGTCAGCTCTCCCTCCACCGAGCCCACCCACAGACCGATGTGGTCCGGGTGCCTGGCCGTGATGGCGAAGCGCCGGCCGTCCGCGGTCCAGGCCACACTCGTCGACCTCTGCATCTCCCGGCAGAGCGAGGGGGGTTACGGCTCCGCCCTCGACCTGAACCAGGCGCGGGGAGGTGGCCCCGTGCCACCCGTGGTAGCCGTTGATCACCGGATTCACTCGCATACCGGCCAGCTTGTGCATCGGGGCGGCCAGCTCGGCGAGGGGGGGATAGGTTACGGGATCGGCCAGAAGCAGGTACTCACCCGAGGGGGCGGTCCACACCCAGGGAAGCTGGGGAGCGTGGAGAACCTCCATGATATCCGCAGGGGGAGATTGCCATGCGGTTGCCGGCTGGCCGGCGCCGTCCACGGGTCCGGCGAACGTCACCACCATCAACGCCACCAGCGTGGACGCGGTCAGGAGACGGAACATGATCTCACTCCTTAATTGGTGCTGCGGTGACCGAGTGTACCACCGCAGAACGCCATTGTGATGGCGGTCCAGACGCCGTTCGCAGATTCGGTGATCATGGAGTCCACAGACGATCTGGATGCGATGGAACTCCATCTGCCGCGCATCAGGCAAGCATTAGAGTTCTGTTAAGGAAAAGGGGGACTATCCCTTACCTGTGCTGAGCTCGGGCCTTGTAGGAACAGCCGACCGTTCTGATGGAATCGGTGCCTTCAACAGCAGAACCGTCTTGCAGCGTTCCCGTCAGTGTTGCCTCGGTGTCTCCGCACAGGATGCCGGTCTCTTGTGTCTTGAAGTGAACCAGCAGATCGACAAAGCCGTCGCAGTTCACGTCCCGCAAGGGATCGTTGTAGGGCCAGCCGTCGGTCAGATCATGGGCGGGAGCAGCTTCGTCGGGACCGAAACGAAGAGTAGTCACATCGACGGTGGTGACATCAAAATCCTCAGTGCCGAGCAAGGCTACTGGGGTGACGCCATGACTGCGGGGGTTAACCGGATTAGTGCGGTTTTCAGGCTTGATGTCGATCGGGATTTTCGTTATTGCTGCGGGCCGGTAGTAAATCATACCTCTGGGCAACCGCCCGAGATCGTCCTGCACTCCGACCGGTTCTCCGGTTTCCTCGAGGCTCCCATCCGGAGCGATGGAAAACGTCTGTATCCTTTCTTCAGCGCTGTTGCCGACGTACAGCCGATCCGCATCGGGGGAACTGAGCATCGCCCACAGGTAGATAATTTCAGAAAAGGGTGAATCCGGAAGCGTAGAGAGGCTCCCGTTCGGAAGAACGCTAAAACCCTGAATCTGCGTTTCGGCACTTCCGTAGATGTAGCGGTCATCATGTGTTAAAGCAAAAGCCGTGGCGAACCCGCCGAGAGCGAAAGGTGAGCCTGTCACGAGACTCAGTTCTCCATTCTCTTCGACTCGGAACGCAGCGATCCCCGTATCGACGTCGAGGACGAACAGCGTGTTTCCGTCAGACGATAACTTGATACCCTGCGGACGGTCCATGTCGGGGTAGGTGAACGGGGACTCCGGCAGTTCGATAAGATTTCCATTCTCTTCGATACGGTAGCCGCGCACACCGTTGATCATGCCGGCCAGGTACAGAAAGGTTCCCTCGGGAGTGATCGCGGAGAGGCCGGTATGGAAGTATCCGACCGTCTGGACCGGGATCAATTGCCCGGAGTCCGCTATTTCGTAGACTCCGAGGGTCGATTCTCTCCACTGGGATACATAGAGATAATTCCCGTTCGGATGAAGGGTGGCGCTCATGGTGCCGTCGCCAGTCGGAAACGGAGACCCTGGAACCGGTTCCAGGGAGCCGTCGCCATGAATCGTGAATACGGATACGTCGTTGCTCATATTGTTCGGTACAAACAGCCGGCTTCGGGAGGCATCGACGCATGGAGACGGAGCTGAATCATTCGCGCTGCTGTATCCTTCTGTCGGGAAGATCCCTTCCTGTTCGAGGGCTCCGAGGCCATTCACTTTAAAGACGACAATCGCAGCCTGGTCAGTCCGGATCACGCTCTTCGTCGGTGAGTACGACGAATAGACGGTCAGCCGATCCGATCGATGCGTCAATGTCGCTAATCGACCAGCAGAACGACACAAACAGCAGAATAGATCACAAAAGAGATTCGACGCGATTCTGTTCATAACGGCGCTCCTTATCCGATTTATTTACGATATGCAGGTCGATACGTCAATCGCTAATACCCGGAATCTGAAGATTCGAATTCCCTACGGGATGCGGTGCCGCAGGCGGCGCTCCCTCTTTTTCCGCTGCCACCTCTCGAAGATCTTCCAGGCCAGCACCAGGGGAAAGTTGGCGATGATGCCCAGTCCCATGGTGGTGCCACCGAGCTTTGCGTAGAGCTGGTTGCGGAACGGGTCGTCGCTGACTACGTAGGTCCAGGTGGAGGCCGGAGTTTGCAGTCCCTCCCGTTGCAGGTCGATGCCGTCCGGACCGATTTCGGCATCCTCGAATGTTGCGGCGATCGCCTCATCCATCTCGTGGCGGCATTTGTCGTAGGCGTCAATGATCTTGCGCTGGAACTCGGCCAGTGGATCGAGACGCATGACGCTGAGCAGGTGAATCCCTTCCCTCAAGTCTGCGGTGTATGCAAGGTGCTCGCACCAGACGCGGTCAATTTGGGCAAGAGTGATCTGTCGTTCGACCCCGTTTATGACATCGCGTCCCCATTTCTCACACATCATTCGGTGGCGCTCGGTCCGGGTCGCCGCCAGGCCTTTTCCGTCGCTCGCTCCCGTCAGCATCTTCTGGCGCCACTCATGGAGTTGCGGTCCGCTGCTCTTCGACCATGCGCCGAGTAGCGCGCAGAGCGTGCGGCGGATCTCGAAGTTCTGGCCCTCGACGATGCGCTGGGCGCGGGCGATCTCGCGCGCGGATCACCGGGTTGTCCAGCGGCTGCGTCCTGCCGCTCCGGCCGCAGCTTTCGGCGGGATCAGCCGACTCGATGCCGTAGCGCGCGATCAGCGGATCGTCCTCCAGGCTGATGAAGAAGCGTGACGATCCGGGATCGCCCTGCCGCCCGGCGCGACCGCGCAGCTGGTCGTCGATGCGCCGGCTCTCGTGGCGGTTGGTGCCGATGACGTAGAGCCCGCCGAGCGCCACGACCCGGTCGCGCTGGCCTCCGTCTGCGCCTCCGAGCCGGATGTCGGTGCCGCGGCCGGCCATGTTGGTGGAGATCGTCACCGCGCCCGGCGCGTCCCGGCCTCGGCGATGATGCGCGGCCTCCCGCTCGTCGTGTCTTGGCGTTGAGCACCGTCGCAGCCGATCCCGCGCTTCGCAGCGCACCGGCCAGCTGCTCCGACTCCTCCACGCTGGCGGTGCCCACCAGCACCGGCCGCCCGGTGGCGTGGACTCGCTCGATCTCTCGCGACCAGCGCCGGTGCTTGGCCGCCTGGTGGCGTGAAGACCAGGTCGGGAAGATCCCTCGCGGACGCAGGGCCGGTGCGGGCGGGATCACGACACGTCGTCAGACCGTAGAACTCCTGCAGCTCCTCGGCCGCCGGTCGGGCGGTCGCGGTCATGCCGCAGAGCCGTGGGATAGAGCCGCAGGAAGTGCTGCAGCGTGATCGAGCCGAGGATGCGTCCCTCCGGATCGCACGAGCCACTCCCTCCTTGGCTTCCAGCGGCGGCCTGCAGGCCGTCGGGCCAGTGCCGGTCCTCGACCACGCGGCCGGTGAACTCGTCGACCAGCTCGATGCGGCCGTCGCGCACGATGTAGTCGACGTCGCGCCGCAGCAGCACACGCGGCGTGCAGCGCGCAGTTGAGCTCGGTCAGCAGCTCCAGGTTCTCCGCGTCGATGCAGGCTGCCGCAACCCAGGCTTTGTTCCAGCGCCGCACTAGCCCGCGCTCGGTCAGGTCGACGTTGCGGCCGTGCTCGTCGGTCGTGTAGTGCATCCCTGCGGTCGAGGCCCGCCACGATCCGGCCATGCGATCCGGTGATCCATCGCACGATCGTGATCCATGCTGGCCCGCGATGACCAGGGGCACCCGCGCCTCGTCGATCAGGATCGAGTCGGCCTCGTCCACGATGGCGCAAGTGGAAGGGGCGGTGCACGAGCTCTCCGGCTCCCGGCAGAGGAACTCGCGCAGGAAGTCGAAGCCGGCCTCCTTGGCCGTGACGTAGGTCACGTCGGCGCGATAGGCTCGCCGCCGCTCTCCGGGGCTCATGCCCTCCTGGATGACGCCAGCGCTCGACGCCCAGCAATCGTAGACCGGCCCCATCCAGCCGCGTCGCGGCGGGCCAGGTAGTCGTTGAAGGTCAGCACGTGGACGCCGCGCCGTCCAGCGCGTTGAGGAAGGCGGCAGCACCGCGGCAAGCGTCTTGCCCTCGCCGGTCTGCATCTCGGCCAGGCTGCCGTCGTGCAAGCGCGAGGCCGGCCAGGACCTGCACGTCGAACGGCCGCAGGCCGAGGGCGCGACAGGCGGCCTCGCGAGCCAGGGCGAAGCCTTCGATGACGGTTTCAGGTTCCTGTCCGCCGGATCTGCCCACATCGATTCGCAACCGTTTGGCACGACGGAGCAACTCTTCATCGGTGCAGGAGGTGACCTCAAATTCCCGTGCGTTGATCGCCGCGATGATTTTGTCGTAACGAGTCGAACTCCATACCACCGGCTTTCCGCTCAGGCGGTCCAGCAAACGGTGCGGCCAAGCGGGCAAGCGCTGTGTCATCAGTCGTTGATGGGATCGCCTCGTCGGGATGTCAAGGCAACTGGATCAAGACCGGGGATTGGATCATACCTCTTTCCAGAGTAGGATAAGTGGTTGTAGGGCTTAGAAATGATAGGGGCGCAATCGGGGAGCTTAGGTCAATGGAGATCCTGTCGATATCTGTAACACTTTTCCTGATCATGGATCCTTTCGGGAATATTCCGATATTCCTGCCGATCCTGGACAAGGTGCCGGAGAACCGCAGGCGGAGGGTACTCGTGCGCGAGCTGCTTATCGCGCTGGCCGTGATCGTCGGCACGGTTCTATGCGGCCGCTACGTCATGGAATTTCTGGGCTTAAGACAGGAGTCCGTGAGCATCGCCGGGGGCATCATCTTGTTCATCATTGCTCTTAGAATGGTTTTCCCAATGAAAAGCCTGCACAAAGAACAGGAAATTGACGGCGAGCCGCTGCTCGTTCCCCTCGCCGTTCCTCTTATTGCGGGCCCCTCTTTACTGGCCGTGCTTCTGCTGTTCGCCACCGCTGAGCCGGGACGACAGGTGGACTTGCTGCTCGCTGCGGGATCGGCCTGGCTGGCGACCTTCGTCGTGCTGTTTGCATCGACGTTTTTGTTGCGCTTCCTGACCAAACGAGGGCTTGTCGCCGTCGAACGCTTGATGGGCATGGTTCTGGTTGCACTGGCCGTTCAGTTGTTCCTGGACGGCGTATCGAAATATCTGACGTAGCACGGCCGTTTCAGCTGCGGGCCTTCTTATATCACACGCCTCTGCGCCAGTACGATGCAAAGAAGCGGCCCCGGCCCAGAACTTCCAGACAGAGCACGACTGCCAATGCCGACCAGGTGGCCACGATGTACTGGCGCCAACTGAGCGTCGCCAGCAACGCCAGGGTCAGCATGCCGCCCAGCAGCAACCCCGTAACGAGGAAGGTCAGCGGCGTCTTGGCCTGGTTCCAGACCGGAACCGTCCGCAGCATGTAGACGCGGGCCATGCCGCCGATCAACAATAGCCCGGCCAAGGGCAGCAGCCAGTCGCGCGCCACCGCGCCGGACGGAATCAACGCCCACAGCCCGAGGAAGAGAAAGAGGCATACGAGCAGGATCTCCCGGCTCAGCCACGAAGAGCGCAGGTTGGTTACTGCGCGCAGCATTTGTTGCGGCCGACCCAGGTGCAATAAGGATACGATGATCGCCGCCATCGTCAGCAGCGGCACGAGCAGCAGGCCGTCGCCCTCATCGACTTGAGGCAGCAACCGGCGCGCCACAGCGAGCCAGATCGCCAGGCCGGCGGCCATCTGGATCAGCAGGGTAAAAGAGACCAGCGACCACTCCCGCAGGCCGCGGGGTGGACGCGGCTCGAGGTCATACTCGCTGTCGCGGGCGCGCCCGGCGTCGCCATGAGCTTCGAGTTCGAGAGCAGGTCTTGTCAGTTCGGGATCGGGCAGCGGTTCGATCACAGGTAGCGGCGAGTTCGTCTCAATGGTGGCGTCGACACAATCCAGCGCCCGCACCGGACAGGCGGCGACACAGGCAGGAGGCCGACCGGCGTCCAGTTCCTCGAAGCAAAAATCACACTTGCTCATGGCGCCGGTATCAGGTCGCATTTGCGGAGAGCCGTACGGGCATGCCCAACTGCAGTAACCGCAGCCGAGGCATATGTTTTCGTCGAGCAGGACGATGCCGTCCTCGCGCTGCGCCATAGCCCCTGACGGGCAGCACTCTACGCAGATCGGACGCTCACAATGGTTGCAGGAGAGGGAGAGGTAGTAGGCGAAAACATCCGACTGCCAGGCTGCGCCGTCGCGATGCCATACACCACCGGCCACTTCGTAAACCCGGCGCCAGAGAGTGCCGGCTGCGAGATCGTTGCGGTCCATGCACGCGATCTGGCAGGCTTTGCATCCGGAGCAGATCGACGAATCGAAGTGGAATGCCGTCCGGCGTGGTGTCGTCATGTCACGCCTTCTCCACCTGAACCATGAATGTCTGCAGGGCGGCGCCGAATGCAAACGGTGTCCAGCGTTCGCTCGTCAATACGTTAACCGAGCCGCGGCGGCAGACACCGTCGGCATCGGGAGTCCACCACGTGCCCTGCGGCAGATTGACCACCCCGGGCATGATGCGGGGCGTGACGCGGCAGGGCAGCAGGCAACGGCCGCGATCGTTGAAGACCCCCACCACGTCACCGTCGGCGATCTCTCTCTCCTCCGCGTCCAGGGGGTTGATGAACAGTCTGTGCGGGAACGCTTCCTCCAGCCAGTCGATGTTCTCATGGGTCGAGTGGACGCGGGCAAGGGAATGGTTGGAGATCGCCTGCAGCGGATATTGTTCAGCCTCGGGACCGAATGGGCTTTCCCATTCCTGGATGTACTTGGGGACGGCCGGTATCTCCGTCTCGTTGCCGCATTGGTGCATGGCGGCGCTGAACAGTTCGATCTTGCCGGTCGGCGTGTCGAGAGGATGCGCCTCGGGATCGGCGCGGAAATCAGCAAAGGCGATGCGGGCTTCGGCTGTGGTGACCGGCACGCTGTAAACCCCTTCACCGGAGGCGAGCAGTTCGTCGAGTCCGGGCAGGCCGGGAACCAGCGTTCGCGCAGGTGCTCCAGCAGCCAGGCGACCCAGCCGCGCTCGTCTCGCCCTTCGGTGTACGCCTCATGCAGGCCGCGCGGCTCAATGCGGTCGAGGCGCGCCGCCAGGTCGGCGCAGATGCGGTAGTCGCTGCGCGTGTCAGGCAGCGGCTCGACGATCTGCGGCATGAGCAGTACTTCCTGGCCGTACTTCCAGCCGTCGGCGAGACCCCAGGTCTCGAACTGGGTGCAAGCGGGGAGCACGAGGTCGGCAAAGCGGCCGCTCGGTGTGAGGAAATTGTCCTGCACGGTGATGAATTCGACGAGGGATTCGTCCCCCAGGATCTCGGCGCAGCGGTTGGTGTTGCCGTGCTGATTGATCAGGATGTTCGAGGCGACAGCCCAGATCAGCTTGATGTCGCTCTCGAGGCGGGCGCCGTCGGAAAGGCCGAGGATGCCGTGTTCGGCGCCGAGTTGGCGGCCGCGCAGGACCGCCTCGGTCCACAGGAAACACGGGATCCGCGGCCGGTAGCTGTTTTCCCCTTCAGGCAGAAAGCTCCAGAACGGACCGGCGGTCGGTTGTGACGCCAGTCCGCTCGCCCAGCCGCCGCGCCGGCCGACGTTGCCGGTGATGGCCGCCAGGGCGCAGCCGGCGCGAACGACCTGCTCGCCGTAGGCGCGGCGCTGCATGGCGTACCCCTGGTACAGCACCGCCGGGCCGGCTGTGGCGTATTCGCGGGCGATGCGCTCGATGGTTGCGGCAGGCACGGCGGTGATCGCTTCGGCCCAGGCCGGGGTCTTGGGCCGGCCGTCCAAGACGCCGAGGACATAGTCGCGATAACTCTCGGCCTGTTCGTAACCCGGCGGCATGCGGGCGCCGTCGTACCCTGTGCAGCAGCGTCGCACGAAATCCTCGTCATGGAGGTTCTCGGTGATGATGACATACGCCATGGCGCTCATCATCGCCGCATCGGTGCCGGGGCGGATCGGGATCCACTCGTCGGCGAGGCTGGCCGCGCTCAGCGTGTGACGAGGGTCGATACAGACGACGCGTGCGCCGCGCCTGCGCGCCTGCATGACGAACCAGTCGCTATTGGTGCCGTCGCGCGCCTCCGCCGGGTTCCAGCCCCACATCAGGATGTACTTGCTTGCCAGCCAGTCCTGCCGTTCGTTGCCGCACTTGGTGGTTCCGTAAACCGTCGGTGTGGCGATGTTCGTCGCCCCCCAGCTGTAGCTGTTGTAAAAGCCGAGGTGGCCTCCGAACAGGTTCAGCAGGCGGCGGGCGGTCTGGGCGCCGGTTAACTGGCTGTATCCGCCGGTGCCGTAAGGCACATGAATCGCGCCGTGGCCGTATTCGTCGCGCACCCGGCACAGTTGCCGGGCGAGCATGTCCAGGGCTTCATCCCAGGTGATCGGCTCGAACTTCCCCTCGCCCCGCCGGCCGGTGCGGCGCAGCGGCGTCGTCAGGCGGTCGGGATGATACTGGCGGCGGCGATAGGCCCGGCCGCGGACGCATGCGCGCAACTGGGGCCGCGCTTCCGGTGAGTCGGGTCTTCGGGACGCTCGTCGGTTTCGATGCGGACGATCCGGCCGGCCTCGACATGGACCCGCAGCAGGCAGCGCCCGCCGCAGTTGTGCGCCGGGCAACCGGTGGCGATGACGCGAGCGTCGCTGTCCGAATTGGTTTGCATGCCGTCCCTGCAGTAAGGGTTCTCCCTCGCGTGAACCCCGATTGTACCGGCTTAACCATGTCTTGCGACGGGAACGGCCATGATGCTTTTCAATACATACTGGACAAGTATACTCGCAGCACATATAATATTATCGTGAATGATAATAATATACAGAGTGAAGTTCGGCCCATCGGTGTTCAGATCCGGTCCCTCAGGATCGGCCGGGGCTGGTCCCTTGCCGAGTTGGCGAACCGCGCGGGCACCAGTGCTCCCACGCTGCACCGGTACGAGAGCGGGTGGGACCGTTTCGAACTGGCCACCCTTCGGAAGATCGCATCCGCACTCGGCGTGCGACTGGAGGTAAGCCTGGTTGCAGGGACCGCGAGGGGCAGCGCGCCGGCCGGACGATCCCCCGCCAAACTGTGCAGGCTCCTTTCTCCATTATTCTGGGACAGGAAATTGCAGGTGGCCGATCTGGCGAGTTACCCGGACTGGGTGCTGGAGCGTGTGCTGATGTTCGGAAACTGGGATCAGGCGTCTGCGGCACGGCGATTCTACGGCGGCGGAGCGGTCATCAACGCGATCCGCCGGAGGGGCGTCGATCCAAAGACCCGGAATTTCTGGAACATCGTCATGGAAGGAGACGCAGTTGCATCCGAAGGTTCTCAGTAAAAACGCCTGGGAGATCGTCCGCCGGCTTGCAACGAGCGGCGTCCTCGAAGGGTGGGTGCTGGCAGGAGGAACCGGCCTGGCTCTCCAGTTCGGGCATCGCTACTCGGAAGATCTCGACCTGTTCCGGCCGGAGGCTTTCGATGCGGAAGCGATGCTCCACCGGTTGGCCGGGTTCGGAAAAGTGGATGTACAGCAGATGAGTTCCGGTACGTTGCACGCCGTCGTCCAGGGAGTGCGCCTGTCTTTTCTGGAGGCCCAGGCCGGTTTCCTGTTCCCGGGTGTGCCGTACCGCGGCATGACAGTGGCCGATCCGTCGGATATCGCGGTCATGAAACTGATTGCCGTCGGCGGACGGGGGAGCAGGAAGGATTTCGTGGACCTGTTCTTCCTCTTCCGCCACGGCGTGTCGCTCGATTCCATCTTCAGTATGCTGCGCCGCCGCTTCAGCGGGATCGATTACAACGAATACCACCTCCTCAAATCGCTGGCCTACTTCGAAGAGGTGGAATCCGAACCTATGCCGGACATGGTCACCAAGGTAACCTGGGAGCAGGTCAAGGAGGCCATCGTTCAGGAAGTGCGCCGGCTTACCTGATTTTTTCCTGCACGTAAACCGTTAACTATCAATACGATACGGTCATTTGTCCATATTCTCTCTTCCACCGGGCAACCGTAGCCCGATGTGGGGCGTACTACTATCCGATTTGCTAATTTCTTAGCATAGTGTTAAGTTTATAGCATGATGCTAAATTCTTAACACATGGAGCGCCGATGTCCGATGAACACCGTCCCCCTCTGAGCCGCCGGGAAAGAGAGATCATGGATCTGCTCTACGCGATGGAGAGCGGCACGGCCGCTGAAATCCAGAGCGTCCTGTCCGACCCTCCCTCCTACTCGGCGGTTCGCGCCATGCTCCGGATCCTGGAAGAGAAAGGGCACCTGCGCCACGAGCAGCAGGGACCTCGTTACGTCTACCACCCCACCGTGGCTCGTGAATCGGCTCGTCGCAGCGCCCTTGCCCACCTGGTGAAGACCTTTTTCAACGGTTCTACCGCAGGCGCGGTGGCCGCCCTTCTCGATCCTGAATCGGCACGACTGCAACCCGGGGAACTGGACCGGCTGAAACGATTGATCGAGCAGGCCAGGCAGGAGGATGAGTGAGATGACCAGCCTCCAGCCGGTGCTGATTCTGATGATCATGGCTTCCCTGAAGGTGGCGATTCTCCTGGCCACCGCCGGTCTGCTTAGCGTCGCCCTGAAAAATGGTCCGGCGAAGGCCAGGTTGATGATCTGGACCGCGGCTCTTCTGGGCGCCCTTGCTCTCCCTTGGCTGGGCGCAGCCATACCAACAGACTGGCGTCCTCGAATCAGTTTCCCCACCGTGCGGTCAGAAGAAGGAAGATCCGTTGACGCAGGCAGCCCTGGGCGTGTTCCGGCTCCTGTTGGGGAAATGGGCACCGGGACTTCCGCAGATTCCGCAACTCCGAAAAGAATCGATACGGACCTGACCTCCGCGGCGCCATTGCCATGGACCGGGATCGTCCTCCTGGCCTGGCTTCTGCCCGTGGCGGGAATCCTGCTCCGATTCACGGTCAGCTCGTTCCGCATCCGGCGCTTGTCCCGGCAAGCGGTTGATCTGAATTCCGGAGAGTGGCGGGACGCTCTCACGCGTGCGACCCGGCTGGCAGGAGTGGACCGGCCCGTCCGCCTGGTATCCTCCCCCGACGCGACGACGCCGATGACCTGGGGCGCGATTCGTCCGGTCATCATGATCCCCTGGTCGGCCACAGAGTGGGCCTGGGAACGAATGCAACTGGTTCTGCTCCATGAGTGTATTCACATCCGCCGTAACGATTGGCTGATCCGCCGCCTGGGCTCTCTGGCCTGCGCGGTGTACTGGTTCAATCCACTGGTCTGGCTGGCGGCGGCGCAGATTGCCCTGGAACAGGAATTCGCCTGCGACGATGAAGTCCTGGCGTCCGGAACCGTGCCGTCCTCCTACGCCGGTCACCTTCTGGCGATCGCGCGTGCATCATCCATTCCGAATCATTCCCCTGTCGCCGCGCTGGATATGGCGCGGCGGTCAGGCCTGGAGGTACGCCTGATGTCTATTTTGAACCAAGCCCGCCAACGTCGTTCACTATTTGTTTTGCCCGCGCTGATCCTGATCGCGACCTTGATACCGCTGCTGGCTGCGGTGGACCGAGGATCTTCGAGCCGCACCGTCGAGGAGATCAAGGAAGATATCCGGGTAGTCAAGGAAGAGCTGCAGCCGTTCGAAGAGCAACTCGAGGTGGTTGAATCCCGGCTGAAGCCGTTTGAAGACAGGCTGTCCGAAGTCGAAATTCCGATGGAGGCTCTGGAACTGGAGATGGAAGGGCTGGAGGAACTGCTCGCACCAGTGGAGGAGCGCATCGCCGACCTGGAACTGGACATGGAGCCTCTGGAACAGGAGATGAAGGAACTGCAAAAGTTGCTGGAACCTCTGGAACTGGAAATCGAAGCTCTGGAAATGGAACTGGAACCGCTGGATGAAAGCGATCTCGAACAGCTCGCTCCCGTGATGGAAAAAGTCGAGGAGGTCCTGGCCCGGATGCAGCCGACCCTGGCCGCAATTGCGGAGGTTCAGGTCCGGTCCTTGCCTGTGCAGGAACTTATGGCAGATGTCATGGAGGAGATGCAGCCGGAGATTGAGCGCATCACGGAACACCAGTTGCAGTTCGGGCCGCACATGCAGCGGATCCAGGAGGTTCAGGAGGAAATGCAACCTGTGCTGCAAGATATGCAGAGGATCATGGAAGAAGCGGCCCCCCTGTTCCGCAAGCTGAACCTGCTCGAAGAAGAGCTGGAAGAGGTGCGGGAGAGCGCCGAGGTGCTTTAGTTCACCGGATCTCCCCGGCTCACTCTCTTACGAACACTACGGCGCGATTGTCCTCGGCTTGCAGGCGGGAGAGTGCGGTGCGGAATTCGGAGTAACGCTCCGGTGGAATCCTGTGCATGAGAAGGCGAGCGGTTCTTTCGTACTTCAAAGAACCATCCGCGAATAGCCATTGTGCGGACACCTCCAGTTCGGGAGTCTCCAGCATCAAGGGTGCGGGCAGTTCCTCCGGAGACCAGCCCTGGGGAACGCGGATGGAGCTTGCGATCCGTTCTTCCCGGGGGAGGCCTGCCAGAACGGGGGACTCCCGTGGGGGAGGAGGCAGGTTCCGCGTGAGCAGTCCGTAGGACAGTTTCCCCGGCTCGACGATCAGGAGATCTGAGATCCGTTTCCCAAGACGGCCTCCGAGCAGTTTTGTGCTTTCCTGAATCGGGTCGTCCTGCTGCTTCAGGCCCTCGATGGAATATTCGACAATCTCGGAGCCCGGGAAGCGGTCGCCGAGATCATGCAGAACCGCCTGGTGGTGCTCCTCCTCGCTCATGCCGCCGTAATATCCCCGCATCCCGGACGCCCTGGTCCCGGTCCACGACTCCACAAGGGTTGCCTCCAGGATCGTACCCTGCTCGTCGATACCGGCTTCGAGTATCCGGGTCGTTTTTGCCGAACCGGGAGGCTGAACCGGTAGCTCGATCAGTATTCCGTTCTCCGCAGTCAGCAGCAGGGCGGTGGTGCCCTGGATGCCTTGGGGGAGCGCCCAGGGGCTTCCGCTGCTGTCTGTGGAGTCCAGGAAGACGATCCGGCCGATCCCCTCCACATCGATTGCCGACCACAGATCTTCTCCGACCTTGTCCGGCAGTCGCACCGCCGCGATGACATGGTTGAACTGGACCGGGCCGGGGATACCCTTATTCAGCGGTCCCCGATCACTCGTCCGAACCAGGACCGGGAAACTGTCCAGTCCCAGGTTGCCGGCCATGGCCAGCATCAGGAACGTCTTCGCCTTGCAGTCGCCGTATCGTAGCTGGCACACCTCGGCCGGGCTGAAAGGTTTATACCCCCCGATACCGATCTGAATCGAGACGTATCGCACCTGGCGGGCGGCGAAGGAGAACGCCTCTGTCAGGCTGTCCAGAACGAGTTCCGGACTCTCCGGTTTCATTCCGTCGACGATGGTCGAGACCCCGTCAGCATCGTCCAGGATGCCGGCTGTCAGTTCTTCGTACCACGTTGCCACCACATCCCAATCCCGGAAACCGCGGCTGCCGTCCGGACTCCACCAGCGGTACCACAGCAGCGGGAGGATGCTCCGGTAAGGCGGTCCGAACTTCTCACGGTCCACCGGCCTCTGATCATGGGCCGTGTAGCTGATCGACGCCCGGGTCTCCAGAACCTCGGCATCAAGCCGGTCCATGCGAAGGGGAATCGCCTCCATGTTCCACCCCTCCGGGACATTCAGGGTGAACCGGGTGAAGGCGGTTGACCGGTTCTGATCTCCGAAATAATGGCCCATAGCCCCGCCGTCGAACGATTGGAGCACGACGCTCTCTACCGCGACGATGCTCCCCACTGTGACGCCGGGAGAATCGATCTCCCTGCCCCGGTGATCATCGAATACCGAGAATCCGGAGATGGCGGGAAAGTCGAAAGTATCTTTGGCCGGTCTGGCGGCCAGAACGGTCCGGTCCGGCAGGATGGTCCAGGCCATTTGGGAGACGATTTCATCTTCCCCGCCGTAGAATATCGCCTGAGATCCGATTATATCGAGCCCCGTCGACCGCAGCGCCTTGCCGGCCAGGCGGCGGGTGATCCGTATGCCGCCCCCGGCCTGCGGCTCTATGATCATTTCCTCGTGCAGCCAGACGGCGTTTTTATTGTCCGCATCCACCTTGCGGTCCACAGCTTGCCGGACCCAGGTCGGCAGGGACTCGAACGGGACACTGCCTTTGGCGCGGCGGCCGGCCTCCACCGTACCGGGCGACACCATCGCCGCGGTGATGACCATGCAGGCGATCGCCAACTTCCGTGGAGACAAGTCGCTCATTTCAGCTGGATCACGATGGGTGAATCGTCGGCTGTCGCAATGTCCAGAAAGAACTGACGCAGTCCCGCGTAAGACTCCGGAGGGTACCAGTACCTGGCCAGCCGCATCTGCCTCGTGGTCACGAGCTTGTTCCCCTGCCAGCCGCAAGTCGATTTGTACAACCCGACGCCGTTGATACCCATATTCTTGTCTTTGGGTGTATCGACCTTCACGACCCCCGGCGGAACCGCTACGGTAATCCGGTCGTACGTTTCAAACCTCTCGCCCAGATCCAGGTCGGTCTGTCTTGGCGTATCAGGCCAGGAGGCGGCGGAGATGCGGGAGAACAGGTTGAGGTTGACCATGAGCCGGGAGCCGGCCATCGTGCCGTACTGCTCCACCTCCCACTTCGTAACGACGGTCAGATCTTTCGATGGCATTTCCAGGTTATCGATCTTTACGGATGTCGCATGCAGGCCGGGCATCCATCGTTGCAGCCTGTTCTCGATTTTGTCTTTTTGTTCCTCGTCGTTCAGATTCTTCAGGCGGTTTCTCCACCGTTCCGCGGCCACGCCGGAGTAGGTTTGCGTACTGGTTCCCGAAAGGGTTCCTGCCTCGTCAAGGCTGCCGTTGACTATGTTCATGCTGCGGTTGTCTTCCGGTCCGAAATCGGGGATCTCGATCGGGGCAACGCTTACACCGTCGTATGGCATGCCCAGGATTCCTCGCCGGTCCCACGGCAGGTTCCCCACCGGAAGGTCCGATGCAGGCGAGAAGAACAGTTCCTCCTTGCCCGACTTCATGCGGACGATCATATCGTCGAACAGGGCGGGAATCGGGAAGTCCGCGGGCATACTCCCGGAAGTTCTCAAGCGGATCGCCACCACGTCCGCGTCCACACCGACCGCCCTTAGCATGACTACCGCCGTCCGGGCCAACTCGCCGGATGTCGCCGTGCCCTTGGACAGCATCTCGTCCGGGGAGTCGTGAATCCTGCCGTCCGAGATGTACTCAACCCGAATCTTGTCCGCAAGCGCCTGTCGGATCGCTTCGGCCTTCTCCCTGGGGGTCTCTTGCTCATTCGCAACCTGCTGAGCCAGTTTTTTAGTCGCCGAACTCCCTTCCTTGGTCCAGTTCTCGATCCAGTCGCTGTACAGACGGTTCCATGATTCCCAGTCGCGGGCCAGGGCGACGTAAGCTCCCGTGTAATTGTCCCGATAATCCTGCAGGATGATCAGCAAGGTCCGGCTGAGGTCGCTATGCACGAGCTGGTTGGGCTCGTCGGGCAGTGCGGGGATGTCCCTGAAGGTCCAGACATGGGCCTTGCTCTTACCGTACTTGAATGAATTCGGGGTCAGTTTTGCGTCGGCCGGCAGGTTCAGGCCGGAGACGCGGTACCTCAGGTTCTCCGGCGGGATCAAGACGAAACTACTCTCCAGTATCGGAAGATCTCCCTGGAAGATCCAGGGCGGGATATCGGTGTAGTTGATGGTGGCGCTGATGTGAATGTCGAGGATCGCCCCTACCTCGACCCGGGGCCACGCCACCCGGACGATCTGATAACTGCCTTTGGATTGTTCGTGGAACACCCCTTCCCCGGCATCGACCACCTCGCCGCCCGGCAGGACCGTTCTCGCGTCGATCTTCTTGATTCGCCAGTCGCCGACGAAATCGTGCTTATGATCACCGTATAGCTCCACGGCGTCCTGTCGCAGGATCTTGACGCGGCGGTAGTAATGCAGCCGGACCAGGGTAAACCCTTCAAATCGGACCTGCATCGCTTCGAAAAGGACCACCGCGGGCGCCGAAGAGCCCGCCGCCGCCTCTTTCAAGGAGAGTTCGATTGCGGTCAGTTCCGGGAAGTCGTCCGGCAGCGGGAATTTTCTGCCCTTCTTTTTTGCTTCCGTGGTCGGGAGTACGGAGCACAGCAACACGGTGACCAGGACGAACCGGAAGATCTGTTTCATGAAAAGAGCCTCCTCGATTATGGGACCTTTGTACTTTGTTCCGATGTGAGCAGGCAACGGAGATTCACCACAAATACAGTCCGTGTTGCGACCTCACCTCGATGCGGCGGAGGCTTCCCTACCCGCCGTCCAATCCGCTCCTCGAGACGCTCACGGTTTCCGAACACTGGTACGAAGTCTGCAGAGACCATACGTCTCCGGATACTTCTGACTCCAGGGGACTTACGAATTATTTCGTTCAGTTGCCACCAATTTGGCGAGTTTCTCCGCTTACCAGTGTGGAAGCCATAGCGGCTCGGCAAGGAGACAGGCTTTGAGCCAACTGAAGGCGGCATTCCAGGAAAGCGGTCCCAAAGGAGGAGTCATGCGAGATCAAGCGACTTGGTACCTTCCTTCCAGAATCATCATGTTGGTCCTCGCCGGACTGATCCTGTGGGGAGGCGCGGCTGAAGCTGCTCGCTCGGGGGATAATCCCAACTTGCCGGATCGCGTTCACGCCCGCGAAAACTATGTATGGCCGTATGCGACCGGTCCGTACTACGGGACGGTGGATTCATCGATCCGCCGCCGCCCCGGCGTTCTGCACACGCTGGTGGGGTCCTTCGACCTGATGGCGGGCACGCCGGAATTTCCCGCCGAGCTCCTGGCAAACGAGAGAAAAGACAACAGCTCTTCTCAGGAGTATTACCTGGTCATGATCGATCCGTCCCGGCTTGCAGAGGGGGAGTTGGGCCGGTTCGAGACCGAGCTGGACTCACAGGGTTGCGCGGTAGTCGGCAGAACAGCGGTGGCGGGGCTGGTCGTGCGCGCCGATGCTGCTTGCCTCCTAACGGTGGACGGGACGCCTGCAGTCCTGGCGCGGGAGCGGTACCATCCGGCGTTCAAACTCTCTCCGTCCATCGGCCGGATTCCCCTGGCTCACGCCGCTCTCGTCGCATCCGAGTTCTACAATCTCGACGTCCAACTCTTCCCCGGAGAGGATACGCGACCTGTGGTGGCAGCCCTGACGGAGTTGGATGGAGGCGTTCTCGACGTCGGAGCGGACAGGATCCGAGTCCGGCTCCATAGGAGCCGGCTGCAGGAACTGGCTTCCATCGAGGCGGTGCAGGTCGTCCACGAGAGCGCCCCGGTTTTCCCGTTCGGCGAAGAGACGACGGCTACGATCCAGACGGGTGACTTCCTGGATGGGGCGATCCCGTACCATGACGCGGGAATTCGAGGCGACGGCGGAGGGGTGGTCGATACGACCCAGGTGCTGATGGTTCTCGACGACGGCATCTCTCTGGATGCCGGTGACCTTTCGCACACCTGTCATGACGCGGGATGGGATGAGGTGGGCTCCCACCACCGCAAAGTACTGGGCTACTTCCCGGCCACGGACTATGACGGTTTCGGAGATCTGTCAAGCTGCGATGCTCTCGGCGGCTTCACCCACGGGCACGCCGTCAGCGCGGTAGCTCTCGGTAACGGGACCGACGTGGACATCTCCTTCGAGCCTTCTTGTGAGTTCATTGCAAATCCACCGACGAACCGCAAGCTGGACGGCGTCGCACCGAGGGCCAAGCTTGTGTTCGTCGATGCCCATTCTGCATACGACTTCATCGCACCTATCTCGGGCGACCAGGTGGCGCCTCCATCAGGTTCTACAGCCACCGGCCAGTGCGACTTCTTGCTTGAAGAGGACAGGCTGATATTCCACTGTACACATGATCTGTCCTCCCCCTCCTATGCGGGAATTTTTCTCGGACCGCCAGGGCACAACGGCCCATTGGTCTTTTCCTTCGACGACCCGGAAAGCCCGATCGATGATCACTGGAACGATCTGACCGAGCAGGAAATCTTGGATCTCTGGGCCGGCAACTACTATGTGGAAATCGTCGGATCGGAGATTATTCGAGGCCAGATCGTGCCTACAGGGTGCGAGGCGGTGGGCGGTGAGGCGGTGCATCCTCTTACAGTCGGAACGCTATACGACTCCGGGGGGACGGCTCGCTTCCAGATGCGTACGACATCGACGCACGCACGTTCAACTTCTCCTGGGGAACACTCGACAATTCCGTATACGGGGTGCATGCGCAGGAGGTGGATCGATTCCTTTCCGATTACCCCGAGGCGATGCTGTTCGTCGCTGCCGGCAATCTTGGAGCCGGAACCGCCGGCCAGTGCGATAACGGCGGCGCGACGTGCCAGGTCAATGCTGACTGTGCAGGACAAGGAGGCGCGGAAGTATGTCTGTTCGATCAGATCTCCGATCCCGCGACGGCGAAGAATGCGATCGTCGTGGGGGCCACTCTCAGTCCGAATCCCCGGGACAATCCTGATCACGAGGCGCGCTGGCCGGATTCGAGCCGCGGACCGGCAGGTATTTCGAACAGGGTCGCCCCGATCCTGATGGCTCCCGGCGCGGACGACGACAGCACCGATGACACGCAGACGGCGTTCGCCTGCAGCAGCAGTGACCGGGACCAGGACAATCCGGTGGAGTGCGAAATCGATGAGGGACACAGCGGCACGAGCTATGCCGCCGCGGCCGCTTCCGGTGCGGCAATGCTGATCCACGACTACTTTGCACAGGGCTTCTACCCCGACGGCAGTTCTACAGACCCCGACAATGCCGCCGATCTGGAGTCGAAAATATCCGGCGCCCTGATCAAGTCGATTCTCGTGGCTTCGGCGGACTGGATGAACGACGCCCTGGATCCCGACCTTCCGGGGATAGACCTCTCCGTGCCGTATCGGTTCAACAACGAGCAGGGGTACGGACGGATCCAGCTCAGCAATGTGTTGCCGTTGACTAGTTGGCCTGATTCGCCTACCGGTTTGCTCGTTGTCGACGTCACCGGCCACCATATGCTGGACGGGTTCGGTGGGACTCTAACAGGTGTCATCAACATGAATTATCCGGAAGAACAGAGCGGCGCCTTCACCGTTTGCGACGACACCGAGGAACTGCGCGTGGCTCTTACATGGGTGGAAGGGGTCGACGCGGGTAACGTGGGTGTTCTTCAAAACGATCTCGATCTGGAGCTTGAAGCGCCGTCCGGCAAGATCTACATCGGCAATTTCTTCACCGACGATCAGGACAGGAACGGCATCTTTGATTCCATTACCGAGGACTGCCCGGATTCCGGGGGATCTTTCGGCCAGTTGGAAGCGGGGCCGTGGAGCATCCCGATCAACGACTGTGTCGGACCGGTGCTGCGCGATGCAGACAACCCGACTGAAGCGATCTTCCTGCCTCATCCTGTCGAGCCCGGGGAGTGGACGGTGACAATCCGCTCGAGCGGGACAGGACTGGACGAAGATCAGGAATACGCCCTGGCTGTTGCCGGCGGGGGCTGCATGGAGTCGAGCATCAGAATCCTCCAGCCCGAGCCCTGGGAATACCGGCTCAAGATCGTCGAACTGGACGAGGCGGAGGATCCGGGTAGCGCATTGACCGAGGCGGAGATATCCGCACGCACCACCGTGCGGGTGCTCCATCCGTCGACACACGAAATTCTTGACGAGGAAACCGGTTTTCCGTTCGTTCTCATGAACGACGATGCCCTGCGATTCGAGACCGTGCTGCCCACCATCGGCTGTGACTGGCGGTCAACGGGGAACGGTGTCCTCGAGGTTCAAACGGGCGACATCATCGAGGCGATCTACAACGATGAGTCCGGGGAGCCCGAGCCGAGATACGCCACGGCCATCGTTCCGACCATCGTTGAGGAGTGCGTATTGACCACGGAGGCCGAAGCCCTCATCGTCCGGGACTTCGATGCGATGTCGGGGGACATGACCCTGCAATACACAATCGGGTGTGCGGCGACCGACCATACAATCGTTTACGGCGCACTGGATGACGTATCGAGTTACGGCTACTCCGGACAGGACTGCTGGATCGGAACCAGCGGAAACCACTTATTCAACCCGGGCGGCGACTCGCTCTTCTTCCTGGTTGTCGCCAACGACGGGATCGGAATCGAAGGATCGTACGGAACCGACAGCGCCGGGATCGAACGCCCCCAAGATACTAATGACCCGATTTGCTCCTTGGTTCAGGATCTCAGTCTGACCTGCTTTTATGAATGGATCTGCGACGACTCTCTCGACAACGATGACGACGGTCCGGCCGATTGCCTCGACTCCGACTGCAACGGTGTTAACGAATGCCAGTTCGGCTTCGAAATGAGTTGCGACGACATTTTCGACAACGACGGCGACGGGGCAACCGACTGTCTCGACCCCGATTGTGACACTTTTGAAAACTGCGAGTTCGGCTTTGAAACGAGTTGCGACGACTCATACGACAACGACGGCGACGGCGCAGTTGACTGCAACGATTCCGACTGCAACGGCGTCGATGGGTGCGCGGAATGTCCCATCGGATGGTGGCCGGGTGACGGTGATGCCACCGACGTTGCTGACGGTTATGACGGGACTCTGATGAACGGCGCCACCTTCGCACCCGGTATGGAAGGGGAGGCGTTCAGCCTCGACGGGGACGACGATTACGTTCTTGTGGGAGATGTGGATTCCCTGGAGGGCATGACGGAACTTACAATCGAGTTGTGGGCAAACTTCAACTCTTTCGGAACTGCCGGGTGCGGCGAATATTGCAAGCCGCTTGTGAGCAAGTGGTACAGCTGCAACCTGGGAAAACAACTCGTACGCCCTTATGGAGTCGGGCTCCGAACTCTGGTTCTTTGTTCCGACGACGACGGGGTGCGACTGGATTGCCGTCCCTCACAGCATGGTTGCGGGCCAGTGGTACCACATCGCCGCGGTCTTTGAGCCGGGCAGTCTCGAGTTGTACATTGACGGCGTGTCCATCGGCGCCGGTTCCACCACCGCCGTCACCATCGGAAACTCCACCAGACCGCTCAAGATCGGTGATTGGTACCATACTTCGGACTCCGATTATCAGACCTTCGACGGACTGCTGGACGAGGCCGCGATTCATGATCGCGTCCTGAGCCAGCGCGAGATCGAGGACATCTACAACGCCGGTCACGATGACGCGTGCCGGTACCAGCCGGAATAGGAATAAGACCGTTTCTCCATTGTCCTGTGGAAAATACTGGAATCCTGCAGGCGGCAACCGTATGCTGTTGATTCCGGGAAGGTGCGGTTCCAAGGTTTGGAGATCTGTCAATGGACACAACCGGTCTTTCGGAAGCCCATGCTGCGGGACACCGAGAGGCGGCATCCCAACTGGTTCCACTTGTTTATTCGCAGCTCCAGGTGCTAGCCGGACGGTACATGCGCCGGGAGAGACCCGGCCACTCCCTCCGGCCCGCCGATCTGGTTCACGAGGCCTGCCTGAAACTGATCGATACCAGTCGAATCAGTTGGCAAGGGAAGACCCACTTCTTCGCAGTGGCGGCAAAACAGATGCGGCTCGTCCTGGTGGACCACGCTCGCACCCGTAGATCCCTAAAGCGCGGTGGCGGCGCCATGCGACTGACCCTGGACGACAACATCGCTTCTACTGAGGGAGCATCCCTGGAGGTTCTGGCCCTCGACGAAGCGCTGAACAAGTTGGCCGCTCTGAGACCCCGGCAAAGTCGAACTGTCGTCCTGCGTTTCTTCGGTGGATTGACCATTCAGGAAGCCGCGTATGTGATGGGTGTTTCGACTGACGTCGTGAAAGCGGACTGGCGAATGGCCAGAGCCTGGCTTCTGCGGGAGCTCCACTCGACGAAAGAGAATTGATAATCAGCGCCTTCAACAAATTGTGTGATAACGTCGCTCGCGGAAGGAGCATGATGGTCTAACGGGCAATCAGCCCATCCACGAGGCCGACCATGTCCAAGGGTTCCGAGAGTAACGACAGACTCGCCGAGATATTCACCAAGGCCAGCCGGCTCGGCCCGGAAGAACAGAAGGCCTACCTCGATCAAGCCTGTGATGACGACCTCCGTGAGGAAGTCGAATCGCTTCTCGATTTCGACGGACGTGAGGGCGACTTGATCAGCCCGACGGTCATGGAGGATCATGTTCGTTCTCTGCTCGCAGCTTACCCGGAATCGGCAATCAAGACCTCGCACCCGGAGTCCATCGGTCCCTACAAGATCATCGGTATACTCGGCGAGGGTGCTCAGGGCATCGTCTTCAAGGCCGAGCAACCGACGCTGCGGCGCCTTGTGGCCCTCAAGGTAATCCGAGCCGGCTCTTTCGCTACAGAGGGTGATCTAACGCGTTTCCGGAGAGAGATCCAGGCGCTGGCCCTGCTGCGTCATTCTTCCATTGCCATGATCTACGAGGGAGGCAAGACGAGCGAAGGACAGCATTTCTTCGCCATGGAGCTTGTCGATGGATCTCCTATCAATACCTATGTCCAGGAGAGATCTCTGTCTCTGGCGGAGCGACTCGACCTGTTCTGCAAGGTATGCGATGGCATACATTACGCCCACCAGCAAGGCATCATCCATCGAGACCTCAAGCCGACGAACATTCTCATCGATGCCGACGGTACGCCAAAGATCCTCGATTTCGGCCTCGTGCGCATTATCGGCGGCGCCATGTCGAATATCACTTTAAAGAGCGAAACTCGATCGATTGTCGGGTCCTTCCATTACATGAGTCCCGAACAGGCTCTTGCAAAGTACGAAGCGATCACACCACAGACCGATGTGTATTCCCTCGGCATCCTTCTGCATGAAATATTGACGGGGAATCGACCTTACGAAGTGGAAACATCCGTGCCCGAAGCGGTGCAAATCATTTGCGAGGTTCGGCCGTCGCCTCCGAGTGCGTTCAACCGTGAATTGCGCGGCGACCTCGACACGATCGTCTTAAAGGCTCTGGAAAAGGAACCTTTGCGACGCTATGGCTCCGTGGATCAACTGGCCGCCGATATTCGCCGTTATCTTCGTGGTGACCCGATCCTGGCAAGACGCGCGAGCCTGACCTACCTTCTGGGCAAAAGCATCCGGAGATATCGCATCGGTTTTACCCTGTTCACCTTTTGCCTTGTGCTTGGCGTCGTCTGGTCAGGATACGCTACCTGGTCGAACCGGCGGCAGATCGCCGGTGCTCGGGCCGGCGCCGTCAACATACAGAACGCCCTGGAAAGGGCGCCCACCGAGTGGGTGCGTGAACGAGCGTACAGGCTGCTCCAAAGCTATCCAGATCTGACCGAGGCCAATCTCGTGGCTGCCCATGCCAAGTATCATGCAGGAGTCAAGTACAACCTCATTTACCATCTCCGATTCGGTATGACCCTGCAACGGCATGCCTGGGCTTACCGCCTGCTTCTTGCCCAAGTCTATCGCGGCACCGACGATGAGTTGGCCGGGAAACTGGAAAAGCAAGCTCTGCTCGAATTTCCGGATACAGCCGAGGCCTGGTACATACGATCTTTCACGACCTTCGATGTTCAAGAGGCGATTCAATACACCCGTGCGGCGCTTGATAAAGAGCCGCGTCACATGCTTGCCGTGAGTCGCCTGGCCTACCTTTGCGAACGAGTCGAGGATTACGCTTGTTCGCATCAGGCAGCCCAACAGCTGTTGGAAGCCGGCCTTAGCGCACCTCACCGCCTCTCCTGGGGGAGGTTCCAGGCGATGATTCTCATGAAGAAGGGGAGTTGGCAAGCGGCTGTGGAACAATACAGCACATTGCTCGCTGCAAATCCAAAGCTCTACCGTCTTTATACCGACCGGGCCCTCGTCTATTTGTGCCGGAAAGATTATGAAAAGGCGATTGCGGATTACACCGCCGTGGTGCAATCCAATTCGACTCTTGTCATGTGGGCCCATCGCTGGCGTGCGACGCCGCTTTGGATTCTGGGCCGGCTGGAGGAGGCACTGGAGGATTATGAAAGTTCGCGCACAATTGACGGTGTTGTATCCCACGTAGACGCCCGGCTGTTCATCCTCCGGCTTGAGCAGGCTCGCCTGCTGGAAAACCGGGGTGATGCGGCTGCTGCCGCCAGGCTCCTCCAGCGGGCCGGGCTTGATCTGCAAGAGGCTCTGGCGGACGTGAAGGAAGGAACCTGGCTGGAACAGGTTCTGCATTGCCTCGCCGGCAATAGCACTCCGGAGGAACTGGTTCAGGCGGCGGACCCTGCCGTCAGGGAGCAGGTTTGCGAAGCCTACTATTATGCTGCCGAGGCGAGACTGCTGGCCGGCCGCAAAGAGGATGCCCTGAGATGGTTCCGTGACTGTGTGGCCACCGGGCTGTTCTATGATCCCGACGAGTTCGCCGATCCCATGAGCGAGTATCAACTGGCCAGCTGGCGTGTGAGCAGTATGACCGCGAGCGCCCGCCGGAGGGTCGGCGGTTAATTCAGTTCTTGCGCTTCCTTCTTTTGCGGGGCTCCTGGTTGTCTGCAAGATATTGACGCAATTCCTTGGCTGCCTCGGTTGTGGAATCGATGAATTCGAGGAAGTGCCTGGCCGAATGCAATTCAAACCTGGCGCGCTGGTCATCCCCTTCCTGTACATACACCTTCCACAAGTAGAAGTGCGTGTGGAACTGGATGATCTTCGCTTCCAGCAACATCGCCTCGGCCTGGGCGGCTCTAAGCTCCTCTACGCCCTCTTCCGTCAGTCCTCTGATGACGAGCAAACGGCCCAGATGATATCTCGCCGACGCTGCCACGAGACGCAGTTCATGCGCTTCCGCATTTCGGATCGTGGCGCGAGCGGTGCGATTTGCCGCTTCAAGATCGCCCAGCGCCTCCTGGATATCGATCTTGACGATGGATGCCCTGGCCTCACCGTTGGCGTTCCTGGCCTGGCGGTACCTCTTGATGGCGTTATCCACCGCCTTGAGAGCAGCGGCGGCTCTGTGCTGTTTCAGGTACAGCTTGGCTTCCTGATGGAAGACCTGGGCATGCATCTCATGATCGCTGCGGCTGATGTGTTCGGCCGCCTGGCGCACCGTAGCCAATCCCATTTCCAGTGACCCGAGGGACTCCCAAACCACGGATGACTGGATCAGAGCGGTGGCGGCCAGGGATTGGTCTACCGGCTCCAGGAAAAGATCGTCGAGCAGCAGCTTTGCAAGCTTCAGTTTCCCCAGTTCGCGAGCCAGTGCGGAGAACGCGATACATGCTTTCTGCTTCAGAATCCGGGACTTCTTGTCTTGCGGTTTATAGACCCGAATAGCCATCAAGTGGGCAAGCCCTGCGCCCAGTTCGCCATTGCGCCAGTGAGCCATGCCGTCTTCGAGCAGGGCCTGGAGACTTTTATCCTCCGGCTCCTCAACGGCCATCTGTTCCAGTTCTACGAGATCCGATACAAGGTGGGCCGGGGTTTCATAGATCCGCAAAAGCAAATGCAGGCGCCGCACCCCGGGGTCCAGTTTGCCCTGTTCGATCCGAACCAGCGTGGAAATCGGAAGCGGCTCGCCTTTTCCCTGCATCTGCCTGGAAACGTCTCGAAGAGTCAGGCTTAATTCTTTTCTTCTATTGCGGAGCAGGGCCCCCACTTTGACTGATGGCCTTAAGGCTGCTGCACCCACCCGCGCATCTCCTTATGATTGACATATATCTTAAAATTGTATCTATAAATATATCACAATGTCTGATTTCTCTTCAAAAACATGCTCGCTGCAACACGCAAGGGTTCGCCACCGGGCTTCGAGTGCAACGGATCGGCGGCGAGCGGAGCGGCTTGAAGAGATCAGGTGGCGCTGGATGCGCGGCCGTGAGGCGCATCGCCGGTGGCGGGTTCAACCTTGTCTACCGCTCCGTTGAGGATGTAGGCGCGGCTGTTATTGCTGTCAGGATCGGCAGGGATCAGAAAGAACCCTCGGCTGTTGGGGTTGTAGCCCATGGAGAAGCCTGCAAGCATCTCTCCGTCCTTGAAGGTAACCACAAGCCTCCGGCCCTGTCCCCTTGCTCGCTCAAAGCTGTTGTCCTGGACATGCTCACGGTCCCCTTCGTAACTCTTGACGAAGAAGACCGCCTTCAGCGCGCCAACGATGATTTCCAGCGCCTTGCTATCTTCTTCCCCCCATGGGAAAAGATGGAACTGTTCTTTGTTCGGCGCGAAATCCCGCGTCGTGCCCTTGAGGATGCGGCCATCCATGAACCTGATGACTACGAGTTGTGCTGCACTCTGGTTCATGGACATGATGGCACCCTCTAGTTTCAAACTTAGGCAGTGGATCGAGGTTGTGCAAGGCGAATATCACTACAGCGGTCCAGTCATCCGCAAGAAAACCACGAGTTCCGATAAATGTTGTTGACGAATTCGCCAGTGTCCTACGGTTCTTTGATGATATCCGCGGACACCCAATAAATATCACCCTCTCCCCGTTTTCCACTGGTGAAGAAAAGGAATTTTCCGTCGTCTGTAACAAACGGCAGACCGGCGCTGATTCCCAGATCGATCACCCTGGGTTCGCTCCAGCTTCCGTCCGGTTTCCGGTATGAGACTGACAATACGTTGGTAATCTCCTCCGAATGGCGCAGGGAGCCGAAGATCATATAACTCTCGTCAGGGGCGATGTAGGGATGCATGGTTTGTATGTCCGCATTGATCGGTGGGTCCAGTCTATCGAGAACTTTGTATTCTCCATTGTTCTTTCTCAAGACACCGATGCGTTCCGTACCTGGACCTTTCGAAATGTCGGTGGTGTACAAGGTGCCGTCCGATGTCGCGGATATATGCATCGCTTTGGCGGGGTTGAAAGGCGGCCCCGGATTGATCGGATCACCCCATCCGTCTCCTTCGCGCTCAACGTACAGTACGTTCATCGGTGGACCGGCCTGGCCGGGGATAGGTTCTCCGGACTGAAAATAGAGCCTTTTATTGTCGGGTGTTACCGATGGTTCAAATGAGAATTGCTTCTTGACGAAAGGGGCGACATCAGGTTCAGTCCACGCACCTTCAACCAATCTGCTCACCATAACAACGGTCTCGTTCAGCACGGGGTGTCTTCGGGCGAAGTAGAACTCGTTTCCGTCAGGAGATAAGGAACACGAGAACTCGTGAGAGGCGGTGGATACAATATCCGGCGCAAACTTCTGCGGTGTTGTGCCTACCGGTATCTGGCCAAGATATGGACCCTCGAGTACCGGGAATTCGCTTTCCTGCGCCAGCGGGTTCGCGGCCATCAGAACAATCAGGGACAAATAGCAAAACAGGTGCTTCATTATTCTTGTCCTCCCAATTTTAACCAGGATGCACATCGTCAGTTATATGCCGGTATGAACCTTGTAGTACACCACCGGGCTGAAATGCGCGAACTCCTGTGATGCCAATGCGGACCATACGACCGCAAATATCGATAGCAGGACGCTCTCATTTACCGGAACGACCGTACATATTCTCTAGTCGCATGATGACGATACAGCGATATTTCGCCGTGTCCTGCAGGCAAGGGAGGTTGACATGCGCATACGACCACGGTTCCTGCTCGTCTTAATCATTGCTCTAATGGTCACTTTCCCGGTTCAGGCTGCCGGCAGCTGCGAGTCGGAAGAAGCTCTCCCGCAAAAACAGGAATTCCGGGATGATCGCGTTCTCGTGAAGCTGACCCGTGAAGCCGCGGACCTGGCTGTAACGCCTTCCGAAAACCATCTTCCCCGCGGGATCGCTGGGCTCGATGATCTTCTGGAACGTCGCGGTATCTGGCAGGGTCACCGCTTGATACGAACCTATGGCGTTCCGATCGGGGACCCGGAACTGTTTACGGAAACCGGTCTGGATCGCTGGTACGTTCTGATCCTGCCGGAGCCGGGCAGGGAGCGGGTCCAGTCCCTGATCCGGGATCTGCGTCGGGAGCAGGTTGTCGAACTTGCCGAGGTTGTTGAGATCGGAGAACTGCTCAACAGCATTCCGAACGACCCGTTGTTCGACCTACAGTGGCAAAACCATAATACCGGCCAGACCGGAGGAACGGTTGACGCCGATATGGACTCACCTGAAGCGTGGGACATCGTGACCGGTAGTTCGACCGGGATCGTCGGACTCCTGGATACCGGCGTGGATCACGATCACGAGGATCTGGTCGGCGCGATCACCGCCGGCTTTAACTTCATAGACGAAAATGACGATATCGAGGACGACGAGGGGCATGGTACAAGCACGTCCGGGCTGGTTGCGGCCAGGGGCAACAATGGAATCGGTGTGGCCGGTGTTTGTTACGACTGCATGGTCATGCCGCTGAGAATCTTTGACGAAACCGACCGATACGACGTCGTGTATATGATCAACGCCATCCGGTGGGGAGCGGACAACGGAGCGGATGCGATCGGCAGCATGAGCAGCCCTTACTTACGCTCGCAGGCGTTAATCGATGCAGTGGAATATGCCATGGGGCGGGGCACCCTCATGCTTTGTGCCAACGGCAACATGTATACCGCCCAATCGATGGCGTTATCCACAATACCAGGTGTGGTGGCAGTAGGCGCAACCAACCACAATGATAACCGGGTCCTGTCCTACGGCGACCATCTGTCGGTTTCGGCGCCGGGCTGGGACACATACACCACAGCGATGGATGACAGCTACAGAACGTTTTCAGGGACCTGTCCCTCCGTCGCCTTGGCCTCGGGAATCGCCGGCCTTCTCCGTGCCGAGGATGAGAGCCTGCACGTCAACGAGATGAGGCACCTTCTCGAACTTGGGGCGGATGACCAAGTCGGGGTTCCGGAGGAAGACACATCTGGCTGGGACCGTTACATGGGATACGGTCGTGTCAATGCTTTCGGCTCGTTGTCCTTGATCGATGGACCGTGGTTGGCCATGGACCGGCCACATTACATGTGCGCCGGTGAGTTGACCGTGGCTCTCAAGGACAAGGCGGCAGGGTCCAGTGTTGACGTGATTTTGAGCGTAGGTTCAGGGAGCGATACTGAGACGGTGACGGTGGTGCCGTTGACCGACCAAGGCTATTTCGAAGGCAGCATCCCGATCTCCTGGGCCGGCAAGGACGGCCCGGCCGTCACACAGGACGGAAAGCTCGACATGGCCCACGGCGATGCGATTGTTGCCACGGTAGGGGGCCTGTCCGCGGAAGCGTTTGTCGACTGTGTGAAGACTGTTTGCAACGTCCCCGATGAGGATCCGGTGGCCGCCGCAGGCGACTGTGACGGAGACCGTGTGGCGGACCCAGGCGAATTATGGTCGATGGGAATTGCGATGATTTCGACCAGCACGGAACCTCTGCCGGATGTCGTTGTTGTGATCGAGACCGACGATCCGAACGTCGAACTGCTAAACGATACAATTATGCAAGAACTGCTCGAGTTCGATATGTCGTACCCAGGTATCTCGGACGGTGACACCCCTGCATTGTTCCGCATGAAAATTGATACTCCGCTCAGGCATAGTGCCCTGTTCCGTGTGATCAGCATCCATGGTGCCGGATGGGAGAATGATCCGGCGCTCTGCGAGACGTATTTCGGCGAGCCGACGATCTCGGTCCTGGCCAACCGGGATCTCGGTCCCGTCCTGAACCTGTGGGATTTCGACGAGGGGACTGTGGAGGGATTCACTAGCGAGGTCGCGCACGGCACGGGGGACCTTTCTGAGTGCGAAATGACTTCCCCGTGGCGGAACGAGTGGGAGGAGCTGCCGGTCACCGACCGGTATCATGCCGGCGGGTACTCCATGCGGATCGGCAACGGACATTATTACAATCCCCGAAACGATGCCGGCCTGATGACGCCGGTGTTCGACGTGCCGGAGGACGGCGGGGCGTTGACCTTCTACACCTGGATGAACACGTACGTGTACGATGATTACCGGACGTTCGACGGCTTTACCGTGGAAGCCAAGCCGGTCGCCGAGTCGATCTGGGCATACCTCTCGAAAGGAACCTATGCACATCACCAGGTATACAGCGGATGTTGGGACGAATACACCGTGCCTTTCGGCTGGGCGGAGCCTGTCAACCTTTTTGCCGGCGATGGAGAGGGCGGCCTCGCATCCGGGGACCTGTTCGACCGACAGCAGCACGTGGAACTCGATCGGTTTGCAGGTAGCACGGCTCAGGCACGTTTCCGTTTCGGCTCGGTGATGAGCGATGAAGGTGTTTGGATCGACACCGTTGCCGTCCATCCGTGGGTGCCGGACACATGGTCCGGTGAGGCTCCGGAAGATCTTGAGGGTGAGGACGATAGCTGTCCCCAATCCTACGATTTTGCCTGGGAGCCGGTGGAGAACGCCGGACTATACAACGTGTACCGTTCCGAAATCTCCTGTGAAGACGCCATAAGTATGCAGGAGCTATACGGCACCACATTGGATGCAACCTTCAGTGACGCGGACGTGGTCGAGGAGGCCGAGTATTTCTACGCGGTGGAAGCGCTGGAAGCGGATACCGGCTGCCTGACCGAGCGCACCTGTATCACAGGCGGTTGCGAGGAGGAAGAGGGACCGGGGAACAAACCTGAAGGAGATCCGCCACAGCATGGGAGAGATTGACATGCCTATACGCCTAAGGTTCCTGCTCGTCTTAATCATTGCTCTAATGGTCACTTTCCCGGTTCAGGCTGCCGGCAGCTGCGAGTCGGAAGAAGCTCTCCCGCAAAAACATGAATTCCGGGACGATCGCGTTCTCGTGAAGCTCACTACGGAAGCCGCTGACCTGGCTGTAACGCTTTTCGAAAACAATCTTCCCCGCGGGGTTATGGGATTCGATGATCTTCTGGAGCGCCGCGGTATCTGGCAGGGTCACCGGTTGATACGAACCTACGGTGTGCCGATCGGTGATCCGGAACTGTTTACAAAAACCGGCCTGGACCGGTGGTACGTTCTGATCCTGCCGGAGCCGGGCAGGGAGCGGGTCCAGTCCCTGATTTACGACCTGCGACGTCTATCCGCGATTGAGAGAGTTGAAGTCGTCGCAGTAGATGAACTGCTCGGCATTCCGAACGATCCGCTGTTTGACCTGCAGTGGCAGCACCACAATACCGGCCAAACCGGCGGAACGGAAGATGCCGATATGGACTCCCCGGAGGCATGGGAGCTCGGAACCGGCAATCCGACAGGGATCGTCGGACTTCTGGATTCAGGTGTGGATCACGATCACGAGGACCTGGTCGGTGGCATCATCGCCGGCTACAACTTCGTTGAAGACAACTACGACACGGAAGATGATGATGGGCACGGCACAAACAACTCCGGGCTGGTCGCAGCCCGCGGGAACAACGGGATCGGTGTTGCCGGTGTCTGCCACGACTGCATGGTTATGCCGTTGAAGATCGTTGGAGCCGGTCTCCAATCGGATCTCGAAATGGGAGCCAACGCCATCCGGTGGGGAGCGGACAGCGGCGCCGACGCCATCGGAAGCATGACAGGATTTTCCTACGACTATTCACAGGCGTTAGTCGACGCGGTGGAGTATGCCATGGGCCAGGGTACTCTCGTACTTTGTGTCAACGGCAATCGCGATACCGCCCAATCGGGGACTTTGTCCACAATACCGGGCGTGGTGTCAGTAGGCGCAACCGACCACAACGATCACCGGGTTTTGTCCTACGGTGACCACCTGTCGGTTTCGGCGCCAGGCTGGGACGACTACACCACGGCGATGAATGACATGTACGGAGCGCTTTCCGGGACCTGTCCGGCGGTAGCCCTGGCCTCGGGGATCGCCGGCCTTCTCCGGGCAGAGGATGATAGCCTGCATGTCAACGAGATGCGTCACCTTCTCCAACTCGGGGCGGACGACCAAGTCGGAGTTCCGGAGGAAGACACACCTGGCTGGGACCGGTACATGGGGTACGGCCGTGTCAACGCTCACGGCTCTCTTTCTCTCATTGACGGGCCCTGGTTGGTGTTCGATCGGCCACACTATCTGTGCGCGGGCGAGGTTACGTTGGCGCTCAAAAACAAGGCTGCAGGCTCCAGTGTGGATATTACACTGACCACTGGTTCCGGGAGCGATGCGGAGACGGTGACGGTACTGCCGTTAACCGACCAGGGGTATTTCGAGGGGAGCATTCCGATCGCCTGGGCGGGCAAGGACGGTCCGGCCATCATCCAGGACGGGAAGCTCGACCTGGCACACGGTGACAGGATCATCGCCACGGTTGGGGGGCTGTCGGCGGAGGCGTTTGCGGACTGTGTGAAACTGGTTTGCAACGTTCCGGATGCCAAACCGGCCGCGACAGGCGATTGCGACGAGGATGGTGTGGCGGATCCTGGGGAGTTGTGGTCGATGGGAATAGCGATGTATTCAGACAGCACAATATTTCTGGATGACGCCACCATCGTAATCGAGACCGACGATTCGAATGTCGAGCTCCTGAACGACACGATTGTGCAAAACCATCTCAAATTCGAGTTTTCGTACGCCGATTCTTCTGCCGGCGACATCCCGGCGAGATTCCGGATGAAATCGGACACACCTTTCAAGCACAATGCCCTGTTCCGCGTGACCAGCATCCACGGAACCGGATGGGAGAGCGATCCGGTCGCCTGCGAGGCAGAGTTCGGTGAGCCGATATTCACGGTTCTGAGCAACCGCGATCTCGGTGCCGAGCAGAACTACTGGGACTTCGACGATGGCACCGCCCAGGGGTTCACCAGCGACGTCTCCCACGGCACCGGCGACCTGTCCGAGTGTGACGCAACTTTTCCGTGGCGAAACGAGTGGGAGGAACTGCCGGTCTCCGACCGCACGCACTCCGGCGGGTACGCCATGAGACTGGGAAGCGGTACTTTGTATCGATCCAGCAATGATGCTGGCCTGATGACGCCGGTATTTGACGTACCGGAGGAAGGTGGGGCGATCACGTTCTACGCGTGGATGAACAGTGCTTTGTACATGCCGGAGTTGGCGTTCGACGGCTTTACCGTGGAAGCCAAGCCGACTACAGAATCGGTCTGGTCTTACATCCCGGAGGGAACGTACGGATTCAGAGAGGTTTACAGCGGCTGCTGGGACGGCGCTCTCATACCGTTCGGCTGGGAGGAGAGAGTCAGACTGTTTGCCGGTGATGGGGAAGGTACCGATGCGTACGGAGACCAGTTTGACCAACAGCAAAATGTCGAACTCGATCGGTTTGCAGGTAGCACGGCTCAGGCACGTTTCCGTTTCGGCTCGGTGATGAGCGATGAAGGTGTTTGGATCGACACCGTTGCCGTCCATCCGTGGGTGCCGGACACATGGTCCGGGGAGGCTTCGGAAGACCTTGAGGGTGAGGACGACAGCTGTCCCCAATCCTACGATATTACCTGGGAGCCGGTGGAGAACGCCGGACTATACAACGTGTACCGTTCCGAAATCTCCTGTGAAGACGCCATAAGTATGCAGGAGCTATACGGCACCACATTGGATGCAACCTTCAGTGACGCGGACGTGGTCGAGGAGGCCGAGTATTTCTACGCGGTGGAAGCGCTGGAAGCGGATACCGGCTGCCTGACCGAGCGCACCTGTATCACAGGCGGTTGCGAGGAGGAAGAGGGACCGGGGAACAAACCGGACGAGCCGCCCCAGAACGGGAGGAACTGACCGGCGCACGGAATCATGTTCTCACGGACAGGCTGCGATCACCTGGGAAGCCTGGCACACCTCCATCCCGACCGGGCGTTCCGCAGCGGTGGAGGATGTTCCGTACGATCCCTCGGAGTCGAACGCCAGGGGAACGACCAGGTAGTACCGGCCACCGGGTAACGGTTGTACCTCTTCTGTGAACGGGTCTCCGTCATCGGAGCAGTCGATCATTGTGTGGCTGGTGAAATCTCCGATGATCCCTTCGTAGATAGCGTAGTCCACGGCTCCGGGAGAACAGCTCGCCGCCCAGGAAAGGGCCAGATCGCCTGGAGTTGACGCCGATTTGTCCACCATGAGGCCGGCTGCAACGCCCGGACCGGCAGCCAGTCCCACGTCTACCGACCAGGTTCGGGAACTCTGCAGGGCATCTCCCGCCATATCGGGATGGACCAATGGGGTAAGGTCATTGATCAGGAGATCCACGGTGTGCAGGCCGGGTTCCGAGGACGCGAACTCGAAACTCCCGGTCGGAACATCAGGCTGATCCGCCTGGGGTACACCGTCCACAGACCAGGTCTCCCCTAAAGGAGGTGATCCCACCGGCTGCAACAGCGCTACGGACAGGGTCACTCCACCGGTTCCGTCCACTACCGGATCGGTGGCGGGGGACTCCGAGCCCGGTTCGATGGGATCGATGCCGGATTGGGGAATACCCCAGTCGCCGTCATATAGCCGCAGTACGTACGCCTGCTCACACACTTCGCAGAACGGCTGGCCAAGGTAATGCATCAGGCAGTTCTGATCTTTCGGCCTGTACATGTCGTCGGTCAGGTATCTCGCTCCCTCGAACAGTCCGATGACATGGTCATAGGCAGGATCGTATTCCGGCGTGGGGACCGGTGTGTCCGGCTCGATCCAGGCGTTCCACTTGACGAGGTTCCGTACCGTTTCGTTGGTTACGTTCGGCTCACATCCCCGGCTCGATTTATCGCTGCATGGCGGGTAGCTGGGGTAGGGGGGGTAATCGTATTCGTCGGCCAGGTCGGTGAAGGAATGTCCGTACTCGTGCTGAACGATCTCCAGCGCATTGGCGTGGGTGGAGGTTACCGAGAGATTCCCTCCCGCTCCGCCGTACGTCTCGTCGTTTACCGTCACGACGATCCTGTCCCAGTCCGGCACGGCTGACGCGGCCGCCAGAACCGCCGAATCGCTTACTACCAGGAGGCGGTGGATGTTGTTGGCGCAATAGCGGGCATCGAATGCGGTGTCGACGTAGGTTCCCGCCAGAGGATCGGAAGATGCGGTCGAATCCGAACAGCAGTCCAGACCTCCGGTGCAGGAAGGATCGTAGGGCGGATGGTCCGCTCCCGACTCTGCGGACGGGGTAAACAGGGAGACCAGGTTCACGAAATTCCGGTATTCGGCATACGGTGTGATTGAGAAAAACGTGGTTTCAAATGCCGCCACGTGACTCTCGAACAGCGCCTGTTCCGCTAGGGTGTATCCGTCTCCCATGAAGAGCAGATCTACCCGGTTGGCCGGATCATCTGAAAGCGCCGTTCTCATGACGACGTTCTCCACCGGGGCCAGGTACGCCAAGGGAAGGTCCGACGACATCTCCATCAGAACATCCAGATCGAACGTGGACGTTGTCCGGCTTTCGATTCGCAGGCTAGTCCCTTTCCACGCCGGTGTGCGGACTACGAACGCCTGCCGGCCGGCAGGCAGGACGTGACCCTCGATCTCACGAAGCCCTGTCGCCGTGAGCTCTCCATGGAATTCGCCCCGTAGCCATCGGGGAACGTCGGCGATGCCGCGATGGACGACTCGCCCGTCCGCCGTCGCAAGCCGGAACGCCATGCCGGGAGAGTTCTGCCGGGAAGTTGCCGTCCCGGCTGCGTGGAGCGACTCCTCGCTCAGGGTCTCCAGTGGTGTTGCGATCTCGACTTGCTTTGCGAAAACCGGTTCGATGAAGCCGGTCTCGTCGATTTCGAACACCAGGTAATAGGCCGGCGCCCCGAGGACCGAACCAGTCAGCAATACTCCCGCCAGGATGCAAAGGAACTGTCCGAGTTGGCGCAAAATCCGGCATTCGACCTGTCGCATAGAGCCTCCTGAAAGCCGTACACCAGGTTTTCGGCTTCCATGAAAAGGAAGTATACGACCAGGTTCGATCCCTGGGGCTAGATACTCGCCATCGCCTCCTGACAATTTACACGGCTCGCGGAATCGACAAAGTAGAACTTCGTCATCTGAATCGTTGCGGTAACGTCTTCACCGACTTCACGGACTTCCGCCGAAACCAGCTTGAGGCGGGTGCCGCTAAGCGCGATGCAGACCCGGTCACCGCCGTTGTTGATGCTGTCGTCGAAATCATCAAGGGTCGACTGCAGCATCTCAAGCGTATCGCCGTCCGCCGGGACGATATCGAAGCTGACGACTTTGTCTTTCGCCAGCGCCGCTCCCGGCGATGCGCAGCGATGAAAATCCGGGTATTTGCTCTGAATCGGCTTGGCGTGACGCAGAGACAATCCCGCCAGTGCAACGTTGGAGATGGCGTTCCTGTGATCGATGCTGCCGCCACCGAACACCATGTAGGTGCCTTCGAACTTTTTCTCTTTTGAAAAGCGGATATCTAGATCACCGGTGGCCAGCAGGATCTCGTCCGAACTGATAGTCAGGTCGGGCCCCTTCGTTGCGGTTGCCATGTGGATTCCGAACCATGCAACGGCGACAACGGCCAGAAAAACGATGAGATTCTTCATGGTCCGGGACCTCCTTGTCGCCGTAAAATGACAACGGCAAGGGCAAATATTGGGTCCGAAGGCAGGAGATGCAATTGGTCCCTGACCAGCCCGACAGACTTCAGAAAATTCCAGTACGGCGTCGACCGGTTTGCGGTCTCCTCAACCGCAGAAACGGTTTGGACTGCACCTTCGGTGAGTCGTATTCAAAGTACATATATTCAACAACACATATAGCTGTCGGCTCAACCACCAAGGAGGAAGCACCATGCCAGCTCCCCTGAAACAACACGCGCATCGAGTCGCATCCTTGAATATTCTTGTTCTCCTGGTGCTGAGCCTGCTGTTTGCGGGAACGGCTCTGGCAAGCAAGGACGATCGACCACAGGTTTCACAGGTCGATCAGCTGCGCGCCTTCACCAAGGTGTACGGCTATGCCAGGTTCTTCCATCCCAGCGACGAGGCGGCCGAGGCCGATTGGGAGAAACTGGCCATCGACGGAGCTGCAAGAATCCTGGAAATGAAGAAGAATGAGAGCCTGGACCAAGTCTTGCTGGAGATCTTCAGGCCGGTCGCTCCAACTATCCAGATTGTGGACGCTGACGACGACGATGCTGAGCTGCCCTTGTTCGATCTTCCGTCTTCCGGCGGTGACGTTGTGGCGTGGCAACACAGTGGTGTCGGTGTTCTCAATGACGGGACATACATGAGCGTACGGTCGAACCGAGACAACTACTACGGTGCGACGTATGTCAGTGAGATTACGTCCCTCACTCAGAAAATCGATCCTTCGGAACTGAGAGGGAAGGAAATTCGCCTCAGCTTCGCGGCCAGACTGGAGACTCCCCGCAGCGTTGGATTCCCATTGGGCTGGGGCAGTGGCTCATTCTATGCATATCTGGAAGATGGAGATCTCGGCTTCTACGAAAGCATGCGGGGCCGCGAGATCATCGATCCTGAGTGGCGTCGGTACGAAATTGTCGGGATCGTGGACGAAGATGCGGCCGAGATCACCTTGGGGGTCACCTTCTATTTTGCTGGATCTTTATGGCTCGACGCCTTCGAGTGCGAAGTTCGCAACCCTGACGGAATTTGGGAGTCGGTAGAACTGGTTAATCCCGGCTTCGAAGATGTATTTCCCCCATTGAACGGCTGGGACCATCCAGACGGTACATTCCGATTCGCAGTTGATGTAAACGAACCTTTCGAAGGCGAAGGTTCCGCACTGATTGCCAATGAAGCGACTCCATGCCCGGATAGACTGTTTGAGGAGATGCTTGCACTGGGAGAAGTGATCGACAAGGAGATCGGTTGCGATCTGAAGGTAATCCTGCCGTTGGCGGTGCCGGTGGAGACCACCGAAGCGAGTGCAAGCGATGGTGGTGGACCGGGTGACGACGATACCGACTCCAGCGTTGCTGCGACGAGGATCGCAGCGGTTGCAGTAGGGTGGAACCTGTTTCAGCATTTTTACACATATTTCGATGTGCTGGACATTGATTGGGACGAAGAACTCACCATCGCTTTGACCGGTGCGCTGGAAGCACAAAGCGATCACGAGTTCTTCAGGGTGTTGGAGAAGCTGGTCGCCGGGCTCAAGGACGGTCACATAAATCTCACCGGCCCCGATCCCGACCGCAACAATGCAACACTCCCGATCCGGGTCGACTGGATAGAGAATCAGGTCGTTGTCACCCGATCGATCACTCCTGAAGTTCTTCCCGGTGACGTGGTTGTGGAAATGGACGGGACGCCTGCCGAGGAGATCCTGGAGGAGGCGGAGCAGTATGTTTCGGCATCCCCACAGCGCACGCGTTATGTTGGCGTATGGTTGTTCGTTCGCGGAATGAACCATACCGAGGCGGTCTTGACGGTCCGGCGGGACGGTGAGGAATTCCAGGTGACTCTCCAACGCACCCTGCTCTACGTTCCGACAATTCCCAGGCCGGACAGTATCAGCGAGATCTCCGATGGCATCTACTACGTCGATCTCTCTCGGTCTCCCCTCTCCGAGATCAATCAAGTCATCGACGAACTGGCAAGCGCCACCGGAGTGATCTTCGACCTGAGGGGGTACCCCATGACTCTTGCCGAGGCTGTGATCTCCCACATGATCGATGACCAGGTGCTCTCCGCAATCTGGAACGTTCCGCTGGCGCTCTATCCGGACCGCGAGAACCTGGAATGGGACACCTCGGGGCGTTGGCACATTTCGCCTCAGGAGCCTCGCATTCAGGGCAAGATCGTCTTCATGACCGATGTCCGCGCCATCAGCTACGGCGAAAGCGTTATGGGGATCATCGAGGGGTACGAACTTGCCGAGATCGTCGGCCGACCGACGGCAGGCGCCAACGGCAATGTAAACGTTCTTCATCTGCCCGGAGGATTCTTATCAGCATGGACCGGCATGAAGGTGCTGAAGCACGACGGTTCGCAGCATCACCTCATCGGGATCCTTCCGACCGTTCCGGTGGAACTTACCATTGAGGGTGTTCGCGATGGGCGGGACGAGGACCTGGAAAAGGCGATGGAGATCATCCAGGGCGGGTAGTTGATCCGGGCGGTTGGATCGACAAAAGGGTACCATTCCTACGGTTATGATATGCTTTCCGTTGGAAAGGAGCCTGTCTGCCATGAAATCGAACCGTTCTGCCCTTGAAGTTGCCTCTGTCGCCTTCTTTATCTTATTGGTTCCCATGGCCGCTTTTGCCGGTGACACGGAAACCGGTGTAGCCGGGTTCAGCTTGGACCGCTACCAGGGCAAAGTGGTCCTGGTGGATTTCTGGGCCTCCTGGTGCGGCCCGTGCCGGGAGTCCTTCCCCTGGATGGAGGAGATGGGACGTCGGTACGGTGATGGGGGGCTGGCAATCGTGGCGGTCAACCTCGACGAGGACCGTGAAGCGGCCGAGGCGTTCCTGAAGGTTCATAAGCTGGAGGGGGTCGAGCAACGGTTCGATCCGGATGGGGTTTTGGCGGAGCTATACGGCGTATCGTCCATGCCTTTTTCTGTGTTGTTCAACCGCAGCGGGCAACCGGTGTTCCGCCACGAAGGGTTCCACACCGACCGGACGGCGGAATATGAACGGCGCGTGCAGGCGCTTCTGGACGACACAGGTGACGTCGCCACCATCACGCTTCAGGCCGCTTCCGAAAGGAAAGCAGGCGTGCGTCCCTGGGAAAAGGGAGAGCTTGCAGCGCCTGAGATGCAGTTGCTCTGCGATCCGCTGGAGTTCGAGTTGGATGACCACATCTATTTCAGCCGGGAAGCGTCCAGCGGCGGTCGGGGGTTCGGCGGGGGAGGTTGTGGATGCAACTGAAGATCATGTCCTCGCTGGTGGCGGCTACCGGCGCTCTGCTGGGTGCAGCCCCCGGGCCATCCATCGCCGCCGAGAAGGTGGACAACTGGAAATTCGATACCAGCGTGGCGTATTACGGCGAGTCGGACCGCATTCAGGATGCCAGCGCAAAGATGCTCGCGATCCGAACATCGAACGGGTCGGTGCTGACCCTTCGCGCTGCATTGGACACCTTGACCGGCGCCTCGGCGAACGGCGCCGTTCCCTCCAACTCCATACAGACGTTTACAAGCCCTTCCGGGGGCGAAAGCTACCGTGTGAATCCGGGCGAGACCCCGCTGGACCCTACGTTCCAGGACACCCGTTACGCCGTGTCGGCCAACTGGCTGCGTCCTCTCGGCTCCCGGTTCGAGGTCGATCTGGGTGGATCGGTTTCGAAGGAATCCGATTACCTGCATACCGGTATCAACGCCAGGATCAACCGTGACTTCGGCCAGCGCAATACCCGGCTGACCTTCGGTGTCGCCTTCGCCGCCGACTCCAACGACCCGGAGGGCGGTACGCCGCTCCCGTTCACCATGATGCTGCCGCCGACGGACGACGACGACGATGACGATGACTATTCGGGCACAGGCAGCGAGTCGAAGACGGTTGCCGACCTGTTTCTCGGGGTGACCCAGGTATTAGGCAAGAGAACCATCGGCCAGTTCAATTATTCCATGAGCACCTCTTCCGGGTATCTCAATGATCCGTACAAGGTACTCAGCGTACTGGATCCGGTCACTGCCGATCCGGCGCCCGGCCCCGATGAACTGAACCTGTACCTCTACGAGTCCCGTCCGGACAACAGGACCAAGCACAGCCTGTTCGGCATACTCAAGCACAAGTTCGGCCGGCAGGTGGTGGACGGCTCGTATCGCTACATGACCGACGACTGGGGCGTTGTGTCCCATACCCTGGATCTGCACTGGCGCAGCCCGATCGGTACCGGCTGGTACATACAGCCCCACCTGCGGTTCTACACCCAGACGGCGGCCGATTTCTACCGGCCCTATCTGCTGGACGGAGGCCCGCTCCCAGACCACGCCTCGGCCGATTACCGCCTGGGCGACCTGGACGGGACGACCCTGGGGCTGAAGGTCGGACGTCCGCTCGGCGGAGGCCGGGAGTACTCGGCCCGGGTCGAGTACTACCAGCAGTCCGGGACAAGCCCTCCCGGGGCATCTTTCGGTGCCCTGGAAGAATTCGACCTGTTCCCGTCGGTCGATGCTCTCATCGTGCAGTTAGGATACCGGTTCTGAATGCTTTCTCACGACGGCAGCCAATGGGTCGGGCAGTTCCATGCCATGGCCAGCCCCTGCCGTGTGTTGATGGAAGTCGAAGATCGTGAGGTGGCCCTGTCGATTCTGACGGCGGTCTCCTCCGAAGTGCTGCGCATCGAGAAGAAATTCAGCCGCTACCGCACGGACAACCTGGTGCACTCCATCAACCATAGCGCAGGCGTGCCGGTGGAAGTCGATCCGGAAACCGCCGGCCTGCTCGACTATGCCTCCCGGCTGTACTACTTGAGCGACGGCAGTTTCGACATCAGCTCCGGCGTTCTCCGCAAGATCTGGAAGTTCGACGGCGGCAGCCGGCTGCCCTCCGATCAAGCGATCCTGGAGACCCTGCGCTTCGTCGGGTGGGACAAAGTCGGATGGGACGGGTCCGCGATTCGTCTGGAACCGGGCATGCAGATCGATCTGGGTGGTATCGGGAAGGAATACGCCGCCGACCGGGCGGCGCGCCTGGCTGCCGAGGCGACGGCAGGAAGCTGCCTGGTGAACCTGGGCGGTGATTTAACCGTCACCCGGCCCCGCCGGGATCTCGAGCCATGGAGCGTGGGCATCGATGATCCGATCCTTGCGGTTCCCGGGGCGAGCAAGACCATTCAACTCCGGGCAGGCGCCATCGCCACCAGCGGAGACGCCAACCGGTTCCTGCTGAAGGACGGGATCCGCTACGGGCACATCCTCGACCCCAGAACCGGAAGGCCGGTGCCCGACGTGCCCCGGTCGGTTTCGGTGGCCGCCGGAACCTGCCTCGACGCCGGAATGCTATCCACCTTTGCGATCCTGCAGGGTGCGGGAGCCGAGAAATTCCTGAAGGCCCAGGAGGTGCAGTACTGGGTGCTGCGCTGACCTAGTCCAGCGCGACCACCTGCAGCTTGCGGTTGTTGTCCTGCACTGTCAGGGCGATCCCCAGTGGTGTCAACGGCGAGATGCTGTGTACCTTGTCGGCCTGGTGCAACGCAGCCTTGCTTCGGTCTCCGGTTTTGAGATTGATCTCCAGTATCTCGTATTTCCCCTTGGCGCCTGTGACGAAATGCGTCCGGTCCGAGCGGGACTCCGTGAGTTGTTTCACCTTGTCCGCCCGCTCCATGGCGGTCTTGAATATCTCTTGCTGTCCGGTCTCATCGCCCGATGCTCCACGGCCGATGGATGCTCCTGCGTCCAGCGTTTCGGTGACGTTCAGGTTCGGCACTACTATGGCTGCGTAGTTCATTCCGCCTACTGACATCGGGTTGGACACCGACACCGCCGTGGCCACCAGGGACAGGGTGATCCGGCCGATCAGTTTCGCCCGCTGCTCGGCGGTGAGGGCGTAGTTGGCGACTTCCGGCAGAACGAAGCTCCACAGCTGCTTGCCTGCCGTTGCGGAGAACCCGGTCATCTTTTTCGGGTTCCCCTTTTTGTCCGGGTAGACCGTCATGACCGTGTCCTCGTCAATCCAGCGCAGGTACTTCAAGGTTTTCATGCCTTCGTCCCCCTTGGGGTAACGGATCGCATGAAGCTGGGCTTCCGAAGTGGCGTCATAGATCTCCAGCTGGTTACGGGCGGCCACGGCGGCCAGGCGCCCTGAAGGAGAAAGCACTACCGGCGCAGGGAACATGCCGTACTTGACGTGGAGAAGCCGTTCCCCGGTGCTGATCCGCACAAGTTCACGATGCCGGGCCGAACTGACCATCAGGAGATCGTCATTGACCCGGCGGATGTCGCACCCGCCCCCCTTGATGCACAGATTCACCATCGGGCCTGCGGCCTGGAATTTCCACAGCGATCGGGCCGGGGCGGCAGGCGTCGGCGGCGCCGGCGGCAGGGAAAACCCTTCCAGGAACTTGTTCTTCCAGAAAATGATGACGTCTTCGTTCTTGAGGGCGTACAACCGGTTTTCTTTCGGGATGCTCAGCGTGTCGGTGCGGACCGTCTCGCCGGTAACGGTGTCCAAAGTCACCAGATCGGAACCGGACAGGAACCGGATATGGTTTCCCCTGGCCCATATGATCGTCGCCCGTTTCTTGTGTTCCCAGACCGTTTCGCCGGTGGACAGGTTCAGTGCGTAAACCGTTCCGTCGCCATCGAAAGAACGGATCACCGCAAGGCCGGCGTCCGGATAGGAGAACACAACTTCGGGAGAAGGCAGTGGCGCACTTTCCCAAGCGATCTTGCTGCCCAGCGTATCTATGGCGCAGGAGTATTCGACTCCGTCCGGCTTCGTTGCCCGGGGGATCAGCACAAGCCCGGTGCGCGCGACCGGCACCACCGAGCCGGGAGCGGAAAGGTCAGGAACTTTCAGAGCGGGCAGCTTCACATTCTCATCGGCCAGAAGGTCCGCCAACTGGAGTTGCCCGTCGGCGTACACCAGCAACATGCCGACATCATTCTGGTAGTACCAGCCCAGTTCGTTGTTGAATTCGAACTCAAGCAGCGTGTCTCCGGCGAGAGCCGGACCGCCCAGCGACAAGAAAAACAGAACACTAATGACCACAGCACGGCGGAAATGTTGCATCGTATTTCTCCTCTGATTCCGAGTATAACCCGCCTGGAAACCGGCCGATTTTGTTAATTGACCCCCTTTCCGGGGAAAAGTGCATGGATGACAGCCTCCGGCTTTACCGATTAAACTGATGGCAAGGGTTCGCGCCCGCCCGGGCGCACGGGTTGGAAAGGAGGACGCATTATGCCGATAGCACAATTGAAACAATATCTGGACAAGGAGAAGGTCAGGTACGTCACCATCTGCCATTCACGGGCCTACACCGCTCAGGAGACGGCAGCGTCGGCCCATATCCCCGGCAGGGAACTGGCCAAGACGGTCATGGTGAAGATCGACGGCAAGATGTCCATGGCGGTTCTGCCCGCATCCTGCCGGGTCGATTTCGACCTGCTGAAGGCGGCAGCCGGAGCCGACAACGTGCAACTGGCGAAAGAAGAAGAGTTCGTCAAGCTGCTCCCGGAGTGTGATGTCGGGGCGATGCCGCCGTTCGGGCACTTGCACGGGATGGATGTCTACGTTTCCGAAGAGTTGACCGAGGACGAGGAGATCGCCTTCAACGCGTGCGCCCACACGGTGTTGATCAAGATGGCGTACGAGGACTACGAGCGGTTGGTGAACCCGAAGGTGATCAGCCTGGCGCGGGTCTAGACGTTTCAGACCACGAAAGTTGTCGGTTGGAGTACAATCTCATAATGATTGTACAGGGGCGGATCGGTGGTGCGGCGCTGGTGCGCATATCGCTATGAGACCGTACGCAGAAGACCAGTCCAAGAACCCGCCGCCGGTCAACCGCCTGGACCGCATCCTGCGCCGGTTCAGTCGTGTGGCCTACGGTGTGGCGGTCCTGGTGATGTACCTGCTTATCTCCACTGCCCTGGGGATGGCGATCGGACCGGCTCTATGGGTCTGGAGCCGGCTGGCGCCCATCGTCGGAGAGTGGCCCGGTGTGTTGCACTGGTTCGGTGCCGGCTCCCTCCTGGCCATCTGCTTTTTCGTCTTCGGCCTGTCGCTGCTGGTGGTGGTGCCGCTGTACAACCTGATTCTGCCGACCCGGGTGAGGCCGTTTAAAGGCGGTTACTACACCCTGATGGCGGTGCCGTGGTTCATCCATAACGGCCTGTTTTATCTCGTGCGGTATACTTTTCTGCCGTTCGTGACCCTGACGCCGTTCGGCATCTGGTTTCTGAAGGCGATGGGCATGAAAATCGGCCGCCACGCCTTCATCAACACCGAGTACATCAGTGATCCCGGGCTGATCACCATCGGGGACGATGCCGCACTGGGGGGGAGCGTAAGGATCTTCGCCCACTACGGCGGCGGCGGAAACCTGGTAATCGCGCCTGTGAAGGTGGGGGACCGGGCGACCCTCGGTCTGGCCTGCTGCGTCATGGGGGACGTGGTAATCGGCAATGATGCCGTGATCCTTCCGGAGAGCGTACTGCTACCCGGCAGCCGGGTAGGGGACGGTGAAACCTGGGGCGGCGTACCGGCCCGGAAAATCTCCCGGGAAGAGATGGACAGCATCAAGCAGGGGATCCAGGGCATCGCCGATCACCCGTCCTGAAATCGTAATCGCGATGATCCGTTTTTTGATCGTCCCCCGTGTCCGCCCCGGGGTTATTACGGTTTTCGCTGGCCTGTTTTTTGCGAACCAGGATCATCGGTAACACCAGGAGGAGGGAACCGTTGATCTATCAAACGGCAGAAGAAAGATACCGCGATAGCAGGCAATTGTTGGCTGCGGGCAAGATCAGGGAAGCGACCACCGGATTCAGGGAGGCGATTGAGCTGGAGAACTGTGAGCTGCCGGAGACGGAGACCGCCAGCGCCCGGTACCATTCCTATTACGGACTTTGTCTCTGCCTGACCCGGATGGATATCCGCCAGGCGATGCACCAGTGCCGGCTGGCGGTCCGGCTGGACCGCTACCGGCCGGACTGCTGGTGGAACCTGGGCCGGGTCGCCCTGGCGCGCAACCGTCGCGGCGAGGCGCACCGGGCGTTCACCGAGGGGCTCAAGATCCAGCCGGACCACCGCGGCCTCCTGGAGGACAACAAGCGGTTGGGCGTGCGCAGCAGGCCGGTGTTGCCGATGGTCTCCCGGCAGAACCCGCTGAACGTCCTGCTGGGGCTTTTGCGGAGCCGGCTGGGTCGTCCGGTGCTGCAAACCCGGGTACACTAGTGTCAGTGGCGCAAATATTCCCCTCGAAGGAGGACGAGCGATGAAAACCATCCGCAATAATTCCACCCAGCCGCTGGCCGTTCCGCTGCCCCGTGGCAAGACGCTGCACCTGGGCCCCGGCAAGACCGGACAGATCAGCTTCCAGGCCGCAGACCATCCGCCGCTGTGCAAGATGATCGCCGAGGGCGACCTGGAATTCCTGGGTGAGGAGTCCGGTCCGGGACACGGACCTGCCGGGAAAGAGGGGGTGCATGAATCGACTCACGGACACATTCCCGGGTCCACCAGTCGGCAGGCGGGTGATCGCTGAGTACGGGCCGGACTAGTCCAGGTCGAAATTTCCGTCCCCGGTGATTTCGGCGAAGGTCTCGTTGAAGATTTCCAGGAGTCGCAGGTTCTGCTTGGAGATCATCATGGCGTTGCCGATTATGGCGTAATACAGGATGCTGAGCCGGGTTTTGGAACTGTCGTCCTGGATTCTCGCCGTCTGACCCTCGTTCAGTTTCCTGGCCAGAGACCGCAGGTCGTTGTACCGGACTTTCGCGGCCGAGATGTTGCCCGGTGCGCCGCGGCCCAGCATATTCTCCGTCTCCTGCAGCGATCGGCTGAGGATGACGCGAACCTGTTCCAGTTCCTCGATCTGCTCCTGCAGCAGCCCCTTGTGGTGGTTGCGGATGTGCTCCAGGCTGCGGTTGACCACGTCCCGCTGGCCGTCCGACAGTTTCTGCAGCCGGCGTGTTGTCTGGGCGTATTGCAACGAGCGATGCACGTCGGACTTTTGCAACAGGCGCATCGCCTTGAAGATGTTGGCGCACAGGATGTTGGTCCAGCGCTGGATCTTCTTGATGCGGTCCCGTTCCTTCTGCAGGCCGTAGATGTTGCCGGTAAACAGTGCTTCGAGAGACAGGTCCAGCGAGTTTCGGACCTCCCGGAGGAGAATGCTGACCTGCTCGAAGGTAGTGGCGACGGTCTTGCCCGTATCCTGGACATGCTTCAGATTGTAGATCCCCTTGTGCTCCTCCTTCTCTCGGGCCCGTTCGCCGTGCTTGCGATGGGTGCGCCAGAGGATGAGCCCTGTCAGGGCCAGGAGGGCGGCCAGGCCGTACGCACCGCCGAGATAAATGAGGGTGGCGAAAGTGGCGGCTGCGGTGAACGCCATAAGGGCGGTCATGAACCAGCCGCTGATAACCGTCATCACACCGGTGACGCGATAAACAGCGCTTTCCCTCCCCCAGGCCATGTCGGAGAACGAGGTGCCCATGGCGACCATGAACGTTACATAGGTCGTCGAAAGAGGCAGTTTGTACGAGGTGGCGTAGGAAACGACGGCGCTGGCCACCATCAGGTTGACCGAGGCCCGCAGCAAGTCGAAGGAAGGACGGTTGGACTCATCGGTGTCGGCCTCGTACCGTGTAGTGTCCATGCGCCTTGTGATGACCCGATTCATCCCTCGCGGCATGAGATGCTGGATCCCTTTTCCCAGGCCGATCACCATCCGCACGATCATTCGTGAAAGCGCCGTGGAACCGAACCGCTCCTCGCCTTCTTCCTGGCGCCCGAGGCTGACTTCGGTTTCCGTTACGGTGCGCGCTTTTTTGGAAATCCACAGTGTGCCGACCATGACCCCGCCCGCCAGAAGCAGCAGCCAGGAGCCGGACGGCACCTTTCCTGCCAGGGCTGCCATGGTGACGGTCAGCGGTTCGGCAGTGGCCTGGGCCGCCTGGTAGGCGTGCAACCCGGCCAACGGGACTCCGATGAAGTTCACCAGGTCGTTGGCGGCGAAAGCGAGGGCCAGGGCGAAGGTGCCGATCAGGATGATCGGTTTCAGGATATTGATGCCCCGAAGCTGGAGCAGATGGAAGATCACCGCCGAAACGACGAAGATCCCGCCCATGACCATCCAGGCGTTGTCCTTGATCCAGGCGGCGCCGTCGGCGGGGATGAACGATGCGCTTTTTGCCCCTTTCACCAGGATGAAAAAGGTGATGGAAGCCATGGCGATCCCGCCCCACAGGGCGCCGTAACGCCTCATCTTCCGTGCGTAGTTGAACGTGAACACAAGACGGGTCAGGAATTGAACCACGGCGCCGGCCAGGAACGCCACTGCCACTGAAAGCAGGATCCCCAGGATGATGGCCAGCGCCTTGCTGGTGTTGATGTATTCGACCAGTTCACCGAACGACTCGCCGGCCTGGGAGATTTTCAGCAGAGAGACCGCCACCGCCGCGCCCAGTAGCTCGAACACGATGGAGACTGTGGTGGAGGTCGGCAGGCCGAAAGTGTTGAAGAAGTCCAGCAGGATGATGTCGGTGAGCATGACTCCCAGGAAGATGGTGATCAGCTCCGGCATGGTGAACAGTTCGGGGTGAAAGATACTTTTCCGGGCCACTTCCATCATGCCGCCGGAGAACAGGACACCGGTGAGGATGCCGAGACTGGCTATGATCAGGATGATATGGCGCGGCGCCACCCTGGATCCGATGGAAGAATTCAGGAAGTTGACGGCATCGTTGCTCACACCGACCATGAGATCGAACACGGCGAAGGCGAGCAGGATGACGACGGCGGCCAGGTAGAACTCGATGCCCATGGGTTGCTCCTGATTTGTCCAGGAGCATTCTAGGGGAGAGGTTCGCGCTCTTGGTAGCTTCCGATGAATATTACTGCTCGGGAGCCGAAACGAACCATAGTTTAGTTATTATAATTTATGGAAATATAATAATATCTCGGAGTATGATTAAAAAAAGTCATATATTAAAAGTTTTTTAACTAAATAGTTGCTTTGCAAACTCTTGACGGGATTGAGAAATCATGTATATTTAAAATAGGAAATATGAATATGAAAACTCAGCAAATATACATATGGTGTGATTGTCGCGATGATGATCACCTCCATCAGCCTGGCCGGTGGACCTTACTCGGTATACTGCGGCTATGAACCGGTGAATGTTCTGAACCAATCCCCCCAGGCGGTAATCCACTCCAGCCCGTATGACGACGCCCCCGGGATCCTGTCCGATGGCCTGGACCATTACCACCTGGTCACCGATGCAGCCGGCCAACCGGTCTCCATTAGCATCGAAAAGAACCTGGTGCTGGATACCATCCGCATTTCCTTTGATGATGAGAACCTGTATTCGGCGCCGGTGGATTCCGGACTTTCTACCGTAACGGTCTTTCCTTCCACCATCGCATCGGACGGCGTGTCCCAGGCGCTGGTCACCATCATTCCCCGGGATGCCCAGGGCGTGGTGCTGGGAACCGGGCTGAGCATCGAGATCTATGCCGCTTCCCTGTGGCCCGGCCGGGTGATCGGAGCGGTGGAAGACATGGGCAACGGCGCGTATGTGGTCCGTGTGGTCTCGTCGTTTTCCGGCTCCGGATCTGTGCAGATCGTGGTGGAGGGGATCGCCTTAACCGCCATGCCGACCATTACTTATGAGGAATCCCTAGAGTCCGGGACGCTGCTGGAACAGGCGATCACTTTGATGCAGTACCTTACCGAAGTCGATGGAGACTTCGATCACTTGCGGGACCAGGTTTCAGTCGATGCTGCAGACGAAGTGGATGATGCCCTTTACCAGGCCCTGAGCGCACTGACCTTATTGCTGAACCCGGATTCAGAAGTTCATGTCGAAGCGGTAAAAGGCCACGTTAAATATTCCATCGAGAGTCTGATCGGAACGCTCGATCTGGTAGACCATGAGGTTGCCGTCCAGGTAGCCAACCTGATCGACTCCCTTCTGGAAGCAGGCCGGAAAGTGGCGATGCACTACATCTTTGAAGCGAGTACCGTTTGCGGAACCTGCTCCGAGTCCGGTGAGAGGGATCTTTGCAAGGCCGAGGCTTCTCTGGCCATGGGCGATGCCGCTTGGCAGGACACGCCCCCCAACTACATGGAAGCGATCACCAAGTACGGTCTCTCCATCAGGCAATCTCTCCGGGCATTTGAAAATTGCCTTTGATTCCAGGCAAAACCAAGAAATAGCGCTGAACGAAAGTTTTATTCGCCTCCGGTTTGACAAAAGGTGGCCGTTCCCGTATTTTACCGCTAGGTCCTGGCCACAATCTCTCGTACAGAAACGATAGTTTGACGTGCCACGGCACAGGTTTTATTCGGCCCGTCGGATCGGGTCGAGACGCCAGGATCTGGTATAGCGCTCCCCGAGAGGGAGCGACAGGAGTCTGAGAGATATGGGACAGAGACTGTATGTTGGTAACCTCCCCTTCACAGCTGACGAACAGGAAGTGCGGGAGCTGTTCTCCCAGAACGGCCGCACCGTAACCGACGTCAGGTTGATCACCGACCGGGACACCGGCCGTCCCCGGGGCTTCGGCTTCGTGGAGATGGGCAGCAGCGAGGAAGCCGACGGAGCGATTCGCGACCTGAACGGCTTTGACATGGGCGGTCGCGCCCTGACCGTCAACGAAGCCCGTGAGCGCACCGGTGGCGGTGGCGGCGGCGGCGGACGGGGTGGCGGCGGCGGCTACCGCAACTTCTAGTCGACTGCGAATCGACCACAAGAAGTAACGCTAAGGGCGTCTCGCAAGAGACGCCCTTTTTTTATGTCCGAAACGAATGGAAGGGAACAAAACCGTAATTGATAGCCCGGAAAGTGGTTGATGTGCACCCGTCCTTATTGGCCTCGCCCTTGCAATCCCCTGGTGTGTGGAGGTGACGCCAATGGACGGAGATACCAACATTTATGACCTGGGCAATGTGGATAATCTCGACCTTCCCGGCAGCATCAAGCCGGAGGTGGATTCCCCGCCGGAGCGGCGGGTGGTGAAGACGGCGGCTCCGCCCCGGCGGATCGATTTCGGTGATCCGCCGAAGATGCACGCCGATCCGGACTGGACGGCGGTCCCGTCCCTGATTCTCCCCGGGGCTTCGCACCTGCTTCGAGGCGAGTTTGCCAAGGCGCTCTGCCTCATCACGCTGACAGGCTTTACCGTGAGCCTGGGCTGGGCGATCCACGGGACCATGGACCGGCTGGCTCCGACCCTGGAGATTCTCGGTATCCCGGCGGCCGCCGCTGTTTGGACCCTCGGTTTTCTGGCCATCGCTCTGTGCTGTCTCCATGTCGCCGGCGTGTACCGCGGCGCACAGCCGGCCGCAAGAGAGGACGGCGAGGTCCGGATCCATCCTGCGGTGGCCGGCGTTGCTTCCGGCATCATTCCGGGGCTGGGTCAGCTGCTCAACGGCGACCGGGTCAGGGCTGTGATTCTGCTTTCCGGCATATGGCTGGCGGCAGCGTCCTGGGTGCTGGCCTCACCCTGGATCACCGCCCTCCTTTCGACTCAGAAGCTGGTACTCCCGGGCTGGCTGGCCATCGCTGCTTCGCCGGCGTTCCGCTGGACCGTGCCCGCCGTGCTCTGGACCCTCGGGATCTACGATGCGGTAACCAGAGCGGAGAAAAGCCGGTAGCAGGTCGTTCTCCACCACCCGAACCGTGTCCTCCTGCACTTTCCTGCGATTCAGGTCGGGTTGTCGTCCGGCCCGCCCTCGCCGGGACGGGTAGGCAACAGACCGACGGTGACGGCGAACCGGTTGAGGTAGTTGAACAGGCCGACCACCGAGGTGATCTCCACGATCTGGTCGTCGTTGAAATGCTGCCGCATGCGGTTGATGTCGTCTTCGCCCATGGCGGCATGGTCCCGGGTCATGTTCTCGGCGAACCGGACCGCCTCCTTCTCACCTTCCGTGAGGGGACAGTTGTCCAGGTCGTCCAGACCCTCGATAATTTCCTTGGTAGCTCCGTGCCGTTCTGCCAGAACGGTATGGGAGGCCAGTCAGTACCCGCAGTGGTTCAGGGTTGAAACCCGCACCACGATGATCTCCTTGAGCCTTGCGGATACCGTATCGTCCGCCATGACCGCCGCGAAGTGGGCATTGAACGAGTTCAGCAGTTTCGGTTTCCGCCCCATGACCCGGAACAGGTTCGGAACGTTTCCCCGGTCTTTGTAGAACAATTCGAAAACCTTCTGGACCCGGGGTTCACCCTCTCCCCAATTCACACGATCGATGTACGACATGCCTTCTCCCTGTTCTCTGATATCCTTGCGCCTCCCCGTAGAAACCTGACAGGAAAGGAACTTCCATGGAACCGGCCAATACTACCAAAACCTCTATCTTTCGCATGTTTCCGGGGGCGTTCTGGTCCGCCAACGCCATGGAGATCTTCGAGCGCATGGGCTGGTACGGCTTCTACGCCGTTTCCAGTCTGTACCTCACCGGGGCGATCGGCGACGGCGGCCTGGGATTTTCGTCGGAGGAACGTGGGGTCATCCAGGGGCTGGCCACCTTCTTCCTGTACCTGTTCCCGGCGTTCTTCGGTGCTCTTGCCGACCGGTTCGGCTACCGGGCGATGTTCATCGCCTCGTCCCTGGTGATGGCGCCTGCGTACCTGTTGTTGAGCATCCCGAAGACGTTCTGGGGGTTCTTCCTGGCGTACGTCCTGGTGGCTGTGGGCCACGGCATGTTCAAGCCGGTGGTAATCAGCACGGTGGCCAAGTCCACCAACGAAGAGACCGGATCCATGGGGTTCGGCATTTTCTACATGATGGTAAACGTTGGAGGGTTCATCGGCCCGATCATCGCCGGTGTGGTCCGGGGCTGGAGCTGGACCTATGTGTTCTACGCCTCCTGCGGCTGGATCATCATTCAGGGTCTGATCGCCCTCTTTATCTACCGGGAGCCGGCCCGGGACGCGGCGGCGGAGGCGAAACGGTCCCTGGCCGAGGTGTTCGACGGCATGGTGCAGGTGGTGGGGAACCTGCGGTTCTTCCTTTTTGTGTTCGGAATGCTGGCGATCCTGGTCATGGGATCGAAGTGGTGGGAGATCACTTACGCCGCGCTGGCAGCTGCGATCTGGCTGGGAGGCAACCTCCTACTCGACGTGGTGCTGTGGGGCATGAAGATCGGTACCGGCAAGTCGCCGATGAACCTCCTGCAGCCGATGAAGGTGGGGGAGACACGCTATCTGATCTTCCTGCTGCTGATGTCCGGGTTCTGGACCAGTTTCAACCAGATCTTCATGACTTTGCCGGAGTACATTCGGGACTATGGCAACACCTCCGACCTGATCCGGTCCCTGGGAGGAACCGCCAACTGGATCACCGGCCTGTTCGGTGGGATGGGATTCGATACCTCGGAGTGGGGCAGGGCGGTGCTGGAGAACGGCCAGGTCAAGCCGGAGCACCTGATCAACCTGAACGCTTTGGGCATCATTCTGTTCCAGGTAGTGATCTCGTTCCTGTCGAGAAAACTGAAGCCGTTCACCACCATCGTTTCCGGCGTCGGCATCACCGTGTTCAGTTTCCTCGTGTACATGCTCGGCACCGGCGGCTGGGTGATAGTCACCGGCATCCTGGTGTTCTCGGTGGGTGAAATGCTTGCCTCGCCGAAGTCCAAGGAATATGCAGGCCGGATCGCTCCGCCGGACAAGGTCGGGATGTACATGGGTTACTTCTATTGGTGCGTGGCTTTGGGCAACCTGTTCGGCGGCCTGCTCTCCGGCGTCAGCTACGGGTACTTCGGCCCGAAAGGGATCGACAACCCGGACATGATGTGGGTCCTGTTCGCCGGCCTGGCGCTGATCTCCGCCTTCCTCCTGGCCGGTTACAACCGCTGGGTCACCCGTAATTAATTGGGGACATTCCACTTTATATTTAAATAATTCTCCCAATGACCCGGTGTCGGCTGCATCGCGGGTAACAAAAAAGGACCCGGCGAACCGGGTCCTTTTTAGTTGCAATCCATTTTTATAATAAAAAGCAGAATGTCCCTATTTATTATTCGACGCCGTGGAGCCACTTTTTGAGAATTGGCGAAAGGGCGAAGAGGACCACGGCGGCGATCATGGCCCCGATGAAGATCTGGGTGAACACCCCGGAGTAGATTCCCAGGCCGACGATGGTATCGGCGCTTTCACCGTCGCCTCCTGCGTCTCCTGTCAAACGTGCAATGGCGGCCGCCACGGAGTGCGCTCCTGCAATGGACAGGAACCAGGCTCCCATGACCAGTCCGGTCATCCGCGCAGGTGCCAACTTGGTCACCATGGAGAGGCCGACCGGAGAGAGGCAAAGCTCACCGGTTGTATGCAGCATGTAACAGAACACCAGCGTCCAGAGCGGAACCAGGCCGGCGGCGGAGAGGAACTTGGCCGCTACAACCAGAACGGCGAATCCGAGTCCGACCTGCAACAGGCCCAATGTGAACTTGTTGGGGATGGAGGGATTCATCTTCCGCTTGGACAGGAACACCCACAGGGCTGCGAAGATCGGGGCGAAAATGACGATGAAAATCGGGTTGAACGACTGACCCCAGGTTGTGGGGAATTCCCATCCGAAGTTGACCCGGTCCACGTTGCGTTCGGTGAACAGGGTCAGGGAACTGCCGGCCTGCTCAAAGAACGCCCAGAAGACCATGTGGAAGAAAGCCAGCACCATGATCACGAACATCTTGTGACGCTGGACCACATCCTCCCGGAACGCGGCGAACATGAGGTATCCGAAAACGGATACGGCGGCGAGGATCAACAGCCACTCCACCGCATGGTGATTCTGGAGAAGAAGGGTGATGATCGGGATCGCCGCCAGGCTGCCCAGGATAACCAGCGGGAAGTACTTTCTGGCCTTGGCAGGATCCTTGGGGTGGCCCTGGCCCATAAGCAGGTTTCCGCCTGAACTGAAGATGATCAGCCCCAGCAGCATCCCGATGCCGGCCAGGCCGAAGCCGTAGTGCCAGCCGTATCTCTCACCCACAAAACCGCAGATGGTGGTGGAAAGGAAGGCGCCGATGTTGATCCCCATATAAAAAATGGTGAATCCGCCGTCCCGTCGGGGGTCGCCGTCAGGGTACAGCTTGCCGACGATGGTGGAGATGTTCGGTTTGAAGAACCCGTTCCCTACGATGAGCATCGCCATGCCGGCATAGAAGAACATCGGTTGCTGCACCAGAAGGCTGAATTCGCCCACCGCCATGAAGACGGCGCCCAGCATGATCGCCTTGCGGTACCCGAGCAGTTTGTCCGCCAGGAGGCCGCCCAGGATCGGGGTCAGGTAGACCAGGGAGTTGTACGAGCCGTACACGCCGTACGCCTTCTCGTCGCCATAGGTCAGGAAACCCTGAACCATGTACAGCACCAACAGGGTGCGCATGCCGTAGAAGCAGAACCGCTCCCACATCTCGGCGCCGAACAGGATGAACAGGCCGGCCGGGTGGCCGAGGATCTGTTTGCCCTGGGGCGCAGGCGTAGCCGGAATGTTAATATCGCTCAACGGTGGATCTCCTACCCCTCTTCGGGTCCTGAGTGAGCGACAAAACTACAGCTAACGCCCTGTGAAGTCAAACGGTTATAGGAACCGGCGGCTCCACGCGCAAAGGGAACCGCCGGAACGATCGAATTATTGAATTGTAATAATTGCCTGGGTCGCTATTCATGCCCCTCTGCCAGCATCTTCTTCAGTTCCTCCATTGGGACCGGAGGCTGGTCGCCGATCTGCGAGATAGAGTTGAGCTGCCTCTCGTTTGTTCCCATCACCTCGACCAGTTCCATGGTGACGTCGACCTGTTCGGCGTCCGGGTGCCGTGCCAGCCCTTCTTCGTCCCATTTGGAGACGATCACCGTCACGCCAGCTTTCTCCATTGCGATTGCGATCGATTCCTGGAAGTGGGCCAGGATGTTATCCACCGGAGCTGTGCTGAACCCCTGGAAGTGCATCCGCTCCTGCATGGCGACCCCTTCCGTTTCCAGCTTTTCGGCCAGTTCGGTATCACCGGCCTCCTTCGCCTCCTGGTGCCGGGCCTTCAGGTCCTTGATTTCGTTGATGAACGGCTCGGTCCCGGCCCAGGCGATGGCGATGGCACGGGAGTCGTACACGCCGATCCGTTCCGGTTCACCGGCGAAGATCCCGCCTGAGCCCAGAACCAGGATGACGATGAGAGTGGTGATGACTGACTTCATAGTGACCTCCTTTATAATCGATTATCCTATGCTTTCTGCATGTTCGAAGACATCCTTGGTAGTTGCAGGAACCGTGCCGGTAGAATTTGCGCTTGTTCCGGGAGCCACCGCGCAACACGGTTCGCACATTCCGTCGGCAGCGTGCAATCCGATGCACGAGAGGGATCTGAACGGCACACCGTTTCGTCGTTTTTCCTGGCAGGAAGTTTGCAACGTCCGGTACAGGGAGAGATGTCATGGAATTCTTGATTCTGATGCTGCTTGCTCTGATCCTGGTCATTCCTTTGGTCGCCCTGATTCTGTCCATCGAAAACAGAAAACGGGCCGAGCGCATGGAACAAAGGTTGCTCCAACTGGAGATCCAGACTGCCGGCCCTAAAAGCAGGCCGTTCGTCCCGAAACCTGTCCAGAAGCCGGAACCGGAACTGGACTGCCTCTACCGTTGCCGGAAGAGAATGAAACACCACTTCCGGTCCCGCCGTCCCACAGGCCACCCGAGCCGCCGCCACAACAACCGCTTGAACAGGCCGTCCCGGCCCGAAAGCCGGTATTGAGTCGGGAAGAGGTCATGGCAAAGCTGCCGGTCTGGCTGGGCGCCCTGGCTATGGCGTTGTCCGGCGCCTTCCTTGTGAAATATTCGTTCGACCGCGGATGGATGGGACCGGCGGCCCGGATAGTTACAGGTCTGGCCTTTGGCGTCGGCATGATGGTGGTGGGGGACCGGTTTTTCCGCAAGGCCCGCATGGTCGGTCATGGTCTGGTGGCGGCCGGCGTGGCGGTGGTCTACGCAGCGCTCCTCGCCGCCGTCAACCTGTACGACCTCCTCCCCCCGGCCACCGGGTTCGTTCTGATGGCGTCTGAATACGGCGGTTGCGGTAACGATGTCTGTCCGCCATGGCCGGATCGTGGTAGTGATCGGCATGATCGGCGGCTTCATGACGCCGATGTGGATCGGCGCCGAGACGCGGCAGCCCGGGTTGCTGTTCATGTACCTTTTCCTCCTGCAGGTCGGCCTGCTGGTGGTGGGGCAGCGCAGGAAATGGTGGCCGATTTCTCTGGTCACCCTGCTGTTCAGTCTGTTCTGGGCCGGGCTGTGGATCGCCACGTCTCCGGATCTGGCGCCGGACCGGATCCCGGCAAGCCTGTTCCTCCTGGCCAGTGCGGCCTCCTTCGTTCGCGCCGGCTGGTCGGCGCGGGACAAGGGCCTGAAGCACGCCCCCGCCTGGGTAGGCATGGCCGGGGCGGCCGGCAGCATGCTGCTTCTGACAATCCTGGTAGGCGCTACCCGGTTCGACATGGTGGAGTGGGGGTTCTTCGGCATCCTGGCCGTGGGTGCGGTGGTGCTGTCCTGGAGGGTCCCGGCCTATCGCGGCCTGGCTGTGCTGGCTGCCGTCATGACTGCACTGCTTCTGTCGGCCTGGGGTATGTCCGTCGGGCGAGAAGAGATTGGACGACTGGTGGCTGTGGGAGTAACCGGCGGCCTGTTCTTCACCCTGTCCGGATTCGCCGCCATGAGGGACTCAAAACCGTCCTGGTTCTGGGCGGCCCTGTCCGCAGGCTCAACCCTGGGAATCGTTGTGGCGCTGGTTCCGGGCCTCGATCGGGTCTTTCCGGATATGGCGTGGTGGCCGGTCTGTCTTACTGCCGCCCTGCTGCCCACCGCCTTTGCCGTCCTGGTCCACCGGGGCCGGGATCGGCTGGAAGACGCCGGCTATTGTCTCGCTGCCTTCGCTGTGTCCGCTTCCGCCCTGGTGACGCTGGCGGTCGGCCTGGATCTGGAAAGGGCGTTCCTGACCTCGGCGCTGGCCCTGGAAATTCCGGTGCTGGTCTGGTTGGCAGGCAGGTTCCGGATACCTTTCCTGGAAAGGGGCGGCCTGGCCCTTGCCGGCGCCGTGGCGCTGCGGCTGCTCCTGAACCCGGCATTGTTGTACTACCCCCTGAGCGAGAACCTGATGTTCAACTGGCTGTTGTACGGCTACGGTCTGCCGGTGCTGGCGTTCGTCTGCGCCGCCCGTTTTTTCCGTCGTGACGGTCAGGAAAAAATCGCAGACCTGCTGGAGTCGGGCGCCTGCCTGTTGGGGTGGGTATTCACCCTCCTTGAAGTGCGGCACCTGTTCCACCCGGACAATCTCCGTGCGCAGACCGTTTCGGTGGCCGAGATGTCGACTTACGTTACCGTCTGGATGGCCGGTGCTCTCGTGTTGCGCCTCATTCACCAGCGTACCGGACGGCGCCAGTTCGAGGTAAGTGGGATGGTTCTGGCCGGAGGCTCCTGTGCTCTGGCGATCCTGTACATGGCAGGTGTATTGAACCCGCTATGGGACCGGTACGCCGTTGGCGACACACCGCTATTCAACCTGCTGCTCCCGGTCTTCGGCATACCTCTGGCGCTGGCGATAGTTCTCGCCGGTCGCTACCGGGTAGATGGCTGCACAGAGCTGGCACGGTTCGCTTCGGCGACGGCGGTACTCCTCGGTTTCACGCTGCTGAGTCTTCAGATCCGCCAGTTGTTCCAGGGTTCGATCCTGAAAGGCGGAACCGCTTCCGGCGCCGAACTGTACAGCTATTCGGTGGCCTGGATCCTGTTTGCCTTAGGGCTCCTGATCCTGGCCCGTTACCGCGGTGGAATGGTTCTGAAGTATGGATCGGCTTTGTTCATGGCCCTGGCGGTGGGCAAGGTGTTCATGTACGACACGGCCAATTTGCAGGATCTGTACAGGGTCCTGTCACTGTTCGGTCTCGGATTGGCGCTCCTGGGACTTGGCTGGTTTTACCAGCGGTTCGTGTTCGGTGTCAGATCAGGCCGGCATCCTTGAGGCAGCCGTCGATGGTTTCCGCTGTGCGGTGGCACTCGTTGTCCAGCCCGATAGAGAACCGGATGAGGCCGTCGGTGAGGCCCATCTTCTTCTGTTCTTCGGGGGGGATCTCCGAGGATGTGCTGTGGCCGGGTGCGGAGAACAGGGTCTTGAAGTAACCGAGGCTGACCGCCAGGTAGCCGACCTTGCGCTGCTGCATCATGGTCATCAGCTTTCCGGAACGTTCACTGGTGCCTGCATCCAGGGTCAGGATTCCTCCGTAGCCGTAGCCGTCGTTCCGGGTAGCGGTCATCAGTTTGTGGCCCGGGTGGTTCGGCAGGCCTGGGTAGTGCACGTCCAGTCCCTTCTCCGCCAGATGCCTGGCGAGGAACATCCCGTTCTCGCCGTGCTTTTTCATGCGGATATGGAGAGAGTGCAGGTTCTTCAGGATGCTGGCCGCCCGGAAGCTGTCCAGCACCGGGCCTAAGAGCATGCTCGGGCCGCAGTTGATGTCCATCAGGCTGGCGATGAAATCGTGATTTGTGATTACCGCTCCGCCAACGCAGTCGGAAGTGCCGTTGATGTACTTGGTCAGGCTGTGAACCACGATGTCGGCTCCATGACGGAGGGGGGAGAAGATCATCGGCGTAAATGTGTTGTCCACCACCAGCTTGACGCCGGCCTCTTTGGAGAGCGCGCTCAGCGCCTTGATGTCGTTCACCTCCAGCAACGGGTTGCTCAGCGTCTCGCAGTAGATCACTTTCGTTTTACCGGTGATGGCAGCCCGGACCTTGTCCAGGTTGGTGGTGTCCACGAAGGTGGTGTTGATGCCCCAGCGGGGGAGCAGGTTCTTCATCAGTGCGTAGGACCCGCCGTAGATCGTCCGGCTGGAAACGATATGGTCTCCGGCGCCGCACAGTTGCATCAGGGTGCAGCTGATCGCCGCCATGCCGGAACCCATGACCTGGGCCGCCGTGCCGCCTTCCATCCGGGCCAGGGCGTCGGATAGGTACTTGGCGCTGGGGTTCCAGTGTCGCGAGTACAGGAAGCAGCCCTCGATCTCGTGATCGAACAGTTCCTCCATCTTTTCCGAGTTCATGAAGGTATAGGTGGACGAATCGGTGATCGACGGGTTGACGCCGCCGAACTCGCCGAATGCGAGAAAATCCTGGACCTCGGTTGCCGGATCGAAGCTCATGACGGACTCCCTGAAATTAATAATGAGGAACGGTTCAATGATAAAGGAGAACCGGCTCATGTACCATGGCCTCTGGAGGTCCAAATAGTATGGTTGGATTGCCGGTATCGGCCGTGCTGCTCATCGCCTGGGGCGGGCTGTTCTCCCTGGCCTGGATCTTCATGCAGATGAAGGCTGTGTCCATGTTCCGGAAGATCACCTGGTCCATGGACCTGTCCGTGGCGCAGCGCACCGGTTTCCCTGCACTGAGTATCGTGATTCCGGCTTGCAACGAGTCCGGTTCCCTGGCCGGCGCCATCCACAGTCTGCTGGCGCAGGACTATCCGGATCTCGAGATCATCCTGGTCAACGACCGTTCCGTCGACGACACTCTTGCGGTCATGCAACGGCTGGGGGCATCGGACAGCAGAGTTCATGTCCTGGATATCCAGACCCTGCCTCCCGGCTGGCTGGGCAAAGTCCATGCTCTGCACTGCGGCTTCGAGCGAACACGGGGCGATCTTGTTTTGTTCACAGATGCCGACGTGCACTTCGGTGCAGGGTTCCTGCGCAAAACGGTGGCGCACCTTCTGGAACAGGGTTTGGATCACCTCACTGTCGGTCCGGAAGCCAGAACCACCAGCTTCTGGCAGGAGGTGACCAATCACTATTTCGGCGGCATGTTTTGCCTCGGCTTGAACATCGCCGACCTGGAGCGGTCAGGAAGCGACACCTACGTCGGCATCGGCGCCTTCAACCTGATTCGACGCAGCGCTCTCCTCCGGACTCCAGGATTCCCATGGTTGCGCATGGAGATCCTGGACGACGTCGGTCTCGGCCTGATGCTGAAACGGGCCGGCGCCCGAACCGGTTTCCTGATCGGTTACAAAGATCTGTGGCTTTCGTGGTATCCGTCGATCCGGGAGATGGCCCGCGGGCTGGAGAAGAACATGTTCGGCGCCCTATGCCGCTTCAGTTACCTGAGACTGGCGCTGCTGACGGTCTTCTCCCTCCTGGTCCTTCTCGGGCCCCTGGTGGCTCTGGTTCAGCCGTTCGCGTTCTGGCCCAGGGTGCTCGGCGTCGGCGCCCTGGCCGCTTCAGCGTTTTCCGCCTGGTACTACCACCGCAGGACAAACCACAACTGGTGGCCTTTGTTCCTGGCTCCCGCCGGCGGCATGATCCTGCTTGCTATCGTGATCCGGTCGGGCTGGAACTGCTTCCGCAGGGGCGGAATTGAATGGCGGGGGACGTTCTACCCGGTGGAGGAACTGAAGGCGGGACAGCGGGTTAAACTCACTCCTTGACCTCTTCCCCTGTGGGCGCCAGGGCCAGGATGTCCGCCGGCACGGTGAACCGATCAACCGGCAGGTCGACGTTGTGCTTCACCGAGGTAGTGGTGATGACCCTGGCCTGACCGAGGTTGCCCACCTTGACCTGGAACGGCAGCAGGATGCCGTCCACCTCGCGGTAGTCGGTGACTGTGCTCTCTACCGGCACCGTGCCCATCGGGGTCTCGACGGTGAAGTCCTGCCTCATAAGCAGGTGTGTCTCCTTGTCGAAGTACACGATCACCGGCTCGCCGGTTTCCGGCCTCAGCAGGACCTTGTGGCAGTCCCTGCCTTCTACCTCCAGGCTTCCGGCCAGTTCGGCGCCGGCGTAGAGATCCTTCCAGTACACCAGTTTGTCCAGTGTCCCTTCCCTCAGGGTGAACTCCCGCATCGGGCCTTCCGTGATCTGCGGGCCGCCCATGGTGGTTTTCTCCCAGACCAGATCGCCGTCGGTCCCCTTTTCGATGGTTCCGATGGCGTCCGATTCGAACAGGGTGTAGCTCAGGTTCGGCTTGGCGACAATAATCTTGCCTTTCAGGCTGATCCCTGCGCCCTCGATCACCAGTTCGCCTTCAGTGACCCGGTTCCGGATCTTGTCGTAGGCCGCCTGCCCGCCTGTCGCCTCGATATAGTCGGCCAGTATAGATTCCGCGGTCGGATCCGCCGGAAACGCGCTGGAGATCGCCAAGGTTCCCAGGACCATCATGATCATGATCAACCCGAATCGGTTTTTGGTTTCGTTCTTGCTTGGCATCGGTCTTACCCTCCATTACTTTTTGAATTTATCTGTTGTTCGAGTATCCAGGCGATCGCCCGTTCCAGCGGCAGATCCCGCCCTTCCAGCAGCGCCTGGCGCGTATGCCGGACCGTGTCGTGGGGAACTACGCCGATCCCTTCCAGCGTTTCGCCTCCCCTCGAAACGAAATCGGCAAAGGCGTACTGCAGGGCGTCGCCGTTGGGCAGTTCCTGTACCGTGGACATCAGCACCGCACCGGCTGTGGCAGTGCCGATGATCCTGGCCCGGTTCAAGTCCTTGAGACCACCGGAAAACAGCTCGGAGCAGGATGCGGACAGACCGTCGACCAGAACCGCCACCGGTCCGTCGAAGGTTTTGGGGCGGGGGTAGATGATGGTCTTCAGCTTCATGTTTCGCATGAGGAGGGTCCCCAGGTACTGTTCCTTCCCGGGCACCAGCCAGCCGGCCATCCCCATGGCGATGGGCGCCATGCCGCCGCCGTTGCCGCGAATATCGATGAGCAGGCCGTCGGCATCCATGAACGATTCCAGCGCCTGGTTGTACGCCGGCATCAGCCGGACCGGATCCATGAAATTACTGAAGGAGATGTACCCGATGTTCCCCGGCAGCATCCGGGATTCGAACTCCAGGTAGAACGGAGGCAGATTGCCGGCCTGGCTGCGCCAGCCCGGCTTCTGCTCCATGGTCAGGGTGAACGACATCGCGGTATCCTCCTGGTTGAGGAAGGTCACGGCGACGCGGTGGCCGACGTCCCCTTCAAGGTGTCGCCGAACCACCGCAGACTGGTACAGTTCCAGATAGGTGTGCTCCCGAAATTCCTCGGTGACCCGTTGCAGTACCGGCCGGACATCCTCGCCGTCGATGCTGTAGACCTCCCATCCGGTGCGCACGCCGGCGAGTTCCGCGGGAGAGCCTTCCGCCACCGCTACCACCAGGGAGCGGCCGTCCACAGCCCGGACCTTTATGCCGAGAGTTCCCGACAGGAACTGCACCTCTCCGGTTCCGTCGATGTCTCTGAAAATCTCTCTGGGCAGGATGTTGAAATGGGACTGCCCCAGTTCGTTGATCATCCGGGTCAGGACGATCCGGACATCGTCCATACTATCGGTCCCGGCCATCTGGGCCCGGTACTTTTCTCCAATCGCCTCCCAGTCCAGACCCATGAGATCAGGGTCATAGTGCTGGTCCCTGATGGTGGTCCATACCAGGTCGAAGGATTCCAGGTTCAAGGTCCGCTGTTGTGGTGAGAGCCCGGTGCACAGCAGGACGGAAACGAGAATGACGACGGTGATCAGGCTTGTGCGGGTCATGACTACCTTCCTTGCGCTCCCTGCGGCCGGGGGCGCCGCAGGTGGATCAACGGGGGCAACCCCCCGATCAGCGTGGCGGCCAGGGCGACGGCGAACACCACGAAAATCTGCTGGTTTTGTGACATGGCGACCCCGGCTGACTTGAGGCCGATGGTGAAACCGATATCCGCCACCGGGATACCGATCAGGGCGGCGATTGCCAGGGTCAGGCGTAAGCCGTCGCCGGCGGCGCCGGCCACCAGGAACCCAGCCCCGGCGGGGATCACCAGAACCAGGGAGACGTGGAACCATACAATGGCTGTCCATTCGTCGTTGAACGCCATCATCAGCACGAAGTGCGTGACGTAAAGCACCCAGCAGATCAGGCCGCTGATTATGCCGTGGAGCCAGACCCCCCGCAGCACCTGGTAGTACGGAAGCGGCAAGTAAGCCCAGGCCTGTTGGAAGGTGCCCCGGTTCCCGCCGGAACCGGTGATCCCCCGGTCACCGTTGAACAGGTGGATCCCCAGGGGGAACATGAGCAGGTGGATCATCAGGCCGGGGAGGATCCCGGCGCTAAAGACGAAAAGCGTTTCCGGAATGCCGAGCCAGTTCACCAGAGGCGGGACCACGAATGTGATGAGCAGCATGGCCACCAGGGCCGGCCAGAATTTCCGAACGGGGCGGCGCCACAGGTCCCTGCGGAACCGTACTTCCGGCGGGAGACCGGGACGGTACAGTCTGGGGGATCCGTTGCCCTTTACCAGGCTTTCCAGATCAAATGCAGGTCCCAGGCGGTAGAGCCACAGGATGACTGTTGTCATGCCGAGTCCGACCACGGCGGTTTGGGCCAGGCCGCGGGTCAGGCCGGCGGTGACCAGGACCGCCATGATGATGGCGGTGACCAGTGAGCGGACCCAGTTGAACCACTCCTTCCCGGTGGGGGCGATGCAGGCCACCAGCACCGGGAGCAGGACCAGGATCCCGATCAGGCCGTCTTCGGCCAATGAGTTCAGGTTGACGACGCTGCGCCAGGTGCTGCCGGGATCTGTGACGGCCCCCAGGATCAGGGCGACTGCCAGGAAGGGCGCCGCCAGCAATATTAGTCCTCCGGTGGTCTCCGCCAGGATCCGTGTCCGAGGGGAGACCGGCAGGGTCGGGAGAATCATGGTCCCCAGGCCGCTCCCTTCGCCCAAAGTCCACAGCCACCCGGTGATGAAGATGGCTACCATGAACGGGAACATCCAGATCATCAGGGTGCGGAACAATACATCGAAAACCGGCCCCATATCGGTCATCGGTGTTGGCCGGAAGACGGTCGACATCATCGTTCCGGCCACGGCCAGGAACAGGACCATCAGCAGGGCCATGGGGCTTCGCAACACTGCGGCCAGCCTGACCTGCAGATGCCGGAGAAATCCTCTCATCCTGCCGCCCCCCATTCCAGCAGCGCCTCTTCCAGAGTGCGGTCTTCGCCGACCAGGTCATCGGTGGAGCCTTCCCGGACCACCCGGCCCCGGTCCAGGACCAGCAACCGGTCCGAGATGCGCTCCACGTCCGCCAGCAGGTGAGAGCTGATCACCACGCTCCGTTCCGGATCCCGGACCACCTCCAGAACCGAATCCAGCAGGGTGCGCCGCCCGGCCAGGTCCAGGCCGGCGGCCGGCTCGTCCAGGAGCAGCACCCGGGGCCGGAACGCCATCGCTGTGATCAGACGGAGACGTGTGCCCTGGCCCCGGGACAGTTTTCCACCGGTTTGGACGGATCGACGCGGAACCGGTCCATCAGGTCCCGCACCAGCGTCTCGTCCCACTGCGGGTAATAGCCGGACAGCATCTCCATCAGAGCGCCTGCCTTAAGGAGAACAGCGGCATATCGTCGGACATGAAACCGAGATCGGACCGGACGTTCGCCGGATCTTTCCACGGATCTTTTCCGAAACACACGGATCGATCCGCCGTTAATCGGCCGCAGGCCTGCCAACCCTTCCAGCAGGGTGGTTTTGCCCGCCCCGTTCGGCCCGACAAGACCGATGACCTGCCCTGATTCCAGGGACGAGGAAGGGATGTCCAGCCGGAACGATCCACGGCGGATTCGCAGTTCCTCGATCTGTATCAGTTCATTGCGGTACATCGTTTTCTCCTTCGTCGGCCAAAAGGGCTTCCACGGTTTTTCGAAGCGCCTTGCCGGAAAGGCCGAATTGCCTGGCCCGGGTGATCGACTCGGCCAGCACCGATGCAGGCTTGTTCCAGCGCCCTTCGCCGGCTGGCTGCCTCGACGTCTTCGCAGACGAACGTCCCCTGGCCCTGGCGGCGGAGAATCAGCCCCGCCGCTTCCAGGTCGGCATACGCCCGGCGCACGGTGATCAGAGAAACCAGCAGTTCCCGGGACAGGTCCCGGACCGAGGGCAATCGACTTCCTGCGGTTAGTTGACCGGAGCGGATCAGTTCCGCGACCTGGTCCACCACCTGCCGGTAAAACGGCACCCCGGTAGCTTCGCTCAGACTCATCGGTAGTGTTTTCACAGGTTCTCCATAGGTGTATATAAACATATACACACCATCTCACTTCTGTCAACACCTCAGAAAAAATTTTCAGAAAAGGTTAAGATTATAAGGTTTTTGGCGATTCGACCTGAATGAAAACCCGGGACAAACCAGGCACCTCATTCCGGATCCGGTCCCGGATACCGGCCACCGTGTTCTCCACAGTATCGGCGTCCAGTGCATCGGCGAAGTCGACGCTGACAATCACCAGAATCGACTCGGGCCCCATGTGCAGGGTCAGCAGCTCGTGGATCTTCTCTACGCCGTTATGGGACTGTACCAGGCTTCGGACCTGTGCCCGGATCACGGCGCTGGCAGATTCACCGATCAGGAGGCCCTTGGTTTCCCAGGCCAGCCAGCCGGCCACCACCGCCAGGATCAGGCCGATGATCACCGAAGCGGCCCCGTCCAGCCACAGTATTCCGGTGATCTGCCCCAGGTAGATCCCGAGGAAGGCGACTACCAGGCCTGCTATGGCGGCGGAATCCTCGAACAGGACGATGAACAGGGTCGGGTCCTTGCCTTTCCGCACCGCTTCGAGGTAGCCCGGCTTTCCCTTCGCGCGACGGAACTCCCTGCAGTGCGATCCACCAGGCCGCGCCCTCGAAGACGAACGCGAGGCCGAGCACGATGTAGTTCACCGTCGGGCTGGTGATCTCCCGGGGGTGCAGGATGTGCTTGACCCCCTCGTAGATCGAGACGCCGGCGCCGACGCCGAAGATCATGATCGCCACGACGAAGGACCAGAAGTAGATCTCCTTGCCGTACCCGAACGGAAACTGCTCGTCCGCCGGTCGTTTGGATTTCTTCAGGCCCCAGCAGCAGCAGACCCTGGTTGCCGGTGTCCACCACGGAGTGGATCGCCTCGGTGAGCATGGCGCTGCTGCCGGTGAACAGGGAAGCTGCGAACTTGGTCACGGCGATGGCGGCGTTGCCGAGCAACGCCGCGTAGATGACAAGTCTGGATCCCCTGGCCATGGAGCGCATCATACAGGATGCGCGGGGTCAGGAGACAGGAGGTTCCTTTGCCGGTTTGTTGGCGTCCAGCTTGAAATCCACATGAATCATCATGTAGACGGCCACCGGTTTACCGGCCTTGAGAGCCGGTTCATATCGCCACTGACGAATCGCCTCCATTGCCGCGTCACCGAACCCGAACTGCTTCGGGTCTTCTTGCATGATCTTGAGCTGGTCGACCATCCCATCCTCAAGGACGACCACCTTCACGATGACCATCCCGTCCTTGTGGCTTTTCCTGGCTGTTTCGGGGTAGATCGGCTGGACCACCGAATCAGCAATTCGTATCGGGGTAGTGACTCCATCCTTTCCGGGCAGAAGCGGGGCAGGGTTCTTTTCCAGGGAGCCGGCCGTTAGGAAGGACAAGGACAGGATGGCCACGCCTGCCAGCAGAGCGATACGATGTTTCAACATTACACTTTTCCTTTCGTAAGATCGGATGTGGCTGAACCGCCTGGCGAAATGGGATGATCGCCCGCCCGCCATGGCGGCCAGCGTTGTGGCCGGCGCCAGGTCGAGAGCGACCACTTTCCTGAAGGCTGCGAGATAGGTGTCCGGGCTCGTGCCCTGGTCCAGAGCCGCTTCATCGCAGGCGAGTTCGGCGGAGTCATGCAATTGTCTGAGCAGGATCCAAAGGGGAGGGAAGTAGAAAAACAGGCAGAACACCATCCGCTGAATACCGTACCTCAGCGGTTCGTAACGGCGTCTGTGAGCATCCTCATGGAGCAGTACGGCCTGGAGAGTTTCGGCTTGGAGGGAAACGAGAACATCAACCGAGATGTGAATTCTTGGGCGCAGGAATCCTGCTACACCGGGAATCCTGCTGTTCCGCAATAGCTTCACGTGGTGCGGTTTGATTCCGGTGCGTTCCAGCACGGTTATAAACCGTTTCCGGACGGCAGGGTCGAGATCGGACGGAGCTATGAACTGCCGGTACCGTTCAGGGGGCCGGCCCGCAACACTACGGACCAGAAGCCATATTGCCGTGGTTGCCCAGAGCGCCGTTATGGTCGCCAGGAAGATCGTAGCTCCGATGCCTGTGGCTGCAGGAGGGTTGCTGAGGACCGTCGGATTCAAGATGCCGGACACGAGAACGACTGCAGGTGAATCGGCTACCCCTTCCAGCCCGGGCTTGTGCAACGACCAGCCGAAGAGGGAGAACGGGACCGCCATCTTGACCAGGCCGATCTGCCACAGCCCGTTCCGTATCCGCCCGGGCGCCTTGCGCAGGGTCAGGGCCAGCAGGCCGAGCAGGATCAGCACCAGGGTGGATTGCCACAGGTGGGATGCGGTGGCCGTCCAGAACTCCATCAGGGTGATTGCCCAGGGGCTCATTTTTTATCTCCCCCGTCGCCGATCTCGTCTTCCAGCCGCCTGAGATCATCCAGCGACAGCTCATCCATCTCGGCCAGTTGGGCCATGAGGCTCGAGGCCGATCCGTCGAACATCGTGTTGAGAAAACGCCGGACCTCCTTCTTCATCATGGCGGGCCGGGAGACCCGGGGCTTGTACACCAGGGCGCGACCCTGGCGCGGCCCTCGCTTAACCGCTCCCTTGTCCTCGAGTCGCTCCACGATCTTCCGGACGGTGGAATACGACGGCGGATCGTTCAGGGCGCCGTGCAGGTCGCCCACTGTCGCCTCTCCCAGGATCCAGAGCTGGCGCAGGACCTGAAGTTCGAACCGGCTGAGATCGGGTAAAGCCATCGTTCCTGTTCTCCACAAAACTGCGACAAGTGACGCAGTTATAGTGCGTCATCTGTCGCACTTTGTCAAGCCGGCCCCGGCGTCGGTCATCGAAAGTGCTGCATAGCGCCCGCATACGCCATCCATTTTACGGGCGGATGATATGCTTTCCTTTTCCGGTCTGAGATGGTGCTAAGGATGAAAGATCGTACCTGGAAACTGGTTTGCATGGAGTGCCGGTCGGAGTACTCGGGCAATAATCCGAGGTACCGGTGCGAGTGCGGCGGCATGCTGGACGTGATTCACGACCTGGAAGCCCACCAGGGCCACCTCGATGTGAAAAAGTGGAACGACCGCCGCTATTCCCACAACGAGACCGACCGCTCCGGGGTGTGGCGGTTTCGGGAGATCGTCCTGCCTGTGCACTACGAGACGGTGGTCACCCGGTGTGAGGGGAATACCAACCTGTACGGTTCTCCCCGGATCGCCCGGTTCACCGGTCTCCAGAACATTTTCCTGAAGCACGAGGGTGAGAACCCCACCGGGTCGTTCAAGGACCGGGGCATGTCCGCAGGGCTCACCGCCGCCCGGATGCTGGGGATGCACCGGGTAGCCTGCGCTTCCACCGGCAACTCGGCGGCCGCCATGGCGTCGTACGCCGCCACGGCCGGAATGCAGGCCATCGTGTTCGTCCCGGCAGGTACGGTCTCCCTGGGGAAGCTGCACCAGTCCCTGGCCTACGGCGCGAAGACAATCCAGATCCCGTGTGATTTCGACCGCTTGCTGCGACTGGTGGAGGAAGCCTGTCTGGCCGGCGATATCTACCTGCTGAACTCCATGAACCCGTTCCGCTTCGAGGGGGAGAAGACCATCGGGTACGAACTCCTCCAGGACATGGGCTGGCAGGTGCCGGACTGGGTAGTTCTCCCAGGCGGCAACCTGGGGCACAGCGCTGCCCTGGCCAAGGGGTTTCGGGAACTCTACGATCTCCGGCTGGTGAGCAGGATGCCCCGGATCGCCGTGATCCAGGCTGAAGGGGCCAACCCGTTCTACAAGGCGTTCCGGACCGGCAAACCGGTGGAGCCCCTGTCCACGGTTTCCACCATCGCCACCGCCATTGCGGTAGGGCACCCGTACTCCTGGAAGAAGAGTCTGCGCGGGCTCAAGGACACCGACGGCCTGGTGGAGCAAGTGAGCGACCAGGAAATCGTGGAAGCCAAGCTGGCCGTGGACGCAGCCGGCATCGGCGCCGAGTCGGCTTCCTGCGCCACCGTGGCCGGAATCCGCAAGCTGGTCCGGAACGGTGTGATCAAGAAGGGTGAACTGGTATGCGGAATCCTCACCGGTCACATCCTGAAGGATCCGGACACCATCATCGGCTACCACCAGGGTCGTCTGGAAGGGGTCCAGGCCGGAGGGGTCAATCCGCTCCTGCGAGCTCAGGCGGACACCGATTCGATCCTTGCGATCATCCGCAAACTGGAGTGATGTGATGAAATCTTTTCCGGCCGTCTTACCGCTGCTGGCCCTGGTGGCGGTGGTGACCGCCGTTACACCGGTCTTAGCCGATTACCTGGAAGGGCTGGCCGCCTGGCGGGCCGGTGACTACGCCGAGGCGCTGCGGCAATGGGAGCCGCTGGCGGCGACAGGCGATCCGGACAGCTGCTACCGCATCGGCCGGATGTACTACCAAGGGTTGGGAAAGGAACAGAACTATACTGCAGCGGCCCGGCTCTACCAGACCGCCGCCGACAGCGGCCACCCCCGAGCCATGAACGATCTGGGTGTGATGTACGAGAACGGTCTTGGCGTGGAAGCCGATCCGGAGAAGGCGTACCGGCTCTATCGCAAGGCGGCGGTGGCCGGCCGTCCGGTGGCTCGATTCAACCTGGCGCGGATGTATGAGCGTGGCCTGGGAGTTGAGGCCGACCCGGCGGAGGCGATGCGGTGGTATTCCCGGGCGGCGGCAGGCGACCATGCCGGCGCCCAGTTGGCCCTGGCCCGGTTCCATGATCTCGGAAGGACCGCGCCCAGGAACCCGGGCAAGGCGGCGAAGTGGTATCGCAAGGCGGCCCGGCAGGGGTCGGCGCCGGCCATGAGCCGGCTCGGCTGCCTTTATGAAAAAGGTCTTGGCGTGAAGCCTTCAATAGAAAAGGCGATTGAGTGGTACCAGAAGGCGGCGGCGGGCGGTGACCCGGCGGCCCGGCGAAACCTGGGATCGATGTACGCCCAGGGGAACGGTGTATACAGAGATCTGGACCTGGCGCGCAAGTACTTCGCCGAGGCGGGGGATGTTGCAGTCGACCCGGACGATCTGCGGGATGAGGTGGCCAGAAACGGACTGGGCTCGCTACCGGTCCGGCAGCCGGATCCGGTGCGGGTGGAGCCGGTGGCGCCCGAACCGGCGCCGGTGGTGGAGGCGATGGTAGTCGAACCGGCGCCCGAGGTTGTGGAGGAACTGGTTCTGCCGGTGACGGAAGAGGCGGTTCTCCAGCCGGATCAGCTGTACGACCTCGGTCGCCGGCACGCCACCGGCCGGGGCGGGGCGCAGGACGATGAACGGGCGTCGAACGCTTTCCGACAAGCGGCGGAGACCGGCCACTTGGCGGCGGCCTACGACCTGGCGTTCATGTACCTGCGCAACCGTGTCCGGCTATCCCACCGCGACAGTTCACACCGGGCGCATGCATGGGTCTGGTTCGCCCGCTGTGCCGAGGCGGGGTTCGGCGATGCCGCAATGTGGCGGGACAAGGTGGGGAAGGAGTTGAGCCGCAAGGAAAGAGAGGAGGCCGATCGGCTCCTGCTCAGTATCCCCTGGCGATCTCCAGGATCTTCTTGAGGTTTTCCCGGGTCAGGTCCATGCCCTCCGCCAGTTCCTTTTCCGTCGGTTCCCGTCCCAGGGATTTGCTCAGCCCCTTGTGCGTCCGTTCCAGTTTCTTCAGCTTCTCGCTGAGATGCACCGGGATCCGGATGGTGCGGGACTTGTCGGCGATGGCCCTGGTGATCGCCTGTGTGATCCACCAGTAGGCGTAGGTGGAGAACCGATTGCCCTTCTCGTGCTCGAACTTCTCCACGGCGCGCATCAGGCCGATGTTTCCTTCCTGGATCAGGTCCATGTCCGGCAGTCCGGCCCGGCTGTACTTTTTAGCGATATGGATCACCAGGCGAAGGTTGGCGACGGTCAGGGCCTCCCGGGCCTTTTCGATCCTGCGGTTCTCCTGCTTGATCATCGGGAGCAGTTCGGTAATCCGGGGATCGTCAGTAACTTTCACGTAGCGCAGCAGGTTGCGGTAACAGTTTTCCAGCCGTTCCAGGGGCCATTGCCATGACGCCTTCGGACCGCCCATATCCCCTTCGAGGATCTGTTCTCGGCAGACCTTCGGCAGCTTTTGAATCAGCCTGGTGAAGCTCACCCGGGCGTTTTTCAAAGCGGAAGCGTACTCGATCTCCTGTTCCTTGGTTAGGAGGGGGGTACCGCCCATTTCATTCATGTAGACCGGCCGGGCCGATATGTCGTGGCGGCCCTGAGCGGCATCGTCCGATTTGCTCTCTTGATTCATCGACGTCACTCCGGAACTCTCCCCTTCGCCTCGATTGAGAGCAAGAACAGGGCCAGCACCGGTTCGGCGCTGCCTTGGGGAGCAAAATATCCACTAATAGCAACCAATAACCGTTCAAAAGCTGATTTCGCCTCAGGTCTCTGAAACCTGCCCGGGCTGTGCCGGGGTGGCGCCAACGTGTCGATTTGTCACGTTGGGGTCACGGTCGTGTATGATCCACCCCTATGCAAAAACGTCCGGAAAACGACGTGGTCAGAGTGAAATCGATCATTGCGGACGCTTTCTCGGGGTGGGCCAGGGACAAGGTCTCCCTCATGGCCGCCTCCCTGTCCTATTTCACCCTGATCTCGGTCACGCCGTTGGTGATCCTGGTCCTTACCGCCACAGGGGTGGTGTACGGTCCGGGGGAAGTGGAGAACCGGGTATTCTCGGGACTGAGGCTGATGGCCGGAGACAGTTTCACCAACCTGCTGCAAGGCTGGATCCTCCGGGCGGAACTGGACCCGACTCGCTGGCTGGCCACCCTGGCCGGCATAGTCATCATCCTGTATGGATCCTCCCAGGTATTCACGATGCTGCAGCGAGCCATGAGGGAACTCTGGGGAGCGCCGCCGCCGCGGTCGCGCCGGTTCCGGGTGCTCCAGGTGCTGAAGACCAGGACATCCTCTTTTCTGATGGTGATCGGGATCGGAACGATCTGGTTAGCCGCCATGTTCGCCGGAACGGTGCTGGCGGCCTGGGACGCCTGGCTGGGGGAGTCGGTTCCCCGGGGTATCACTCTGGTGAGGTTGTGGCATTTGGTCATGACGGTCCTGATGTACGGCCTGTTCGCGTCGTTCATCTACCGGTACCTGCCGCCGGTGAAAATCGCCTGGAAGGATGTCTGGGTGGGATCGATGGTGTTTGCCGTCCTTAGTGGAATCGGGCAAAAACTGCTTGGGTGGTACATGGAGTACACCACCGTAAGCACTCTGTACGGCGCCGCAGGCTCACTGGTAGTGATCCTGTTGTGGTTCTACTACTCCTGGCTGGTGTTCTTTCTGGGCGTCGAGTTCACCATCGCATGTCGCCGTCACCGCAACCACCGGACGGAGGTTGCCGCAGATCCAGCGCCCATGCGTTCCGGAGATGCTCCCCGATAATCATTCCCTCCAGGTTCAGGGTGCGGTCACAGCACGCCAGCACGGCTCTGTCAGTGGTCACCACGATGCCGTCGTAGTCCCGGAGAATCCGATCGGGACTGGGCGCCAGTTCGACATTGCAAATCGGCGCGTCGCCGCAGGTCCGGTGGCCCAGGAGAGAGACCAACCGGGTTTTGAGACGTCCGCTGTTGGAGACCGGCCGATCGAGGTAGAAATCGACACGAGGCGGCCGCAGTCGTTCCAACTGGTCCAGGATCAGCTCAAGCGCCTTGTCGGTTTCCTGAACTGTGCGGTAGCTGCCGTGGACCGAGGCCAGGTCGCGGTAGCGACCGTCTCGTCCGATCAGCACCAGGCCGCCGGACAGTGCGCTCTCGACGGTGATCAGCAGGTTGTACCCGTCGATGCCGATGGGATGACCGGCGCACTGCTCGACGGCAACCGAACTGTTGCCGGCGCGCCGAACCGCCTGGTCGGAGCAGCCGCAACGCATGACCGCCAGACGCTGTCTCGCCTTCAGGGCATAGCGGTCTCCCACCAGCTTCAAAGTGGCGTCGGCGGCGTAGTCCCGGGTGAGCAGCCAGCTGAATTCGTCCACCGCCCGACGCAGAACGGCGTGGTGCCGTTCCGCAAACAGGTCCGAATCCCTGGGGTGCGGTCCCCGGTGCATACGCCGGTCCGGTGCCATACCCCGATTATAAACCGGCGGGATACGAATTGATCGCCGTTACAAACCATGGGACAATGGAGCAATAAGGGAGGATGCGTCATGAAGCGTTCGTTTCTGATCTGTTTCCTTCTCCTGGCGGCGCTGCTTCTGACGGTGGGATGTTCGTACCGGGTGCAGGTCCGGGGTTACCAGAGCCCGGATGCAACGGTTCTTATGAAGCCGGGGATGTCGGTTCATATCCAGCCGGAGTCGAGTGCCTTTTCCAGCTCCAGCCCGGTGGAGGCGACTGAACTGACCCGGATGATCGCCGACCTGCTGGCCGACCTCGGTTACCAGATTGCGCCGGCGGATGCAGCCAATCTCCTGATGGTCTACAGCTACGACCATGTCGGGCACAACAACCGGGTCCGGTTCGAACCCCAGACCGGCCCGGTGGGCGGCATGAAGACCGTGGGCAGGGGAGGGCCGTACGATCATCGTCTGTGGCTGCGGGTGGTGGACAACACCAAAATCCCGAAAGCCGGCGAGGAACAGGTCGTATGGGTTGGAGGCGCCTCACTGGACTCCGCCCCTACCGCAAGTGGCCGGTTCGTGGCCATGCTTCTGGTGGCCGCATTCGAGGATTTCCCCCGGCTGCCGGAAGATATGGTGACCCGGAGGATACAACTATCCGACGCGCGAATCGGCGCCCTTGGATATTGAGCCCGGACGGCAGGTCATCGCCCCCGGTTAATGAGCAGTCCCAGCAGAAGTCCGACGCCGGTTGCGATCCCCACCGCCGCCCAGGGGTGGTCCTTGATCTGCTCCTCGGTGTGGTCGATCCCCTTCTTGAACTGTTTGCCGGTGTCGCCGGCCTTCTCCCCCAGTTCATGGAGCAGGGTGTCCAGCTTGTCCCGGGCATCCCTCGCCTTGCGGTAGAAGGCAGCTTCGGTTTCGACAGTTTCGGTCGCTGTGGTTTCGTCGCTCATGGGCTGTTCTCCGGTTCATTCCTTATAAGGCACATGATACCTGAAATCAGCCTTCCACGGAGAACCGGATCGTTTCCGCACCGGTTTCGATCGTGATTTCAGGTTTTTCGCCAAATCGGTCAAAATGGGACATAATTCGGGCCCAAGCTGTGGGAAAAACCGCGCTTGCCCGGAATGCGAAAGGGGTGGAAAGGAAGGGACTATGAAGTATGCAGCCATGATCCTGGCGGTCCTGCTGACAGCCATGCCGGCTTTTGCCCAGGACGAGGAGCCGGAATTTCCACATGGCGACTACGAGGAAGACTGCTCGATGTGCCATGGGGACGATGGTTTCAGTCCGGCGGTGATCAGCCCTCTGTTCACACATACCGACAAGGTCCCCCTGCAAGGAACGCATGCAGAAATGGATTGTGACTTTTGCCATGATTCGCTGCGTTTCAACGAGATGGAAGGGGACTGCCTCACATGTCACGAAGACCGTCATCAGGGCATACCGGCCACCGACTGCACCAAGTGCCATCAACTCGAGGGCTGGAAGCCGGTTCGGGCCGAACCTGATTTTGTCCACACCGACAAGTTCCCGCTGGAAGGGGTGCACGCCCGGGCTGCATGTGCCCTCTGCCACGAGTCCCTGCATTTCAAGGAGCAGACCGGGGCATGCTCGACCTGCCACGCCGACGTTCACCAGGGCAAGATGGGAACCGACTGCCTCGTCTGCCACGGTGATGGTTGGGGCGAGGCCCGGATCGGCCCGGATTTCGTCCACACCGGCCGATTCCCGTTGCGGGGCGTGCATGCACGGCTGGAATGTGTCGCCTGCCACGAGTCTACGCGTTTCGACGATGCGGTCGGGGAATGCGTTTCCTGCCATTCCGATGTCCACCGCGGCGAAATGGGTGCCGACTGCAGCCGGTGTCATACGGCAAGGAACTTCATCGACCGTTCCGCCATGATCAACGCGCACCAGGGCACCCGGTTCCCCCTGCGCGGCTCCCACCGCTCCCTGGACTGTGAAGACTGCCATTCCCTGACCCCGGAGGGAAGTTTGCAATGGGTCAACAGGGAAGCGGATTGCGAAGCCTGTCATATGGATGACTACAACAGTACCGTAAGCCCGGACCACAGCGCACTGGGGTTCCCTACCGATTGCGAGCAGTGCCACAACTCAATCGCGTGGGACCTGACCCCTGGCAGTTTCGACCACGATCTGTTCGCCGGTCTTGACTGTGTGACCTGCCACCTGAATGACTACAACGGAACCACCGATCCGGATCATGCCGCATTCGATTTCTCACAGGACTGTATTGAGTGCCACAGTTCCACAACGAGCTGGTTCGGCGCCGATTTCGATCACGGCCTAGTGCCCGGAGTTCCGTGCGAGTCATGCCACATGGATGACTACAACCAGACCACCGACCCGAACCACAGCGCGGCTTCGTTCCCCACCGATTGCATGGAGTGCCATACGTCCACGACGACCTGGGAGGGGGCGGAATTCGATCATGACGGTTCATACTTCCCGATCTACACCGGGATCCACCGCAATCGATGGCGCGATTGCTCCGACTGTCACATCAACCCGTCCAACTACAGCGATTTCAGCTGTATCGACTGCCATGCCCACGACGACGAGCAGGACATGTGGGAGGAGCATGATGATGGTGGTGTTGCGGGGTACAGCTACGTGAGCAGCGCCTGCTACGCCTGCCATCCGGACGGGAGGGTACCGCAATGAAACGTACGGCAATGTGGATACTGGCTCTGGCGTTGTGTGGAGTCGCTGCAGCGTCGACCGGTGAGGAGCCTGCCAGGGTGACCTATGTCGCCGGCGATTCGATCTATATCGACGCCGGCAGGGACAACGGCGTTGCGGAAGGTATGGAGATCCGGATCATCCGTGATGGTGCAACGGTAGCCAGGCTGGAAGTGACTTATGTCTCGGCTCACCGTTCTTCCTGCAAGGTGCTGGAAAAGACCGGGGATCTCCAGGTGGGAGACACGGCGGCTTATGAGATGCGGTCCATGGCATCGCAGGAAAATGCCGGGAACCGGCCGGTGCGGCGCGGCAGACCGGTCCGGGGGAGGATCGGCGTTCAGTTCCTCCAGGTGAACAACCGGGATGCCGGAACGACCGATTTCGATCAACCGGCCATGAGCCTGCGACTTTCCGGCCACGATTTGGGCGGTTCTGGTGTCGGGCTGGAGGTGGACGTGCGGGCCCGTCAGACCAACCGGACCCTGTCCGACGGCACCAGCGACGACGACAGCAGGACCCGTGTGTACCGCATGGCGTTGGACTGGAGCGGCCGGGATCTTCCGGTCAGGATCTCCGTGGGACGGCAGTTCCAGCCGGCCATGGCTTCCATCAACATTTTTGACGGCGTGTCGGCCTCCTGGCAGTGGGAGCGCTGGTCCGCCGGCGTTCTCACCGGGGCCCAGCCTGATCCGGTGGATTTCGGGCTGTCCTCGGACACCAAGGAACATGGGGCGTTTGTCTCCTATCACCGGTCCGGAGACGAAGGAAGAAAGCTGACGCTGTCCACCGGGCTCATCGGTTCCTACCAGGAGTCGGAGATCAACCGGGAGTATCTGTATCTCCAGACGATCTACGGCACCCGGAAGCTGTCCCTGTACCTCACCGAAGAGGTTGATATCAACCGGGGGTGGAAGAAAGATCTGGGCGAAAGCTCGATAGACAGCAGCGCCACGTTCCTGAATATGAGGTACCGGGTCACGGACAGCCTGAGCTTCCGGGCCGGTTACGACAACCGGAGGAACATCCGGTTGTATCGGGATCGCGAGACCCCGGAAACCGATTTTGACGACGACTACCGCACCGGTGTCTGGGCCGGTACATCCTACAGTTTTCATGATCATTACCGTGTCGGAATTGATTTCCGGAACAGCAGCGGCGGTAGCAGGGGAGACAGTGACCAGGTCACCGGTACGTTCAGCGTCTACGGCCTGACCGCAAGAAGGATCGGCGCCGGCTTCCGTGGAACGCACTACTCCAATGATCTTCTGGACGGGGATTTGTTGTCGGTGTTCGGCAGCGTGAATCTGATCGATTCCGTGCGGCTCCGGGCTTCCGGCGGGATCAGGGAAGAGGAAGACCGGTTCGGCACCGGGCCGTTGCGGCAGACCTGGTTTGGCCTGGACATCGACTGGCAACTGAAGCGGAGCTGGTATCTTCTGGCGTCCTGGAACAGGGAAACCGGCGACATGGAGGAGATCGACCAACTGTACACTGCGCTGAGCTACCGTTTCTGACGGCGGACGGCCCGCTCAATTCTGGTGCCTTGTTTCCGTTACATGCTGTATCCGGTCCATGTTCACCAGAAGCGCACTGCCGTTGCAGGACAGTGCGAAGAACCTGCCCCATCTGAGGTTAAGGTAATCCAGCGCCCGACTATGAGGCTCCGGGAGGCAGGTAAAAAACGAACCGGTAACGCTTGTCTGCTCGGAAAGCCATATCCGAACCTGAATCTCCCTGGCCACGTCGTTGTTCGGGTTGTCGAATTCATAACGTCCGCCCGGGATCTCCAGCGTGGTGATGTTCGTTTTATTTAGAAGGATATGCCGTCCACCCACTGCCACCGGGACGAATTTCTCCGATGGATGGTTCAGTCGATCAACGAGCAGGGCAGGGGAGCCACCGGTTCCTTCCACACTGGCGTATAGCTCTCCCTCGATACTATTTTCGTCCACCAGCCGGATTATCGCCTTTACGCGTCTCCTGGGGATCCAGTACGGTTTTTGATTTCCTGGAGCCGATTGGACGTCCTCCGCCATTACGATGTTTTTTTCTTTCTGTGTTTTTTCGCTTCGTATGGTTCGTTCATCTTCCCTCCGGATGGACATGCGATCTTCATCTTGGGTGCCCCCGGAAACCGGCCTCAATACCTTCTGAATACCTTGATTGTTGTGCGCCCACGTTCATTCGAACATGGGCTCTTTTCAGATTGGACCTTGGAGTATCCATGGGGAACCAGCTGTCATCCCTGCACAGGAAAAAGCAATCATTGGCAAATCTAGGCAAAGAATAAAAATTGTCAAATGGCAATATAGATATTTGCGTATCTGGAATTAAAAGCGTAAAACCGGCAAAAATGATGACATGGAGGAGATCGACCGCTGTACACCGCGTTGAGCTACCGTTTCTGATACCTGATTGAGTCGTGGTTCCGGACGAAGGTACAATCGCTTTCTTCGAGGTGAACCATGAATCCGATCAGGATTTCCCTTTGAGTGCGCGCCGCCTGGCCATGGTGCTGGGTCTCCTGGGAGTCCTGGCAGTCGTCCTTTCCCTGTGGACCGTCCGGGAGGCCAGGCTCCAGAAGCGGGAGATGGAACGGGCGCTGCAGTCCGAGGTTGCGGTTGTGGCCCGATCCCTTGTACCGGCCCTGGCGGCGGCGTCCTCCTCCGCTCGTGAACTGAAGGAACTGGTCGGCTGGAAACTGCTGGACAACGCCCGGCTGCTGGGCAGGCTTCAGCAGGAATCGCCGATGTCCGGTGAAAGACTGGGCCGGCTCAGAGAGGAGAACGGGCTGGATGCCATTGCCGTTCTCGATTCCGGTTGCCGTGTGGTGGAGCGGACCGGAGATCCCCACCGCGTGAACATGGAAAGGGAAGATCTCCTGGCCGTCTGTAGTGGGCAGGTACAGGAGTACGTATTTGATTGGCCCGAGGAAGGAACCCACGGACTGGTGGCGGTGGCGGTATCAATTCCGGACGGCGGCGCCGTGGTTGTGGGTGCCGAGGCTTCCGCGGCGTTCGCTTTTGCTGGTCGACTGGGAGTTGCGAACCTGCTGCAGTCCACGGCCGGGACCGGGAACGTGTTGTACCTGAGCTATCTGGAGAACCGGGACGGCAGCCTCACCGAAGCCTCCTGGGACGGGGGACCGGTTCCGCCCCGGGCCGTCCCCTCGTTGCGGGACCGTTCCGTATTCGAGGTGGAGGTGCCGGTGGAAGGCCCTGCCGGGTCCGGGGGTATTCTGCGAGTCGGCCTGGACAGGGAGCCCCTGGCCCGGGCCACTGCCGGCGCCGCCCGCCGCACCGCACTGGTAAGCCTGGTCCTGGTCGCCCTGGTCCTGGCCACCTCCGCCCTGGCCCTGTTGATCCGGGCCCGGGCGGCGGAGCGGGTGGAGAGTATGCAACGTCTGGGTGAACTCGAGCGGCAGCGCAGCCGTTCCGAGCGCCTGGCCTCCGCCGGCGAACTTTCCGCAGGGGTGGCCCACGAGATCAGGAACCCCCTCAACGCCATTTCCATTGCCGCCCAGAGGATCCGGAGGCAGAAGAACGGGACGGATTATCACCGGTTTGCCGAAACCATACTCGCCGAAGTTACGCATATGGAGGAGATCCTGAAAGGGTTCCTGGATCTGGCCCGGCCGACGCGGGGCGAAAGGGAACGGTTCGATATGGCGGAAACCACCGCGGACGTGGTCCGCCTGCTGGAAGGTGAAGGAACGGAGAACGGCATCCGTCTCACTATTGTCCGGGATGAACGGGGGGTCCAGGTCCACGGCGACCGGGCCTGTCTCCGCCGCGCCACGGTGAACCTGATCCGGAACGCCATCCAGGTTTCGCCACGGGAATCGGTGGTGGAGGTTGTTCTGGCCGAGATGGGGAAAAAGGTGCGCTTGACCGTGCGGGACCGGGGACATGGCATGACAGGGGATGTTCGAGAGCGGGCGTTCGATCCGTTCTTCACTACCCGGGCGGAAGGTTCCGGCCTGGGGCTGCCCCTGGTCCGCCGGGTGGCGGAGGAGCATGGCGGATGGGCCCAACTCCTGGATCGCAAGGATGGTGGCGCCGACGCGATCATGGAGATCTCCCGCGGCTTTGAACAGGCGGAGCCGGCCGGGTCGCAGGGGACCGCATGAGCCTGAACCTGAGACTGCTGGTGGTGGACGATGAAAAGAAGCAGCGCGCCCTCCTGGCCGGCTTTTTTCAAGACCTGGGAGCGGAGGTCCACCAGGCCGCGGGGGGCGAGGAGGCGCTGGCGGTTGTACGGTCCACCCTGCTGGACGTAGTAGTGACCGATTACCGCATGCCGGGGATGAACGGCCGTGAACTGTTGAGCGAGATCAAGGCGCTTAACCCGAAGATCGAGGTCGTGATCGTCACCGCCTACGGCGCCGTGGAGGATGCGGTGGGCTGCCTCAAGGACGGAGCGACCGATTATCTGTCCAAGCCGCTGGACCTGGACGAAGTAGAGCACGTCATGGAGCGCCTGGCGGAACGCCGCCACCTGGTTCGGGAGAATCTCGAACTGAAACGCCGTCTGGGAGCATTCGAGTCGATTCCCGGGATCGTCACCACCGGCGGCCCGATGACAGAAGTACTTTCCACGGTGTCCCGGGTGGCGGCCTCGCCGGTATCGGTTTTGTTGCTTGGAGAGAGCGGTACAGGCAAGGAACTGATCGCAAGGGCGATCCATCAGGCGGGCGGTCGGCGGAACGGACCGTTCGTGGCGGTGAACGGCAGCGCCCTGTCGCCGACCCTGCTGGAAAGCGAACTGTTCGGTCATGAGAAAGGATCGTTTACTGGTGCGGATCGGATGCGAGTCGGCCGTCTGGAAGCGGCGGCCGGGGGGTCCCTGATTCCTGGATGAGATCGGCGATCTGCCTCCGGTAGTTCAGGTCAAGCTCCTGCGGGTCCTGCAGGAGAGGACCATCGAGAGGGTCGGCTCCACCGAGGCGATCGAGGTGGATGTCCGTGTGATCTCCGCCACCCACCGGGATCTCCTGGCGGAAATCCTGGCAGGGCGGTTCCGGGAAGACCTGTACTACCGTCTGGCGGTAGTAGCCATCGAGATCCCGCCACTGCGGAGTCGCCGGGGGGACATACCGCTGCTTATCGAGCATTTCGCGGCCCGTTTTCAGGAAGGCGGAGGCTCGAACAAGCCGTTCTCCGACGAAGCGATGGACCTGCTGGTGCGCTACGGCTACCCGGGCAATGTCCGGGAACTGGAGAATATCGTCCAGAGAGCCCTGGTACTGGCCCGCGGCGATGCGGTGACCCGTTACGATCTGCCGCCCTCGGTGCAGGAAGGCTTTTCGGAACAGAACGGACCGGCATCCGATCCGCTATCCCTTACGTCCAGGGTGTCCGCCCTCGAGAAGGATATGATCGAACAGGCCCTCGCGGCGGAGGACGGCAACCAGTCCCGGGCAGCCGCCAGACTGGGTATCTCCGAGCGCGCCCTGCGTTACAAGCTCAAAAAATTCCGCTCCTGATTCGGCAGGTTTCGTCGAAGTTTTTCAGAGGTTCGACCAAATTGTCGAATCCAGGATGCGGTCACCAAAGTTTCCCTGTAAACAAAGGTTTTTTCCACAAAAAAACAGGCATGAATGTTGCTCTGTTCAGTTAGTGTGCATGGGAGATGCGCTCATGACCCGGCAAGATTTGCCTCTGGTGCCAACAACACGAAAGCGCCACCTTGCAGTGCAGCACTGACACTGCGGTTTGCCACCGGTGAGCCCTTGCACAAGAGAGCGCATCTCCCTGTTTTGATTCCAGTCGCTTACCTGGGCAGAAGTCCCTCGCCCGGCGCTGATCCACCCTGCTTGGTGTAGCATGTGCGCCTCGCGTCGCCGCAGGGCGGCGACCTGTGGTGGAGTCAGGTGTGCCGGTGAAGCGCAACAACCAACGGAGCCGCGCCCGCCTGGAATGGCGGCTCACCGAGGGCAAGGTGGAGACCGTTCCCGAGCCCGACGGTTCCGACTGCTCGTGGACCGCCCTTGATTTCGAAACCGCCAATGAACAACGAGCCAGCGTCTGCGCCGTCGGCATCGCCCGGGTGCGGTCGGGCCAGGTTGTGGACCGCCGTTCCTGGCTGGTCCGGCCGACGGAAATGCGGTTCAACGGCATCAACATTTCGATCCACGGCATTACCCCGGAGGAGGTCGTAGATGCCCCGACTTTCGACCGCCTGTGGCCGGAGCTGAAGCCGATCCTGGCGGAGGGGACGGTTATTGCCCACAACGCCGGGTTCGACATGAGCGTCCTGCGCCATACCCTGGACCTCTACCGCATCCCGTACCCGTCGATCCGATATCTCTGCACCGTCACCATGGCCCGCCTCGCCTGGCCGCGTCTGGTCAACCACAAACTGAACACGGTGGCGAACCACCTCGGAATGAGCCTGAAACACCATGACGCGGAAGATGACGCCGTGGCCTGCGCCGGGGTGTCGTTGCACTGCTGCCGGAGGTACGGCGCCGGGAATGTGGATGAACTGGCGCAGAAACTCGGCATCCGCCACGGCCGGCTGCTCCGCAACGGCTACACGCCGCCCCGCCTGACCCGCCGCAGGGCCTGATGTCCCGGGACTCCGCACGCATACCCCCTTCCCTGTGCTAAAAACGCTTCGGGAAGGGCCATGCGTGCTTCGTCCCGGTAATTCGGACAGGATCCGGCGTCAGGCCGGGGCGTCGCCTTCGCCTGGTCCGAATGACTGCAGTGCGAGGTAGTTCTTGCCGAACCGTTTGATGTTATCGAGCTGCTGGTCGAACATCTCGAAATGTCGCTCTTCGTCGGCCACCAGGCCTTCAAAGATCTGCTTGGTGGCTGAATCGGCGTTGGCGCTGCAGTCGAGAGCGGCCTGGTTATAGTCGGCTGCGCTCTTTTCCTCCATTTTCGCGGCCATCTGCAACATCTTCTCCGGATCGGTGACCGGTTCCACCGGTCCGGCCGGCGTCAGGTTCACGTCGCCCTTGAGGAACAGGATCCGCTCGGCCAGCAGCTCCACGTGCTGCATCTCCTCGATGGAAGTTCGTTTGAACATCGTCGAGATCGGGCCGATCCCCTGGTCGTCCAGATGGAAGTGAAAGTACATGTACTGGTGAACCGCCTGGAGTTCGTCGGCCACTGCGTGGTTCAACAGATCGATGCTCTTTTGCTTGCCCATCCGTGTCTCTCCTTACTGTTTGGTGCTCGACGGAAAGCGCCATTATCGCCTTTCCGGAGGTTGGCCGCACCACCGACAGGCGGCCGGAGCCGGTAGCAACGTTCAGGACCTGAAATAGGTTGAAATATAAGCATAATTTCGATCATTTCTGGTCCCGTGTGAAGCTTCGACGTACTTTTGTATAATTCGGAGCCTCATGAATAGCGTAGAACTTCCCGATCTAAGCGTCCTCAGGCGGTGTTGGCCGGAGTACGCCGATGTTGACGTGACCCATACGGTTACGGTGGGAGACGTGCGGATCGGCGGTTCCGAGACGGTGGTCATCGCCGGGCCCTGCTCCGTGGAATCCCGGGATCAGACCCTGAATATCGCCCGTGCGGTTCGGAAACTCGGCATCGGTCTGATGCGGGGCGGCGCCTTCAAGCCCCGGACCAACCCGAACTCGTTTCAGGGCCTCCGGACCGAGGGCCTCGAGATCCTGGCGGAAGCCCGCCGGGAAACCGGCCTCGCCATCGTCACCGAGGTTCTGGACCCGCGCAAGGTGGAAGAGGTTGCGTCCTATGCCGACATGCTGCAGATCGGCTCCCGGTCGATGCAGAATTTCCCGCTGCTAACCGAGGTTGGGAAGACCAGGATGCCGGTCCTGCTGAAGAGGGGCTGGAGCGCAACCCTGATGGAGTGGCTGTGCGCCGCCGAATATATCGCCAGGGAAGGGAACCGCAACATCGTGCTTTGCGAGCGGGGAGTGCGGACCTCCAGCCACTGGAGCCACGCCCAGAGCGTGCTGGATCTGAACATTATCGAACCGTTGCGGCGGACCACGCCGCTGCCGATTATCGTTGACCCATCCCATGCCACCGGCGACTGGACCCTGGTAGAGTCGGTGAGCCGGGCGGCCCTGGCCACCGGTGTCCACGGACTGCTCATCGAGGTAGTGGAAGAGGGAGTGGACCGGGCCAGCCTCCAGTGCGACGGCCATCAAGGCATCACCCCGACCCTCCTGGCCGGGATCGTGGCCGAGGCCGGGATCAGCCCGGTGCGGGCCGTCTCCCACGGAGAATCATGATCGCAAAACGGTACGCCGTCCTGCTTTTTGCCGCCTGCCTGATCCTCGGCTGTGGCGGCTCCGATCCGGTAGAAATGCCGGCCCCGCCCGCTGAACCGGAACTGACGTCAGATCTTTTCCTGGTGGACGCCGCCGGTAAGGCGGAGGTTCCGGACAACGAGGTCCGGCGACAGATTCTGGCGGTAGCCGCAAGCGGACGAAGCGCCGGTTCCCTCCCGATGGTGACGGTGGACTATCCGTTCAACGGGACCGTCTACCCGCCGGACATGGTCCCGCCCACCGTGCGGTGGCATGACGAGGCTGCAGCCGCCCATCGCTGGGTGGTGGACGTGGAGTTCGAGGAAGGCTCCGCCCACCTGTACCTTATGGTTCCGGGCGGGCCGCCGGCGGCAGGGGAGATCGATCACCGAGCCCTGGGTGAGGCCAACGAACCGTACCAGCCGACGGAGTACCAGGCGTCGGCGGAGACATGGAGGCCGTCGGAGCAGGCCTGGGCGACGATCCGGCGCAACAGCCTGGGCCGGAACACCCGGATGACATTCTACGGATCGGGAGAACAGGAGCCGGACAAGGCGCTGTCCCGGGGATCGTTCACCCTGACCACCTCGGAGGATCCGGTGGGGGCGCCGATCTTTTACCGCGACGTACCGCTGATGCCGTCCGCTACCACCGAGGGAGTGATCAAGCCGCTGGACCCGGGAGCGGTGCCGCTCATCGCCTGGAGGCTGAAATCGGTCGGCCGGGACGACAGCCGGCTCCTTCTGGAAGACATGCCGACCTGCGCCAACTGCCACAGTTTCTCCGCCGACGGCAAAACCCTGGGCATGGATATCGACGGTCCCAACGGGGACAAGGGCGCCTACGGTATCGTCCCGGTGGAGAAGGACATGACCATCGAGGCCGGTGACGTCATCTCCTGGAACCGGTTCGGGGGGCGTCCGCCAGGTCACAACACCCTGGGTTACCTGTCCCGCATTAGCCCCGACGGGCGGTACGCCTTGACCACCATCAACGAAGCGCTGTACGTCCGGAACTTCAAGGACTACAAGTTCTGCCAGGTGTTCTTCCCCACACGGGGAATTCTGGCCTGGTATGACCGGGAGACCGGGGAGATCAAGTCGCTTCCAGGGGCCGACGACCCGAACTACGTTCATTGCAACGGGGTCTGGACGCCGGATGGAAAGTGGATCATTTACGCCCGGTCCGAGGCCGGGGACCCGTACCTGCGGGGCAAGCCGCTGGCCCGGTACAGCAACGACCCGAACGAACGGCAGATCCTGTACGACCTGTACCGCATCCCGTTCAACAACGGTAAGGGGGGGCGTCCGGAGCCGATCCCGGGCGCGTCGGCCAACGGCATGAGCAGCAGCTTTCCCAAAGTATCGCCGGACGGCCGCTGGATCATCTACACCGAGTGCAAAAACGGTCAACTCATGCGCCCGGACGGCAGGCTCCGGATCGTGCCGGTGGAAGGCGGGGAGTCCCGGGAACTGGCGTGCAACCTGCCGTTGATGAATTCGTGGCACAGCTTCTCCCCCAATGGCAAGTGGCTGGTCTGGTCTTCCAAGAGCTTCACGCCGTACACACAGATGTTCCTGTCCCATCTGGACGATGACGGCAATGCCGGCCCGGCGGTGCTGATCGAGAACGCTACCGCCTCCAACCGGGCGGTCAATATCCCCGAGTTTGTAAACACCGCCTACGACGAGTTCACAAAGATCGATGTGCCGGCGGTGGATCACTGGCGTCATTTCTCCCGAGGGGCGGCGCTGGCCGAGGCGGGGAACCACCAGGGGGCGGTGGCCGAGTACCTGCTGTCCCTTGAGGGCAAGCAGCATGACTGGCGCAGCAACGACTGGCAGACCCACGCCAACATGAGCAAGGCCCTCATGGAGCTGGGTGATGAGGCCGGCGCTCTCCAACATATCCGCGAGTCCCTGCTGCTGTATCCGAACAACGCGGAGATGCACACCAACTACGGCTACCTCATGCTCCAGCAAGGGGTTCCGGAAGAGGCGCTGGCCCACCTGGAAGCGGCGGTTAAGATCGACCCGTACCAGGCGCGTTCCTGGTTCAACCGGGCCACCATGCGGATGAACATCGGCAACAGCCAGGGCGCCCTGTCCGACTACGACCAGGCGATCAAGCTTGACCCGGATATGGCCGAGGCTTACAGCGGCCGGGGAATGGTCCGGAAGACAGCCGGCGACATTCCCGGAGCGCTGTCCGATTTCAATGCGGCGCTCCGACTGGATCCGGGGGAGCCTGCCAGTCTGTATTTCCGGGCCTTGATCCGGAAGGATGCCGGCGATTTGAAGGGCGCCGAGAGCGATCTCGAGCAGGTGCTGAAGGTCTTGCCTCCCGAGGACGGCCGGGTACGATCGGTGAAGTCCCTTCTGGTCCAGATACGGTCCGAACTGGGAGGCTGATCCAACCAGTCCCCTGCGATGAAAGCGGAAATGGAGAATCGAACCATGGAGTTTCAGGATAGGACCGCCCTCGTTACCGGATCGGCCCAGGGCATCGGCCTGGAAATCGCCCGGCAGTTCTACGATAACGGCGCCCGGGTGGTGCTCGTCGACCTGTTCCAGGAAGGGGTGGACGAAGCCTGCAAAGAGATCGCAGGTTCCACCGATGACGAACGGATCGCCGGGTTCCCCTGCGACGTGTCGGACAACGATTCGGTCAAGGCGCTGTTCCGTTCGGTGAAAGAGCGGTTCGGCAGCCTGGACATCCTGGTGAACAACGCCGGAATCACCAAAGACAACCTGTTCCTGCGCATGAACCTGGAAGCCTGGCAGAAGGTCATCGACGTCAACCTGACCGGCACCTTCCTGTGTTGCAAGCACGGCCTGTCCATGCTGCGCAAGTCACCGGCCGGCCGGATCGTCAACCTGTCCAGTATCTCCGCCAACGGCAATATCGGCCAGGCGAACTACTCCGCCTCCAAGGCCGGGGTCATCGGTCTGACCAAGACCCTGGCGTTGGAGCTTGCCCGGTACAAGATGACCGTCAACGCCGTCGCCCCCGGTTTCATCGACACCAAGATGACCCAGGTGATCCCGGAGGAAGCACGCAAGTTCTGGCTGGACAAGGTCCCGGCCGGAAGGGCCGGAACACCGCAGGAGGTGGCTCGGACCATATCGTTCCTCGCTTCGGCCAGGGCGTCCTACATCACCGGCGAGGTAGTGGAAGTGGACGGCGGCATGCACGTTCCGAAACGGTTCCCGGCCAAGGTCGAAAAAGCCTGATTCAGGCGCCGCAACGTGGAATCCAGACTGTTGATATCCAACCGAAACTGCCGTCCTCTCCGCATTTAGATCACCATCCGATGCAGCGCACCGTCCGCAGGCGGGCGCAGCAGCCAGGAAAGCATACGGCCGCACTGATCTACGGATGGATTAACCCAGAAACCAGAACATTTTCCTGATCAAATCCCTGGCATACTTCTCGCTCTATGCGGGGCATGGACTGGCCACGCACACCGGTGGAGAGAATCCCCGCGAACCGTTTCAATCCATCGTTTTGTCCCTGGCGGACCTGTCCTTCCCATGTCCGTTCTGGGTTTCGGGCGGTCCGGTTCGGTGTTTACCGGAGGAAGTGTGATCGCAGGACCATCCCCCGATTCCGATGCGCTACCTGCCTTAGGACGTTTTCCCAACAAACCTTTGCCTGCACGTACTACCTGAAGAAACCGAAACTGCTTCAGCCGATCGCCGCCGGTCTGGTAGCCTGCGGAGCTGCTCGACAGATCGCACGGACGCTTGGCTGTTCCCACACCACCGTGGTTCATCAGGCGAACCGGATCGGACGGCATTCTCTATTGCTGCACGCACTGGCGCTGGAGCGGATAAAGCACTTAAGAGAATCGCTGGCGTTAGATCATGCAGAGACCTTCCAGTACTGTCAGGAGATGCCGCTGGGGATCGGCACGGCGGTGGGCAAGGAATCCCTGTTTATCTACGGGCTGGACCCGGTGCCGCACCGGGCGGGAGGCGCGATGACGCCAGGCCGGGCCAGACGCCTCAAAACATTGGAGAAACGGGTAGGGCCGTTGCCGACCGGAAGTTATTGCAAATCGACGGGACGGATTCTGGATCAACTGATACCTAAGGCGCCACCTGGAGAGCAACTGCACCTGATCACCGACGGGAAACCGGACTACCGCGCTGCCGCACGGCTGCACATCGCGTCCGGAAAACTTCGGATGGATGTATATCCGAATCCGCCCCGGCGTCTAAAACATGTCCCGCGGGGCAAGCATGCGGCGGTGCGGGATCAGGCGATGTATCCGGTCGATCTGTTGCACAAGCTGATCCGCCACTCCAGCGCCAACCACAAGCGGGAAACCATGGCCCATGGTCGGCGAGCCAACTCGATCATCCTCCGTCTGTACGGCTTCACAACATGGCGCAACTTCGGCAAGGACAAATCGGAACGTTGTCCCCAGCACAAAACGCCGGCAATGGAGATCGGCCTCACCGACCGATTCTGGGACTGGAGGCAAGCGCTGAGCCGTCGGTTGTTTCCATGGATGCAGAAGCTGTCGGAAATGGAGCGGAAGCTGTATGCCATGAAGATGGATACGCCGGCAGTGGGGAAGAACCGGCGCCATGCCCCGGTGAACGCCTTCTAGAAACCTGTCCTGATCACCTATTTCGATTCATCTGATGTGAGCGGACCGGGGATTCGACCTTGTCAACATTCTTCATTCCACGTTGCAGGCGCCGGTAAGCTCTTCCGCCCACAGTTCCGTGTACACAGGCCCGTCCGGTTTCAGATCGGACCGGAACAGGACGAGTCGCGTGATCCGGTGGGAGGGCGCCGGCGATTCCCGCTCCAGGTTTATCTGGTCGATCCGTTCGGTGAGACCCTGAAGTGATCTGGGTGCGTTCCGCTTGATCCTTCCCAGGGTCAGGTGGGCGCGGAAGGTGCGGTCTTCTCCGGGCAGGCCGGCCGCTTGGACCGCTTCGTTCACCGCTGTAGCCAGTTGAAGTAACGGCTGTTCCGGTTCCAGGGCGGCAGCCACCACACGGGGCCGTCTTCCTCTCGGGAACAGGCCGGCCGGTCCGACGGAGAGGTCGAATGGAAGAAGCCGGGCAATCCTTCCCTTCACGGCCGGTTGCAAGCGGTGGATCTGATCCTGGTTGATGTTTCCCAGGAACCGCAGGGTTACGTGCAGGTTTTCGGTCCGGACCCACCGGACGGCGTCGCCCTGGGGTCCGGACTTCAGATTCAGGATGGTCGATCGTATGCCGGGGAGGTTGCCCTCCCCGGGCTCCAGCGCGATGAACGCGCGGGTCAGTTGTCCTTTTCGTTGGACGGCCACTCGTCGTCCTGCAGGAACTGGTGGATGGAGGCGGCGGCGTCCCGGCCATGGCCCATGGCCATGATTACCGTGGAAGCGCCCACTACGATGTCACCGCCGGCGAACACCCCTTTGCGGGAGGTCATGAACCGTTCGAAGTCCACCACGATGGTGCCCTTGCGCTCGTTGGTTTCGAGGCCTGGTGTGGTTTTCGGAATCAGCGGGTTGGCGCCGTTTCCGATGGATACCACTACCGTGTCCACATCGAACTCTTCCACTGCGCCTTTGATCGGGACCGGGCGCCGCCGGCCGGAGGCGTCCGGCTCTCCCAGTTCCATGCGCTGCAGCTTCATTTTATTCACGAACCCTTTATCATCGCCGAAGTACTCCAGCGGGGAGGTCAGGAGGTTCATCTTGACCCCCTCTTCCTTGGCGTGATGGATCTCTTCCTGCCGGGCCGGCATCTCTTCCTCGGTGCGGCGGTATATCAGCCAGACTTCCGGCACACCGAGCCGGATGGCGGTGCGGGCGGCGTCCATGGCGACGTTGCCGCCGCCGATCACAGCCAGACGTTTGCTCTGGGCGATCGGTGTATCGGATTCGGTGCCGTACTTGTAGGCGTTCATCAGGTTGGCCCGGGTAAGGTACTCGTTGGCGGAGTAAACGCCGTTGAGATCCTCACCGGGAATGTCCATGAACCAGGGCAGGCCGGCGCCGGTGGCCACGAATACTGAGTCGTAACCTTCTTCTTCCAGCAACTCGTCAATCGTCACCGTCTGGCCGACCACTACGTTCGGCTGGAACTCCACACCCATCTCGCCCAGGATGCCGATTTCGGCCTCCACGATCTTTTTCGGCAGGCGGAACTCCGGAATGCCGTAGACCAGGACGCCGCCCAGCTTGTGGAACGCCTCCATGATGGTGACGTCGTGCCCCAGCCTGGCCAGGTCGGCGGCACAGGTCAGTCCTGCAGGACCGCCGCCGATAATCGCCACTTTCTTGCCGGTGGCCGGAGCGCATTCGGGAACCTCGACGCCGTTCTCACGCTCCCAGTCGGCCAGGAACGCTTCGACCTTGCCTATGGAAACCGCCTCGTCGGTGGATTTGTGGGCCTTGCTCATGAGACAGACCGCCTGGCACTGGGTTTCCTGGGGGCAAACCCGTCCGGTAATTGCAGGAAGGACGTTGGTCTCCTTCATTTTCCGGACCGCGCCACGGAAATCACCTTCCGCCACCAGTCTGAGCATGGCCGGTACGTCGATGGCCACGGGGCAGCCTGCAATGCAGTTCTTCTTGATGCAGTCCATGCAGCGAATCGATTCGGCCTGGGCTTCCAGTTCGGACAGGCGGAACGGGACCTCGTTGATGTTCTTGACCCGGTCTTCCGGTTTCTGTTCCCGCCACCAGACCTTGCTCATCTTGAGCTTTTCTTTGTTGGTGTACTCGGTGCGGTGCTCGATACGTTCCTGAAGCTGTTCCTTGGAGAGGTATTCCTTTTTAATGTCGCTCATGACAGCGCCTCTTCTTTCTCGGTTGCCTCGATCTGCTGCGCCTTACCTTCCAGCCTGCACAGGTAATCGTGGTACGCCTTTTTCTCCTGGGGAACGTACGCCGCCTGGCGCTGCATCATGCGGTCGAAGTTGACCTGGTAGCCGTCGAACTCCGGACCGTCCACGCAGACGAACTTGTCGTTGCCGCCGTACTGCACGCGGCAGCCGCCGCACATGCCGGTGCCGTCGATCATGATGGTATTGAGGCTGACGGTGATCGGCACGCCGAACGGGCGGGCGGTCTCGACGCAGAACTTCATCATGATCGCCGGTCCGATGGCGATGATCTCGTCGAACTTCTCGTCGGATTCGAGAAGCTGTTTCTCAACGTCGGTGACCAGGCCGTGGAACCCCTCGCTGCCGTCGTCGGTGCAGATCAGGAGCTTGTCCACAAGCGCCTCGGTCATCTCGCGCATGATGAACAGGTCCTTGGATCTGGCGCCGAGGATCACGGTGATCTCGTGCCCCTTCTCCTTAAACCCTTTGAGGATCGGGTACAGCGGTGCGATTCCCAGGCCGCCGGCGATGGCCAGGATCTTCCCCGGTTCGTCGGGGATGTGGGTAGGGTTTCCGAGAGGGCCGACCACATCCAGCATGTCGCCGCCTTCCTGCAGTTCCCGGCCCATGTAGGCGGTGGTCTTCCCGACCTCCTGCACTACAAGGGTGATCGATCCCTTGTCCGGATCGGCATCGGCGATGGTCAGCGGGATCCGTTCACCGCCCTCACACGGCCTGACGATGACGAACTGTCCCGGTTTCCGCTTCCTTGCGATCCGAGGCGCCTCAAGTTCGTACCAGGTGATCTTGTCGGCGATGGTTTTCTTCTTGAGAATTTTGCTCACTGGAATACTCCCCTGAATGGCGGATTCGAATTGCCGCACAATATGCATCATGGCATCAAGCAAGGTGGATCGCCCCGGTGGTAATTGCCCAAATTACTCTCTTTTGCTACAGCATTTGTGCTGTTCTCTCGGCCAACCGGTTTTGCCTGGAAAATGGTTAAAAAGAGGCCTGATTAAGATCGATCAACGTCCAGAATCCCGCGGAGGTAGTCCGGTTCGCCGCGGAATACCCGTAACGCCGCAGGAAGCCGCCAGGGCTGGTTCACCATGGCGGTGGACAGAAGCATCTCCACCAGCCGGTTGGAGGTACGGCGGTACAGATCCAGGGGATGGTCCGATACCAGCGGTTTCAGGGCCAGGGAGCGGAGTTTCTGGGCGCCGAATGGTTGCAAAGCCGATTCCGGGAACCAGTCCGGAAACAGCCTGCCGGCATGTCTCATGCTCATGGCGGCTCCGGGTAGTCCGCCCCACTCCAGCGCCCGTTCCGCCACCTTCTTCCAGTCGAAACCGTCCTCCGTGCTCAGGAGATAGAGATCGACCCAGTTTTTCAGCTTGCGATGGAAATGGCTGGAGACGTGATGCAACAGGGTATGGGCCGCCAGATCGTGCCGTTCCAGCCCAAGGACCTGCCGGCCGCCGACCTCGAGTTTCCGGGTCCGGGCGAACAGGTCGGCCGGATCCAGGCGGTACCGTCCTTCCTGGATGATGTTCCAGTGGATCTCCAGGTAGACGGAGACCGGCCCTCCGCTCAGGAGGCCGGTATGGTACGGGGCCCAGTTGCTGTCGTAGATCTTCCGGGGCAGTACCCAACCAGCGCCGGCCAGGGCGGCCATGGTTTCCCGGACCTGGTCCGTCGGCACCAGGAAGTCGATGTCGTCCATGCGTCTGATGTCGAATGGCAGCCCGTAGCGGTGGATGATGTCCATGCCTTTGAGCACCACGGGCACCACTCCGGCTGCAGCCAGGGCGTCCATCGCCTTCTCCGCCTCGGCCAGGAGAAGGATGTTGTCCATGCGGCACTTGTGCCTGGCCGCTTCCAGTTCCACACGGAAACCGTTCGGAACCAGGTCGAAACGGTTCTTCGATTCCAGCCGGGCATGCAGCAACGGCTGGATATCGCATTCCAGGACGAGGCGGGACAGGGTGGCTAGGTCGGAAGGACGCGTCCGGTTCAGATCGACCGCTTCGTCCCAGCGTTCCGCCAGCAACGCCAGCAACAGCCTGGATTCGTGGTGGTCCTCTATGGTCCGTCTCCTCGCGGTGTCAGGCGGTGCTTAATATACCAGTCGGTTAGAATGGTTGCCGGGAGGCAGGAATCATGCGAGCCATGGTGTTTACCGATCCTTCCCGGCCGGTTCTCGATCCAGTGGAGTTTCCGGACCCTTCCCCCGGCCCCGGGAAAGTGCTGATCCGTATCGCCGCCTGCGGGGTATGCCGCACCGACCTGCACCTGGTGGACGGCGATCTCCCCGACCCGAACATCCCGGTCATCCCCGGCCATGAAATAGTGGGGACTGTCGAGAAGGTCGGGAGCGGAGTTGGCGGCTTGGCGGAAGGGGACCGGGTCGGTGTCCCATGGCTGGGCGAATCCTGCGGCCTCTGTCGTCATTGCCGGGAGGGGCGCGAAAACCTGTGTCCCGATGCCCGGTACACCGGCTACCATATTGATGGCGGCTACGCCGAATACACCGTGGCCGATGCTCGATACACTTTCCTTCTCCCCGATCGGTACTCCGACGAAGAGGCGGCGCCGCTGCTGTGCGCCGGGCTGATCGGCTACCGTTCGTACCGTATGGCGCTGGAATCGTGCGCCGAGGTCCGGCGGATCGGTCTGTACGGGTTCGGAGCCGCCGCCCACATCATCGCCCAGGTTGCGGCGCACCATGGCCGGGAGGTCTACGCCTTCACACGGGGCGGGGATGACCGGGGGCAGCGGTTTGCCCTGGAACTGGGTGCGGCATGGGCCGGAGCGTCGGGGGCCGATCCGGGTGTCGTTCTGGATGCGGCGATCCTTTTCGCGCCGGTGGGATCCCTGGTGCCGGCGTCCCTTCGGGCGGTGGGACCTGGGGGCGCGGTGATCTGCGCCGGTATCCACATGAGCGATATCCCTTCGTTCCCGTACCGCATCCTGTGGGAGGAGCGTACCGTCCGTTCCGTGGCCAACCTGACTCGCCGTGACGCCCTGGAGTTCCTGGAACTGGCGCCGCAGGTGCCGGTAAAAACCAGGGTCACCTGCTACCCGATGGCCGATGCCAACAAGGCTCTGGACGACCTGCGTCACGGCCGGTTCGATGGTGCGGCGGTTCTTACGAACGGCGGTTGATTTTCCAAGTTGCCGGGCGGATACTTGGGGCGACTCCATCCCACAGGAGAACCGTCATGAAGGTAAGGATCATCCCCACCATCGCCCTCATCTTGCTGCTCATGGCGGCCGCACCGGCGGTTCTCGCCGCCGATTGTGTGGAATGCCACCGCGAGACCACATCTCAGATTGTGATCGACTGGGAAGGCAGCCGGCACGCCGACAACGATATCGGCTGCAACGTCTGTCATGGCGAAGGCCACAGTTCGGAGACCGATGTCGCCAACGTATCGCTGCCGACGCCCGATACGTGCAACGCCTGTCACGAAGATCAGGTGACCCAGTACAAAAGAGGCAAGCATGCCGTCGCCTGGGCCGCCATGAAGGCGATGCCGACCATCCACTGGCAGGCCCCCGAGCTAATCGACGGCATGAAAGGGTGCGGCGGTTGCCACAAGATAGGTCTCAAGAGCGACGAGGAGATCCGGAGTCTGAAGGAAGGCGGCTCGATGTTCGGCCACGCCTCCTGCGACGCCTGCCATACCCGGCACCTGTTCTCCGCCGAGGAGGCCAGGCAGCCGGAAGCGTGCCGCACCTGTCACATGGGGTTCGATCACCCGCAGTGGGAGATGTACTCGTCCTCCAAGCACGGCGTGCGCTATCAGCTGAAATCAAAGAAGGTCCTGCCGGAAACGGCGGCGGCTCCGACCTGCCAGACCTGCCACATGCAGGACGGCAACCACGAGAACCGGACCGCCTGGGGTTTCCTGGCGGTACGCCTGCCGCTGCCCGAGGATAAGCAGTGGGCCGCCGACCAGACCACCATCCTTCAGGGCCTCGGCGTTCTGGACCCTGAAGGGAACCCGACCGGCCGGCTGGACGTGGTCAAGGCGGCGGACGTAGCCCGGCTGACCCAGGAAGATTTCGACCGCGAGCGTAACAAGATGCTCGATACCTGCGGTGGTTGCCACTCCGGGAACTTCGCCAAGGCGGAACTGGAGAAGGGGGACCAGATGATCCGGCAGGTGGACCGGCTCCTGGCAGAGGCCATCACAATCATCGCTGATCTATACAAGGACGGCGTTCTGGAGAAGCGGGAGGAATACGCCAACGCTTTCCCGGACCTGCTGACGTTCCACGATTCGCCAACCCCTATCGAGAACCGGTTGTTCGTCATGTACCTGAAGCACCGTATGCGGGCGTTTCAGGGCGCATTCCACGCCAACCCCGACTACGCACTGTGGTACGGCTGGAGTGAGATGAAGCGGGACATTACCGACATCCGGGCGATGGCGAAGGAGTTGCGGAAGGATCACCGGGAGGAGGGGTCGTAGCCGCACTCATGTCCCTTGCAGAGGACGCTTTGCCTGGTCATTCCGGGGATGGGGGCATTTGTCTTAAGTCTATATTTTTCAAACAGATAGGCGGATAATTCTGCGGTTTACGGCTGTTGGCAAGCTTCCTGCACTACTCCCTGGTGATTGGAGGATTAGCCATGAACAGCAAAAGACAGTTCGTCAAAACCTTGATAATCGCCGGCAGTTTCGCCCTCGGCCTCATGCTTCAGGTCACCCCGGCGGAAGCAGGCAACAAACACAAGGACCGCCGCCAGAGCAAACGTGATCACCAGCGGCATGAGCAGCGCTATGATCGCAAGGATCAACGGCGGAATGCCCGGTATGGCTACGATTACCGCATCGTGGACGGCTACCGCTACGACAACCGATCCAGGCAGTTCCGGATCCCGAACCGGATCATGTTCCGGTCCGGCATGGATTACAGGCAGTACTTCTATGGTGAACGGTTCCACCCCGGGCACGGCCACATGCACATGGTCTACCGCTTCCCGGTCTACACCGATTACGGGGTGCGATACCGTGCGGTGAGCTACTGCGAAGGTGACTACTACCGCACCGGCCGGTTCGTGTACAACGGTCCACGTATCGGTTTCAGCATCCGGTTCTGATAATCCCAGCCCCCTCTGGCCCATCACCGCATTGCCCCGGTGATGGGCCAGGGTACCCACCATCTCTGCATTTAGACTGATATACTCCCATTTTTCATATCGCCGGGTTCCATACGGGAGCGGTTCCTGTTAATCTTTTCGCCGTCCCTGGGCGGTTAAGACTCCAGGACAAATGGCAGTCGGATGAAAAATCAGGAAGGAGTTTCCATGTCCTTTCAAAAGGATTATTACGGCTACCGGCTCACCGGGGTCGGTGAACCGCTGGAGCGTTTCGAAGGCAAAATGGACATGCCGGGACCCGGCGAGGCGGTAGTGCAGGTCGCCGGTTGCGGCGTCTGCCACACCGACCTCGGTTTCGCCCTGGACGGGGTTCCCACCCGCAAGGCGCTGCCGCTGGTTCTGGGGCACGAGATCAGCGGAACGGTGGTGGCCGTCGGCGACGGTGTGATACTCCCCGAAGGGCAAGATGTCATCGTTCCGGCGGTGATCCCCTGTGGTGAGTGCCATGCCTGCCGCACCGGGCATTCGGCGGTTTGCCGCACCCAGTTCATGCCTGGAAACGACGGGGACGGCGGGTTCGCCTCCCTGGTGAAGGTTCCGGCCCGGGGATTGTGCCCGTTGCCCGAGAAGCTCCCGGACGGCGTCGCTCTGGCCGACCTGTCGGTGGTGGCCGACGCGGTAACCACCCCTTACGAGGCGATCCTGAGGTCCGGTTTGAACGAGAACGACGTAGCTGTGTTCGTCGGCGCAGGCGGCGTCGGCGGGTTCGGCGTCCAGATTGCTGCGGCGTTTGGAGCGGCGGTAGTCGCCGTCGACATTGATGACGAACGACTGGACATGGCGGCCGATCATGGTGCCGGCCTGGTGCTGAATGCGAAAGATCTTGATTTCAAGGCGGTGAAGGGGGCGGTGAAACGGTTCCGCAAGGAATCCGGTCGCAACGGGATCGGTTTGAAGGTGTTCGAGACCAGCGGCACGCCCCAGGGCCAGACTACCGCTTTCGGCCTGGTCGATTTCGGAGGCTACCTTGCGGTGGTGGGGTTCACGCCGAAGAAGGTGGAGATCCGTCTGTCCAACCTGATGGCCCTGGACGCCACTGCACGGGGGAACTGGGGCTGCCCGCCGGAGCAGTATCCGGGCGCCACGGAACTGGTGCTCTCCGGCAGGGTCAAACTGGAACCGGTAGTTCAGCACTTCCCCCTTGACGAAACCGTGCAGGTCATGGAGGCGGTAGCCTCCCACAAGATAAAGAAACGCCCGGTCCTGGTGCCGTAACTGCATATCCGATCCTGGAGGAACGCTCGATGAAAGATCACAATCTGGTAGGGTCCCTGCCCGAAAAAGAGATCCTGGTGGAACGGAGACCGGTGCTGGACACTGCCGGCAAGCCGGTGGAAGGGCTGCACAACCTCTGGGTCACCCTGAACAACCCGAAGCAGTACAACAGCTACACCACCACGATGGTCAAGGAACTGATTCTCGCCATCCGGGGGGGCAGCAACGACCGGGCAGCCGTCGCCCTGGTGCTTACCGGCGCCGGGGACAAGGCGTTCTGCACCGGGGGCAACACCAAGGAGTACGCCGAGTACTACGCCGGCCGACCTCTGGAGTACCGCCAGTACATGCGGTTGTTCAATGACATGGTCACCGCGTTGCTGCACTGTGACAAGCCGGTAATATGCCGGGTCAACGGCATGCGGGTGGGTGGCGGGCAGGAAATCGGCATGGCATGCGATTACTCGGTGGCCAGCGATCTCGCCATGTTCTCCCAGGCCGGGCCGAAGCACGGCTCCGCCCCGGACGGCGGCAGCACCGATTTTCTCCCCGGTATGGTCGGCATGGAGCAGGCCATGGTCAGCGGTTCGCTGTGCGAGCCCTGGTCGGCTCACAAGTTCTTCCGGCTCGGCGGCCTGACCCAGATCGTACCGGCCCTCAAGGTGGACGGCGCCTTCGTTCCGAACCCGATGGCGGTTACTGACCGCATGCTGGATGATTTCGGACGTCCGGTGCTGGGAGAGTTCAAGACCGGCGCGGAGCGGAAGGCGGCGAAAGAACTGATGCAGCGAGGCGAGGTCGATCTGTCCCTGCTGGACAAGGAGGTGGACGGTCTTTGCACCAAGCTGCTGTACACCATGCCCGACTGCCTGATCAAGACCATCGAGTCCCTCAGGAAACACAAGCTGATGCACTGGGATCGCAACCGTGAGGGCAACCGGGCCTGGCTGTCCCTGAACATGATGACCGAAGCCAAGGCCGGGTTCCGGGCGTTCGCATTCGGAAACAAAAAGACCGGACGGGAAGCCGATTTCATCGCTCTCCGCCGCCGCCTGGCCGAAGGGGCGCCCTGGAGCGAGGACCTGATCCGGGAGATCGCCCCCTGGGCGGTGGTGGAATGAAGCCCAGCCCGGCAGGACAGGTCGCCCTGGTTACCGGCGCCGCCGGTGGGATCGGCAAGGCGATTGTGGCCGCGTTCCGGGAGGGAGGAGACACGGCAGTAGGGTTCGATACGCCTCGTGCGTTCAGCAGCGATCCGGACTTGTTGCGAGGCGACATCTCCCGGGACGATGATGTTCGCGGGGTGGTGGAGACGGTCTTCAAAAAGTACGGCCGGCTGGACTGCCTGGTGCATGCCGCCGGGATCGCCAGGGATGGTGTGGTCTGGAAGCTCTCACCGGAGGACTGGGACCAGGTGCAGCAGGTCAACCTCCGTGGCGCGTTCCTGCTCCTGCGGCATGGCGTGCCGGTGATGCGGGAGGGAGGCGGAGGCCGGGTGGTCCTGATCGGGTCGATTAACGGCTCCCGGGGGAAATTCGGCCAAACCGCCTATGCCGCCAGCAAGGCCGGCATGATCGGCCTGGCCCGGAGCGCCGCCCGGGAGACCGGCCGGCTCGGTATCCGGGTCAACGTGGTGGAGCCCGGCATGGTCCGGACCCCGATGACCGAAGCCCTGCCGGAGAAATTCCGGAAGGCGGCGGTAGAAGAGAGCCTGCTGGGCAGGTTGGCGGAACCGGAGGATATCGCCGCCAGCGTCCTGTTCCTGTGCGGCCCTGGAGGGGCCCACATTACCGGGCAGGTGATCCGGGTGGACGGTGGGCAGTACCTCTGAGTCAATCCGTGTGAGATAGTTATGCGGTAAGCGCCTGGAACGGGAACTGGATTCCACCGCACCGGTGGATTGATTGATTGGAGGATAGGCGATGCGTTGCAAGCGATGTGGACACCAGCCGGCCGGCTCCGACAAGTTTTGCGCCGAGTGCGGCCTGCTGCTGAAAGATCCGCAGATCGATGACCGGATCCTGCTGGCGTTTGCCAGCGCGCGGGACGGCAACCAGAAGGAAGCCCGCCTGGAACTGGTCCGGCTTCTCGAGGGGGATCCGGACAACGCCCTGGCCAACCAGCTCCTTGGCACGCTGTATTTCAAGCAGGGCACCCTGGACCTGGCCATCGAGTGTTACGAGAAGGCGCTGACCGCTGCGCCGTCCTTCACCGTGGCGGCTTACGATCTGGGAGTCGCCTGGTACCACCGGGGCAACATGCTGGAAGCGATAGCCGCCTTCCGCCGCTGCCTCGCCATCGATCCGCAGTACAACGCGGCCCACTACCGCCTGGGGGTTGCCCTCTTCCATGCAGGTGAGTTAAGCCTGGCCCTGGAGCACTACGAGCAGTGCACTGCCCTGACGCCGGAATACCTCATGGCCCGCTACCACATCGGCGTGATCCACGAGCGTTTCGGAGATACCGCCCGCGCGGCCCAGGAGTTCCTCCGCAGCAGCGAGGGGGTGATCGGTGAAGTCAGTTCCCTGTACCATCTGGCGATGATCCGGAAGAGCGAGGGCAACATGGCCGAGGCGGACGAACTGCTGGCGCGGGTCCGTGAATTTGCCAGGAACGCCAACGGCGCAGACAGGACGATGGAGTGAAACTCTCCGACGAGAAGAGCCTGGTCCACGACTGGGCCGAGGACGGACCAAACCGGTACGACGGCGCCCCCGGCGTCATGCTGGATGACGAAACACTCCGCGACGGCCTTCAGAGCCCGTCGGTAACCGATCCGGAACTGGAGGACAAGGTCAAGATCCTCCATCTGATGAACAGCCTGGGGATCGAGACCGCCAATATCGGACTTCCGGGCGCCGGTCAACGGCAACGTCAGGCGGTGGAACATCTCTGCCGGGAGATGGTCGACCACGATCTGCGCATCCGGCCCAACTGCGCCGGCAGGACCCTGATGGTGGATATCCAGCCGATGGCCGAAGTTTCCCAGAAGGTCGGTATCGGAATCGAAGCGTGCGTCTTTATCGGCAGTTCCCCGATCCGGCAGTACGCCGAGGCCTGGGACATCGAACACATACTGCGCCATACCCGGGAGGCGATCCGCTTCGCCGTCCAGGAAGGTCTGGACGTTATGTACGTCACCGAAGATACGGTACGCTCTTCGCCGGAACACCTTCGGGTGCTGCTGGGCGCCGCCGTGGAAGCCGGGGCGAAACGGGTCTGTCTGTGCGATACGGTGGGCGCCGCCATCCCCGAGGGGGTGAAGAACCTGGTCTCCTGGGTCAAGAACCTGCTCCGGGACTTAGGTGCCGAACAGGTCGGCATCGACTGGCACGGCCACAGCGACCGGGGCCTGGGGCTGGCCAATACCCTGGCGGCGATCCAGGCCGGCGCAACCCGGGTGCACGGCACCGCTCTCGGGATCGGAGAGCGGGTCGGCAACACGCCGATGGAACAGATCCTGGTGAACCTGAAACTGCTCGGCCTCCGGGACGATGACCTGACGCACCTGCCGGAATACGTGGAGACGGTCTCCCGGGCGGTGGAGGTTCCGGTGGCGGTGAATACGCCGATTGTCGGCGCCGACGCTTTCCGCACCGCCACCGGCGTGCACTCGGCGGCGGTGATCAAGGCCAAGCGCAAGGGGGATAACTGGCTGGCGGACCGGGTATACTCAGGTGTTCCTGCCAGCTGGATCGGGCGGGAACAGGCCATCGAGGTCGGACACATGTCCGGCGCCTCCAACGTCATCCATTACCTGAAGTCCAGGAACCTGCCCCACGGCCAGGACGTCATCGACGCGGTTCTGACCCTGGCCAAGAAGTCGGCCAAGATCCTGGATGAGGACGAGATCCTGGCGGTGGTTAGAAAGGCGACCCGCTAGCGTCCGGCCATGTAACGCCGGCCGCTTTCATGGACGGCCGGCTCGGAAAACGGGTTGCGCACCCTGAGCCCGGTGAACCGTGCGAAATCCCGGTCGACGGTCCAGAGTTCCGTCACTCCGTTTTCAAGAGCCAGGGCGGCTATATGGGCGTCGTGAATCAGGTTGCCCCGAGCATTGCCTGCTTCCGCCATACGGACCATGTGCATGACGTGGGTCGGTCCTTCTCCCAGCATCCTGATCGAGGACGATTCCAGGAGAGACACCAGATCATCCAGGGCAGCATCGAGCGTTGTCGGAGGATCGAAGATTCTGGGATGGGTGACCACCCGCAGGAATTCATAGACGCAGGTCCAGGGCAGACCCCAGGGCTCGTCACCATCTGCGAGGGACCGGATCAGATCCCGGGCGGCGATATGGTGCGTCGTTTCCTGCCGACGGGCGTACACCAGGATATTCGTGTCCAGGGCGATCACTTCAGGCCGTCCATGATGTCGTACAGAGAGTCCCGGTCATCCAGATCGACTCCAGGCAACAGACGGCCCTTCTCCGGTCGCCACTGGAGCTTGTATCCAGACTTGACTTTCTTTTTCTCAAGGTAGGAGCGAAGGGCAGATTCAACTATCTCCCGGAACGGCACCCCGTTGTCCGCCGCCTTCTTCTTGGCCTTCCGGAACAGCTCGTCGTTGATCTCAACGGTTGTTCTCATGCATATAAACATACTACATTAGGCATAAATATGCAAATTATCGAGGGTGTGCGATTTCCGGAAGCTTCACCTCGATGTCGAAGTGCTCTCCCTGGTGACAGTTACGGCAAACCCTCTCGTTGGGGGCGACCACGAATCCGGGTTCGCCGTGCAGGGAACCGGGGCCGTGGCACGTTTCACAACCGACTCCCTCTTCCTGGCGGAAGTCGTCGGCAAGGGTCCCTTCGAAATCCTGTGCGCCGGTAACGTGGCACTTGAGGCAGCGCCATTCCTCTCTCGGCGATTCGATGTCGCTGTACTTTTCACGGAACGATGCCAGCACCCGGGCCCAGTCGGTGGCCAGGCGCCAGTAAGCCGAAGCATGCCTGGTCTGGAGCCAGTGCAGGTAAATCTCCTTGTGGCATTCACCACAGTTCTCGGATCCGGAGTACGCACGTTCCGTCAATTTCTCACCCCGAACCGTCCTTCGCAGGAAGTCCAGTTCGATCCCGACAACCACACCGCCATCGTCCCGCAGGAACCGGACCTTCCATGGTTCCTGTACGCAGTAAAAAGCGTCCCTGCCCACCGGGTAGATCTCATCCGGTGCGAACTCCATGAGGAACAGCTTGCCGTCATCTTCCCAGACCTTCACCACGGCGTCGGGGCCGAGACCGTACCGTCCGGCGTACTGTCCGAAGGCTCCGGAGTCGATGGAGATCGGCTCCGGCCGCTTGAAGCGGTAATCCGACGGGATGTTGCCGTCGCCGTCCTTGCGGTGGGAAGGAACACCGCGATCATGCAACAGGGAGACCATGGCCGGATGGCCTGCCTTGTAAGCAACGTGCAGCGCGTTCCAGCCTTCCTTCGTCGCCGCCTGCGGATCGGCTCCATGATCCAGCAACAGACCGGCGACCTGGACGCATCCTCCTCCTGGCCGCCACGTGCAGCGGCGCACGGCCCCAGCGGTTGGGAACGTTGGGGTCGGCCCCGGCATCCAGTAGCAACCGGATCATGTCCGGCCGGTCATGGTGACAGGCCCAGTGCAGCGGTGTGCCGCCGTCGGCCCCTTTGACGTTTGGATCCGCCCCCTCACCGACCAGGGCTTCGAACACCTCCCATTGGCCGCGGATGCCGGCCCAGTGCAGGGCGGTGTAACCGGCCTCGTCCAGGGCCCGGATATTTTCAGGGTCCTTCTCGAGGTAGTGCTTCACGAAGAACAGGTCGCCGCGCCGCGCCGCGGAAAAAATGTCGTCGGCTGTGATGCTGCCGGTTACCCACAGGGCGATAAGTCCGACGAGAACGATCCGGCGGAACATCTCATTTCCCTCCGGATGCCGGACCGAACCGCTCCATGATCCAGTCCCGGATGGTATCCAGCGCCGCCGGGTTCACGGTCTCCGTGAGGGTGTAGTACTCCTGGACCAGGCCGGATTCCGCCTTCTGGAACAGGTGGTTCAGGCCGGGAAGCTCCACGATGGTGAAATCCTGGTTCTTACCTTCTTGCAACGCCTTTTCGATCTCCGGGAGGTTCTGCTTCGGATCGACCTGCAGGTCTTTCTCGCCGCCCAGCGCCAGCACCGGGATCTTCAACTTCTTGAGATCGTTTCGCGGGTCGTAGGCCAGGAAGAACCGGAACCACGGCGCCTGCAGCCGTTCCAGCGTCTGGTTGATCGCCGCTTCCATATCCTCGTTCTCGAGGTTTCCGACCTGGCTTTGCACCAGTTTCCTCGTCTGGTCTCGGACCTGCTCCGGTGCGGCGCCGGCCAGGATCAGATCCAGCGCCTTGCGCTGTTCGGTCTGGATCGCGGCGACCGTTGCGGCCGGCGCTCCAGCGGCCTCGCTGATCAGGCCGAGCTGCCTCACCAGGATCTGGTCCCCGGGGACGCCGGTGCCGGCCATGAGAACGATGAATGCGACCTTGTTCGACCGGGCCGCCGCCATCGGTGCGATCATTCCGCCCTCGCTGTGGCCGATGATGCCGATCTTCTTGTTGTGGATCCGTTCTTTCCCGGCAAGGAAATCGAGGCCGGCCAGGGCGTCGCCCATGAAATCTTCCGATGTGGCCGCTGCGAAGACGCCGGTGGATTTACCGACTCCGCGATCGTCGTATCTCAGGACGGCGATGCCGGCCCGGGTAAGATGGTCGGCCAGGACCATGAAAGGCTTGTGCTCGAAGATCTCCTCGTTGCGGTCCTGGGGACCGCTGCCGGAAACCAGAATCGCCGCCGGGAACGGGCCGTCGCCCCTGGGGATGGTCAATGTGCCGGCCAGTGTGACGTCACCGTTTTCAAAGGTGACCTCCTCCACCTGGTACGGGAACGGCGGCTTCGGCTCCTGGGGACGTTCCGCCGGTGCCGCTTCGCCGTGGCGCAGCTCAAACGCCATGGTCTGGCCGGCTTGCAGGAACTGCCCATTGAACACGCCGTCCTCGATCTTGCCTTGGAAAGTCGGGTTGCCCGGGATGTCTGCGATGGAGAACCGCATCCCGCCGTCATCCAGGACCTCGAACGCGTTCAGCGGCAAACCTTTGGCCCCCTGCATCGGGATGTCCACCGTGCCGGACCAGTAACCGTCCTCGTACGCCAGATCCACCAGCACACCGAGCTTGCCGCCGGGGATGACGATATCGCCTTCCCAGTGCCCCAGGTACTCCGGCGCCTCCTTCTGTTTTTTGGCTACCTTGTCTTCCGTCGGTTCCGCGTGCGTTGTCCGGAAGAATCCCGAAACCAGCCCTTCCCCATCAAATACCACCCGCAGGTCGTAGGAGATCCCTTCGAGGTGCAGCGGAATGCGGTACCGTTTGAATCCGCCGGAGACCTGTTCCAGCCACGGTTCGCCCAACTCCCTGAAGGCGCCCGCCGACAGCATCTGATCCCGGATCTCCAGGGTGACCTTTTCGGTCATCGCCTCCTGCATCTCCGGCGCCATCATCTTGTGGAGGGCATGGTAGTCCCCGTCCACGAAATGCCGGCAGAAGACGGCGGTTTTCTCCTCCAGCGGATCCGCTGCCAGAACCGGCAGGCACAGGAGCATCAGGATCGGCACCAGGAACGATTTCATCCGCATATTCGCCTCCGTGATCAAAACTTTCCGGTTTCGATACAAGATTACACGGTACCTGAGATCCTATTCCGGACAAAGTCGCATAATATTCCCGGTGATGACCCGTACCGCCGCCATCCTGGCCACCCTGGTTACATACAAGCTGGTCCTCATCGCCATTGGGGTGTGGGCCTCTTCCCGAACCCGGTCGGCGGAGGACTACTACCTGGGGGGCCGCAATCTGGGGCCGTGGGTTGCCGCCCTGAGCGCATCGGCAAGTTCCTCCTCCGCCTGGACGCTCCTGGGGGTGTCCGGGTTCGCCTGGGGGTTCGGCCTGTCGGCGGTGTGGTTGTTCCCCGGGTGTGTCGGAGGGTTCCTCCTGAACTGGTACGTACTGGCGCCGCGGCTCCGCACCGCAGCTGCCAAGCGGGGATCGATTACGGTAACCGGTTTCCTGGCCGGACCGCCGGGCACGCCGTACCGCAAACCGATCATCACCCTGGCGTCCACCACCGTCCTCGTTTTTCTCACTCTTTATGTCGCGTCCCAGTTCCAGGGTGCCGGGAAAACCTTCGCCGAAACCTTCGGGATCGGAACGACGGAAGCGATCCTTCTGGGCAGCGCCATCGTAGTGCTGTACACGCTGATCGGCGGATTCTGGGCGGTGAGCGTCACCGACACGCTCCAGGGACTGGTGATGGCGGCGACCTCCGTCGCCCTTCCGGCTGCAGCCCTGATCGCCGTCGGCGGTCCGGCCGAACTGCTCCGATCCCTGCAAGCGGTCCCGGTGGACGGCTTCGCCTCACCGTTCGGGAACATGGGAGCAGCGGCAGCCACCGGTTTCATCGCCGGCCTCCTGGGGATCGGCCTCGGTTACCCGGGACAGCCCCATGTGGTGAACCGGTTCATGGCGCTCCGGGAAGGGGACCGATCCATGATTATCGCCCGCCGTGTGGCGATGACCTGGGCGATCCTGGTCTATGCCGGCATGATCATCCTCGGTCTCGCAGGCAGGATCCTGCTGCCCGGCCTGGCGGATCGCGAAGTCGTCTTCCTGGCCGCCACCGACGCCCTGTTCCCGCCGGTGCTGGCCGGCATCATGGTGGCGGCGGTGCTGTCGGCGATTATGTCCACTGCCGACAGCCAGTTGCTGGTGGCCGGATCCGCATTGACCCACGATCTGGGGATCGGAGGCGGAGACGATGGGAAAACACTCCTCTGGTCCCGGTGTACGGTGCTGGTCTTGTCCGCCGCAGCGATCCTGGCCGCGCTGTACGGCCCAAGCCAGATATTTTCCCCGGTCCTGGTCGCCTGGTCAGCCCTGGGAGCAGCCTTCGGCCCGCTCCTGCTGGTCACTGTGCTGCAAGGGCCTGTCCCGCCTGGACGAACTTTAGCTGCTATGGCAACCGGCCTGATCCTGGCGGTGATCGGCGCGACTATCAAAAGTACAGGAATGGCCGGAGCCTGGGGCCCGGTGCTGGAACGGGTCGTCCCGTTTACGGTTGCGCTGATGGTGGCGGCGTGGCCAGTATCCGCTGCATCGAACCGGCCAGATCCGAATCCCGGAAACTGAAACCGGCCTCCAGCAACCTCTTCGGCAAAACCCTCGTCGACGCCAGCAGCAGATCGTTCCCCATCTCACCGAACAACATCTTCACCACAAACGCCGGCAACGGCAGAAACGCAGGACGGCTAAGCGTCCGGCCCAGGGCCCGGCTCATCTCACGTTGAGTCACCGGCGCAGGCGCCGTCAAATTGACCACACCGAAGACCGAACTGTCCGACAGCAGGAACTCCATGGCCGATACAAGATCATGGAGACTGATCCACGGCACATACTGCCGACCGCTTCCCACCGGACCGCCCAACCCGAGCCGGAACGGCAACAGCATCCGCTTCAGCGCACCGCCCTGTGGTGTCAGCACCACACCGATCCGCATCCGCACCCGCCGTATCCTCGCCGGCTCTACAGCCTCACCCGCCGCCTCCCAGGCAACACAGGTGTCGGGCAAAAAACCGTCACCGGCCTCCGACCCCTCGTCCAGCACATCGTCTCCCCGATCTCCGTAATACCCAACGGCGGACGCCTGCAGGAAGATCCGGGGAGGGGAGCGCAATCCGGCCAGCGCTTCGGCAAGCAGCTTCGTCCCATCAACCCGACTATTCCGGATTTTCCTCTTCCGCTCCGCCGTCCATCGCCCGGCAATATTCTCGCCGGCCAGATGAACCACCGCATCGAGATCCCGGCACGAAGACAGATCGATTTCACCAGCCGCAGGATCCCACCACGGCAACCCGTCCCGCCGCTTCCCCCGCACCAGGGGAACAACAGCGTGCCCCGCCGCAGTCAGCCAGGCTGACAAATTGCGACCGATCAGTCCGGAACCGCCTGTGATCAGGATATTCATGAGCTTTGTATACCATAAAGAGAGAAGCGATCTATTTCAACATGTCCTTCGCGGTATAATCCATGGAGATATACGGAACTTGCGAAACAGATTATCCCTGCGAGCAAGATTGCCGCGAACACTAAGCTATGGAGTATCAGGTGGTTCCATACAAGCAAAAAACCAATAGGCAAAACGGGCAGGACGACTATCCTGCATCGCTAGCCCAGTATATTTCACGTTGAACTAAACCGCCTTCGGCGGGGCCTTTTTCAAGGTTTCCTTTTCTCCCGACAACGTATCGATGCAGCCTTCATCTCGTGAGCCCATGTCGGGCTTCATGGAGGTGAACGATGACCGAATTACGTCGACGCATGATCCGGGACATGACCGTCCGTGGATTCTCTCCCCGCACACAAAAGACATATTTGTACTACGTGCGACGTCTGGCCAAGTACTACCGGCGTTCTCCGGATGAGCTGAGCGCAGAAGAGGTCCAGGAATACATTTCACACATGGTGACCAAACACAGCTGGTCCTGGAGCACCTGCAGCATCGTGGTAAACGCCTTTCGTTTTCTCTACCACACAACCTTGGGTCAGGAGGCGATGGAATTCATCGTCCCGATGCCGAAGCAATCAAAACATCTTCCTGAGATCCTGAGTCGTGAGGAGGTCCGGCGGCTGATCGAGTCGCCCCCCAACCCGAAGCACCGTCTCCTGCTGGCTACCATTTACGCTGCCGGCCTGCGTGTCAGCGAAGCGCTGAAGCTACGAGTAAAGGATATTGACAAGAGGCGCATGACGATCCACGTGCACCAGGGCAAAGGCCGTAAGGACCGTGTGCTGCCACTGCCGCGCAAACTGCTCGATCAAATGAAACGCTATTGGCACGAAGAACCTCCAGGCGAGTGGCTTTTTCGCAGTCGCCGTACGGACGGGCCGCTTGACGTATCGACAGCGCAAAAGATGTATCTGATGGCCAAGCTGCGCGCGGGGATCACCAAACAAGGTGGTGTCCATTCCCTGCGCCATGCCTATGCGACCCACCTGATCGAGGAAGGCACCGAGATACCAGTGGTGCAGCGGATGCTCGGGCACCGCTGTGTATCGACTACGATGCGGTACTTTCATCTCAGCAAGACGCGATTGAAAGCGGTCGGCTCACCGCTTGAACGGTCTGGACCACCTGCAGCCATAGCCGGTGTCCCTATCCTCGCCCTGCAAGCATCAGGGGCGACGGCATCGGCTCGAATTAGCCGATCTGGTCCGGGACTACGGGGCTAGCTTCCGTGCATCCCGGTCACTGTCGGGAGCCCAGCTCGCGGCCCTTGGAGCGATCGAACGCTGTCGCACTCCGGCTCTCGGAGGCTGTCGGGAGGTGTGCTCCGATTGTGGCCGGGAACGTCTTGTGTGGCGATCCTGCGGAGCCGTCATTGTCCCAAGTGCCAGACATTGGCAAAGGAGCGCTGGCTTGATGCACGCATCCGGGAGCTTCTACCGGTGGATTATGTCCATGTGGTCTTCACGCTTCCGCATGCTCTGAATGCGATGGCGCTTCGCCGACCTCGACTGATCTACGGCCTGCTCTTTCGATCGGCAGCCGACACGCTTTTGGAGTTTGCCAGGGATCCGCGTTACCTGGGTGCGGAGCCCGGCATCCTGACGGTGCTGCATACATGGGGTCAGAATCTGTCCTTGCACATCCACCTGCACTGCATCGTGACTCTGGGTGGCCTGAATGCGACAAAGAGACGGTGGATCCGTCGATCAGGCCATTACCTCTTTCCGGTGAAGGCGCTGTCCGTCGTCTTTCGGGGAAAGTACATCGCCGGTCTCCGGAAGGAACTTCATGACGATTCAGCTGTCGGTGTGTCGCTACACAAGCTTCATGAGCATCCATGGGTCGTATATGCCAAGAAGCCGTTTGGCGGTCCACGGAAGGTGCTGGAGTATCTGGCCCGTTACACCCATCGTGTTGCCTTGACCAACGATCGTCTGCTGGGGATGACCGACGGCGTCGTACGCCTGCGCTGGCGTGACTACGCCCATGGCGGCAGGAAGAAGGTCCTGAGTCTGAAGCCCGAAGACCTGCTGCATCGCTTTGTACAGCATGTCCTGCCTCGAGGATTCTGTCGCATCCGGCACTACGGCCTGCTCAGCAACCGTCATAAGGCGGAGAAGCTGGCTGCTTGCCGCCGGTACTTTGGAGCGGATCGTCCACCAGCCGACGATAACAGCGTAACTCAGCGGATCCTGAAGCGATTGGGAATCGTGCCGGATCGCTGCATGACCTGTGGCAGTATCCGGATCATCCGCATTCACCTGGCTATTCCGGCTCATGATCAGCAGGCCAGGGCACCAACATGAGCATTTCCTGGAAAGCATCCAGCAGAACGGGGGCACCGATTGCCGTGCTTCGCGTGCATCGCCATGTCCGGAGGCCGCATTTGTGCACCGTCCGGGTCCTAAAACACCCCGGATATCTCGTATCTCACCCCGATAGCACCCCGGTCTGGTCCGCATATATGCAGCATCGAAGCAGGTCCTTGCTTCCCATCCCCCAATTCCAGGCGTAGAATTTCCAATGTGATTAACGGCTGAGCCGACAGGCGGCTTAGTCCAACCGGCTTTGACCGGAATGCGAGGACGCACTCCGGCAAAAGCCTCTTCGTTGGGCGGACATGAAAAATTCTGTTAATAAACCTCGCTGAAGTAGCCTATATATATGTGGCAAGGAGGATCAATTCAATGACGGAATATGTTGTTGGGCTTGGAGGTTTGGCTATCATTAATGCGGCACTAGCAAACCTCGATCACCGAAGCCCCCTGAAGTACTTCCTGGTTTCACTGCTTCTCGGTCCCATCATTACAATCATTCTTGCAGTTACCCGTGAAGATAAGAACAACTCGCTCAGGCAAGTCGATTTGTGGCAAGGCCGGAGCGAGGTCGAATAGAAAGGCCGCCCAACAATGCGCCGCAACAGACACATGCAGCTGTCACGGCCCGTGCAGCGCACGGTCCGCGCCAGCTTGTGTGCTGTTGATCGCAAACGTTAGACGTACACGAACGGAATCGACCTGTGGTGTTAGAAGTATTAATAAGCATCGTATTCGCGGCCTCCCCAGTGCCAATTGATAGTGTGTGTGCTGGCATTGAAAATGCGCATCAATGCAATGCTGCAATTGAGGCCTCTCAATTGTCGTTGTGGAAGCATCGTGTATCGCGGACCAACGCGCAACTTACTTTCGTTCTTGACTCTGGAGAACTATTAGAGCTGGTGGATGACAATAAGTATTTCTACAGATTCCGACAATGTATCGATCGTGTGAACAAGTGCATCGCTGTCAAAGGGGCGAATGAATACATCCGCTACATTACTGTCGACAATAGCAGTGGAGAGCAGCACATTTATCGAGCTCTGCCGGTTTTCTCTCCAGACGGCCAATCGCTTGTTGTCGGCAGCAAACATGGGATCTTCATCGAGGGTTTCCTCATAATCCACGATGCAACAACAAATGCAGTACGGTTCGAGCTGACCCAACGGCAACTTAGGGATATGAACGATAAATACGGCGTATGTTCAGATAGCTACTGGGCAGGTGCAGCAGACATCGCTTGGTCTGGGAATAGCTCGATCCTGTTCAACCTTTCCTGTCATAACAATTCATTACCATTTCGCATTGATCATGTATCTGAGACCTGGTCGATCAAAAGAAAGCTGTGACGTCTAACACTTATAAGGCCCTCCTGAGTCAAGGCACAAAAGTTACCGACTGACTCTGTATTCCGAGCAGAAGAATCCTCCTTTAGTGGTGCTCTGACTTCATTTCGCCTTCTGGCCAGTGCAAGGCCCTGCACCAAACACTTATTGAGGCTCAGGCGACGCGTCATGCGGCGCCGGACGATCATGGATCGCCACGACCTAGAAATTCATCCGTACCCTCGTTCCGTCTCTTCTCAATGGGTCGCGACGTCGAAGCGTCAGTTATCTCCGAGATCGGGGGAGGGGCAGAGCGCAAGACTGAAACGGTCGGAACGGAAGCGGATGTCCAATCAAGCGCTAGGGGCTGCCGGGTCACGTTGTCCCTGAGGACTCGACGCGGTCGATGCCGCACGAAGCAGGTCCTCCGGTCTGGCTGTGACCCCATCGGCTCGAGTTAGACGTCGGGCTCATCCGCTTCCTTCCGTCATGCTGCCAGGAACTTCTTCTCGTCGAAGTTCCGCGATCGAGTCATCACAAAATAGGTTGCACGGCCGAGTTTGTGAGCCAGGATGCTCAGCGCCTTTCCCTTGCCGTGTTTCCTGGTGAGTCGCGCGCAGGTATTTCTGGCCCGCGGGGTTTTTCGCGAAGATACAGCACGGCCGCCTCGGAGAAGGCCCACTTGAGATGCACGTTTCCGATCTTGGCCCCGCCGGTTCCCATCCGCTTGCCGGCTGATTCTCTGGAGCACTTCACCAGTCGTGAGTACGAGGCAAACTGTTGGACCGTCTCGAAGCGCGCGATGTCGTGCACCTCGTAGAGGATCGTCAACGCCAGGATCTTGCCCACGCCGGTGATCGAGCGGAGGCGGTGAAACATGTCGGTGTCGTGTTGCTTGGCCATCCGCACGATGAATAGCTCCAGATCGCGGATGATGCCGTCGTACTGGGCGATGAGCGCCAGGTCGACCTCGACACTCTTGCGCGTGCTCGGATCGTCGAACTGTTCGGCGACACCCTCGCGGTTGGCCTTGTAGGTCAGCTTCTTGCGGAAGTCATCGTGGTTGCACTGGTGATTCGTGTTCTGAATGTGTGCCAGCAAGCGACCGCGATGACGGACCAAATGCAACCGTCGCCGCAGCAGATCACGGGTCGATCGCATCGGGCTGGGGTAGACATAGGCCGCGGAATCATCCCTCCGCGGAGCAGCGCGGCGATCTTGCCGGCGTCGATCCGGTCGTTCTTGGCCTTGCCGCCATGGATCGCTTTCATGTAGAGCGCGTGCCCGAGAACGAAGGGGATGCCCTCCTCGTGGCACAGATCCGCAAGCCAGTACCAGGTGAAGATGCACTCGACGGCCACGACGAGGTCATCGCGGTACGGTGCGATGAGATCGAGGAAAGGGCCGGCCGGGCGCGAATGATTCTTTTCGGCGAGAACCGTGCCGTCTTGGCTGAGATGCAGACGTACATGGTTCGGGCATGGAGATCGATGCCGCAGTAGTAGCCGTGCTGTTGGGTGTAGAATCTCATCGTATCCTGTCCTCCTGCATGGAATGGTTTGGTGACATTCCAGCCTACCCGTTGTGGGTAGGTGCAGGGGGCCTTGATGAGTATCAATGTACCCCAGCAGCCACATTCAGGTGTCACGCCCCGTGCAGCGCACGGTCCGCGCCAGCTTTTGTGCTGTTGGTCGCAGACGTTATATGTTCAGGAGATGATGTGATGCGAGTTCTTGTCCTGGTGTTGTCAGTGATTGGAACCGCTTTAGCCCTCGCATCGGATTCTATTCCAAATTGTGACTCACCAAGTAACACAGTCGAGACGATCCAGTGCCTCTATGCAGAGCAACAGATACTTCAAGAGCAACTCGATACCCTGGTCGCCGACATTCGTGCTGGGAAACTGCGAGATGCCGACGACTTAGCTGCATTTAATGAGGCACACAATAACTGGGCTAAGTATATGGAAACTGACTGCCAGTCAGTCCATGAACATTGGAAGGACGGGAGCATTCGCGGCCCATTAACTATCATGTGTAAAATCGCCCACATCGAAGAGCGCAACAAGCTACTAACGGCGCGATATTCTGAACTAAAATAATGTGCACTGCGAAATAGTAGGGAGGGTGAGAGTATTATCGCGATCATGACATATAACTACTGGCCCAAACTGACGCCCAGCTACGGCACGCGGTTTGCCTGGCAAACCACGCGCCTCCACACGGCCACAGTTTGGCCAGAACGTCAGCTGGGCTGATAATCATGAGAAGTGACGACAACGAGGTTCTATTCGCGGTGTTTAAACCACGCTTGCGCAAGCTCTACGGCGTTGCGCTAGCGCCAGCGGTCCTCGTTTTCGTGACGGGGATAATCTTGCCTCTCGTGTTTCCCTCGCTGCGTCAAGGGTCGCTCCCGATCAACCTCGCGATTGCCATCGTTGCTGGTGGGTTAGGAGTGGCGTGGATATGTCGAACTGGGCGGGTAGTAATCGGCGATACATGGATCACAGGCCCCATAAACATTCCGGGGGGAAGCACCACCATGCAGTTCGACACGGTGGACCGAGCGTCCTCGGACTACACCGGTGACCGTTTCCGTATTGAGTCAATAAGCGGGCGCGAAATCGTCGTGAAGGTAGCATGGTATTCGCGCGAGGACGTCGAGGAGATGAGGCGTCTCCTTCGTGACCGGATCGCTGCCTCGATTCCGTAGGGCTACGCCGCTGGGAGGCGTGACATGGGGGCGCCAGCTAACTACCGGCTGAACCTGTCGGCTCGTCCTGTCACGGTCCTGGCATAATGGTGCTGGCGGTCCTGCCGCGCCCTGCCAATCCAGGGCCGCGCCGCAGGTTAGCCGAACGCTATGTGTCTAAAAAGAGTAGGGTACTGAAATGAAGCATTTTGACGTGGGTTCAATTGTCGTAATTGTTGTAACATTTGTTCTCTTTGTGATGGCTCTGTTTTTTACTGGCTTCACCCATGATCTACTGTTGGAGGCCGGTGTATTTCTGGTCTCCGTAAAACTAATTATGATGGCCTATAGGGCAAGCGTAACATCGAAAGATATTCATCGTGAGCTTGAAGAAATAAAGAACATTATGAAAAACATAAGGGAAAACACATAACAAAACAATGCACTGGAAATTTACTTCGCTGCGCTCAGTACAACTTTTGCTCTGGCAACGGCCGCGCCAGATCAGTCCGCAGCTTATGGCAAACGTTATGTTGCAAGGAGAGAAATTAGCATAATATGGTTTAGGAATGAATAGATATGAAGGCGCCTTGTTCCAGTGCAACGACGAGATATCATGAAATACAGGATCGAGAAGGACACGATGGGCGAGGTGAAGGTTCCCGCCGACAAGTACTGGGGCGCGCAGACCGAGCGTAGCCGCGACAACTTTTGCATCGGCCCGCCGGCCAGCATGCCGCGCGATATCATACGCGCCTTCGCCTACCTGAAGAAGGCTGCCGCCCTCACCAACCACGACCTCGGCGTGCTGCCGCAAGAGAAGGCGGACCTGATCGCGCAGGTGTGCGACGAAATCATCGAGGGCAAGCTGGACGAAGAATTCCCGCTGGTGATCTGGCAGACCGGCAGCGGCACCCAGAGCAATATGAACGTCAATGAGGTGGTTGCCTACCGCGCCCATGTGCTTAACGGTGGCAGCCTCACTGACGAGCAGAAGGTGCTGAGCCCGAACGACGACGTCAACAAGAGCCAGAGCAGCAACGACACCTTCCCCACCGCCATGCACATCGCGGCCTACAAGCTCACCGTGGAGGTGACGCTGCCGGGGGTGAAGAAGCTGCGCGATACGCTCGCGCAGAAGGTCGAGGCCTTCAAGGACGTGGTCAAGACGGGCCGCACGCACTTGATGGACGCCACGCCGCTCACCCTGGGCCAGGAGTTCAGTGCGTACGTGCAGCAGTTGGACAACGGTATGCGGGCGGTGAACAACGCGTTGGAGATGGTGCGTGAACTGGCGCTGGGAGGCACTGCCGTGGGTACCGGCCTCAACTGCCCCAAAGGCTACGCGGAGGCTGTGGCGAATAAGATCGCCGATCTGACCGGACTGCCGTTCGTCACCGCTCCGAACAAGTTCGAGGCGCTCTCCGCCCACGATGCCATGGTGGAACTGAGCGGCGCCTTCCGTCGCCTGGCCGTGAGCCTGATGAAGATCGGCAACGACATCCGCTTGCTCAGCAGCGGTCCGCGCGGCGGTATCGGCGAGATCATCATTCCCGACAACGAGCCCGGTTCGAGCATCATGCCCGGCAAGGTGAACCCCACTCAGGCGGAGGCGCTCACCATGGTGGCCGCCCAGGTGATGGGCAATGACGTGGCCGTGGGCATCGGCGGCAGCAACGGGCAGTTCGAGCTCAACGTGTTCAAGCCGCTGATCGCCGCCAACGTGTTGCAGAGCGCAGGCCTGATCGGCGATGCCTGTGTGAGCTTCAACGACAAATGCGCCGAGGGCATCGAGGCCGAACCGGCCCGTGATCAAGCGTCACCTGGAGAACTCGCTGATGCTGGTCACCAGCCTCAATACGCACATCGGTTACTACAAGGCCGCCGAAATCGCCAAGAAGGCGCACAAAGAGGGCACAACGCTGAAGGAGGCCGCCATGGCGCTGGGTCACGTGAGCGGCGAGGACTTCGACCGCTGGGTCGATCCGTCGAAAATGGTGACCGAAGGGTAGATAACCGTTGTGCTGCGCAACCGGCCGGCAGACAGGATGGTTGAATGAGTAAGGTAGAAATAGCCTTCGCTGTAATCGTCGGCGCATTAGTCGTATTTGCCGTGCCGGTTCTGGCGATGGCATATCGTCGAAACAGAGAATGCAGGTATTTCGCCATAGCAAATATATTCTTATTCCTGGGAATAGTCCTGTACGTCTGGTTGCCGTTGATGAACTTGCCTGGTGCAGGGGCAACGGCGATCCACATTCTATCTCTCTGCAGTATTGCAGCATATGTAGCCATGTCCCTGTGGCTCTTTATGCGATCGCACCGGATATATAAACGTACCGGGAAATGGCCCGACATTTGGGCTGCGGGAGATTCCAGAGAGTAGTCCATTGTTCTGGCGCGCGAAACAGGAAAGAATAGGAGAAAATTGCATGAATAAACCAACAGTAGTCATCCCCGTGATCATCATAGTCAACGCCTGCATATGGGGTCTCGCTATGATCATGTCGTCACGAGCGCTGAGTGGCACCGGTGCGTACGAGCAGATTCAGAACATTCTCGCTGGGGGCGCGGCTGCTTCGCTGCTGGTTGTGGGAGGCGGTCTTGCCGGGTTGGCCAAGAAGCCGAAGTCGGAGGAATAAGCACAGATGACGGCGAATTGGCTGCGCGCCGATCAGATGGCGCAGGCGTATGGCAGCCTTGTGTACTAGATAGAATGCTGGAATACATAATCTTTGGTGGCGGGTTCGCATTCGCTGCCGCAATTCAGCCCGGCCCGTTGCAGGCGTTTCTATTCTCGCGGGTAGCGGCGGACGGCTGGAGGCGCACCCTTCCCGCCGCCATCGCGCCTTTGATCAGTGACGGCCCGATTGCAATTCTGGTTCTGACCCTTCTCCACCATGTCGCGCGTGGTTTCGAGAGTTATTTGCAAGGGATGGGGGGCGTCGTATTCATGTACTTCGCCGTGAAGACATTTCTTGAATGGCGGAGCATGAGGCTCGGCACAACATCAACCGCACAGTCTTCGCCACGTACGCTTATGCAGGCCGTGGTGGTCAATCTTCTGAACCCGGGCCCCTACCTCGGATGGAGCCTCATCCTCGGCCCGATGATGCTTGAGGCTTGGGGCGAAAGTCCCGCACACGCTGTCGCTCTTGTGGTTTCGTTCTATGCGGTGATGCTGCTTAGTCTCGCCATATTCATTGTGCTTGTGGGCACGACTTCCTTTCTTGGTCCCCGGGGCAGACAAGGTCTTCTGCTGGCATCCTCTTTCGCGTTGGCCGCTATCGCCATATACTCGTTCTGGGCATCTGTTACCGGATAAACCGGCGAGCACAAAACTTTTACATACTAGTCACTCTCCTTCGTGCCGCTGAGGGGATGAATCAGATGGCCGGAGCGGTTCTTATTGCATTGGAAAAGGAGAAACGCCATGGATACACGGAAACTGGTATTCCCGGTAATTATTGGGCTGCTGTTGTTCTCGGTCGGTTCGACCCTCGCAGGGGAAACGATCTATCATTTCGGAGCATCGCCCCAGAACGCCAACGTCACCTTCGAATCGGAAACCGATTTTGAGACCATCCTCGGCTCGACCCGGGAAATCAAAGGGAAGGCGGTGGTTGATCTGGAGGCCGGCTCCGCCAGCGCCACTCTTGAAGTTCCGGTGGCTTCCCTGCGCACCGGAATAGAACTTCGGGACTCGCACCTGCGTTCCGACATGTGGCTCGATGCCGACAACCACCCGACGATTTCATTCGTTTCCACTGCGGCCAGGAAAATCGACGATACGAACTGGGAAGTCACCGGCACATTCTCCATGCATGGCAAGTCCCGTGAACTGACCACCGTGGTGGAGGTCCGCCCGATTCCGGAGGAGGTCGCCAAAAATGCAGGCCTCGGCAAGGGGGACTGGATCCGTATCGCCGCGCTGTTCGAGGTGAAGCTGTCGGAATTCGGCGTCGTGATTCCGGAAAAGCCGGCACAGCGGGTCAGCGATACCTGGAAGGTCCGTGTTCAGGCTTTCGCCAGCACGGCCGGCTAGTCCGGGGGAGTCGACCATGAAAAGGCTTCTGGCCCGCCTGCGCCCCTACGCCCTGATCGGAGGGTTCGGTGGAGCTGTCCTGGTGCTGGCCCTGGCGGCAGTGCTCGACTTCGGCTTCGGGGAGGATCTTCTCATGGTCTCCCCCCACGATCCGGGAACCGTGGAGATCAACCGGGCGATGTACCTCCCAGGGGACCCGGTGGCCGAACTGTACGGCAATCCTCTTGCCAAGCCGGTGCGGCTGATCGGTCCGGACCCGGCCCGCATGATCAGGCCGGAGGAAGACGGCAATCTCGTGCTGTTCACGGTGGACAAGCAACGCGGAGAGAACCCGCTGCAGGCCAGAACCGTCTGGTTGTTTGCCAAAGCTTTGATGATCGGTCTGGGACTGCTCGGGGCGGCCGGGCTGGTCTTCCCGCGGAACGGCCGGTTCGCGTAAATTCCGACTCATCCTATAATGTCGGAATTCACCGCATCGATCTGCAGGAGGCCAACCGTGCTCCAGGGCAAAGAGAAGCCGTTGCTCGTTACCCGGGTCCCGATCCTGAACGTGGGGACCGCTGAAGAAAAACGCGGGGAGATCCTGAAATACTTTCAGGACACCTGGGATCTGTACGAAAAGCTGTTCGAGACCCTGCAGGGGGACGAGCCGTGGTACGCCAGGCCCGAGCCGTTGCGCCATCCGCTGCTCTTCTACTACGCCCATACCGCCGCATTCTTCGTCAACAAGCTGTTGGTGACCAAGTTGCTGGACCGGCGGATCGACCGGAGAATGGAGTCGATGATGGCCATCGGCGTGGACGAGATGTCCTGGGATGACCTGGACGACGCCCACTACGACTGGCCGACGGTGGGGGAGGTCCAGGCTTACCGCAACCAGGTCCGTGCGATGCTGGAGGAGAAAATCCGGACCCTGCCGCTGACCATGCCGATCGGGTGGGACGAGCCGTTCTGGATCATTCTGATGGGGATCGAGCACGAACGGATTCACCTGGAGACCTCGTCGGTCCTGATCCGCCAGCTGCCGATCCACCAGGTCCGGGTCCATCCGTACTGGGAGCTGTGCCCTGAAACCGGTCCTGCGCCTCTGAACGGCCTGGTGGACGTGGCGGGCGGCAGGGTGGTGATCGGGAAAGACCGCGACCATCCGCTGTACGGCTGGGACAACGAGTACGGCCGGTACGAGACGGAAACGGAGCCGTTCAAGGCCGGCCGGTTCCTGGTGAGCAACGGCGAATTCATGGAATTCGTTCGGGACCACGGATACGAACGGGAGGATCTCTGGACCGAGGAAGGATGGAGCTGGCGGACCTACCGCAGCCAGGGGTGGCCTGTATTCTGGATCCCCACCGCGGACGGCGGTTTCCGGTACCGTTCCATGCTCCGGGAGATCGACATGCCGCTGGACTGGCCGGTGGACGTCAACTACCTGGAGGCCAAGGCGTTCTGCAACTGGAAAACCGAGAACACCGGCATGTTGCACCGCCTGCCCACCGAGAGCGAGTGGTACCGCATGGCTGCCCGGGTCGTTACCGACCAGCCGTACTGGTCCGAGGCGCCGGGGAACCTGAACCTGGAGTACTGCGCTTCATCCTGCCCGGTGGACCGGTTCGGCAAGGGCGGCCTGTTCGACATTCTGGGCAATGTCTGGCAGTGGACGGAAACGCCCATCGAAGCCTTGCCGGGGTTCGAAGTCCACCCGGCGTACGACGATTTCTCGGTGCCGACCTTCGACGGCCGGCACAACCTGATCAAGGGAGGATCGTGGATCTCCACCGGGAACGAGGCGACCCGGGCGTCCAGGTACGCGTTCCGGCGGCATTTCTTCCAGCATGCCGGCTTCCGTTATGTGCAATCCGACACGCCGCTGGAGGTGTCGGTGAATGTTTACGAAACCGAGGAACTGATCTCCCAGTACCTGGAGTTCCACTACGGCGACGACCGCTTCGGCGTCTCCAACTTCCCCAGGGCCTGCATCGCCGCCGCCATGGAAGCGGTGGGGGACGGGCCGAAGCGGAAGGCGCTGGATATCGGTTGTTCGGTGGGCCGTTCCAGTTTCGAGCTGGCCAGGCACTACGACCTGGTGGAGGCCATCGATTTCTCCACCCGGTTCATCGCCAGCGCCATCGAAATGCAGAACACCGGTTTGAGGCGGTACGCCATCCGTGATGAGGGCGACCTGATGTCGTTCAAAGAGGCGAACCTGGCGGAGATCGGTCTGGAAACGACTGCCGGCAGGGTGCAGTTCTCCCAGGGCGACGCCTGTAACCTGAAAGCTCTGCACGACGGCTACGACCTGGTGTTCGCCGGGAATCTCATCGATCGGCTGTACGATCCGGCCACGTTCCTGGATCTGATTGCGGAGAGGATCGTGCCCGGCGGCTACCTCGTGCTCACGTCGCCCTATACCTGGCTGGAGGAGTACACCGAAAAGGTCAACTGGCTGGGCGGTTTCAAGGAGGATGGTGAAAACGTCACCACGCTGGACGGCCTGCATCGCCACCTGGATTCTGCGTTTGAAGAGGTCGGGTCCCCGCAGGAGATTCCGTTCGTGCTCCGGGAAACGAAGCGGAAGTTCCAGCACACACTGGCGGAAATGACGATATGGCGGCGGAAAGCCTAGCCGCCTGATTCCAGTTCCTTCTGACGCTTTCCGAGCCAGACCGCCACGGCGAACCACAGGGCGGCCAGGGGGACCGCTACCCAGGCGATGCCGGATACGCCTACGCCGATCTTGCCCAGGCCGGCCCAGGACCAGGCGCCGATCTGGTCGCCTCCCCGGTACACGAACGTGTCGATGAAGCTTTTCGCCTTGTACTTGTCCTCCCGGGGCAAGACGGTGTACAGCACCTCACGGGCCGGCCGGGCCAGGGCGTAGTTGCCGCTCCGCCGCAGGACCTGGAACAGTACGATCATCGTCAATGTCGGCGCCAGACCGAGGGAGGTGAACCCGACGATGGTGATCAGCGGCAGAACGGCCAGGGTCAGCCCGATCCCCAGGAGACGGATCACCCGGCCGGTGAGGAACAGCTGGATCAGGATGGTCAGGATGTTCACCGTCAGGTCGATCCGCGCGAAGAAAGCGGTTCTGGCTCCCCGTTCGGCGAAGGAGATCTCCACGATGGACGCCTGCTGGAAATAGAGGAAGGTGGACAGCACCGTGTACAGCAGCATGTACAGGCAGATCCCCAGCAGGTAGGGAGACCGGGCCACATGTCCCAGGCCGGCCAGGGCGGAACCGCCGATCGGCCGTGCTGGTGGCGGGTCTGTGTCGGCGGCGCCGGCTTTCCGGGAGCAGCGCACAGCGGCCTCCAGGGACAGGACCGCCAGCAGGAGGAGCCAGGCCGGATCGATGGACTCCGCCAGGAACGTCGTAACCGCCGAACCGCAGATCGCCCCCAGGGTGCCGCCTAAGCCGAGGAACCCGAACAGCCGCTTGCCCTGCCCCGGCCGGAAGGTGTCGGCGGCGAACGCCCAGAACACCGAGACCACGTAGAGGTTGAACACGGCGGACCAGATGTAGAACACACGGCCCAGCACCACCTGACTGTTCTGGGGCATGACACGAAACAGGAGGAAGAACAGGACCAGGTTCATCATGAAGAACCGGTAGGTCCATGCGATGAAACGCCGGCGGGTCAGCCGGGAGACCAGAGCCGCGAACGGCGGGTTGACCGCCAGCATCACCAGCATGGTGCCGGTGAACAGCCAGGGCAGGTTCCGAACGCCGCCGGCCACGCCCATGTCGTCCCGCATCGGCCGGATGATGTAGTACCCGGCCAGGACGGAGAAGAAATACGCCCAGGCCCACAGGGCGACCCGGACCTCCCCGGACCGGATCTGCAGAGTCCGCCGTATCAGGTCGGCGGCAGGCTCAGGAAGTTTCATCTACCTCCGCCGGTTTCTCGTTCCGCTTTTTCCAGGCCGCCAGCACTTCCTTTTCCTTCTCCCTGGGCAGGCCGGCCCTTAGCGTTGCCCTGCGTTCTTCAGGAAGGGAGTTCCACCACGTCAGGGTGTCCCGGGCGGTCTCGGCCAACGGTCTGAAGGTGAGGCCGGCATCTATCGCCCGGCTGCAGTCGATGAGACCGAACCCTTCGTAGCCGTCCGTCGGCGGAACCCAGCATGTCATGTGGGCCCAGGGCTGGACCTCCTGCGCAGCCAGGAAATCGGCGTCCACCCAGGTGAACGACATCTTGCGGCTGGTCACTGCCCGGATGCCGTACAGCATCTCGGCTATGGACAGGGTGGACGACGGGCCGGTAGCGTTGAATGTGCCGGCAATGCCCTCCTCGGCGATCCGGACGTACCACTCGGCCAGGTCCCGGGCGTCGATGATCTGCACCGGGTCGGCCGGTTCCCCCGGAGCGAGGATGTTGCCGCCGTCCGCAATCCGGACCGGCCAGTACGTGAACCGGTCGGTAGGGTCCATCGGGCCGACGATCAGACCGGGCCGGACTATCACCGCCTTGTCGCCGAACGCCTTGCGGGTCTCCTCCTCGCACAGCGCCTTCATGCCGCCGTAGGTCTCGCCGGTAATGGTCTCGGTGCTCGGGTCCTCCAGTTGCGCTACCGGGTCGTCCTCGTTGATCCCGATCTTCTTGAAATCGCCGAACACCGAGATCGATGAAGTGAACAGGTAGCGAGAGGCGGAATCCTTCAGGAGGCCTGCGGACTGCCGCACCCAGCGGGGGATGGAGGCGGAGTTGTCGATGACCACGTCCCACTTCCGCCCTTCCAGCGACTTCAAGTCGTCGTTGCGATCCCCTTTCAGTTTCTCGAGTTCCGGGAACAGGTGCGTATTGGTTTTCCCGCGGTTGAACAAGGTGACGGTATGCCCCCGTTTCGTGGCGTATTCCACCAGCGGCGGGCCGATGAGCTGGGTGCCCCCAAGGACCAGGATCTTCAACGGTGCGGCTGCTTTTTCCACATTTGCCGCCGGGCTTTCCGCGGAGGCGAGACCTCCCAGGCCGAGAGCGGCTCCGGCGGCGCCGGTGATCTGAAGGAAATGTCTGCGACTGGTGCTCATGGCGGCTCCTTGGCTAGTCTTAGGAATTCCCTAGGTTATACACCGGCTCCGGCCCCAGGTTTCATCCTCCTTCCTGACCCGTTTGCATGGTGATTCAGGGGGTAATACCGTGGGCGGGAAGGGGAGGCTGCGATGATGACGGTTCAGGCGATATTCGAAGATCTCAAGGCCAGGTTCAGCGACCTCGTGCCTCCGTTCGAGCTCCGGGAACAGGCGGAGCAGGTGCTGGAGATCCTTCGCCTCAAGGAAGAGCGCTCCGTCCTGATCCTGGCCCACAACTACATGGATCCGGTGCTGTTCCACGCGGTGGCCGACATCCGGGGAGATTCCCTGGAACTGAGCCGCAAGGCCGCCGAGGCCGAAGCGGAGGTCATCGTGTACTGCGGCGTCCGGTTCATGGCCGAGACCGCCAAGATACTCAACCCGGACAGCACGGTCCTGTTGCCGTCGGAAAAAGGCGGCTGCTCCCTGGCCGAGGGCATTACGCCGGAACAGGTCAGGGAACTGAAGAAGATGTTCCCCGGGGCGCCGGTAGTGACCTATATCAATACCTACGCCGACGTGAAGGCTGAGACCGACATCTGTTGTACGTCCGGCAACGCCGCCGCCGTGGTGGAGTCCCTCGATGCGGACCTGGTCATCTGCATTCCCGACGACTACCTGGCGGCCAACATCGCCCGGGAGACCGGCCGGAAAATCGTGTACCCCGACCTGGGCGTGATGCCGGAAGGGGAGCCGGGGGTGGACTACGGCATGGTCGGCTGGAACACCCTGTGCGAGGTCCACGAGCAGTTCACGGTTGAGGACATCGAGAACGTCCGCAAGCAGGTTCCCGGCGTGGTGATCCTGGCCCATCCGGAATGCAGCCCGGAAGTGGTGCAGGCGGCGGACTTCTCGTCCAGCACCTCGGCCATGGCCCGGTTCGTGGAGGACAGCGACGGCGGCCGGTATCTGCTCCTGACCGAGTGCGCCATGGGAGACAATATCGCCGCGGCCAATCCGGACAAGGAGATGATCCGGATGTGCAGCGTGCGCTGCCCGCACATGAACGAGATCAAGCTGCAGGAAGTTATCGACGCCCTGCGGTACAATCAACACGTGATCGAGGTTCCGGAGGATCTTCGAGTGCAGGCGAAACGATCCATCGACCGCATGCTGGCCATAACCTGAGTTGTTGACTTGATGCGTACCGACACGTTGATTATCGGTTGCGGCATTGCCGGTGCGGTGACCGCCCTGGAACTGGCGGCGGACCGCGAACGGGATGTCGTGCTCCTGACCCGCGCAGAAACGGAGGACGACTCCAACTCGGTGTACGCCCAGGGCGGCATCTCCTACCGCGGGCAAGACGATTCTCCCGAACTTCTGGAGATCGACATCGCCCAGGCCGGGGACGGGATCAGCAATCCTGCGGCGCTCCGGATCCTGGCGGCGGAGGGGCCGGAGCAGATCCGGCGAATCCTGATGGAGATGGCCGGTGTGGAATTCGACCGGGACGGTTCCGGCGAACTCTCCCTCGGCCTGGAAGGCGCCCATTCCCGTCGCCGCATTCTGCACGTGGGGGATTTTACCGGCCGGGCGATGATGGCGGCCCTTCTTGCGCGGCTGCGTTCCACGCCCAACGTCCGGATGCTCACAGGCCACACCGCCATCGACCTCCTGACCTTCCCCCACAACGCCCCGTCGCCCCTGGCGGTGTACGAGGAGCCGATCTGCCACGGCGCCTGGGTACTGGTGCAGGAGACCGGTGCGGTGATCCCGGTGGTGGCCAACCGGACGGTGCTGGCCACCGGCGGCCTGGGGCAGATCTTCCTGAACACTACCAACCCTCCCGGAGCCCGGGGGGACGGCCTGGCGATGGCGTACCGCGCCGGCGCCCGGGTGATCAACGCCGAATACATGCAGTTCCACCCGACGGCGCTGTTCATGCCGGGTACTACCAAGGCGCTGATCAGTGAGGCGGTGCGCGGCGAGGGAGCGGTACTGGTCAACCCGGACGGTGAACCGTTCATGGAGCGCTATGCACCGGAAGAGAAGGAACTGGCCCCCCGGGACGTGGTCTCCCGGGCGATCTACATGGAGATGCTGTCCAGGGACTATTCCTACGTCCTTCTGGATATCGCTTCCAGGAAGAAGGCCTCGTTCATCAAGGAACGATTCCCCCGGATCTATGATCTCTGCCTGGAGCAGAACTACGATATCAGCCGCCAACCGGTGCCTGTGGTGCCGGCGGCCCACTACCATTGCGGCGGTGTAATGGTGGACATGGACGGCCGCACCTCCCTCAGGCAGCTTCTGGCCGTAGGGGAGGTCGCCTGCACCGGAGTCCACGGCGCCAACCGGCTGGCCAGCACGTCCCTGCTGGAGGGAGTGGTGTGGGGCGCCCGGGCCGCCGCCGCCATCCGGAACGAAACCGGCGCCGGGCTGCCCTCCGTCCAGGTTCCGGACTGGGACGATTCGGGCCAGGTCTACGACGCCGACCCGGCGCTGATCCAGGCCGACATGCAGACGGTTCGCTCGCTGATGTGGCACCACGTCGGCCTGATCCGCTCCGACCACCGCCTGCGCCGGGCTCTGAAGGAACTGTGGAGCCTGCGATCCACCATCGAGGATTTCTACCGCAAGGCGCGGCTGGCGGACGGCCTGGCCGGCCTGCGGAACTCGGTGCTGGCCGCCGGGCTGATCACCATGGCGGCGGTTCACAATACCGAGAACCGGGGCTGCCACTACCGGGAAAATCACTGAATCCGGCATTTCCTGAAACGGTGGTTGCGTGATGCGGGAGATCCGGCATAAAGTCCCTTGAGAAGGGGACTGTATTGAGAGCGCGTTATTGGGCACCGGGGATCATAACGGCAGCCAACATCAGCTGCGGGTTTGCCTCCATGTTCCTGGCGGCGGAAGGCCGCTACAACCTGGCGGTGTATCTGCTGGTGGTGGCGTTGCTGCTGGACCTGCTGGACGGCCGCGTGGCCCGGCTGTTGAACGCCACCAGCGAATTCGGGAAGCAGCTCGACAGTTTCAGTGATGCCCTCAGCTTCGGAGCCGCCCCGGCGTTCCTGATCCAGCGGGCCGTGCTGCAACCGATGGGCGCCATCGGCTACGCCGTGGCCGGGATATACCTCCTGGCGGTGGTGTTGAGGCTGGCCCGGTTCAACCTGACCTCCGACACACATTCCAAGGCGAAACGGACTACCGGTATGCCTTGCCCCATCGGCGCCAGTTACCTGATGGCGGCGGTCCTGATGCGGGAACACTACGAACCGATCTGGGGCGTCGCCCTGGTGCTGGTGGTGGCTCTGCCGCTGGTGAGCCGGATCAAGCTGCCGGACCTGAAAGGGAAAAACACCGTCTCCGCCATGCTCCTGGTGGGGCTGTGCAACTACATTGCGGTAATCATCTTCCCGAGCTGGCGGCTGATTCTGTGGTGGAACGTCTGGAACGTCCTGATCCTGATCGCTGCCCGCCTGGAAGACCGTCGCATCGCCCGGGAAGCGCTGGAAGGATAGTGGAGAGATAGGGTCCACGCTGTCGGTTGTGCGCTGCGCACTATCCCCGGTAACCTTGGAATCATGAAAGAAAAATCAGACCGTCAGGAACCCGAAAAGCAGAAGACCACAGAGAAGGAACCCCTCGACCCCTGTATGGAATGCCAGCCCGACGGCGCTCCCTGCGACTGCGCCGATTCAGACTGCCAGACCTGCGGGAAAGGTGTGCCGCGGAAGAATTAGGGTTCCGCTTCGCTCGCTCAGGGCTCCGGGATGAAGACCACGGGCTGAGCCCCTTGTCCGGTCAATTGCATGATGGTCTCGCGGAACTGCTTATAACGGTCCGCCGGAACGCTATTGGTAAGCAGTCGGGCGCTCCAGCGATAAACAAGAGCGCCGTCTTCGAAGCTCCACGCGCTATCGGCGGAGATCTCGTCGGTTCGCAGCATCACCGCTTCGGGCAGTTCCTCCGGAATCCATCCCGGCGGCATTTGCAGTCTGACTTCGACTTCTTCCGTCCTGGGATATTTCAGCCGTAGTTCCCAGCGCCGCGGTGGCGGCGGCAGACTGCGCCTTATGAATCTCTTTGTCATCCTGCCCGGCTCTACGATCAGCAGATCTTGTATGCGCTTGCCGCCGCGGCCGTTGGCGAGTTTGAACCGCTCGATCACCGCTTGATCGGTATCATGCAGGCCTTCGACTTCGTACTCGGCGATGGAAGCGCCCGGAAACCAGTCCTGGACTTGGTTTTCCCGTTGCTTGAGCTTCTCCTCGGAGTTCAGGCCCTGCTGCCCGTACCGCACCATGGCAGCGTCCAGCCCCGTGCTCGTCACTATGACTTCCGCCCGCTCAAAACGCCCCTGGGCATCGATTCCGGCGCTTACCTCCCTCCGCAGAACAGCAGCCGCGGCCGGTTGAACGGGCAGCGTAACGAGCGCTCCACCCTCGGGATGAATCACCAGCGCCTCGGTGCCCTGGACGTCGGAACGCAGGTTCCAGGCGTTGCTTTGATTAACCGTGCCATCCATGAACAACAGGCGGCCCAGGCCATCGATTTCCTTCACGGCCCATAGATCCTCGCCGATTCCTGACGGCAGAACGACGGCTGTGATCATATGGTTGAACATATCCATGCAAGGGACATCGGGCAGCAGTGGTCCGAGATCCCGGGTGCGGACGAGAACCGCATAGCTCTTCAGGCCCCACTGCTCGAGAACCGCACGCAGCAGAAAGGTTTTGTCCTTACAATCTCCGTAACCGTTCTTGACGACATCCGCAGGGCTGGACGGTTTGTATCCGCCTATGCCTATCTGTATGGATACATAGCGAATCTCGCGGGAGACATAGGAAAAGGCATCTCCGATTGCGTCCAGGAAGCGGTCCGGTGAGTCCGGCTTCAGCTTTGCGGCGATGGCCGTGGCCCCTCCAGGCTGATCGAGAACCGGCTCAGCCAGTTTCTTTTCCCAGCGGCCGACCGCGTTCCAATCCTTGAATCCCCGTTCGCCGTCGGGGCTCCACCAGCGGATCCAGACCAAGGGAAGCAGCTCATCGGGTGGCGGGCGTTGTTCCTCGCAGGGCAGAGCCGGCAGATTCCGGGCAACGAAGCTGACGCCGTTGTCGAGGTTGTTCCGGATGACCGCCTCGTCACGGTAGCGGGCGGCTTCCCAGCCCCAACCCGGTGGCAGCCGCAACGTCAGACGCGACAGCACCGTCGGTTCATCGATGAAGCCGAACAGCATCCCCTCAGCCCCCAGATCGAGGTTGCGCCGAACAACCGATTCGTGGGCCACAACGGCGCCGGCGATCACACCCGGTGCAGTGGCGGTTCGATAACGCCTGTCCTCGTATACCGAAAACGAGCCCAAATACGGAAGATCGTCGATGTCACCACCATTGATATCGTCGAGCGCCCATTTGGCCGAACCGTCCGGCAACAGTGTCCAGGCGTTGAAGGACAGGACCTCGTCCTCCTTACCGTACACGACACCCCAATCACTCAGGAGGTCTGCTCCAGGTTGCTTGAGCAGCCTGCCCACCCGGCGCGTCGTCTCTCTTACGCCTCCCGCGGCGAGGGGCTCGACGATCGACTCCTCGAGCAACCAGGCGATGTCGGCATCGGTTTGCGGCACAGGCTGCCCGGCGGCCTGGTGCACCCAGTCCGGCACACGGTCCGGCCGGATAGTGTTCTTGGTCGTTGCTGCGTAGAGAACAGAAACCGTCGCAATTGACAGTCCGATGGCCAGAATCAGGCAAACGGCATGCCGGTGCGGCTTCACTGTTTCTTCAACACTACGGCCTGATCGTCGTGCGACGCTATGTCGCCGAACCAGGCCTTCGCCACGGCGTATTGCTCCGCCGCGAAACGGTATTTCTTGAGTCTGAAGTGGCGCACGGCCACTATCGTGTTCCCTTCCCTGCGGAAGCTGGTCTGGTAGAAGCCGGCGTCGCCGGCTTGTAAATCCGCCCCGTCGGGAGTCGTGATCTCCGCTACACCGGTCGGCAGCTTCAGGGTGATGGTATCCAGCGACTCGAAGGGGCGACCGAGGTCAATCGTGGAGCTTCTGCTCTCAGCGGACCAATCATCGGTAGTAATCCGCGCAAAGATGAACGGGTTAACGAACGACCTCTGGCCGGCTTGGTTCAGATAACCCTCTACGTCGAACCGGCAGCGGATGACAAAATCTTTCGTGACTTCCTCCAGGCCCTCGATATCCGCCGACTCGAGAGTTGCCCCCGGCGCCCAGCGCCTCAGGCTCTTCAAGATCATTTCCCTGCGTTCATCCTCCGGCTCGTGCATGAGCCGTCTTCTCCAGATCTCGGCCTCGATTCCGCGGTATGTGTGAACACTGGAAATGTGCAATACGCTTGCATCATCGATCTCGACAGTGGCCTCGCGGGTCACCTTGCTGTCCTTGTAGCTGTAGTCCGGAAGCCGAAACGCCGCAGTTGATTTACCGTCGATCGGCATGCCGACGACGCCGTAGGCGAAACCGGGAAGGTTCCAGACCGGAAACTCAACGACGGGACTGAAGTACAGCGTGCCGCCGTCTGCCTGCATCCGAATGAGGACGTCGTTGAACAGGATCGGCATGGGAAACGCTTCCGGCATGAGCCCGTCCCCACGACGCCTGATCGGGACGAGGTCGGCATCGATACCTGCGGCGCGGAGCATGGAAACCATCACGCCCGCGACATCGGCGGACGTTCCCGTACCCTTGGCCAGGACTTCGTCGGGGGACCGGTGCATCGGCCTATCCGAGTAGAACAGGTGGCGCACACGCCCCTTGATCTCCCGGCGAAGAGCTTCCGCCTTATCGGCGTTGCCGTCAACGCCCGCGGTGATCGATTTCGCCAATTTCTTACATTCAGCCTGCCGGGTCCGAAGCCAACCATCCCAGCGTTCTTTTTGATCCTTATTCCACTTCTTCCAGTCGGAGGCAAACTCGATATTGTAGCCCGGGCCGCGTAAGGCGACCGGCATGATATACACGGTTTTTACGAGTTCGATGAGAGGCGGTTGGTTCGGCTCCCGTGTGATCGGCGGCACATCTTTGAAGCTCCAGACCATCGATTGCCCTCTGGCTCCCTTTGTGACTACCGGCTGGGTTTCTTCCGGCGTCATAAGGGCGCTGGCAAGCTGCACCTGCAGGTCGTTTGGGGGGGAGTAGACCAGGAGCTTGTCCAATGCCGGTATCCTCCCCTGAACCTGCCATCTGATCTCATAGATACCCTCGAAGTTGTACTGAAGGATGATCTCGAGAATCGCTCCCACCTGGACCTTGGGGAAAGCGAGCGACAGGATCTGCTGGCCGGTCTCGCTGCGGTCGCGGTTGATGTTCTCCGAGGCGTCGATCTCTGTGCCATCTGGCAAAATGGTGCGAGCGCGAACCTTGAGGCCCTCGATATCGGCATTGTAGGTCTGGAAGAAATCGCCGTACTCCTCAACGCCGCTTTCGTCGAGGATCTTGATGCGGTATTGGTAGATGGTGCGTGTGAGTGCGGCGCCGGTTGCCGGTTTAGCGAAGTAATATTCCTCTCCCTCGAACAGGATAACCGCCGGCGCGCCGGGTGCGGAGGGGATCTCCTTCAACGCCATCTCGGCTGCGCTGATCGGTTCGAATTTGCCGGTCAGCCCGATTTTAGGTTTACTCTTCTTGGCCGCTGCGAGCGACGGTATCAGCAGCAGGGTGAGAAACAGAACCATGAGAGAATTGTGTCTTGACATGCGATCCTCCTGGTGAGCACTGCTCGAAGACGGCGACGCCTGTTTTTGCCCGGATTTTTGTCGCCTTTCCGGTGAAGAATACCGCAACGTATGTGGAAGGTAAAGACATTGTATTGCGATGGTGACAAGCTTAAAACCGCTCGTTGAGTCCTTCGGGAAGGCCCGGGTGATCGGTTCTTCTGGACAGAACCGGGAGGTCGTGTATTCTCGATTCGGGGAGCACCCAAGGAGTTAAGCGATGCGATCACGTATCCCGTATCCGCCCGGTTTCGTTGTGGCGGTCCTCATTCAACTGCTGGTTATTTTCATTCCGGCGAACTGTTGGGCCGCAGAGACACCGCCCCAAAACACAACCACGAAACTAACGGCGTCCGTTTGGGAACACAAAGACCGGTTGACCGGCTTGACCGGAGCTCGATCCCTGGTGGAAGAATCCGGGTTCGATGTCGTCGAGTTCTCGCCTAAGAAATCGCCGTTCGAGTTCGGTGTGGATCTGATCGTATTCGGCAGCTTTATCTCTGAACACCCGGCCTACCCGCGTTACATCAAGCGATTCGGTGACGAACTGCTGGAGTTCGTGGAGCGAGGCGGTGTATTCATACAATTGACCCAGGACAAAGCGGTGGAGCCGACGCCCGCTATACTCCCGCCCGGCTGCTCCACCACGCGCAGCGATGTTCATTTCCGCAAGCTGATTTCCGATGATCCGGCTCCACTCCTGGTCGAGGGTCTGACCTTCAAGGTTCATCATGGGCTGGAGTTCCCCCTGACGGGCCACCCCCTGGTCGGCGCCTGCATGAATACCTTTCGTCGACAGGAAGGGTTCTACGTCGGTCTGTGGTGTGATACCCAGATCCGTTACGGGCTGCCCGCCCTCCTCGAAGCGGCTCACGGGAGAGGCCGGATCATCCTGACGGCACTGTTTCTGGACAAGCTGTACGATGATCAGGGGAATACCGCAGTATCGGAATCGTTCCGCTATGCAGCCGGGACATTCTTTCGCAACCTTGCCGTCCACGTCGGGCAGGTGCGGGATCGGACCGCCCCGGAGCCTGTTCCCAGCCGGTTTGATCCTCCTCCCCCGGCGATTGTGAACAAGGACGCCTGGTCGCTGGTGGTGCTGCCCGATACCCAGCTGTACACCCAGGACCACCCGGAGCTGTTTGAAGCCCAGACCCGCTGGATCGTGCGGAACAAAGACAGCCGCGATATCAGGTATGTCATCCATCTTGGAGATGTGACCCATGGCAACAAGCCGGAGCAGTGGCGGGTGGCGCGTCGTTCCATGAAAGTGCTCGAAGGGAAGGTGCCGTTCACCATCACCACCGGAAATCATGATTACCTCCAGCCCGGTTTCGTCTACGCCCTTTCCGACAGGTCGACACTCCTGAACAAATATTTCCCGCCACGGGCCCATGGTCAGGCGTTCGGGCCGGAAGGGTTGTACGAGGCGGACCGGCTGGAGAACAACTACCACCTGTTTTCCGCGGGGGGCAGGGACTGGATCATCATCAGTATGGAATGGTTGCCGCGGGATGAGGTTGTCGCATGGGCCGGCAAACTGCTGGAGCAATACGACAGCCGTTCCGCCATCCTTGTAACCCATGAATACCTGAACGAAGACAATACCCGGATTCCGATGATGGCAGAGCTGAGGGCGAGCCATCCGGTGTTGATGGAACTCAACAGTGCCGAGGATCTGTGGAACGATCTCGCGGGCAGGTACCCGAATGTCGTGCTGGTCCTGAGCGGCCATGTCACCGGCGACGGCGCCGGTTACGCCGTCGCAAGCGGTGTACACGGCAACCCTGTTCACGAGATGATGGTGAATTTCCAGATGAGGCTGGACGGGGGAGAGGGGTACCTTCGTCTTCTGGAATTCCAACCGGACGGCAGAACCGTCCAGGTGCGAACCTACTCACCGGTACTGGACCGGCACATGAGTTGGCCGGAGCACCAGTTCACCTTCGAGCTTCCACCTGAGGATTTATCCCAGCACCCTCGGCGCCAGTAGCACAGCCACCGCTGATGCCAGGATGATGCTGATGATGTTCAGCCAGAACCCGGCCCGGATCATGTCCGGAATCGTCAGCCGTCCCGAGCTGTACACCACCGCGTTGGGCGGCGTCGCCACCGGGAGCATGAACGCACAGCTGGCCGCAATCGCCACCGGAGCGCACAGGGTGATCGGGTCGTAGTTGGCTTGTGTGGCTACGGCGGCCACCACCGGCAGGAACGTCGCCGTGGTTGCGGTGTTGGAGGTCAGCTCGGTGAGGTAGATGATCAGGGTGGTTATCAACACCACCAGCAGTACCAGACTGGTGAGCTTCAGTCCGGCCAGTTGCACTCCCAGCCAGGAAGCCAGGCCGGAAGACGTTACCGCTGCCGCCAGGGACAGGCCGCCTCCGAACAGGATCAACACGCCCCAGGGAAGTTCCTTTGTGTCTCTCCATTCCAGCAGGCGGACTGATTTCCATCCTCCAGTGGGCACCAGGAACAGCAGTACGCCGGCGGTCATGGCGATACCTGTGTCCGAGAGTCCTTCAAGACCGGGGATTTTCATCAGGAGCGGGCGGCTCATCCAGGCCGCCGCCAGGATGAGAAACACTACCGCCACTCTTCGCTCGGCATTGTTCATCGGGCCAAGGTCGTTGCGGATCTTTCTGATATGTTCCCGGGTCTCCATGTTGGTGGTGAACGTTATCCGGAACAGCCGCTTCGTGAGCAGCCACCAGCACAGCGGCAGCAACATAGCGGTCAGGGGAACGCCTACCAGCATCCAGCGTGCGAAACCTATCTCGACTCCGTATTTGTCTTCCATGAATCCGGCAAGAAGTGCGTTGGGCGGGGTGCCGATCAGGGTGGCGATCCCGCCGATAGTGGCGGCATAGGCGACTCCCAGGAGCAGCGCCTTGGGGAATCGGCTCCTTATCTCGCCACTGTCCCCCAGGGTCTGGCCGACTACCGCGGCGACGGAGACGGCGATGGGCAGCAGCATCATGGTGGTGGAGGTATTGGTCACCCACATGCTCACCAGCGCCGATGCGACCATGAACCCGCCGACCATTGAAGCGCCGCTGCCGCCGAACAGGACGATTACCGTCAGAGCGATGCGCCGGTGCAGGCCGCAGCGCTGCACCGCCAGGGCGACCAGGAAGCCGCCCAGGAACAGGTAGATGGTGGAGTTGGCGTACGGCGCCGTGGCCGCCTTGACGTCGGCCACCTGCAGAACCGGGAACAGGGCGATGGGCAGCAAGGCGGTTACCGGCACCGGGAGCGCTTCCGTGGCCCACCAGACAGCCATCAGGATCCCGGCGGCGGCGGTCCGCCAGCCGGCGGCGGACAGGCCGTCCGGGCCGGGGGAGGCCAGGATGATCAGCGCCAGGGCAGGTCCGGCCCAAAGGCCGGCTCGCTGATACCACGCATTTTGTGCGATAGCCGGTCACCTCCTTCGCCCGCCGTATCCCTGAATTTGGAAGTATGCAGTATCCGTGGTAGAGACTGTGAGAAAATGTCGCCGAGGGAGGTGGTAATGATGAAAATTCGACCACGGATCGTGACGGCGGCCGCACTGGGCGTTCTTGTCCTCGTCCTTGTGTTGCAGAATACCGAGGTTGTAGCGGTCCGGTTCTTTTTCTGGGACTTCACCATGTCCCGGGTAATCCTCGTGCTGATGACGACTTTGATCGGGTTCATCGGCGGGTACCTGGTCGCTGTGGCAATGGCATCCCGGGACAGGAGCAAACCGTGAGCCTGCTTCGCCGCCGCAGTAAACCGCCGGTAGGCTCGCGCCCCGGGACGCTGGTCATAGATGCAAAAGCCCAGGCGCCGTCGATCCGCCTGGTGACCTACACGAATGAAACAATAGAGGAGCGGGACGTAGCCGGCGTGGACGACCTCCAGGCGCTCCTGCAGTCGGACGCATTATCCTGGATCGACGTCCACGGTCTGGGTGATCTGCACACCCTGGAGACCCTGGGGAAGCTGTTCTCCATCCATCCCCTGGCTCTCGAGGACATTGCTCACGTGCCGACCCGCCCCAAGGCGGAGGCGTACGACGACAACCTGCTGATCATCACACGGATGATCCGGGTGAGCGGCGACTGTGACGTGGAAAGCGAGCAGTTCAGCATCGTGGTCGGAAAGAACTTCGTGCTCACCCTCCAGGAGTGGACCGGTGACGTTCTGGAGCCGGTTCGCGCCCGTCTACGGGCCGGCCGGGGGATCATCCGCTCCGGCGGCTCCGGCTACTTGGGGTACGCGATCCTGGACACCATCGTGGATGCCTACTACCCCGCTATCGAGACCGTGGCCGACCGGCTGGAACAGATGGAGGAGCGGGTCATGACCGACCCGTCGCCCGATACACTTCGGGAACTGAACCGGCTGAAGAACGTGCTGATCAGAATCCGCCGCGCGGTATCACCCCAGCGGGAGGCGGTGAACTTCCTGGTCCGGGACACCAACGAGTTCCTTAACGACACCACCAGGTTGTATCTGCGGGACACTTATGATCACTGCCTCAGTTCGTCGGAAGCTGTGGAAAGCAGCCGTGAACTCGTTAACGGACTGATGAATACGTACCTGACGGTGGTGAGCAATCGGATGAACGAGGTTATGAAGACCCTGACCATCCTGATGAGTATTTTCGTGCCGGTGACGTTCATGGCCGGGTTGTACGGCATGAACTTCGACCACATGCCGGAACTGCACTGGAAGTGGTCGTACCCGCTGTTGTTGCTGGCGATGTTGTCGGTGGCCGCGGGGATGCTGCTGTATTTCAGGGGTCTGGGCTGGATCGGCTCGAAGGCGGCCGAACCGGACGACGACCGCTAACGTTGTGACATCAGGTCGATCCACTTGGCGTCGTAAGGACGGACCGTCAAATCACCACCGGGTGCGCTGACGGTGACGTTGACGCCGCCGCTGCCGGCCTTGTAGCGGGACTTGAGGCCGTCCTGCTCCAGCATCTCCATGTCCATACCCAGCAGCTTGACCTCGCCTTTTTTCGTCTCCGCCGTCAGTTCGAAGCTGAGCTTCTCGCTCACCCGGAGCACGACGTCGCCGGAATCGGAGCGGATGGCGGCGTTCCTGGCCTTCCGGATCCGGAACGCCAGGTCGATATCGCCGGATACGGTCCGGATATCCATGGCTACCGGCACCAGTTCCACGAACGAGACGTTACCGGCGCCGCTCTCCACCAGGAGGTCATCCACGTCCAGTTTCGAACCGCTGATCATAGCGGCATCGCTCCTGAGAACGACGTTGCGGGTCCGGATACCGTCCAGTTCCAGCATGCCGGATCCGATTTCCGCCGCGATGGAACCGCCCTGCAGGGAGGCGATCCGGACGTCGGCCTCGGCCGCTTTGATGTTCAGATTCCCGAAGCAGGAAACCACATCCACCGTGCCGCCGTCGGCATAGATGTCGAGATCGCCCCGGACGAACCGGACGTCGATGGCTCCGATGCCCTGCCGGATCGAGGTGGACATGTCCGACGGCACCCGGACGGTGATGTGCACCGCCAGTCCGGCCGCTTTGCGGTCCTTGCTTATGGTGGTGCTCCGGCCCCGATACTCCACCACCGCACTCCCTTTTCGCATCAGGCTGGCGGTCCAGCGGGAGAACATCCCCTTGAGGCCGTCCTTGGGAGGCCGGAACGCATCCACCGTGTCCAGGGGGTAGGCGACATGGACGGTTTCGACTCCGTCGCCGCTTTCCCGTACGAGTTCCACCCCGGAGACCAGGTCGGCCGCTTCCTGTTCCGACTTCCCTTCGGCGATTACCCGGGCCTCGACCCGCACCGGGCCGTGCTCCCGGAGCATGCGGACACCGACACTACCGAGCAGGTTCTCGATCCTCAAGGACGCGCCGTCCGCAACCGGAAACTCCAGTTGCAGCTTTTTCTCCGCCGAATCCAGGGCTAAGATGCCCGACGCAAGAAACGTCGTCAGGAGAATGGCGAGCATCAGCCTAAAGCCTGTACGGATCATCATGGTCATGCCTCCCTGCACCGCTCCCTAAAACGTAGGGCCGGCAGGGCGGCGGATGCCAATGTCGATATCGAAATCAGGCGTTTCGGCGGTCAGTTCCAGGCCTGACCGTACTCCAGCGGAGCTGGGGGCCTGGTAGACAGGACTTTGTCCCCTCGGGACAGCCGTGACGTCTCGAATCCCACCGGGACCGCGTAGCAGTACTTCTCCTTGACCTCGGTGACCTTGAGTGTGCCGATATCCTCTTCCTCGGCCCCCAGGGAGAGGCCGGTATCCGGATCCACGAACTCCTCGCCCTGGGAGACCGCCTTGAGTTCGTCACCGGGATCCACCGCGCCGGTCCCCAGGTTCACGATTACCCGGGACTCTTCCACCTTCACCACCGAACCGGTCATCGGCAGGTTTCCGACCTGTTTCACCAGTTCGAAGACGCCGACGTTGATGACCGCCATGACAGCCTGCCCGATCGGGGTCTTAGAGTAGTTGGACAGGAACCCGCCAAGGGCGCCGCCTGCGCCCCAGCCGACACCGCCCAAGTCCAGGTTCAGTTCCGCTATCGTTCCTTCTACCACCTGACTCGCCATGATCTCGCTGGTTTCGGCATTGATCAGCTTGAAAGTCATCTGGACGTACGACTTGTTCTTGCCGCCCTTGATCCCTCCGAACGCCTTGAGCTTGCGGCTGATCCCGCCCAGTCCACCTTTCTTGCCGCCGACATTCGCCTCGTAGCTGTTGACCACCACCTGCACCAGGTACTGGGCGCCCAGGACCTGTCCGATCTTGGCTGCGGACGGCTTGGCCACCCGTCCCGAATCGCCCAGATCCTGTTCATCCAGGACTTCGTTCAGGTCGGTGCGGGTCAGAACCCGGAACCGGCCGGTCTTGGTCAGGGCGTCGGTGAGCAGGGCGTCGATGCCGTTCACCGGCACCTGTTCGTAGCCGGAGGAGGCATGGACTTCGCCGTAGGAACTCGTATAGTGAAAGGAGGAAGCCCCGGACTTGTTGTCCGCATCCAGAACGCCGATTCTGATCTTGTTGCCGGAGTAATCGCCCCAGCGCACCTCCACCAGTTTCTTGGCGTTTTTCTTGATGATTTCCCCGGCGTTTTCCGGGAGCGGGACCTCGCCGTCTTTCTTGTTGACCGCATACGCCAGGTAGTCGGCCTGGACCATACCGGTGGTCATTGCGAACGCCAGTAACAGAGCAAAAAGGTGTTTGAACATTATCGGCCCTCCGGAATCCAGGGTTGCTGAAAGATCAGAAAGGCGAAAACCCGCTGTCGGACCAGTAATCCTGCCGCACCGATTTGTGCAGTTCCTGCAGTGCGTTCAGGTGCTCCTTTTCCCAGTCCGCCAGGAACTGGTAGAACTCCCGGACCTCCTGCTCCTCGGCGTTCTTCGCGGCGCTGGAGAACACCCGGATGGCGTTCGATTCCAGTTGCATGCCGATGGACAGGGCGCCGATCTCGAACTCGGCCATTTTCGCCTCTTTCTTGAACTTGGCGGTGAGGACGGTGGCGGCGAAATCCTTGAGCTTCGGATCCCGCTGGCCGATATTGAACGCTTCGGTGCCCTGTTCCTCGTAGTTCTTCATGACGCTCTTGAGGTACGCCTTGTGCTCGGTTTCGTCCCGGGCCAGCTTGTCGAACAGTTCCTGCACCGCCGGCTGCTTCGCCTGGTCGGCCACCATGGAGTAGAACGTGTAACCGTCCACCTCCACCTGGTACGCCATGCGCAGGATCTCACGGATGTCGTTGCTCATCGGATGCATTTCAACCCTCCACCATGAGGAGTTCTTCTTCGCGGGGTTTCGGCATCCCGCCGCCCGGTCAGCCGGCAGGTACTTCAGGGCGCCGGTGGGGCAGAACTGCACACACTTGGGGTCGCCGCCGCACAGGTCGCATTTCTGGACCACATGGTACGTGTCGTCCCACAGCATGTTCCCGAACGGGCAGGCCGCCACGCAGTAGCGGCAGGAGATGCAGCGGTCCCGCACCATGTCGATGGCGCCGGTGGCGGCGTTCCGCACCAGCGCTGCGGTGGGGCAGGCGGCGACGCAGGAGGCGTCGTGGCACTGGAAACAGACCACCGGCGTGCCGACCTCCGGTCCACGCCGCAGGATGTTGATCCTGGATGTTGCCGGCTTGCCTTCACTGCCGTGGGCGAAGGCGCAGGCCAGCTCACACTTGCCGCAGGCGATGCAGTGTTCCACGGTGACGGTGTAAATCATGTCCATCGGCATCTCCTACGCCAGCTGGGGCACGCTTGGGAAGCGGGCCGCCTGCTGTTTTCTCTTACACGCGTCGCAGTACTTGAACCAGTCTTCCGGAACGCCGGTCTCCTCGGCTCGCTCCGCAGCGTGGAATTCGGCCTGGGCCCTGGTGATATGCGCCCGGCCGCAATTCTCGCAACGCAGCATCTCGAACTCCCGGCCCCAGATCGATCGGCTGACATGGGAGGTCGTGTAGGGGATGAAATCGGTGGGACAGATCTCGGCGCAGGCCAGGCAGCCGATGCACGCTTCCGGCGGTTCGTGGAACGGCGGGGCGATCTCTTTCCCTGCGCCCCGATTTGCGGTGGAGATCGCCGATACGCCGATATGGTCGCACACCCGGGTGCACAGGGAACACAGGATGCAGTCGGTGGGGTCCGGGTTCGGAACGTAGCTGGTCCGCTCCACGCCGTATTCTTTCGCCAGTTCCATGATCAGCGGCGTATCGGAACAGCGCGCCAGCAGCAGGTCCAGGACAACCCGCCGGGTCTCCCGGACCTCGTCGGTTTCGGTGAGGACAATCAGCCCCTCCTCCACCGGGAACATGCAGGCGACGACCATCTTCTTCCAGCCGTCCCAGCCGTCTTTCGTGATCTGGACCTGGCACAATCTGCAGCCGCCCCAGGGTTCCAGCCCCTCGAAGTGGCACAGGGTCGGGATCTTGACCCCGGCCTGCTGCGCCGCTTCCAGAATATAGGCCCCCTCGCGGGCTTTCACTTTCTTGCCGTTGATGGTCAGGGTCGGCATCAGACCACCTCCCTTTGCAGTTGGACTTTCGGGAACGTCTCCACCGCGTCGGTGGGGCAGACATCCAGGCAGGCGCCGCAGGAGATGCAGACGTCGTGGTTGATGACGTGCAGGGAGTGCCGCTCGCCGGCGATGGCGTCTACCGGGCACGCTTTGGCGCAGGCGGCACAGCCGTCGCAGTTCTCCTCCAGGATGCGGTAGGCGGTGAGCGCCGTGCAGACTCCGGCGGCGCAGACGTGGTCCTCGATATGGGCGACGTACTCGTCCCAGAAGTATCTCAGGGTGGATAGCGCCGGGTTGGGCGCCGATTTTCCCAACTCGCACAGGCTGCCGACCTGCATGCCGGCGGCCAGCTTCTCGATCAACGCAAGGTCGTCGGTGACCCCCTTGCCGTCCACCAGCCGGTCGTAGATCGCCAGCATCTGTTTCAGGCCTTCGCGGCAGGGGGTGCATTTACCGCACGATTCTTCGGTGAGGAACTTCAGGAAATACCGTGCAACGTCCACCATGCAGGTGCGGTCGTCCATGACGATCATTCCGCCGCTGCCCATCATCGATCCGGCCTCGGTGAGCTTTTCGTAGTCCACCGGCAGGTCCAGAAGCGCTTCCGGAATGCATCCACCGGACGGGCCGCCGGTCTGCACCGCCTTGAACGGCCGGTTGTCCAGGACACCCCCGCCGATGTCGTAGATGATGTGCCGCAGGGTGGTCCCCATAGGCAGTTCGATCAGCCCGGTGTTCTTGACCTTCCCCACCAGGGAGAACGCTTTGGTGCCCTTGGATTTGTCGGTGCCCATGTCGGCGAACCAGGCGCCGCCGTGCTCGGCGATGGCGCCGACGTCGGCCCAGGTCTCCACGTTGTTCAGCACCGTGGGCAGATCGAACAGTCCTTTGTCGGTGGAGTGCACGTACTTGGCCCGGGGCTCCCCGACCTTGCCGGCGAGGGAAAGCATCAGGGCCGACGACTCGCCGCACACGAAAGCGCCGCCGCCCCGGGAGATGCGGATGTCGAAGTCGAACCCGCTGCCCAGGATGTTCTCCCCGAGAAGACCCAGGTTGCGGGCTTCGCTGAGGGCCAGGGTCAGGTTGACCACCGCCAGCGGGTACTCGTCCCGGACGTAGATGAACCCCTCGTGGGCTCCGACGGCGTAGGCGCCGATAACCATCCCTTCCAGGATGGAGTGCGGATCTCCCTCCATGATGGAGCGGTCCTTGAACGCCCCCGGGTCGCCTTCATCGCCGTTGCACAGCACGAACTTGCGATCGCCGTCGGCCTTCCTGCAGGACCGCCATTTCCGGGCGGTTCCGAAACCGGCGCCGCCCCTGCCCCGGAGTCCGGCTTTTTCCACCTCGTCCAGGACCTGGTCCGGCGTCATCTCAAACAGGACCCGGGCCATGCCGGAGTAACAGCCGGCGCCGATGGCGTCGTTGATCTCGGTCGGGTCTATGCGGCCGATGTTCCGCATCGCCACCCTGGTCTGGTTCTTGTAGAACGGAATCTCCGCATACTGCTCGATGGAGACTTCGTCCGCCGGGTTTTTGTACAGCAGGCGGGGGATGATCTCGCCCCGGCCCACGGTTTTCTCCAGGATCTGCTCCACGTTGGAGGCCCGCACCCTCGTGTACAGCACTCCGGACGGCTGCAGGACCACCAGCGGTCCCCGCTCACAGAAGCCGTGGCAGCCGGTGTTCTTCACCAGCAGTTTGACTTCCGCGTCCAGGTTCCGCCTGGCGACCTGTTCGGCGAAGGCGTCCGCCACCTTGCGGGCGCCGTTGGCCAGGCAGCCGGTGCCGCAGCACACCAGGATGCGGTTGCCGTTGCCGGAATCGGTGGTGCGGATCTCCTCCCGGAGCGTCTCGAAATGCTCTCTGGATTCAATGCGCATCGTCCCGGCCTCCCTGCTCCAGGTACCCGCCGACCCGTGCGGCCCGGGCGTTGCCCCGGTATTTCTCGCCGACGATCATTACCGGCGCCATGGCGCAGGCGCCGACGCAGTTCACCGTTTTGAGTGTGAACTTCGTGTCGGGGGTGGTCTCGTCCGGCGCGATGTTGAGGAGCCGCTCCACCTCATCCACCAGGGCGACCGCACCCCGGATATGGCATGCGGTTCCGGTGCAAATCCGGATAATCGTGTCGCCCTGGGGGTTCAGGGAGAACGCCTTGTAGAACGTTGCTACCGAAAACAGCTTGGAGAGAGGAACCCCCAGGATCTCCGCCACCTTTACCAGGACATCGCAGGGCAGGTAGTTGTAAGCCCGGTGTATGTCCTGGAGGACCTGGATCAGTGAGGCCTCCACCTGGGGATGTGATTCCAGGATGGCGTCGGCCCGTTTCATATCAACCTGGCAGGTCTCGCTCATCACGCCACCGCCTGTTCCCCGAGTTCGAACCCTCGGTTCAGTGCGGCGATGTTCGAGTCGATCACCTGCGGCTTGCTGGCGAAGGTCTCCCGAACCACCTTTTCCACAGCTTCGATGGGGACGGCGTTGGAGCTGCCGACATACGCTCCCAGAGCGACCATGTTCCCGCCGCGCGGGTTCTTGAGTTCCATGGCGATGTCGTTGGCAGGCACAAGCACGATCCGAATGTCGTCCCGTTCCGAGGTACGCTCGATCAGGGACGAGTTGATCAGCAACAGGCCGTCCTTCCGGACCATTGGCTCGAACTTGTCCAGGGACGGCAGGTTCATGGCCACCACCGCCCGGGGCGACTGGATCACCGGCGAGCCCACCGGCCGGTCGGAGATCACCACGGTGCAGTTCGCGGTGCCGCCACGCATTTCCGGACCATAGGACGGCATCCAGGAGACCTCCAGCCCTTCCTGCATGCCGGTGTAGGCCAGCATCTTCCCGATCAGGAGGATCCCCTGACCTCCGAAACCGGCCATGATGACGTCATTTTGCATGGCGCGGCCCCCCGGCAGGCCCGATGGGACCTGGGGCGCGGTCTTCACCGCCGGGACGTTTGAATACTCCCAGCGGGTAGTACGGGATCATGTTCTTTTCCAGCCACTCGGTTGATTCCGCCGGCGGGATGCCCCAGTTGGTCGGGCATGTGGACAGGATCTCCACCAGGCTGAAGCAGCGTGCCCTCCTTCTGGTATGTGAACGCCTCCCGCAGCATCTGCTTGGCGTTGACCGCGTGCATCGGCTTGTGCACCGAGGCCCGGGCGATGAAAGCCGGGGTCTTGAGGGTGGAGATCATCTCCGCGATCCGGATCGGGAAGCCGGCCAGGTCCGTGTCCCGGCCGGCCGGGCAGGTGGTGGCGACCTGGCCCGGGCAGCGTGGTGGGAGCCATCTGGCCGCCGGTCATGCCGTAGATCGCGTTGTTGACGAAGATGACCGTGAATTTCTCGCCGCGGTTGGCGCAGTGCACGATCTCGGCGGCGCCGATGGAGGCCAGGTCGCCGTCGCCCTGGTAGGCGAACACGATCAGGTCGGGCCGGGCCCGCTTGATGCCGGTGGCCACAGCCGGGGCGCGGCCGTGGGCCGCTTCGTGGAAGTCGAGGTTGAAGTAGTTGTACGCCAGCACCGAGCACCCCACCGGCGCGATCCCGATGGTCCTCTCCTGCATACCCAGCTCGTCCAGCACCTCCGCCACCATGCGGTGAATGACGCCGTGGGTGCAGCCGGGGCAGTAGTGGGTCTGGACTTCGGCAAGGGCGCCGGGGTGTTTGAATACCGCCTCAGGCATGGCTGACCTCCTCGGATTCACCGGACCGCATCTTTCGGATCTTCTCCATGACCTCTTCCGGTGAGGCGAGCATGCCGCCCATCCGGCCGTGGAAGTGGATCGGCTTGGCGCCCATCAGGGCCAGCCGGACGTCTTCCACCATCTGGCCGGTGGACAGCTCCACCACCAGGACGGCGTTGGCCTTCTCCGCCGCCTTCCGGACCGCCTCGTAGGGGAACGGGAACAGGCTGACAGGCCGGATCATCGCCGCACGGACCCCTTCCTCCGCCAGGTCCTCCATGGCGGTGGAGCACACCCTGGCCACGGTGCCGTAGGCCACGATCAGGACGTCGTACTCCTTCTCGGTGCCGTACTCCACGTACCGGATCTCGTCCCGGACCATCTCGTCGTACTTCGCCTGCAAGTTTGAGGTTGTGTTGCTCCAGGGTACCGGATCCAGGAAAAGGGAGTTGATGATCGCCCGCGGCCGGCTGCCGTCATAGCCGGTGGCGGCCCAGGTCTTCGCTTTCAGGTCCTTGATCGGCTTACGGTCTTCGTGGAACTCCACCGGCTCCATCATCTGGCCGATGAGGCCGTCGCCCAGGATCATCACCGGGTTGCGGTAGTGGTCCGCCAGGTCGAAGGCCGTCCTGAACCAGGTCCGCCGCCTCCTGCACCGACCAGGGCGCCAGGACCAGGAGGCGGTAGTCGCCGTGGCCTCCCCCCTTGGTGGCCTGGAAGTAGTCGGCCTGGCCGGGCAGGATGCCGCCCAGCCCCGGGCCCGGCGCGCATGATGTTCACGATCACTACCGGCAGCTCGCTGCCGGCCATGTACGAGATCGCCTCGGTCATCAGGGAGATGCCCGGGGACGACGACGAGGTCATGACCCGCTCGCCGGACGCCGGCGGCGCCGTACAGCATGTTGGATGCCGCCACCTCGCTTTCGGCCTGGACGAAGGTGCCGCCGACCTGGGGCAGGCGGTGGGACATGTACTCGGGAATCTCGTTCTGGGGGGTGATCGGGTAGCCGAAGAACAGCTTGCAGCCGGCCTGGATCGCGGCCTCACCGATCGCCTCGCTCCCTTTCATCAGTTTCTTGGCCATGGTTCGCCTCCGCCGTTCAATAGGAGAAGTAGTGGTACATGGTGCCGTGGAGTGCATTTCGATCGCCACGTCCGGACAGGTGATGCAGCACAGCCGGCATCCGATGCAGCGCTTCTGCTCCTCGACTTCGGCGTAGAAGTAGCCCTTGGCGTTGATTTTCTTGCCCATGCCGAGGATCTGCTGCGGGCAGGCATGTACGCAGAGTTCGCACCCCTTGCAAAGATCCGGATTGATGACAATCTGGGACACGGTGTGCTCCTTCCACTCAGTTCAGCATGAACAGGGGACCGCTGGTCCTTGTGCGCTGGGATTGCTCAAACGGGGGATGGACGATCCGGCGCAGGACCATGACCGGCGCGTCGAAGCGGGTTCCGTCCAGTGTGGCGGCGGTCCCTTCGTCCATGGTAACCGCCACCAGTGGGATCTCCATGCGGGTCGAGGTTTCCCTGGCCAGTTCGTACCCTTCCAGGACGATCTCCGGAACGGTCTCCCCCATGAGGTGGGTGTTGGAGATCAGGCCGGTAATGCCCATCCGGCCCACCGCCTGAATCGTGCGGATCATCTGTTCCGCTTCGTCCACGTTCCTGGTAAACGGCCGCCGAAAGTTCAGTACCAGTATCCGTTCCGACTCTTCTTCCGGGACCACGTCGGAGATTGCGCCCAGGGCCCGGGCGCCGGTGCCGTCACCTCCGCAATCCAGGATGATACGGCGGTTGCGGTCCCGGAACGAGTCCCGGATCGCCGGCACCAGGATCGGCAGGTCGGCATGATGCTGGTCGCCGGTGGGGGCGATCAGTTCGATCCCGGCCTGTTCCAAGATTGCCCTGGCGGCCCGGGACCGGAAATAAGGTTTGACCACGTCCAGGTCCACCAGGGAGACCCTGGCCCCCTGGCTGGCGGTTTTCAGCGCATGGTTGAGTGCGATCTCGGTTTTGCCGCTACCGAAGTGACCGACAAGCACAGTGACCCGTTTCCGGAACGGGGACTGGTCGATCACACGGAGTTCGGGCATCCGGACCTCCCTCGATCACACAATATACCAATGTATCGTCGCCTATCTTCGACCCCTATTTTTATCACTGAAAATGGACTATTTAAAGGAAATCCGGAGGACATAGAGGAGGGATTTGGGCTATTGAATACCAGGAAAAATGCTAAAAACGCGCGGAAATTGGGAGGCAAAGGCGAGCCGAATTCGGTGGTTTTCCCCGGCTGGCCGGTCTATCCTTGCTAAGACGGGCTGCGCCGTCAAGCGGAGGAAAAGGGGAGGGAATGGACGTATCCTGGAACAGGCTGCCGGCGATTATCCAGGGCGGGATGGGGGTCGCCGTCTCCAACTGGAGCTTGGCCAACGCCGTGTCGCGTCTTGGGGCAACTCGGGGTGGTTTCCGGAACTGCCATCGATTCGGTGTTTGCCAGACGGCTGCAACTGGGAGATCCCGGCGGTCACATGCGCCGGGCTCTGGACAATTTTCCGGTTCCCGAAATGGTCAAGACCGTCTGGGATACCTGGTTCGTCCCCGGCGGCAAGGGCGCCGAAACACCGTTCAGGCTGATTTCCCGGTCCACGGCGGAAATGAAAAAAGCCTGGACCGAGCTGGTGATAGTTTCCAACTTCGCCGAGGTTTTTCTGGCGAAGGAAGGACACGATAACCCGGTGGGCATAAACTACCTGGAGAAGGTGCAACTGCCGACCATGCCGTCGCTTTTCGGAGCGATGCTGGCCGGAGTCGGGTATGTGCTGATGGGCGCCGGGATCCCGGTATCGATCCCCGGTGTCCTGGACGGCCTGGCCCATTGGACTCCTGTGGAAATGAACCTGCGAATGGAAGGGAATGAAGCCCGGGAGGCGTACACCCTGCGGTTCGATCCCAACCAGTTCGTCTCCCGCCACCAGTCCGAGTTGATCCGGCCGAAATTCCTCGGGATCGTCTCCTCCGACGTCATTGCCAAGTCCCTGGCCCGGAAGGCCAACGGAATGGTGGATGGCTTCGTGGTGGAAAATCACACCGCCGGAGGACACAACGCGCCGCCCCGAAGAGTGGGGAACAGGACCGAGCAGCCGAAGGGGAAGCCCCAGGCGGTATACGGGGAGAAGGATAAGCCGAACCTCGGAAAAATTAGGAAGTTGGGAAGGCCGTTCTGGCTGGCGGGGAGCTACGGGACCACCGAGGGTCTGCAAGCGGCGAAGGATCAAGGCGCCTGCGGCGTCCAGGTCGGTACGGCGTTTGCGTTCTGCGCCGAGTCCGGTTTTTCTTCCCGGATCAAGGATGAGGTGCTCCGGCAGTGTGTGTCCGGTGAGTTCAAGGCGATTACCGATTGTCAGGCTTCACCCACCGGTTTCCCGTTCAAGCTGATCGTTATGAAGGATTCGATCACCGACCTGGCACGTCGACCGCGAGAGCGGATCTGCGACCTGGGGTACTTGCGGCAGCCGTACCGGGACGACAACGGCCGGGTGCTGTACAGGTGCGCCGCCGAGCCTGTGAACAACTTCGTCCGGAAGGGCGGAAATGCGGAAGAAGCCGAACAGAAGCAGTGCCTGTGCAACGGTCTGCTGGCCACCATCGGCCTCGGACAGGTGCGAGGGGACGGAGTGGAACTCCCCATCGTCACCGCCGGCCAGGATTTCGAACCGGTGAGCCGGATGGTGGCGAGGAGGGGGATCCGGTACACCGCCTCGGACGTCCTCGACTATCTGCTGGAAGGGCTGAAGCAGGAGCCGCGGTCACCGGAGCCGGCCATGTCTCTGGTCAGGACGTAATCACCGTCACCGTGGTGGCGGCGGTGATCGCCGCCATCGCGGCCGCCGCAGCTGCCTGGATAGCTTCCTGGGCCGCTTTGCCTGCGAACTCGCCGCTGATCAGCTTTTCGATACGGTCTTTCCGTTCCTTGAGGCGCTTTTTGTCGAACACGGTCTTCATAAGACCTGTGCTGTGCGCCAGTGAGAGCAGGATGACGGTCCGCGGATCTACATTGTTGGACTCGCCGAAAATCGCATCTCGGAGGCGGGCCACCAGCCGTCGTTCCGGTGCGGGATCTCGCTCCGGGTAGATCTTTCGCTTGAAGATCAGAAGTATCCTGCCCTCGTCGGCATGGAGAATGCCGCGTTCCACCAATCCGGCGGCTACCGCATGCTTGAGCTTTCCGGAACCGGCCAGTTTTGAAACCCAGGTTCCCGGCGTGGCGCGGCGCTTGGCGGCGGCGATCCTTGCCAGGGCGTCGTCCAGTACCGGATCCCCCAGTGGGGCAGTGTTGACCGGGTTCAGAAGCTTGTTTTTCTTCGGCTGTATGAGGGCTACCCGGTCGTTCAGGAACAGTTCCGCCAGGATCGCTCCTGCCATGGCGAAGCTGTAGGAAACGCCGAATTCCGGAGTGCCTTCCTCATCGTTGAGGGCCAGGAGGAGCGCTTCCTGGTGGAGCAGCAGACCATCGGGACTTGTGTTCTTCATCATCGCCGGTTCCTCCGCAGTCGGTTCATACCGGTATAACCGGGACGGTCCCGGTTTATTCGGCGATGAGTTCCACCATGCCGTCGTCGGTCCGGATTTGCACCAGGCCGCTGCCGCCGCCGACAGTTCCTGAAACCTTGCCGCCGTCGGCCCGATCCTCCCGCCCGGCCTCTCCGCCATCAGGCAGGCGCAGGCGGATCGGACCGTCGTCGGTTTCGATTTCGTAGGCGAAGGAAGCCTGGGCCGGGAATAGGAAACGGATGTCGCCGTCGTCGGTAGCTGCCGTGAGCCGGTTCGGTGCGGGACCGTTGAAATCGATATCGATATCCCCATCGTCGGTGGCCAGCTGCATCTCGGGGCAGGTCAGGCCGGTGATCCGGATGTCGCCGTCATCGCCATGGATCTGCAGGGCGGCATCGATCTCCCGCCCTTCCACATCGCCGTCATCCAGGTTGATCCGAACGCTGCCGGCGGTGATATCGGACAGGGCCAAATCGCCGTCGTCCAGCATCAGTTCCATATCCGCCTTCCAGCCGGTGATCCGGATGTCGCCGTCGTCACCGTGGAACTCCAGGCCGACCCAGGCAGGCGCTTTGATCTCCCAAGTGTAGGCGATCCGGTTGTGGGAGTAGAACCCGATGGTCATCGACCCCTTGATCTGCTCCTTTGCTACCACACGGTCGCCGCTGTGGTGGAAACTGACATCGAAGGACGGTCTGGAGCCCAGCCCGATCTTGATGATGTCGGCGTGGTACTGCACATCCACCTGAATGCGATCCTGGTCCCAGGGGGTCAGGGTGACGTCACCGTCTCCGCAATGCAGTTCCAGGACCGTGCCTTTTGAGACGTCGAACGATTCGTGAAACTCCTTCCGTATCTCCTCGGCAACGGCCAGGCCCGGTGCGAGACAAATAACAAGGATGAGCATCCGTACGCGACGCAGGATCATAACCGTTTCCTCCACCGATGTTCTGTACCGGTTATAACGGATTGGAACCGAAATGGTTCCGTCCGTGCGATACTGGCCCCGCATGCGAATCTTGCACTTCAGCGACCCCCACCTGGATCCCGACCTGGGCAAGGTCAAGGTGGCGGAATGGCCCGGAAAGCGGCTGATCGGGGCGGCCAACCTGCTGCTGAACCGCCGCCGCCATTTTGATGCTGTGGAGGAGAAGCTGGCCGCCCTGGATCGGTTCCGGCTGGAGATGAAGGTCGATCTGGTGCTGTGCACCGGAGATTACACCGTCCTTGGGACCGTGGCGGAGATGGAGCGGGCCCGGGAGGTGATCGAGCCGTTGACCCGGGCGCCGCTGGGGTTCATCACCGTGCCCGGGAACCACGATCTCTACATGCCGGACACCGTTAGGGACCGGCGCTTTACGCAGGTTTTCGGCGATCTGACGGGGGAAGGGAACTGGCCCCGGGTGCGGTTGTTCGGCGGCGACGTGGCGGTGGTCGGTGTCAATAGCGCCAGGCCGAACCCCCAGCCATGGCGCTCCAGCGGGCAGGTCCCGGAGAGCCAGTTGAACAGGCTGGCGGAAGTTCTGGCCCTTCCGGACATGCAGGACCGGTTCGTGTTCGTCATGACCCATTACGCCCCCCGGCGGGCCTCCGGGAAACCGGACCACCGATCCCACGGCATGACCAACGCCGAGGAGTTTCTCGATGTTTGCCGCACCATCTCCCGCGGGGCGCTCCTGTGCGGCCATATCCACCGGCGGTTCAAGGTGGAACTCCCGGGCCTGGCAGCAGTCCTGTTCTGCGCCGGGAGCGTATCCCAGAACCACCGGGAAGGACTGTGGCTGTTCGACGTCGACGGCCAATCGACCCGGGCAATGCCGGGGCGTTGGGACGGTAAGCGGTACCGCCTGGAGGAAGCCGAGGCTTACGCTTTCTGAACGCCGTGCCGTTTCCTAGCGAGCTCCCAGACCGAAACTGGCCTTCCTCTCCCACTTCCGATTGTCATCGTGGCAATCGTCGCATCGGGCAGTGTGGCCCACGCCACCGACGTGGCAACTGTCGCAGGTCATGTCAGTGTGGATTTCGTCGAGAACAACGCCTGTTATGCCATGGTTGAAGTGCTGCTCGTCCCATCCGTCGATATGGCAGGTCAGGCAGCGAGGATCGTTGGCCGAGTACTTGCCGTGTTTGTGATGGCAATCCTTGCATTGCAGTACTGCGTGGTAAGGCTGCAGTTTCCATCCGGTTTCGTTATGATTGAACAGGTCGTTGGGGTTACGGCCGTGACATTCCTTACAGCCCTTCTCCTTGTCGTGGCACTTGTAACAGGTGTCGTGCAGATCGACGTTGCTCAACAGCCCCAGGGGATGGGACTCACTGCCGTGGACATGGCAGCTGGAACACGATTCATTCTCGTGGCAGACGCTGCAGTCCCGGTTGTACTTCTCGACATGATTGAGATGGTGGAACGGGACCTTGGTGCCTCCGTCGTAAGTTGTCTCGAAGACAATCAGATCCTTCACGGCAAGCGGGGTTTTGTGGCGCTGGAACGGAAGGCTGTCGACTTGATCGGGACTTAGTCCGCCGACCTTCTTGGTGTGGCACAGCTCGCAATGCGTCTCGGTATCCCACTCGTTATGACAATCCAGGCATTGGCGATGGTAGGCAGCCTTCAGGCCGGGCTGGATTTTACTATGTAAACCTTCAGGCGCATGGCACTCCTGGCATGCCGGGTGGCCGGTGGACGGCGGAACGAAATGGTGGCAACTTTCGCAACCATCGCTCATCTCACTCATCTGGGCGTGTTTGCCGTGGTCGAACAATACCGCGTTGTAGACCTTTTCCAACTCGTCAAGAACCATCAGGCCGTGGTCGGGCATGCCCTCGCTTCCGGCCGTCATCTCGGACCGTACGCAGAAACCTTTATTAAGGCAGAGTTCCTGCTTGGTCGGGAATTCACAGGTATGGCAAATGGCGCAGGTAATATTCATACCCGATCCCGGAATGTAGCTCTCTTTCCCGGTAGCGCCGATGGCCGGAGCGCTCGCGCAAACAACGAGGCAAAGCGTACATGCGAGGTAAACAAACAGATTTCCTCTGGTGATTCTAATCGACATGGCCATTCCTTCCGGCTTTCTTCCGGCCGCGCTTGCTCGATGAATTGAGCGCGCGCGTGAAGAATACAAACATGATGAAGTAGGCAATGACTATCAGATACTCAATGCCCTTGGTGGCGAAAATGTTGATATATGAGAATTCATCCATGGCGTCACCTTTCAGGCGGCAATCATCAGGTATCCGAAAGCCCGGCGGCCCACTCGGGCGGGTCGCTCACAACCGGCATGCGGGATATAACCCATCGGAAAGCCCAGATCTCCACACAGATAACGGCTGCGGTGACCTCGATTTCCATCCAGGAGGGGATGTAGGGGTTCGCCGCGTACCAGTCATATGCTATGACCGATATGTTCAAACGGTTCAGGACGATCCCCACAAGGGTGATAACGGAAGCGTACTTCACCATCCTGACATCATCATTCCTTACCGCCCTGAAGAACAGGTACCCGGGCAGCAGAACGAAACCGAGCACCTCGACCAGGAACCATAGCCCCCATGTCGTCGGGAGCAGATGCAATTGCTGACTGTGAACCAGGACGAGCACCTTGAGGAAGAAATAAACAAACATCACCCCGGCGCAGATCTTCGCCAGGCCGAGCAGGATATTGTCGTGAGAGGCATGCCCTTCATGGTTGATCCTGGAGCTGAACACCTTGTGGCTTATGGAGCCTTCGAAAATCACCATGGAGAGACCGGCGAAGATGCTGGATATGAAAAAGAGCACCGGGATGAACTCGGTGAACCACAGCGGGTGAATTTTGCTCTTGGCCATAAGAAAGAGTGCCCCGAGTCCGGACTGGTGAAGAGTGGACAGGGTAATGCCGAAAATAACCGCAGCGATGGTCAGGCCGCCGACGATTTTGCGGAGTTTGCGCCAACCGAGCCACTCCGCCACGGCCGGAGAAAATTCGATGAATTCCGCCGCCATGTACAGCATGAAATGCCAGGCCACCAGGAATAGGACGGAACTGACACCGAAGGAGTTGCCGATGATCGGGTTGATGATCTTCCAGGGCCGGCCCAGGTCGAGCATGAGGGCGCCGGCATAGAACATGTAGGCCAGGAACCCGTTCAGTACCGTCACTCTGACGATGGAGTGGTATTTTTTGGCTCCAAGAATGTAGACCAGGAAGGTCACCACGTAGGCGCCGCCGGCGAAGGCGACACCGGTTACCACATCGAAGCCGATCCAGATCCCCCAGGGCGTGCTTTGGGACAGATTGGTGATCGATCCGATGCCGAAGGCGAAGCGAATGATAACCAGGACCGCCCCTACGGCAATGATGGCAAGGGAAATCACGTTGAACGGCGTCAGGAATTCACCCCTCGGCTTCAGTTCTTCGATAATGAACTTCGCAAGCTCCCGGATGTTCCACTCGCGCGGTGCGCCGCCTTCCAATGTCGTATTCATGATTCTTCTCGATGTGTGGCGTTGTCACCATTCTCTTGGCGGCGGATGGCGTTGAGGAACACCGGCCACAGGAGGAAGACGATCGGGACCGCGTACAGGAAGCTCTGGGTCAATTCCGGCACCGGTTCACGGCCAAGGTCGGTGCGGAACCCGATCTTCTCAAAAGGCACCGACGAGAGGTAAAGCCAGCCCGTTCCTCCCACCTCGGTTTCACCGTAGATGTGCTGGTTGTACGCGTAGGACTCTGCATACAGCCTGTTGCGGGCTATGTGGACCATTTCCCTTCTCTGTCCGAATTGGAGCGCATCTACGGGACAGGACTGGACGCAGGCGGGAACATCTCCTTCTTCCAGCCGCTCGTAGCAGAAGATGCACTTCTGAATCTTGGGATTCGCGCTGTGGTATTCGAACCTTGGAATATTGAACGGGCACGAAACCATGCAATACCGGCAACCCATGCACTTGCCTTCGCGCCAGATGACCGGTCCCTCTTCGGTCTTCTTCATTGCCTCCGTGAGGCAGGCGGTGGAACAGGCCGCCTGGTTGCAGTGCATGCACTGTTTCTTGACATAAACTGCGCCGGCCTCGGTTTCGTACTTGTTGACCACGGTCCATTGCGATGGGGTTGTGTCCCGGATCTCCTCGAAGACCGATTTGTCGTTGGTATCCGGAACCGGCAGATCGTTCTGAATGGCGCACGCCGCCTCGCACTCGCGGCAGCCGATACACCGTTTGGTGTCGACCAGCACCGAAACGAACTCATGGGGCGCTACGGCTTCGGCGGCGCCGGCAAGGGATGAGGCCGCCGCCGTTGCGGTGCCGGCCGCGCAGATATTTTTCAGAAACTTTCTTCTGTCCACGGATTTGTAACCTTTCTACTCGATGACGACGACGTCCTCGGAAAATAATTCCGCGGCTATCTCACCTTTTTGCTTCATGCCGTCTATCAGTACAGCCCTGATAAGACGACATGCCTCGGCGATTCTAGGATCCGCCGTGCCGTAGAATACCTTCGTCCCCTCCTTGCGTGAAACCACAAGTTGCTTGTTCTTGAGCGCCGTCAGATGCCGGCTGGCCGCCGGAAGGGACAGTTCGTTAACTTCTGCGATCTCGCTCACGCTCATGTCTCTGAGGTCCAGGCAGGCCATGATCGCAAGCCGGTTGGCATTGGCCATTACTCGGCAATAATCCGCATGGATTTCGAATATTTCTTTGTTGCGCAATTTCATGATTACGTTACGCAGCATATTGCCAACATGAGAAGGACTCAACGTAGAAAGAGGAGTATCGGGGTCTTTTTAAGGTCCTGACCTGGGAACGGCTGTGGCCGTGTGCGGGATGGACTTAGGATTTCCTGCGCCTGGAACCTTCCCTGGCCGCCTGGCGGTACCCGGACCGCGATTTTGAGAAACCGGGACGGCCCCCCTTTTCTGGTCTTGTTGGCCTGGTGGGGATGAGGCAGTCCGGGCCCGGGCCGATCAGGTCGCCCCGTCCGGCGCCAATTAGGGCGTCCCGCACCGTCTTCCAGTTCTCCGGTTTCCAGTACTGCAGGAGGGCGCGCTGCATCAGCCGGTCTTTCAACCTGCTGGCAACCGAGACCTTCTTCATGGTGTACGGATCGATGCCGGTGTAGTACATGCAGGTCGCCACGTCCATCGGAGCCGGGATGAAGTCCTGGACCTGCCGTGGACGGTAGCCGTCCTTCTTGAGCTGCACCGCCAGATCGATCATCTCGTTCAGACCGCTGCCCGGGTGACCGGAAATGAAATACGGCACCAGGTACTGCTCCCGGGCGCATTTCCGCGAGGCTTCCCTGAATCGCGCCGCGAACTCCTCAAAGGTGTGTTGAGGCGGCTTCTTCATGCAGTTCAACACCGTGTCGCTGGTGTGTTCCGGAGCGACCTTAAGATGGCCGCCTACGTGGTGGCGGACCAGTTCTTCCATATACTCCGGTTCATTCCGGGCCAGATCCATTCGGATTCCCGAGGCGACGTGGACCTTCCTGACGCCGGTAACCTCTCTGCTCTTCCGCATAAGACCGATCAGCGGGTCGTGGCTGGTGTCCAGCAGCTTGCAGACCTTGGGGTGGATGCAGGACAGCCGCCGGCAGACAGCCTCCACTTCCGGACTGCTGCACCGCATACGGTACATGTTGGCGGTAGGACCGCCGATGTCGCTGATATGGCCCCTGAACCCGGGGGAGGACGAGATGGCGCCGATTTCCTCCACCACCGAGTCCCGGCTGCGGCTCTGGATCGTCCGCCCTTGGTGCAGGGTTATGGAACAGAACGTGCACCCGCCGAAACAGCCCCTCATGATCTGGACCGAGTCCTTGATCGTTTCCCAGGCCGGTACCGGTTCGGTATACCTGGGATGGGGAAGGCGCGTGTACGGCAGTTCGTGTAGGGTGTCCAACTCTTCCGTGGAAAGCGGAAGGTCCGGCGGGTTGATCACCAACGTGCGGTCGCCGCAGGCCTGGGTCTGCCGCCTGCCGTTCAACGGGTTGGTCTCGTGATGAACCAGTCGTGTCATGATTGCGAATCGCCGTTTGTCTTTCACCACCTCTTTGAAGGCCGGCAGGTCCACCGTCCGATTGTCGCAGGCGGCGTCGTCCCAGCGATGGTCCGGCACGGTTTCGTTCTTGCCCGCCAGGTACGCCACGCCCCTCATGTCCCGGAGATTCTCCACCGGTTCCCCGGCGTTCAGCCGCCGGGCGATCTCGCCGATCGGGCGCTCGCCCATACCGAATACCAGCAGGTGGGCCTTGGACGGCGCCAGGATGCTGGGCAGGACCTTATCGGACCAGTAATCGTAGTGCGCCACCCGGCGCAGTGAAGCTTCCACACCGCCGACGATCACCGGGACCCCCCGGAACGCCTCCCGGCAGCGCTGGGCGTACACCGCCGTCGGCCGGTCCGGTCTGAGCCCGATAGCGCCGCCGGGGGAATAGGCGTCGGAGTTCCGCCGCTTGCGGTTGGCGGTGTAGTGGTTGATCATGGAGTCCATGTTTCCGGCGGAAACGCCATAGAACAGTCGGGGTTTCCCCAACTCCCGCCACGGATCGGCGGAGCGCCAATCCGGCTGGGCCAGAATCGCCACCCTGAAGCCGAGCTGTTCCAGCCGCCGGCCCAGGATGGCGGCGGCGAAGGACGGATGGTCGATATACGCGTCCCCGGACACCAGAACGACATCCGGAACTTCCCAGCCCCGGGCCGCTATCTCTTCCCGGGTGGTCGGCAGGAACATGGGGACCATGATATCAGTCCAGGGCGCTGTAGCGGTCCCTCTCGGTCTTGATGAATTCCTCGGTTTCCTGCTTGGCCTCTTCCAGGTGGGCCTCATGCTCGTGGCGGTACATCTCTTCCGGCATCCGGCCGTGGATCCAGCTCGGGTTCATCGGGTAGACGTGAGGGCTGAACACCACCGAGTACAGGTGCCAGACCAGGATCGCCAGGGATGCCAGCCAGGCCTCGTAGTAGTGCACCACCAGGGCGACGTCCAGGGTGCCTTTGGGGAGCAAGGTGACGAACCAGTTGTCGAACCAGAGCAGGATCCCGGTTACCACCATGATGATGGAGCCCCAGATCAGGGCCCAGTACTCCATCTTCTCCACGTAGCTGAACCGGCCGAAACGGGGTGCCTTCTCCCTGCGCCCGATGTTGTGCAGGATCCGCCTGCCGATCTGCCACAGGTCCTTCAACTCGGGGATCATGTCCCTGAAGAAGTTCCGGCCACGCCGGGTCATGATCACGAAGATCATGTGCCAGATCGAGGTCACTATGAACAGCACGGCAGCGATGCGGTGCACGGAGCCCCGCATTTCAAAACCGCCTTCCCAGCCGAAGAACAGTTGGGTCATCCAGCTGTCGGAGAACCGCAGGGCGAAACCGGAGATCACAAGTGTTATGAACGTCACCATCAGCGCCGTGTGCTGCCAGACCTCGTTCATGGTCATGCGGTGGATCAGCGGTCGCTTGCGCATCAGGTCCCGGAGCTGCTTGAACAGGTCCAGCATCCAGTGCAGGATCATCAATCCGATCACCACGACGATCATGACGATGTAGATCTTTTCCACGATGTCGGCGATGGTGGTCTGCAGCCCCTGACCTGATACGCCGTGGATCGGCTGGCTTGCCATCTCCGCCGAAATCCCCGGGTGGCACTCGCCGCAGGTCTCCTGCAGGTTGTCCGGATGGACGGTGGAGGTCGGATCGGAAGCCGGCAGCACGCGGTGCACACCGTGGCACGAGGCGCAGTTGGCGACGTGGGTGTCGCCGGCCTTGCTCTTCAAGCCGTGGTAGCTGTCGATGAACGAGGTCAACCGGCCGGTGGCCAGGCCGTACTTCTCGTTGAGCACAGCCGACTCGTGGCAGGGGGAGCAGGTCTCCTCCGCCACACGGGATCGGGAGACCGGGGACCGGGGATCGGAAGGGGAGATGATGCCGTGCTCGCCGTGGCAATCGGTACAGACCGGGACATCGGTCTGACCCCGGGCCACCAGTTTGCCGTGAACCCCCTCGTTGAAGTCAGCCTCTACGCTGGAGTGACACTGGCCGCAGGTCGCAGGGATGTTGAAATGGTTGATGGAGGACTCCCGGTCGCCCGGGGCCAGGATCTTGTGAGCGCTCCCGCCGGAGGAGTGGCAGTCGTTGCAGGTGGCGGCCACGTAGATGCCGCCCTTGGTCGCCTGGCCGTGGATGCTGTTCTCGTACAGTTGGATCGGATGATCGATGAGAATGTCGTACTTCGTGGTCAGGTCCAGGTTCTCGTGGCACTGGCCGCATGTCTCCGGAAGGTTGATCGGGTGGGTTGTGGACCGCTTGACGCTGGACGGCAGGACGTCGTGGTCGCCGTGGCACGAGGAGCAGCTGGGGATGTCCTCGCAGGACTGCGCCTCCCCCCGGCCGTGGGCGGTGTACTGCTCCGAGGCGTCCTCGTGGCAGGTGCGGCATCCCTGGCAACCGACGGAGAATCCGTCGTCTTCCTTGTGGGGCATGGTGCCTTTGTTAAGGTGGCAGTCCATGCATTCCAGGCCCTCATGGATCGAGTGGGCAATGTCCGCCTCGATGATCGTGTCGTGGTTGCTCTCCTCATGGCAGCCGGCGCAGTCGGAGTTGCCGATCGGCTCATACGCTTCATCCTGGGCAACAGCGGGGAGGAAGAAGAGCAGCGCAAGGGCGATGGCAAAGCCGATCCAATACAAAGAGGGCCGGTTCCTTCCGGTCATTGGAGTGCTCCTGTTGGGCAAAATGATGCGATTCCATGTGGTGCGAACCACTCAGAAGATAGCATCAAATGTGTCCATTTAATGATGCCCATTCCGACAGTATTTGTCGGGATTAGCCTGGCCTGAGATATGCAGTAACGGTGAGGATAAATGACCGGATTTCATCCCGCACCCGGCGAAAATCATCCGGCGCCTTGTCCGGGTCGTCAAAGCCGGCGTGCACCACCCGGGTCTCGCCGGGAAACACCGGGCAGTTCTCGTGGGCATGGCCGCAGAGCGTGATCACCAGGTCGAAAGTGACGCCGGACAGGGCGTCCAGGGTCTTGCTGGTCTGGTGTGAGATGTCCACACCGGCCTCGGCCATGGCCGATACGGCGTCGGGGTTCAGACCGTGAGTCTCGATCCCGGCGGAGTATGGTTCCACCTCTCCCCTCAGCAGTTCACGGGCCCAGCCCTCGGCCATCTGGCTGCGGCACGAGTTGCCGGTGCAGAGGAACAGGACCTTCTTCATGCCCGTGAGATCGGCCGGTCCGGATCGGGCCAGTCCACGTGGAAGAACCGGCCACGAGGCCGGTCGATCCGCTCGAAGGTATGGGCGCCGAAGTAGTCCCGCTGGGCCTGCAGCAGGTTGGCCGGCAGCAGGCCGGATCTGATAGCTGTCGTAGTACGACAGGGCGCTCATGAAAGCCGGGCAGGGAACGCCTGTTTCCGCCGCCGCCGCCGCCACCTTGCGCCAGTTCTTCTGCCCTGCCGCTATCTTCGCCCTGAAGTACGGGTCCAGCATCAGGTTCGGCAACCTTGGACTCGTGCGGTAGGCGTCGGTGATCTTCTGCAGGAAGCCGGCCCGTATGATGCAGCCTCCCCTCCAGATCCTGGCGATAGTCCCATAGTTCAGCTTCCAGCCGTATTCACGGCAGGCTTCCGCCATCAGGGCGAACCCCTGGGCGTAGGAGCAGATCTTGGAGCAGTACAGGGCGTCTTGCACCGCCTTGATCAGGCCTGAGCGTGAGCCCCGGTACTCTGTGCCGCGGCCCCTTGAGCTTCTTCGAGGCGGCCACACGCTGGTCTTTCAGTCCGCTGATCGCCCGGGCGAACACCGCCTCGGCGATGGTAGGCGCCGGCACTCCCATATTCAGGGCGTTGACGCTGGTCCAGCGGCCGGTCCCTTTCTGACCGGCGCTGTCCAGGATCGAGTCCACCAGGAACTTCCTGCGGTTCACCGGGTCCTTCTGCCGCAGGATATCGGCGGTGATTTCGATAAGGAACGAATCCAGGTCGCCCTGGTTCCAGCGGGCGAAGATTTCCGAAAGTTCATCGGGGCGCAGACCGAGCAGATTCCGAAGCAGGAAGTACGCTTCACAGATCAACTGCATATCGCCGTACTCGATGCCGTTGTGCACCATCTTGACGTAATGTCCGGCGCCGTTCTCACCGATATACGCGGTGCAGGGCAGACCTCCTTTGACCGGATCTCCCGGCCGTGCGCCGGGAAGCGGCTTGCCGGTCTTGCCGTCGATCTTGGCGGCGATGGCGTTCCAGACCGGCTTGATCAGGTTCCAGGCTTCCCGGCTTCCGCCGGGCATGAGGGAAGGGCCGAACCGGGCCCCTTCCTCGCCACCGGAAACGCCGGATCCGACAAAAAGAATCCCCTTTTCGCGGAGTTCCTTTTCACGTCGGATGGTGTCGGTCCACAAGGAGTTGCCGCCATCGATGATGACGTCGCCTTTGTTCAGCAACGGAGTCAACGATCCGATCACCGCATCCACCGGCCAGCCGGCCTTCACCAGGATGACCACCTTGCGCGGCCGCTCCAGGCTGTTCACAAACCCGCGCATCGACTTGAAGCCGGCCAGGCCGCCGGGAGTGTCCGGATTGTCCCTGACGAACGACTCCATGGTGGCGGCGGTCCGGTTGTAGACCGAGACCCGGAAACCGTGGTCGGCCATGTTCAGGACCAGGTTCTGGCCCATCACCGCCAGGCCGATCAGGCCGATATCCGATCCGGTTTTTTTCGTCTTCGCCATCATTGCTCCCGTCTGGACAAGAAATACAGAGGTATGGAAAGGCAAACATTATACCGTTTGGCCGCAGGTTTCGCGGTCTATAATCCTGTGATGCAGAGATGCCTGTTCATCAGTGATCTTCACGGCAGTGTCGAGCGCTACCGCAAGCTCTGGCAGATTGTCCGGAAGGAACGGCCGTGGGCGGTGTTCTTCGGCGGCGATCTTGTCGGCCTGCGGGAGCCTGCCGGTGGACCGGACCTGATCGCGGACGGGCTGGTCGGCCTGCGGGACCGGCTGGGAGCGGACTACCCGCATGTCTTCCTGATACTCGGCAACGACGATCCCAGGTCGGAGGAGAGCCGCTATCTGGAACTGGAGTCCCGGGGTCTTCTGACTTACGCCAACCAGCGCCGGACACTCCTCGACCGCTATGTCGTTTACGGCTACTCCTTTGTGCCCCCGTCGCCGTTCCGGTTGAAGGATTGGGAGCGCTACGACGTCTCACGCTATGTGGATCCGGGGTGCATATCCCCGGAGGAAGGATGGCGCACCGTCGAGTTGGAGGATCGGGAAGCCCGGAACCGGACGATCCGGGAGGACCTGGAGGAGCTTGCCGGAGAAGGGGATATGGAACACGCTATCCTGCTGTTCCATACGCCGCCGTACCAGACCAAGCTGGACCGGGCGGCGCTGGACGGTCGCATGGTGGACTACGCGCCGCTTGATGTGAACGTGGGCAGTATCGCCGTGCAGCGCTTTATTCGGCGCCGCAGTCCATGGATCACCCTCCATGGCCATGTTCACGAATCGGCCCGCCTCACAGGTGCCTGGAAGGATCGCATCGGAAGAACACACATGTTCTCGGCGGCCCACGACGGACCGGAACTCAGCCTGGTCCGCTTCGACCCGGCCGATCCAGATGCGGCCACCCGGGAACTGCTCTGAAGCGTCCGCCCGGGCCGCCGTTCACGGCCTGTTGAGCGGGAGTTCGCGGGCCGCGTCCGTCACCGCTCCGATTTTCGAGGCATAGCTGTTTTGCTGTTCAATATCCGTGTCCGTGATCAAATGCACATCCAGGAGCCGCTTTGTGACGTAGCCGGTTTTCAGGTAGTTCATCTCGGCAAGAGCCTGGCTCCAGCCATCGAGCCAGACCATGAGATTGCTCTCCTGCTCCTTTGTGCCTGTGAAGTGCAGGATCATGTCCAGGTCGCTGCCGGGGCCGGCTGTGGCATTTTTCGTGCTGCCGAAAACGTAAGCCGCCTGCACGCCGAAGTCCTTCTCGCCCAACTCGCCGGCTATGCGTTCCGCCATTCTCATGCGCCAGTTCCAGTGCACGCCCTTGGCGGGGTCGGCCGGAGCTTCGTCGTCGAACTCCTGGAGATCCCGGAGCGCAGTCGGTTCGGACAGCACGCCTACGGCCTCGTCCAGTTCGGCGTTCATAAGAACCCGCAGGATTTTACCGTCGGTGGCGTGGGGCAGATCGATGACCTTGATGACATGGGCGAGGTGCTCGGCTTCCGGAACCAGTTCCGCCAGGATGTTCTTTTTGCAGCGAAAAAAAGACTCGTTGAACAGGATGCCCTCTTGATCGGGGTATAGCGGAAGATAACGGATCTCGGCTTCGACCAGATCCTGGAAGAAATGGGTTCCGAAGGATAGATCCGGAACATATCCGGCTTTGGCCTGCGCGATTTCCACCAGCATAGATGTATTGTTGATGTCGGAGTAGGTGACACTGACCCCCAGAGTGATGTCCCCGCGGCTGCCCCACCTGCCGGGCCCCATGAGAATGAACTGGCGTTTCGGCAACAGTATGTTGAGCTTGCTGACCGTGCGCCCGACCGCTTTGAGATCGTCCCGGTTCTGAAGGTTGCCGTACTCGGCGGGATCGACATAAACGACGTGGGTCACGTCAGGCACGAAACCGTTGGAAACGTACCGGTCCGCACTGAACAGGACCCGTTCCCGGGGGAGGTCCCGCGGGATCGCCGCCGGAGCCTGGTACCGGGAATAGCTTTGCGGACGGCACTGCAGCAGGTACAGGTTCTTTCCGTCCGAGGCGAATTCGAGGTCTACGGGAGTGCCCAGCTTTTCTTCCAGCAGTTTCAGCGTGGTTCGTATCCTGGCGATGAACGGAGTGTCGGACAGCAACCCCTCGAAGGTGACGGCGAAGTCACCTTCTGCGAAATCGATGTCGAAACCGATCGGTTTGCGAACCCGGTCCTGCATCACTTCCGAAAGTATCTTGCCGGCCAACGGGAACTCGTCGCCATGGTTCCTGATCAGCTCCTTGAAGTCGACGGTCTCAAACGCACCGGTTTCGAGATTGATGACATCCGCATGACGGGGCGAGTAGCGCAGTATCTCTTCGAGAGTCACGTTGACCCGCAGTCCAGGTTGCCCCGGAGCGACAAGAATCGGATAGTCGTCGCCGACACGGTCTACGGCCCGGGTGCCGAGTCCCGGAACCAGCCTTACCAGTCCGTCGTCCTGTTTGATCCTGGATGACCATCGGAACTCGTTGTTGGAAAGGGCGACACCGGAAAAAGCCGGGAGGAAATAAGGTCCGATCTTACTGCCCACTACCTCCTGGATCATGATCCCCATCTCTTCATGGACGTCCAGGAGGCCTCTCTGGGCCCGGTATTCGATGGGGTCCGGTCCGAAGATCGAGGCATAGACCTCAGCGATGGCGTCCTGGAGCGCATCCATCCGCTCCTCCTTGGTCCCGAGATTCGCCAGAAACAGGCTCTTATATTTTCCCGAGAACGAGGAACCGGACTGGTCTTCCAGCAGGCTGGAGCTTCTGACGATTATCGGGACATCGGTGAACTTGTCCAGAACGGCGGAAAGTCCGTTGAGGATCTCCGGCGGGAAGGTTGAGTTCTTGAAAACCTGCACCAGGTTCGGATATTCCTGCCGGATCTGATCGATGGTGCAGTATTTGCGGTAATAGACATCCTCCAGGTTGTTGTAGCGGATGAATTGCAGCGTGCTGTCCGAGGCGATGTACCAGGTTCTCGGCGTTCTGATGTCGTTGAGAAGCGGCGTATTTTCCGCTTCATACTTGATGATGTTCTTTGCCGTGAAAAGACCGGAACTCTTGCCTCCGAGTCTCCCGTGCCCCCGGGCCGGGCTGATGGTATGCTGCGCCAGATCGTAGAAATCACCGACACGGACGACTTCCTTCGCCTTGCTCAGAAACTGCAGTTTGTCGCTGAAATACCGTCGAAGCAGCGCCACCCGCAGTCCGGTCCGAACCGGAAGCGGCAGTTCCTCTTCTTTCAGGTTCAACGAGTGATAGCGGACGATGGCGTCTCCGAGGTCGGCCAGTGAGGTCTCGAGGTTTTCCAGCGATTCGTAGAGGAAGCCGACCTTGTCTTCGCGCATCCAGCCATGAATATATCCAACCAGTTCATCATCGGAAAGTTCGCGCGCCGCGATTTTGAATGTCCGGTCGGTCAGTTCGGTAATGTCCTGGATGATGGTCTTTGCCAACGGTTGGTTGTCGTCGCCGACGGTTCGGTTATGGGGCGAGGAGCCGGGGGTAAAATTCTGCAGGACCTCTTCCGCCTCTTCGATCCCCTGCACGCAAAGGTGATTGATAAGTCTCCGGGTGATTCGCAGCAGCAGCCGATGGTCGGTGTTTCGCAGGAAATCCAGGACGAAATTCCACTTGCGGACAGGTAAAGGCACGCCCCGGTCCATCGCCTCGAGGCTCTGCATGGCGTTCTCGAGTTTCTGTTGCGCCACCCAGTGTCCGACCCGTTCGGCGATGGCGCTGATAAGGCGATGTTCCTCTTTGAGAAACGGCCCTTCATCGGCTGAGGGGTACTGCTTGGTATAGGAAACTTCCAGTTCGCCGACCCGTTCTCCTTCGACGATGATCGGAGCAAGAATCTTCCAGGGTGAGCCCTGGTATCCCCGTGTGCAGTGCTCCTGTCCCATGAGTCTGATCCGGGCCTGGCATGCTTCGGGGTATTGCCATCCGGGCGTCAGCGCGGCAAGGAACTCCTGGGCCAGTGCGGCCAGATCCTCAGGTTCTTTCCTCAGGATTTCATCCACCTGGTAGAGGCAGTTCAGTTCCTTGGCGCGTTCGTAAAGGGCGTTCAGGAGCGGGGAAGGTGCCGGGTTGCTTTTCTCCATTTACGAATTAACCTTTCTGGATCAGGCCGCGGGCGACCCGGCCATCTACACGAATATCGAGAGGATCGGGAAGCAGAACGTGCCTGACATGGTCCGTTTCGGTGACGACCTGACGGGCGTCCAGCCAGTCCCAGTCGATCCCGGGTTCCGTCGCATGATGGATCATGAAGTATGTTACGCCGAAGCTGGACAGGTTGTGGAAGAAATGCGATCCCTGGCTCGGTTCCACACTGAATTCCGCCAGGGTCGCCTCGACGATACACCTGGCGCCGGAGATCTGCCCCCACTGTACCGGGATTCCGAGCCAGGGATCGCTGCTGCCCCAGCGGCCGAATCCGATGAGCAGGTAAGGTTTGCCGATGGCGATCAGTGAGCGGTTCAGCGTTTCGATTTCAGAGGCGATGGCCGGACTTGCCGCCCGTTCGAAGCGGTCCGGCCGGATGTACACAACGTCCCGAATCGATTTATCGGTGCCGTTCCCCATAACTGTATCCGATGAGGCCAGCACGCCCGGTCCGGCCATGTCGTGGTCGGGAATGTCAACTTCCTGATCCGCCACCGCCATCGGCCGCACCTGCAGGAAACCGAGCCGCGCCTCCGGATCGCCGCCGCCATCTATCGTAACGGCGAATTCGATCTCCACCGGACAGTCCAGTTCGGTTTCAAACATTTCCATGAGGCTGTGGAGGGCTCCGTTCAGCGGCAATTCGTTGAGCTGCAGCAGGGGGGCGAAGTCCAGGACCCGTGGTCCGGGGAAGCCGGTGCCGGGGGAGAGGCGGTCGGACCGTGGATCGTAGGTTGATGCAAGGTACCGTAGCGTTCCGTCGTAATCGGCTTCCGCCAGGCCGGGCTGGACCAGGTACTCGGTTTCGGCGGCCGGATCGTAGTCCGGCGCCTTCCCCATGTTTACGGCCCAGAACCGCACCTGGCTGTTTTTCATCCGGTCGGCCACAGAGGCGTAGGGCGGCGGGGCCTTGGGGCGGGCCGGGGAATACGACCAGCATACACCGCCGTCCACGATCGATTTACCCAGGCCCAGGGCCAGGCTCACGATGCCGTCCTGTGGCTTTTGGCCCGAGGACGGATAGTAATTGTATGACTTGCAGACGCCGGACAGATGGGGATAAAAACGCTGGTCCTGCCGGGCGCCCACCACCTCCTGCACCACCACCGCCATCTTCTCGTTCTCCACGCCCCCGGCGATGGTATGGCCATAATCCCGGGCAGCCTGAAAAAAAGTCGATGCGTGAACGAACTTGATCGCTTCGATCAGTTTGCGAAAACGCTCGTTGGGGTCCGGTTGATTGTTGGGGACCATCTTGGTGCCGTAGACGCCGGCGAACGGATGGTTGAGGGCATCTTCCAGGAGGCTGGAAGACCGTACGGCCAGGGGCAGGTGGGTCTCCTCGACGAGGGCCCGCACGTCTCCCACGAACTCCGCCGGGAAGTCGGCATTCAGGAAGGCGTGGACGATACGTTCATCCCGCAGGCTGACCAGTTCGGCGCGGTCCAGCCGGTTCCTCTCCAGCATGAGGTCGAACAGTTCGGTGGTCAGGACGGCGGTCCGGGGGATTCCGACCTGAACACCTGCCAGGGATCCGTTCTCCAGCGTCTTGCTGAAGACCTGCTCGGCTGCTCGAAGACCCTGGGCCTTGCCGCCGATCTCTCCGCCGCCGATGCGGGACAGTCTGTTCCCGGAGCCGAAAAAGGCCCGGTTGAAACGAGGTACTTTCTCTTCAGACCCAGCCACGGTCTTTACAGGCTTGCGCAACTCTGCTGATGGCAATGACGTATGCCGCATCGCGCATGAAAAGTTTCTTTTTCCGGGCAAGCTCGCTGACTGCGATGAATGCGGCGGTCATCTTGATGTCCAGTTTGCCGAGCACTTCATCCTTTTCCCAGAAATAGTTCATGTTGCTCTGAACCTGCTCGAAATAGCTGCAGGTCACCCCGCCGGCGTTGGCCAGAAGATCGGGGATCAACGAACACTCCGCGGTCCTTCAGAACGCGGTCGGCGTTCGGCGTGGTCGGACCGTTCGCCCCCTCGGCCACGATCTTTACTCTCTTGCTGATTTCAGCGGCGTTGTCGCCGGTAATCTGGTTTTCCAGGGCGGCGGGAATCAGGATGTCGACATCCTGTTTCATCCAGCTGTCCCCGTCCAGAACCTCGTAGCCCGCGTCCTGGGCCTTGTCCTTGTCGATTCCGCCGAACCGGTCGGTTATGGACAGCAGTTCACTGAAGTCGATGCCGGTTTTCTTCAGGAAGCTGTAGGAGGTCTGATCCTCCTGATTCCATGAGGCGACACAAATGACCTTGCCCCCCAGTTGCTGGTACAGTTCGATGGCGTACCGCGCCACGTTCCCAAAACCCTGCACCGCCGCCACCGTATCCGCAGCCCGGATCCCAAGTTCTTTCAGCGCTTCTCGGATGGTGAAGACAACGCCGTAGCCCGGTGGCCTCGGTCCGCCCCAGCGACCCTCCCATCCCCACCGGCTTGCCCGTAATGAATCCGGGATGCTTTGATCCGCGGATCATCTCGTACTCATCCAGCATCCACAACATATGCTGTGCCGTAGTCATGACATCAGGCGCAGGCACGTCCAGTGCCGGACCTACGTCACGGGCGATCTGGCGAACCCACCCGCGGCAGATCTGTTCCTGCTCGAACTGGCTCAGGTTATGCGGATCACAAATGACGCCGCCTTTCGCTCCTCCAAGGGGGATATCCACGATGGCGCATTTCCAGGTCATCCACATGGAAAGCGCGCGCACCGTATCCAGGGTCTCCAGCGGGTGGAACCGGATCCCGCCTTTGCAGGGACCGCGGGCGTCGTTATGCTGCACCCGGAAGCCCTGGAATACTTTCCTGGTGCCGTCATCCATCCGGATCGGGATTGCGAACGAATACTCGCGGATCGGCGTCCTGAGCAGTTCGCGCGTGGGAGCGTCGAGGTCCAGTTGTGTCGCCACGTCATCGAACTGTGATTGGGCGACTTCGAATGCGTTGAAGGACTTGGTTTGGTCGTTGCTTGCCACGGTCGGCCTCCGTACTCCCGGCGGGAGCTGTCGCTAAGTTCAGTGCGAACGATGACTATCTTAGAGGATTCGCCTCCCGCCTTCGATCCGATTTGGGACCAGGAAAGCCCATAACAATCCTATTCTATGGATAGAAATGCACTATTTTCGATAAATGCTTGATTTCTGCGAAATACTTGCACCGGTTGCCTCTAAATTACATGAGCTGGAAGTCGACAAGAACGGTGAAATAGCAGTCCACCGGTTTGCCATTCTGGGTGGCAGGTTTGTAGCGCCACATGGCTACCGCTTCAATGGCGGCATCTTCGAACCCAACGCAACCCTTGGTGCACCGCAGAACGCTGATCTCTCCCACGGTTCCGTCCTTGTGGATCACCGCCTGCAGGATCACGTCGCCCTCGATACGCGCCACCCTGGCGAGTTCCGGGTAATCTGGGATTACCTTGCTTTCAGGGATCAACACCGGCGAACTCACACCTGCCACTCCCGCCAGTACCGGCTCCCTCGATGGTGGCGGTCCGAACGGCTCCGGCTCACCAAGCAGGATCTCCACGTTTTCCGGGATCGGATCAGGCAGGATCTCCGGCGCCGGTTCCCGGATCGGTTCCGGTTCATCCGGTGTCGGATCAGGCAACGGCACCTTGCGGATAAGCTTCTTTCTAGGCGCTACCGGCTTTTGTTCCACCTTGGGAGGAGGTGGAGTATATTTTTTCACCACGATGTAGCGGTGATCGTCATTCGGAGATACGGGGACGTCATTTGGGGGAGTTGGATCAGGAGTGCTCCGAAATGAACCAGGACGGCCATCCCGAACGCTATCCACAGCATGCCTGCTTCGTGACGGTCCGGCACTCCGGGAAGCCATTCTGCTGCCGATACGTATGTTCATGGCGAGCCTTCTTCTCTCCTGCTTCTGTTATAAGACATGACCGCTACGCTGGAAATCGTGAGTTTCCGAAGTACGGTTTCGGGAATTGCCTAGTGCCCGGAGCGTGGTTCCGGGAACTCGTTTGATGTCTCGTCGTCGGCCCTGATATACTTTTCTTCACTCTCTCCATGGTGTCGGAATCGCTAAAAACTGTGTATATATGCGATGAATGAGAAGAACTTGCCGGCCCAGCATCCTCTATGGTGGTCGTCGGTCTGGGAGACGGTGGTTGATGCCATCATCATCATCGATGAAAATGGCGTCATTGAGGATTGCAACTGCTCCATAAAAACTGTTTTCGGATATGAACGCCGCGAGGCCGTGGGCCGCAACATAAGCACTCTAATTCCTGACCTGCATCGTGTTGTGTGCCAGGGTGGTATGAACGCTTACGCCACCCATCTCAAAGATTTACCTCTGGACCGTAGTCTGGATCTCGTCGCACGGAAAGAGGACGGTTCCGTCTTTCCGGTTCGCCTGATGGCGGGGGAGTTCCGCGTCAACGGGCAGCATGGCTACACCTGTGTAGTCCGGGATATTTCCGTGCGCCGGATGATCGAGGACAGGTTGCGCCAACGGGAAGAACAGCTGAAGTTGACAATCCAGCACGCGCCGACCGGCATCGCGACAGTCGATCTTGAGGGAAGGTTCTGCACGGTCAACGATGCGTTCAGCGCCATGGTCGGTTACACGGAAGAAGAGTTGATGCTCAGGCCTGTCAACAGCATTACGCACCAAGACGATATCGATCTTGCCGAGAAGAGGTTGCAGGAGCTAAGGGAAGGTCAATCGATCAATACCGCATGCGGAAGCGGTACATCAAGAAGGATGGAACCATCGTTGATGCGGTGTTGAGCGCGAGCGTGGTGCATGATTCCGACGGAAAACCTCTCTTGTATGTTGCGCAGATGGAGGATCTTACCGAGCGGTTGAAGGTCGAAAAGGATGCATCAGAAGTCCGCGAAAAGCTGGCGCACGTTACGCGTGTGCATATGATCGGCGAGATGGCGGCCGGCATTGCCCATGAGATCAATCAGCCTTTGACGGCTATAGCCACATATGCACAGGCCAGCCGCCGTATGATCGAGGCCGGAATGGACAAATCCGATGAGGTTCTTGATGCGATGGACAAAATCAGCCATCAGGCCAGGCGAGCCGGTGAAGTGATCGCCAGTCTGAGAGGACTGATTCGGAAGCGCTCCAGTTTGAGGGAAACGGTCGATCTGGACGAGCTCATCAGGGAGGTAGTGCAACTCGCCGATATGGACGCCCGATTGCGCGAAACCACGATCAAATTGGATCTGGAAGGCGGGCTGCCCCGTGTTCTGGGGGATCCTGTGCAGATTCAGCAAGTGGTTCTGAACCTGATGCTGAATGGTATTGAAGCGATGGACAGCCCGGATTGTCGCGATAAATCCATTACCGTTACAGCAAGACCGGCGGCAAGCCATTCCGTGCAGATTTCGGTCAAGGATCAGGGTGCCGGTATATCCGAAGAGGCGGAGGGACGGCTGTTTCAGACATTTTTTACGACCAAAAAATCGGGAATGGGAATGGGGCTGGTAATCAGCCGATCAATACTTAATTCGCATGGTGGCAGCTTATGGTTTACGCGGAATCAGGACAGCGGGACTACCTTTCATTTGTCGATACCGGCGGTTGTTGGAGAAAGCGATGAATAATGCCGAGCCCACGATCTTCGTCGTGGATGATGATGAAGCCGTCCTGGACAGCCTTCGAATGCTTCTGCAATCGGTCGGGCTCAAGGCGGAATGCTACAGTTCCGCCGGGGAGTTCCTGGAGGCCTACGATCCCGACAGGGCCGGCTGCCTTGTGCTTGATGTTCGCATGCCTGATATGAGCGGCATCGATCTCCAGGAGAAGCTGGCGTCCATGCATTCCATGCTTCCTGTGATCTTCATCACGGGGCATGGAGACATGCAGATGGCGGTACATGCCATGCAGGCCGGCGCCGTCGATTTCATAACGAAGCCGTTCAGCGAGCAAACGCTCCTGGACCGCATTCAACAATCAATCAAGCAGGATCTCGAGAACAGGGAGATGTTGCGCAAGAAAGAAGAAATATTGAAGCGCATCGCAAGCCTGACGCCCCGAGAGAGGGAAGTGATGGATATTGTCACCGCCGGCAAGGCCAACAAGGTGACTGCGATGGATCTCGGGGTAAGTGAGAGGACCGTCGAAATCCACAGGGCCCGAGTCATGCAAAAAATGGAAGCAGACTCGTTGCCGCACCTTGTTCGCATGGTAATCAAGGCCAAAGAGTAGTTTCTGCGCTCCACCCGATTTGACCCTTCCCGAAAACTGTAGACTAGGGACAATCCGAAGGTAAGTTTCGGAAAATTCGGATCTTTGATCCAATACGTAATATCCACAACCCGATCAAGAGGAACCCCCGATTTCCGTTTACGTTGATGTGGTCTATATATCTTTGTGACCACCATTGAAGACGGGTCTCGGAGGTTGCCATGATCCAAATAAAGAAAATCCTGTTCCCTATAGACTGCTTTCCATGTGCAGGCCATACCCTGGAGCGAGCACTGCAGCTGGCTGATCAGTTCGGAGCCGAACTGCACATGCTCCACGCCGTCGTTCTGCACCAGAACGACGTTCAATATCCGGAAGCGCCCGTCGTAGATTGTGAGGATGTATATCAGCACCTCGAGGATCACGCGAGAATGGAAATGAAGGTGGCCGTCGCTGCTCGTGAAAGAAACGGTGCCAATATCTTGATTGTCGGGAAACGTGGGATGTCTGCTACGGATGTTATTCTGGACTATGCCGATGAGAAGGAAATTGACCTCATCGTTATGGATACTCACGGCCGGCGCGGTCTCGGGCGGCTCTTTCTTGGAAGTGTCTCTGAAAAAGTTGTCCGATTTGCCGAGTGCCCTGTCCTGACCGTTCGCGAAGGCAGGGAAACGCATGCCGTGACCAAGGTCGGCACCATACTGGTCCCTGTTGATTTTTCCGAACATGCAAAAGCCGCGCTGATTCATGCCAAGGAATTGGCTGCAATCTACGGTTCCAGATTGCAGCTGTTGCACGTCATTGAGGAGAACGCGTACCCCGAGTTCTACGGTATGGGCGACCTTCCCGATCGTATGCGGCGGGAATCTCTCAGAGCAATGGCGATACGTGAGATGGAGCAGTTGTGCGACGAGTGCGGAGGTCCCGGAATTGAACCGGAGGTACACATCCTGTCCGGGCATCCCGCAAGAGATATTGTCAGGTTTGCCGGGGACAATGACAGTGACTTGATCGTCATTGCGAGTCACGGTCTCACGGGCATTGAGCATCTACTGCTTGGCAGCGTTGCGGAGAAAGTGGTTCGCATGGCCCAGTGTCCGGTATTCACGGTCAAGGCGTTCGGGAAATCGTTAATTTTAGAGTCCTGTGACGAATATTCCGTAGCACCGGTTCATGAGTCGCCAGCCCCGTTGCCTGCGATATAAAGAGTTAGGCGAATGATCCTGCCAAATATTTTGGAGCGGGCAGTTACCTATCTGGGATGATGCCGGTGAGTGTGTTCGTCGGCGGCGCCCGACCACAGTAGTGCGGCCCCTTCCGTGTGCTTGGGGCTGGACGCCAGGAATTCATCTTCCGTTTCTACTTCGTCGCTCGTGCCGTTATGTTCCGACGGCTCGATCTCGGTGCGCTTGGTGTCTGTTGTGGTTTTCGTTTTCATTTCTCGGATCTCCTTTCGTTTAGTCCGGAGCACCAATCACTCCTCATAACAAACATTAGCTGATGCAGCGTGGATGGAAATCCGGTGTTGCACCTAACCGTATAGGGGGAATCCACTATCCCCAAATGATTGGCAGCATGCGATTTATTTGAGATCGCCGATGATTTGTGCCTGGCGGGCCGGGACCAGCGCATGCGGCTATCGTCATAAAGAAAAAGCCGGCGCAGATGCGCCGGCTGATTCCCGTCATGACTCCGCTTGATACGCTTACTTTTTGGCGACTGCGGTGGTGGCGTGCTCCATCATGTGGCGGCCGACGTAGCTGGCCACCAGTTCCTCCGGCATATGGCCGAGAGTGATCTTGGTCTTGATTTTCTTTCCTTCGCGGTCGAGGGCGTAGGTGACCTCGCTTCCGGGTTTGAACGAACCCCAGGTCTTCTTCAGTTTCTTCTGGGCCTCCTCGGACTGGTCGGTCATGCTCATGCCGTTCATGGCGAGAAGGACGTCTCCCTTCTGCAGACCGGCTTTTTCGGCTGGGCTGTTCTTGATCACCTTGGTGATGACCAGTCCGCCTTTTTTGGTCTTGTCCAGTTCGACTCCGACCCAGCCTTTGCTGGCGAGACTGGCGGCCATCTTGTCCAGACACTCCTGGGTGCCGGCGGTACACTTGTGACCTTCGCCGGCGAGCACCGGAGCGGTCAGGGCAACCAGGGCCAGAACGGCGAGAATCGCGATCGTCTTCTTCATGGTCTTGTCTCCTGCGTACGGCGGAACCGGGTCCCGCGTTGGGTGTGACTACACGACGGGATCGTACGCGGACGGCGTGTAAATAGGATCACCGTGCTGTAAAAAGATGTTCCCGATGTAAGCAGGGAGTAAACAGGTCCGAACGGCGGGCCGGAAACCGGGTTCCGGCCCCGAGATTATTTGCGTCAGGAAGGTGTTCCGGACCGCCTAATCGTCCAGGCGGATCACCTTGCCCATGGAACTGGTACGAACGTCCAGTTTCGGATCGCCCCGGTAGTACAGGTCGCCGACGCTGGAGATGTCCGCTTCCAGGCCTTCATTCACCAGCACCGTAGCCGTCCCGGCGCTGGACAGGTCCATCATCGCCCATTCGCTGGACATGCCCTCGGCGTCGTAGCGGCCGGCGCTGGAAACCGTGACATGCTGGTCGATTACCGCACCGGACACGATGCTCAGGTTGCCGGCGCTGGACAGGTCCGCCTTCAGAGCGTGGGCGATGAGGGATTCGATGTGCACGCTGCCGGCGCTGCTGATGAAAACCGATAGAGTATCCACCTGCATGGCCGGGGCGGTGATGCTGCCGGCGCTACTGGTGGACAGGCTGTCCAGTTTCGTCACCGTGAGCTGGTACACGATCGGATCGGTGTTGCGCATGTTGGTTCCAGACGGAACCGTTTCGAAGCACAGGATACCGTCCCGGACCTCGGCGACCAGGTGCTCCTGGAGATTGTCTTCCGCCTCGATTACCAGTTTTTCTTCCGGTCCGAAGGTGATCACCAGGTTGCCCTGGTTTCGGATATCCACGCCGTGAAACCCGGATACCGGCCGTTCTTCGGTGACCACGTTGCCGGAACCACGGACGGTGGGGCCGCTGTTGCAGCCTATATCCGGAAAGGCGCCCATGGTCAGCAGCAGGAGCGGGGCGAGGAGAGAGATGAGGCTGCGCGGCAGGGATCGACGTTTGGTCTGAATCATTTTTCCGCCTCCGTGAGAGATGAACGCTACGTCACCTGATTATCTCACGATTGCGGCGTCAACCCACAGGTCAGGTGGTTCTCGACCTGCTTTTCCAGTCCGTCCCTGGCCGGCCCCAGGATCACTACGGCGGTGGTTTCGGGCCGGAACAGTTCCCGGCAGACGGTGCGGATGCGGTCCGGCGTCAGGGCCAGGACATCGTCACGGTCCTTCAGGACGGATACTTTCTTCCGGCACAGACTGCCCCAGGCCAGGTCGGAACCGAACTCCCCGGGAGCCCCCGGCGACAGATCGATGTCCACCAGCGTGCGGAACAGAACCCTGTCCATCTCCTCGTCGGTGGGGCCGTTCGTCGACAGGTCGGCCAGGATGGCGAACAGTTCGGGGAAGAAGCGGTCCACGTGGTTTGGGTGGATGGTGGCGGTGATGTCCAGTGTTCCGGTGGAGAGCAACAGGGTCGGGTCGGCCTCCACGTCGTACACCAGTCCCAGTGTCTCCCGGAGGCGGTTGCACAGCCGGGAGCAAAAACCGTCGGCCAGAATCCGGCCGATAATCTCGTAGGCCGGCGCCTTGTCCGACCACTCGCCTGCGGTGGGGAAGCTGACCTGCACCGCATATTCGTTGTCGCTGTTCTCCACCCACTTCACCGCCGGACCGGGAGCAGTGGTGAACGAGGGGAACGGTTCCGGCCTGCTGCCTGCGAACCGGTTGCGGTGACTGCCGAACAACGCCTCCAGTCGGTCCAGCGTTTCGTCGCCGGGATCGCCGCCCACGGCGCAGAGCGCCATGTTGGCCGGGATGTAGTGCCGGTCCCGGAACCGGGTCAGGGTCTCCCGTTCCATCGCCAGGAGGGATTCCCGGGTGCCCAGGATAGGCTGGGCCAGGGTGGAACCGGGCCAGAGCAGGCCGGCGACATGCTGCCCGGTGCTCAGCCAGTGGCCGTGCTCATTCAGGTCTCCCTCCATCTCCCGGAGGATCACCTTGCGTTCCACTTCCAGGTCTTCCAGTCGGGGGTTCTCCAGGAACTCGTGGAACAGTTCCATGGCATGCAGCCGGTTGTGCCGGATGCCGTAGTAGGAGTACTCGGTATGCTCGTGGCCGGTGGCGGCGTTCCATTCCCCGCCCAGGGACTCGAAGGCACGGGCCAGGGCGGCGAACCCCGGGAACCGGCTGGATCCCCGGAACATCAAGTGCTCGAGGAAGTGGGCGGCGCCGGCCGCTGTCGGCGGCTCCAGCCGGGAGCCGGCCCGTATGGTCAGTTCCAGGTAGAACGATTCCTTGTCCGGCGCCGGGACATGGATCGCCGTCATGCCGTTGGGCAATGTGCGGCCGGACCAGCAGCGGTCAAACCGCTCCAGCCGGCGCGAAGGGGCGGATGAGGCGGACTGTGGCTTCATTCCGGCACCGGGTCGAAGCGGTGGTCGTAGGGGGTCTCGGCCAGCTCCAGTTCGGGATGGTTTTTCTTGTAGTGGTTCAGGGCGTAGACCCGTTCCAGGAGGAGGACCTTGCGGCCTTCCCGGTCATCCACCACCCGGGTGTTGGATGCGTAGCGGAATACATCCGGGTCGTAGGTTCCCCGGATCCAGCGCGCCACCTTGTAGGGGAGCGGGTCCAGTCTCATCTCCACGTTGTATTCCGCCTGCATCCGAAACTTCAGGACGTCGAACTGCAGCGGGCCGATCGCCCCCAGGATCGGGGCGGCGGAACCGGAGCCCGGATCGGTGAACAGTTGCACCAGCCCTTCCTGGGTCAGCTGCAGCAGCCCCTTTTCCAGGGATTTGCGCCGCAGGACCTCGGCTACCTGCACCCGGACGAAGTGCTCCGGGGGGAAACTGGGGATACCCTCGAAGGTGAAGTTGCCTTCATCGCTGAGGGTGTCGCCGATCCGGAAGATGCCAGGGTCGAACAGGCCGATAACGTCCCCCGGGTATGCCTCGTCCACACTGGTGCGGTCCCTGGCCATGAGCAGGGTGGAGTTGGCCAGCCGGATTTTCTTGGCCGAGGGAACGTGGATGGTGTTCTCGCCTTTGTGGAACGTGCCGGAACAGACCCGGACGAAGGCTACGCGGTCCCGATGGTCCGGGTCCATGTTTGCCTGGATCTTGAATACAAACGCCGAGAACGGACGGCCTGCCGGGTCAATCGGACCCTGTGAGGACGCCCGGGCATAGGGCGCCGGCGCGATTTCGAGAAACGATTCGAGGAACGGCAGAACGCCGAAGTTGGTCAGGGCTGATCCGAAGAACATCGGAGTCAACTCACCGGCCCGAACCTTGGCCGGATCCATGTGTTCACCGGCCCCCTCCAGCAGATCCAGGGAGTCGATGACCTCGTCGGCCACGGGACCCAGCGCTGCACGCATGCGGTCGCTGCCCAATTCCCCCTCGATGGCCCGGCACTCCACCCGGGCAGCGCCGTGTTCTCCACCGTGGTACATCAGGAGTCGCCTGTGGAGCCGGTCGTACACCCCCTTGAATCCGGACCCGGCGCCTACCGGCCAGTTCACCGGCGTGGCGTGGATGCCAAGGACGTCCTCAATCTCGCCCATCAGGTCCAGCGGGTCCCGGCCCTCCCGGTCCATCTTGTTCACGAAGGTGAAAATCGGGATTCCCCGCATGCGGCAGACGCGGAATAGCTTGCGGGTTTGCGGCTCCACCCCCTTGGCGGCGTCGATGAGCATCACCGCCGAATCGGCGGCCGCCAGGGTTCTGTATGTATCTTCGCTGAAGTCATGGTGGCCCGGTGTGTCCAGGATGTTCACCCGGAAACCGACATGCTCGAAAGTCATCACTGAACTGCTCACGGAGATGCCCCGCTGCTTCTCCAGCTCCAGCCAGTCGCTGGTGGCGTGGCGGGCGGCCCGCCGGGCGCGGACCGCCCCGGCCTGCCGGATGGCGCCTCCGTAAAGCAGCAACTTCTCCGTCAGCGTGGTCTTGCCGGCGTCCGGGTGGGAGATGATGGCGAATGTCCGTCTCCGCTCGATCTCCCTGCTCAGTTGTCGCGTGTCGTCACTCATCCGTCGTCCCGATCGGTCCAAACCGCTCATCATAGGGTATTTCGGGGACAGGCACCAAAACCCGGGTTTTGGGGACACCCATGGATAAGAATTGAAATATAAAGTGGAATGTCCCTAATTACGGGGTGGGCGGTTGTTGCCGAACTGGCCGAAGAACCAGGAGACCACGCTGACTACCAGGGCGCCCAGAACGGCGTAGCCGAAGGACGAGACCTGGAATCCCGGGACCACAAACGCCGCCAGGGTGAACGCCAGACCGTTGACCACCAGGTAGAACAGCCCCAGGGTCAGACAGGTAATCGGCAGGGTCAGGAAGGTCAGGACCGGCCGGATCACCGCGTTGACGAATCCCAGGACCAGAGCCGCCACCAGCAGGGTGATCACCGAATCGACCTGGACGCCGGGGACGATTTTCACCGCCGCCGCCAACCCAAGAGTCACCACCAGGAGGTGTATCAGGAATCGTGCCATGGCGGTATTGTACCGGCCCAGGGTGGCCCGTGCTAGATTTCACCAGTGATGCATTACGTCGATGTCCATACCCATCTGACTCATGAGCGGTTCAAGGGCGACCTGGATCACGTCGTGGATCGCGCCGTGAAAGCCGGTGTGGCTGCCATGGTGGTCAACGGTCTGGAACCGGAATCGAACCGCCGGACCCTGGAACTGGCCGAACGATATCCCGAGGTCCGGCCGGCCCTGGGAATCTACCCGGTGAATGCGGTCTGCGACCGGTTACCCGACACATTGCCGTTCGAAGTTCCCCGGTTTGACGTGGACGCCGAGATCGCCTTTATCCGGGAGCAGGCCAGGGCCGGAAACCTGGCTGCCGTGGGGGAGTGCGGTCTTGATGGCCACTGGGTCGATGAGAGTACATTCCCCAGGCAGGAAGAAGTGTTCGAATCGTTCATCGAGATCGCCATGGAGGCCGATCTTCCGCTGATCATCCACACCCGGCGTCTCGAGATGCGATCCATTGCGATCCTGCGACACTACCGCCCGGTAAAAGTTGATTTCCACTGCTTCGGCGGCAAGACCCGCATGGCCCGGGAAGTTGCCGAAAAGGACGGCTGGTATTTCTCCATCCCGGCCAACGCCGGGACCAACACCGCGTTCAACCGGATGCTGCGAACCTTGCCCCCCGAGAAGATCCTCACCGAGACCGACGCGCCGTACCTCGGCCCGGTGCGGGGGGAGCGGAACGAGCCGGCCAACGTGGTCAGGACGGTGGAGTGCCTGGCGGAACTCCGGGGCTGGACGGTGGATCAGGCCAGGGACCGGGTTTGGCGGAACTACCTGGAACTGTTCGGCTGAAGAGAAGGATCAGCAATCCAAAACGCCGCTGCCCGGTATAACGGACGGCGGCGTCGTTTCGTTGCATCGTTTGGAATTGGAGCTATTTCAGGTACGCCACCGAATCGATCATCGCCTTGACGATATCGTCCGCCTCGTACATCGGCTTGCCGTCCACTACCAGGCAGGGCGCCTGGTCCTTGCCGCCGACTTTTATGAGTTCCGCCTTTGCGCTGGCGTCTTCATCGACGTTCTTGAGGGCGATGGCGTCTGCCAGGTGGAAATTCTCACGGGCGTTCCTCGCCTTCAGGGAGAACCCGCAGGTAGACTTGACGTACAGTGTTGATCCTTTGGGGAACGCTCCCGGGGCCGGTACCGGTTGCTTCGGTCCGTCGTATTCCCGGTCCACTTTCTCGCATAGGGCGGCCAGGTCGTCGATGTTCCGGCGGCCACCCGGGGTGACCGAGGAGACATGCCTTACGGTCCCGCCGACGTCCATGATCACGGTGGCCCGGTCGTCGATGCCGGCAGCTTCCAGATACAGACCGTACTTGGCGCCGACTTCGCCCTTCGGGTGGAAATCGGCCAGCAGCGGGAATGAGACGCCTCCCACGCTCACCGCCCAGTTGGCATGGCAGAAGACGCTGTCGATGCTGATACCCAGGACCTGGGTATTGGCTGCTCCGAAACGGGGAAGCAGGGCTTCCGTCTCGGGCACTTCCTTGCTTCAGGTCGGTGTGAAATCGAGAGGGTAGAACAGCAGCATCACATGGTGTTTACCGGTCAGGCTGTCCAGGGAGATCTCACGCCCCAAGTGGTCGTTGAGAGTGAACCCCGGCGCCTTGGTTCCTTCGGCGATCATAGTGTTTTCTCCTATTCAGGTCATATCCGTTCGGGAATTGTACACTATCCCCCGGATCGCACCGTATCAACCGATTCCAGGAGCACGGCGGCCAGGGCATGTTCGTCGGTGTGGGTCAGGCTGAGATGGATCCGGTCCGCCCCGAGTGTCCGCACCGCCTCGCCGGAGGCGCCGGTCACCGCCAGATCCGGTTTGCCCAGTTCATTCCGGCGGACTTCCAGATCCTGCCAGCTCATGGCGCCGCGTTTGCCGGTCCCCAGCGCCTTGAACAGCGCCTCCTTGGCGGCGAACCGGACGGCGATGGATGGGAACGGTTTCGCCATCCCATGGCAATACTCCAGTTCGACCGGTGTAAGGACCTCCTCCAGGAGACCCTCCCCACGGCGTTCCACCTCCCGGCGGATTCGGGCCACGTCTACCAGGTCGATTCCGATCCCTGCAATCATGCCGTTATTATGACCTATGGGTGTCCCCGAAAACCCGGTTTAGGTGCCTGTCACCGAATCATTTATAATGACGTTACTCCACGGGGCGGTCCCGCCGGAGGAGAACATGCCGAAATCGAGGGGAAAATGATGATTAGGATGAATAAAGCCTGGTGTCCCTGCGTAACGGCGTTCCTCGGCCTGCTGATGGTCGCCGGAACCGGGTGCGGCAGTTCCGATCCACTTGCAAAGCACGCCGAATCGGCGCTCCAGGTCTATAAAGAAGTGATGGCGGAAGATCGGGTTTATGAAATGTACGGCATCCAGATCGCAACCCGCTCCACAGCCCCGGAGACCGGTGCGATCCTGATCGAGAAATCAGGCGCCACGGCTTACGAGGTATTCAGCACCGCCCTGCGGGGACTGGCCGATCGCCCATTGCCGGAGGCCAGGGAAACGCTGCAGGCGGCCTTTGCCGCCAAAAGCGGCAGTGCGAAGCAGGTGGCCGCCATCGCACTGGCGTACCTGGACGATCCGGCTGCCGTTGACTGGGTGAAAAGTGTGGCCGCAACCGAAACCACCTCCACCAATGCCGAGATCATGGTCCTCCTGGCGAATCGGGGGGAACAGGACCTTGTGGAGAGCGCGCTCTACAGCCGGCTGGAATCGGACGACGAGGCGGTCCGGGACGAGACCTTCTGGATCCTGGGACAGATCCGGCAGCCCTGGGCGGTGGAGATCCTGCAGAAGGGGCTGGCGGTGGAGCACGGAGCCCGGAGGAAGCAGGCGATTATAGCCATGGGTGAGTCCGGTGATCCGGAACTGGCGAAGCAGGTCAGGAAATTCATCAATACCCAGGGACTGGTCCTGGCGGCCATCGAGAGCCTGGGAGAACTCCGAAACCAGGAGATGGTTCCGCTGCTCCAGGAACTGGTGGGCCACGAAGATGAACTGGTGCAGGTGATCAGCGCCGTAGCTTTGCTGAAGCTGGGCGATGCCGAAACCGCCGGACCGGTGCTGGACCGTCTGGCCGGCGCCGACAAGGAGCTGGTGCGCGTGACTCTGGCAACCCAGCTCCAGGGTGTCCGGCACCCGAGTCAGTCGCCAGACCTTGGCCAAGCTGGCAGGGGACGCTACATCGGCGGTGGCCCGCCCGGCTCTCCTTGGTCTGGAGGAGAACGGTGACCCGGCTCTCTTGCCGATGGTGATCGAGAAGCTGTCCGGTACCGATCCGGACGTCATCATGGCCGCCCTGGACTGCCTGGGGAACTGGGGTGACCCGGCATCGGCCGACGCCATCGCCTCGCTCCTGACGAACAACAACAAGTACGTCCGGCTCGCTGCCGCCAACGCGATTATGGAAATCAACGCCCGCAAGGCTCCGGCGGTGTGAGCCAGGCTCGATTCATCCCGCTGCAAGGCTACCAGGAGTTCCCGGAAGAGGAGATGCGTCAGAGGGCCGAGGAGTTCTACCGGGAAATGGACCGGCGCCGGACGGTTCGTGAGTTTTCAACCCGTCCGGTCCCCCGGGAGGTGATCGAAAATTGCATCCGCGCCGCCGGAACCGCCCCCAGCGGCGCCAATCTCCAGCCGTGGAAGTTCGTGGTGGTTGCCGATCCCGAAATGCGGAGACGGATCCGGATCGGGGCGGAGGAAGAAGAGCGGGAGTTTTACAGCCACCGGGCTCCGAAAGAGTGGCTGGAGGCGCTGGAACCCCTGGGCACCAGCCACCGCAAGCCGTTCCTCGAGTCCGCTCCCATCCTCATCGCCGTCTTCGGTGAAATGTACGGCCTGGGAGAGGACGGCGGGAAACGGAAACATTACTACACCGTGGAGTCAGTCGGTTTGGCCACCGGTCTCCTGATCGGGGCGGTGCACCGGGCCGGTCTGGTCTCTCTGACCCACACCCCCAGCCCGATGAAGTTCCTCAACCCGATCCTGGGTCGGCCGGATAACGAGCGGCCGTTCCTGCTTCTGGTGGTCGGATTCCCTGCGGAAGGGGTCCAGGTTCCGGACATCCGTCGCAAGTCCCTGAAGGAGATTGTCGAATTCGTGTAATGTGCCGATGTGCGATCCTTATGGCGCTGCTATCCGTGACAGTGGCGGTGCGCGCCCAAGAATCTCCGGTGGATATCGACCAGGAAGAGAAGGTAAAAGTCAGACTGGTTCTCGTGGACATCCTGGTCACCGACAGGAACGGGAGAACCGTTCCCGGCCTGGACATCCAGGACTTCACCCTCCTGGTACAGAACCGGCCGGTGGCCATCGATACCCTGGATGCCGTGTGCGCTGCAGGCGGACGGGACGATCCCGGGCCCCGAGTCGCCGACTCCGAGCCCCTGACCGGCATTCCGGACAGCCCGGCCCGCGTGGTTCTGTTGTTCGATCACTATCACATGGACATGGGGGACCGGCTGGACGCTCAGCGCCATGCCCGGGAGATTATCGCCGGCGGGATCGGCCCGGAGGACCGGCTGATGGTGGCGGTCCTGTCCGACGGACTCAGGATCCTTCAGCCGTTCACCTCCGACCCGGTCAGGCTGTACTCGGCCCTCAACAGGATGGAACAGGACGTCACCCTGTGGGCGAAGCTGTTCGACCCGCCATACCGGCCGCTCACAGAGAAAGGGTACTTCCGGGACCTCTCACGGCTGATGAATGTCCTGATCGGTTACGAAGGTTCCAAGGCGGTAGTGATGTTCTCGGCATTCCTGGGGCGTTCCGACGACAACGATCTTTGGTACCTGGATGTGGCCCACCGGGCGGCGGAGGGCCGCGCCGTGATCTACCCGGTCTACGCCAGGGGCCTCACGCCGCCCCTTCGGGGGCGGAAGACCGAACCGGTGGGCGGGTCCCGGGCGCTGGCCCGGCTGGCCAACGAGACCGGCGGCCGGTTCACCCGGAATACCAACGATCTCTCCCTGGGGTATGTCCGCGCCCGGCGTGATCTGACCTGCCGCTACACCGTCGGGTTCTACCTGGAGGAGACCGGCAGGAACCAGGTGGAGGACTCTCGGAACATCACTGTCCGTGTCCGGGGGCGCGGCCGGTCGGTGCGGCACCCGGAGCAGCTTCGGGAATGGTCTGCTGAGGACCGGAAGCGGGCCGCGGTATCGGCGGCGGAAGCGGACCCGGAACGGTTCCTGGACCCGGCGGTGCGGTCCGGCCTCAGACTGGTGAGGCCGAAAGGGGAGCGGAACTGGAAGGTCCACCTGGAAGCGGAGGCGCCGCCGCCGGATGAGACCGCCGCCATGACCGTCCTGGTTACTCGCAACCGGAAAACGGTCAAGCGGTTCCAGCAGGTTGTCCCGAGAGGAAGACCGGTACGGTGGAGCCGCTCCACGAACCTGCCGGCGGGTGAGTATGAGTTGATCGTTGTGCTGGACGATCCGGGTCGCTCCGGACCGTCCACCACCGTAACCGCCATATCCGTGCCGGAGCCGGTTTCACCAGGGTGACGACCACCGGGTGCCGAGGCCCGGGCCGTACAGGATCGCGTTCACCATCATCCGCTCCGTGTCCCGCATCCATCGCCGGTAGGCCGGGTGGACGGCGAACAGGATGACCTGGCCGCGACCGAGACTTTCCCGCGTGGCGTAGCCGGTTCCGGCCATCCTCGCCGCCGCTTCCGGCCAGAGCAGTCCGCCCAGGTGCAGGTGGTCGATTTTGGGGAACCTGGCCGCTACTGCAACAGGCGGCAAGGCGATCAGGCTGTCTCCGCCGCCGAACCAGACGGATATTTCATCATCCAGGCCGTAATTCATCCAGAATTCCGGATCCAGTTCGGCCCGGACCATCGCCCCCTGGGGCATGAACAGGCGCAACCGCCGGTCCGCACTTTCCAGGTCTCCTTTTTCGGGAGCTTTTTTCCCGGGAGTCAGGAGTTCCTTGACCCAATCCTTCATCGCCACCGGGCCGCCCGGAAGTGTCGGAACCCTGGTCCACTCCTTCTGCGAACGGCCGGGCCCCCGGCCCCAGAACAGGCGCTACGTCATAGGGTGAGCCGGATCGCCCGCCGGTCGCTTCCTTGTTTTCCTGCACTCGCATTCCAGGGGCGGTGGGACGTCCCGCCGCTTCCGCCGCTTCGGCTGTGATGCTCCAGACCGGCGGTGGAAACTTCTCAAGACTCTGGGACCGGAACCGGGCCTGGGTCAACCCGGTCTCACGGTCGGCCAGCATCCGGGCCCCGCTCCCCAGCCCGATGGCAGTGCCGCCGGCCTCGATCCAGCGGCGCAGCCGGTCCACCCCTCCGGCGCCCAGGACCTTGCGGTAGGAGTCGGCGCCGCCGCGTGCCGGAGGGAATACCAGGACGTTGTAGCGTGACAGATCGGTCCTCCCGAGCCGCCCTACGTCCAGACTGGAAAAGCGGAGGTTCAGTTCCTGATCCAGGAGATGCCAGACCGAGCCGTAGGCCGCGGGAGAGATCGGCATGCCGGTGAGCACACCGACCCTCGGTTCCACGAGCACAGGGAAATGGGATCCGCCCAGGTCCGGCCCGGACCGGGACCGGGAAGTGCTTACCGGGAACAGTTCCACATGGAATGTTTCTCCGGCCCGGTTCAGCACCGTCTCCAGGTCGTCCAGGTTTCCTTCGCGGCGGAGCACCATCGCCCCGGCCCGGAAATCCCTGCCTTCGATGGTGAACGGCTTCTCTGCGATCCGAACGGTAACGCCCGTTTGCAGAAGGTAGGCCAGGACGGCAGGGGACCGGTCCGGATCGCCGTCCAGGATCACCGAGCTGAATGGCTCGGCGATCATCCCGGACTTCCGGGCCGCCGCCTGCTGCCAGGGCTTCCAGTCCCCACCCGGAACCGATCCGGTCCAGAAGGCAGGCACCCCGTTGCTCAGGATCAGCGACCAGGCGGTGGTTTCGTAGATCCGGCTCCCTTTTCCTTTTTCCAGGTATTCCCGCTCCTCCCGGAGGAAGCCGGACCCCATGGGAACATGGGGGTCCAGGATCACCCGGGCCAGCTTCCCCGCCGGTTGATCCAGGCGGACCATCAGGGCGCCGGCGGGAAGTTCCAGGTTCGCGGCGATGCCTGTGCGGGCGTCCCGGGCGCCTGCAATCTTCACCGGCCCGGCTGCCAGTCTGTGGACCTCGATACCCTGATCGGTGAGCAGGGCGGCCAAACGTTCCAGCCGCACAGGGTGGCGGCGGTTGGGTGGGAACACCCAGGCCCGGTGCCTGCCGGTGGATCCGGCCGTTATCGTTTCCCGCCGGTTGTCGATTTGGTCCCGCAGAACCGCTTCACGGTTGGCGGCCAGGGACTCGAGGTTCGCCACGGAGGAGATCAGCTGGTGCTCCACCGCCTGCAGGTAGGTCCTGAGGGTGCCGCCCCGTTTCCGCACCAGTGTGCCGGACGTGCCCGACATCTCGTAGAGTATGCCGATGGCGCCGTGGTAGGCGGCCCAGGAAGAACCGTAACCCGGGAAAAACTCCTCGTTCCATTCGCCGGAGAAGTACGGGAACCCTCGAGTGTCGAGGGCGGCGGCCTGGTCGTCGGAAAACCGGTTCTCCCATTTCCGTGTGTTCTCCGGCAGGTGCGGGTTGAACGGGTGGCGAGGCGGCGGGAAGAGATAGGTGGCGTTATCTCCCATCTCATGGCTGTCTACCATCAGCTGAGGAAGCCAGCCGGCGATGACGGTGGATCGGGCGCTCTCGGGATGGATCTGGGTAAACCAGTCCCGGTTGAGGTCGAACAGGTAATGGTTGCCCCGGCCCCAGGGCCAGACCGCCGCATGGGACAGGTCGTCCTGGTCCGGGTTGGCGGTACGGTGGGCGAAGGACAGTGTCTGGGCCATGTAGCGGGCCCGACCGTCCGGGTTTTCGCACGGATCGATGAGGATGAGCAGTTGATCCCTCAAGGTGCGGGCCCGATCGTCTTCCCCGGCCACCAGCCAGTACGCCAGGGAGACGGCGGCGTCTGTGCTGCTCAGTTCGTCACCGTGGATACCATAGGCCATCCAGGCCACCGCCCGGGCGGACCCGAGGTCTTTGTCCTTCCCGGTCCGGGGATCCAGCAGGTCGGCATGCTCTCTTTGGAACTGGTCGAGGGTTGCGATGGTCTCTTCGTTGCCTACCGCCAGGAATACCAGCGGCCGGCCTTCATGGCTGCGAGCGTATTCCACGAGGCGCGCCCGGTCTGAGGAGTCGGCCAGAACCTGCAAGTATTCCAACGCCTCCTCCGGTCGCAGCGGCCGCTGGCCGGGAAGCGTTGCGGTAATCCCTGCCTGGGTCGGCACTGAGGGATCGAACTCGGCCCATGGCATGATTTCACCGGGATCTGCTCCGGCAACGCCCTGGTTCAGGGCTGCAAGGGCGGCTGGGGAGAAAGCCGCGAAGGTTGCAAACAGGAACGTTCCCAAGGTTCTAAGCATGACCGGCTCCAGGTTGTTGGTAATCGGTAGACTACAACGACGGCGTTCCGGCGTCCAAATTTCAGGATAACCCGGCAGACCCGGAAAACGCCGCCGGCCTTACGAAACCTGCCATTGAAAATCGCTCTTCTGCCTGTACATCTGCGTACAACAGGCATAGGGAATCGGGGGAAGATGGGACTCGTCATGTCGACACTGACTATAGTTCGCAAGAACCAGAACCGGCGCCGGACCACCGGCAACCTGGAAGACTTGAGTTTTTGCGAACTGGCCCAGATCATGGCTCTGGGCGGAAAAACAGGTTGTGTGCGGATCGTCGACGGCAATTTCCGGGGAGAGGCGTGGTTCGTGGATGGCAGGCTGCGCCACGCGCAGGACTTTGAGTGTCTCCGGTGAAGATGCGTTCACCGCCTTGGTGCGATGGACCAGCGGCAGCTTCCAGATCACTCACGGTTTGGTGCCCAACCGTCCCGGCATGGATCACGACACTATGCATCTTCTGATGCACAGTCTGAAGGAGCAGGACGAGGCATCCCTCGCCGAAAAGGCTGAGGCGATCTAGCCCCGGCCCGCCAGCCGACAGGATGCGTGATGGACGGCGATCCCGAAAGCGACCGCCACGTTCAGGGTGTCCTTGGCCCCCCGCATCGGGATGGAGACGTTTTCGGCGCAGGCATCCAGCACTTCCGGTGAAACACCCCGGATCTCGTTACCTACCACCAGGCAGGGCCGCTCCGGCCAGCGGTAATCCTGAAGAGATTTCCCCCCGGCGCCGGTTTCAAGGGCCACCGGTGTATATCCCTCTTCCCGGGCCTCGTTCAGGGCGTTTAAAGCTTCGGCGCGGTATCGCCAGCGTACAGCCTGTTCCGCCCCCAGGGCGGTCTTGACCAGGGCATCTCGTGGCGGAGTGCCGGTGATGCCGGCCAGCGCCACCAGCTCCACACCGCAGGCGTCGGAGGTCCGGAAGATGGAGCCGACGTTCCTGAGAGATCGGACGTTATCCACCAGCACCGCCAGGGGAAGTCGCGGGATGGTCGATCCGGCTCCTCCGGGGGTGGTTTTTTCCCGCTCCTCCAGGATGCGTTCCATGGATACTGGGCGGGCGTTCATCGGCCGGTTGCAGGCGGGACATCGGATAATCTCCCCCGGCACCACCTCTGGACTGGTGAACAACCGGCGGCAGGCCGGTCGGGGGCAGCGGTAGGTTTCAGCGGTGATCTGCATCACAACAGAATATAGCGCAGGGCGAGCAGGGACCCAACGACGTACACCAGGGCCGACGCTTCACGGCGCCGGCCGGTGAGCAACTTCAGCAACGGGTAGGAGATGAACCCGAAGGCGATGCCGTCGGCTATGGACCAGAACAGCGGGATGCCGAGGAGCACCAGGAACGCGGGGAACGATTCGGTCATGTCCGCCCAATCGACCTTCGTCACGCTGCGAATCATGAAACTGCCGACGATAATCAATGCCGGCGCCGTCATCGGGTTCACGAAAACACCCGGCTGCACTTCGATTCCCCCGCCGATCATCCGTGCAAGGGGTGCGAAGAACAACGCCAGGAAGAACAGCGATCCGGTGACCATGTTGGCCAGACCGGTACGGGCTCCGGCCTGGACGCCGGTGGCCGATTCGATGTAAGCGGTGACGGTCGTAGTTCCCAGAAGAGAGCCGACCACGGTGCCGGCGGCATCGGCGGTCAACGCCCGTCCCGCCCGGGGCAGCCTGCCTTCCTTCATGAACCCGCCCTGCTCGCCGATGCCGATCAGGGTGCCCACGGCGTCGAACACCGCCATGAACAGGAAGATGAAGATCACCGGCAGCATCTCCATGGTGAAGAGGCCGGTAAGGTCCAGTTGCAGGAAGGTGGGGGCCAGGGAGGGCGGCATCGACACCAGGCCTTGCCACTCCACCAGGCCGCACACCCAGGCCAGGGCGGTGGTGAACAGTATCCCCAGCAGCACTGCGCCCCGGATGCCCCGGGCCATAACCGCAACGGTTACGGTTAAACCGGCCAGCGCGATCAGGGTGGCGGGATGATCCAGATCTCCCATGACGAAGTGCCCCAGGCCGGGGTCATTCGCCAGAATGCCGCTGTTCTTCAAGCCTATCAGGGCGATGAACAGGCCGATACCGGCGGCGATGGAGTGTTTCAGGCAGGCCGGCACGGCGTTGATCAGCATCTCCCGCAGCCGGAACAGGTTCATGAGCACGAACACGACGCCGGAGACGAACACCGCCGCCAGGGCGATCCGCCACGGCACCTGCATGCCGACTACAACGGTGAGGAAAAAGAAGTTCTCGCCCATACCCGGCGCCATTGCGATCGGGTAGTTGGCGGCAAGGCCCATGGTCCAGGTGGCGATGCCGGCGGACAGACAGGTGGCAACCATGACGGCGCCGAAATCCATGCCGGCATCGGACAGCACCGCCGGGTTCACGAACACGATGTAGACCATCGTTAGGAAGGTAGTCAGACCGCCCAGCAACTCGGTGCGCAGGTTGCTCCCGCTCTCCTGCAGGCGGAACCAGCTCTGAATTAATGGGGACATTCCACTTTATCTTTCAATAATTATCGCGATGGGAGTGCCTCTGCCGTTTGGACAGACGCCACAGGAATTATAACGGCCTGCCTAATAACTATTAAAAGATAAAGTGGAATGTCCCCATTTTTTACAGCGGCCAGTCGTCGTGGGAGGCGGCGAATTCGGCGATCTCACGGCGGAGCTTCACCGTATTGGCCGGCGTATGTTTCGCGGTTCTTCTCAGGCCGGAAAGGGCCATGTTCAGGTTGTCCCCTTCCTCCACCGCCGACAGCAGGCTCCGGGCGGTGATCTCCATCCTTGCTATCGCCTCGTTGCAGAACAGCCGCGTCAGTGCCCCATTGAACGTTTCGGCGTCCGCTGCTCCCTGCTCCTTGAGCTTCAAGGTTCGGAGTACAGCCGATTCCATGGCGTAGGTTTCGATAATCAGGTCGGCCAGATGGCCGAGGATCTCCTCGTGGCCCCAGACATCCTGCAGCTTCGTGCCCAGGGTCTGGCCCATGGTCCCGGCGGCCAGGTAGACCATCTTTCTGGCCTGCTGAACCAACTTCTTTTCTTCGGCGAGGAACCCGGTGTCATCTTCGCCGTCCAGATCCGGGAACCCCATGAGCTCATCCAGCAGAGCCTTGGCGTGGGCGAACAGCGGAATCTGGTTCTTGGCCGCCCGTTTCATGACCTCGCCGGCCACGACGATACGGTTGATTTCGCTGGTCCCTTCGAAGATCCGGTTGATCCGGCTGTCGCGGTAGTACCGTTCTGCGTTGTATTCCTGGGTGTACCCGTACCCGCCGTAGATCTGGACGATCTCGTCCACGGCGTAATCCAGCACTTCGGAGCAGAAAACCTTGAGGATGGAGCACTCCACCATGTACTCCTTGATGGCGGAGTCGATCACCTTGTTGTCCCGCTCCGGGTCGTCCGGATCGATGGTGGCGATATTCTGATCAATGTAGCCGGCGGTGCGGTAAACCATCGACTCGGGCCGCGTACAACCGGCTGAGCGACTCGGCGACTTTGTGCTGGATCATGCCGAACTCGGCGATAGGCCGTCCGAATTGCGGCCTGCCCTTGGCGTATTCCACCGCTTCCTGCATGCCGGCGATACCGCCACCCACAACCGCGGCGGCCAGTTTGAAACGGCCGACGTTCAGAATGTTGAAAGCTATCCTGGCGCCTTTGCCGACCTCGCCCAGGACGTCCTCAACCGGGACTTTCGCGTCCTGCAGGATCACCGCAGTGGTGGAAGAGCCCTTGATCCCCATCTTCTTTTCCTCGGCTCCCAGGGACAGCCCTTCGTTATCTTTTGCGATGATGAACGCCGTGAACTGTTCCCCGTCCACCTTGGCGAACACGATGAACAGGTCGGCGAAGTTGCCGTTGGTGATATACATCTTCTCGCCGTTGAGAACGTAGTGCGTGCCTGTCGTCGTTGAGCACCGCCTTGGTCCGGGCGGCCAGGGCGTCGCTGCCACTCCCGGCTTCCGTCAGGGCATAGGCCCCAATGATCTCGCCGGTGGCCAGCTTGGGCAGGTACTTCTCCTTCTGTTCCGGCGTGCCGAAATAGACGATCGGCAGCGTTCCGATCCCGGTATGGGCGCTGAACGCCGTGTTGAAAGAAGCGTTCCTGGCTAGGCACTCGGCCACCAGCATGCTGACCGCCTTGGTCTGGGCGAAACCTCCGTACTTCTCGGGCAGGTCGACTCCCAGCAGGCCCAGTTCGCCGGCCTCTTTCAGGAGATTCACCGTGACCCCTTCGGCCCTTGATTCGATCTCATCTTTGACAGGTGCGACGCTGCCCTCGTAGAAATCCCGGGCGAGTTGTCCGATCATCCGCTGCTCCTCGTCGAACTCCTCGGGGATGAACACATCATCCAGCGCCGCCTCGTCCACCAGGAAGTTACAGCCTCTGGTCACTTTCATTTCCTTCGGTTCCGTCGCCATGTCCTGCCTCGCTTTCCGGCCGCTGCGGCCGGTGAATATTCCGTGTATAAATCTATTCAACCCGCTCAAAGAGTCCAGCGGCGCCCATGCCGCCGCCGACACACATAGTCACCATGGCGTAATGGCCTTTCCTGCGGATCAGTTCGTGGATCGCCTGGGTACTCAGCTTCGCCCCGGTGCAGCCCAGGGGGTGTCCCATGGCGATGGCGCCGCCGTTCACGTTGACCCGGTCTGTTTCCAGCTCAAGATGACGGAGCACCGCCAGGGACTGGGCGGCGAACGCCTCGTTCACCTCGATGATCTCCATGTCGCCAAGGGAGACGCCGGTCTGTTTCAGCAGCTTTGGCACCGCATGGATCGGCCCTAAGCCCATGACCTCCGGATCGAGGCCGGCGGTAGTGTAGCCGGCGAACCGGACTATCGGCTTCAGGCCGTGCTCCTTGACGAATGATTCCGACGCCACCATCACCGCCGCAGCGCCGTCGCTCATCTGGCTCGAGTTCCCGGCGGTTACCGTGCCGCCGGCCCGGAACGCCGGCTTCAGCTTCGCAAGCGCTTCCAGGCTGGTGTCGGCCCTGGGGCCTTCATCCACCTTGAACTCTGTTTCGGTGGTAGAGGTCTTCCATCCCTTCCCCGACGGAACCGTCTTCCGGATCGTCATGGGAGTGATTTCCTCTTCGAACCGTCCAGCTTCGATGGCTGCCACCGCTTTCCTGTTGCTGTCCAGGGCGAAGGCGTCCTGGTCCTCCCGGGAGATGCCGTATTCCTCGGCCACCCGTTCGGCGGTCAGCCCCATACCGAGGTAGGAGCCGACCCGCTCTTCCGTCAGAGCCGGGTTCGGAGCAAAGCCGTTGCCGCCCATCGGGATCATGGTCATGGACTCGGCCCCGCCGGCGATGATGCAGCCGGCGGTTCCCGACGCTACCTTCAGGGCGGCCAGGTGGATCGCCTCCAGGCCGGAAGAGCAGAACCGGTTGATGGTCATTGCGCTGGTGGCGGCAGGAAGATCCGAGAGCAGAACCACCTGCCGGGCGAAGTTCATGCCCTGCTCGCCCTCGGGGAAGGCGCAACCGAGAATGACGTCGTCCACCAGGCCGGGATCGACGCCGCCGCCGGACAGAAGGTCATTTACCACCGCCACCGCCATGTCGTCGGGTCGGGTCTCGGCCAGGCTCCCTTTTTCGCCCGGCCCACTGCGGTACGCTTCGCTGCCACGATGTAAGCTTGTTGCATGGTCATGGTCTAGTTCCTCAGGGGCTTGCCGGTTTTAAGAAGGCTCTGGATCCGTTCCAGGGTCTTCCTCTCGCCCAGAAGCGAGAGGAACGCCTCCCGTTCAAGGTCCAGCAGGTACTGTTCGCTGACCCGCTGGGTTCCGCTCAGGTCGCCGCCGCACAGGATGTGGCCCAGCTTCCCGCCGATTTTGTGGTCGTGGCTGCTGATGAAACCGCCCTCTTCCATGTTGTAGAGGCCGACTTCCAGGGCCGCCTTGCCGGCTTTCCCCATAACCGGAATGTCGGTTCGGGGGGTTCCGGCCCTATGCCCTTCGCGGACCATTGAGAGCACGGTCTGTTTGGCGTCGCTGATCAGGCGGTACGGGTTCATGGTGATCGGATCGCTTTCACGAAGGAACCCCAGGTCCCGGGCTTCCACGGCGCTGGTGGCGACCTTGGCCATGCCGATCGCTTCGAAGGTCTTTTGAACCGGGGTCAGGAGACCGGTGGTGCCGGTCCATTTCTCCAGGTTCCGAAGGTACAGTTCCTTGCAGCCGCCTCCTGCCGGAATCACCCCGGCTCCCAGTTCCACCAGCCCGATGTAGGTTTCGGCGGATGCCCGGGTGCGCTGCCCGTGGAGGGTGAACTCGGCGCCGCCGCCCAGGGTCATGCCGAAGGGCGCCACCACCACCGGCTTCGATGCGTACTTGAGGCCCATAGTCGCCCGTTGGAACGCCCGGATCACCAGGTCGAGTTCTTCCCACTCCTGTTCCTGGGCCGCCATGAGGATCATCATCAGGTTGGCGCCTACGGAAAAGTTGGACCCCTGGTTTCCCACCACCAGGCCATCGAACTTCTCGTCCACGATGGTTAGCGCTTTGCCGACCATGCCGATGATATCGCCGCCCAGGGCGTTCATCCGGGAGTGGAACTCCAGGCAGGCAACGCCGTCTCCCAGGTCCACAAGGCTGGCTCCCGGGTTGGACTGCACCACGCCGCCGGTCTTTTTGAGCAGGGCGAGGGATGTTTTCCCCGGGTCCGGAGGATCGGCCCGGTAGTCGCCTGCGGCCGGATCCCAGATCGCCGGGACACCGTCCACCAGGGTATAGAACGACGGATCGTCCCGTTCCAGCAGGGGACTGATCCATTCGGGCAGCTGGATGCCGTCCGCTTTAATCCGCTCAGCCACCTTCGCCACACCGAGCATGTCCCAGATTTCAAACGGACCTTTCTTCCATCCGAACCCCCAGCGCATGCCGTCGTCCACCGGTTTCGGCGTGTCGCAGATCTCGCCGACCCGGAAGGCGCAGTACGCGAAGAGCCGGCTCATGGTCCGCCAGGTGAACTCCGCTCCCTTGCCCTTGCCGAACGCCAGGGCGGACAGCCTGTCGGCCAGCGGCTGGTCCCTGATGGCGTCTACCTCCTTGAATTTCGGCTTGATCTTCTTCCTGTACTCCATGGTGGCCAGGTCGAGGGTCAGGATCTCCTTCTTGCCGTCCTCCTTCACCATGCGGAAGAAACCGCCACCGGATTTACCTCCCAGAAGTCCCTTTTCCAGCATCTTCTCCAGGACATCCGGTGTTTTGAAGACCGCGCGGTTCTCGTCGTCGGGGCAACCGTTGTAGACGTTGCCGGCCACGGCGACGAAGGTGTCCAGGCCGACCAGATCGGCTGTTCTGAAACTGGCGCTCTTGGGATGGCCGACCAGGGGGCCTGTAAGGGCGTCCACCTCCTCCACCGTCAGCCCCAGTTCCTCCATGGCCAGGATCGCGTCCATCATGCCGAATACGCCGATCCGGTTGGCCACAAAGTTCGGCGTGTCCCGGCCGGTCACGATCCCTTTGCCGAGCCGGATGTCGACGAACTCCGAGACCTCCTTCAGGACCGCGGGGTCGGTGTCCGGGCCGGGGATGATCTCCAGGAGGTGCAGGTAGCGGGGAGGGTTGAAGAAGTGGGTCACCAGGAAATGTTTGCGGAAGTCCTCGTCCAGGCCGTCGCACATCACCGCAGCCGACAGTCCTGATGTGTTGGAACTGATCACCGATCCAGGCTTGCGGTGCTCCGCCGCCTTAGCCAGAACCATTTTCTTGATGGCCAGGTCTTCCTTGACCACTTCGATGATCCAGTCGGCATCGGAGACCTTGTCCCAGTCGTCCTCGAAATTGCCGGTGGTGATCATGCCGGCCAGGCGCTTGTGGAAGAACGGCGCCGGCTTTGCCTTCAGGGCGGCCTGGATCGCCCCGTTGACGATCCGGTTCCGGCCAGCCGCATCTTTCGGGGTCGGATCTTTCGGGATGATGTCCAGAACGACTGATCGGACCCCGGCGTTGGCCAGGTGGGCGGCGATGGCGCTGCCCATGACGCCGCTCCCGAGGACTGCAACCTTCTCGAACTTACGTGCCATGGCCATTCCTCTTCCGTGCCGGCGCCTGGTGGGCGCCGGAAAATGAACAATATTCAATAAGTAGAGTGTGCGCTCATCCTATTCCGGAGTCAAGCATAAGGTGGACCTCTCTGGTAAATATATAGAATAGAAAGAGATGATAGATATATTCTCGGGCTTGCGGTTTACTTCCGATGGCCGTAAGCTTGCAATATATTGAACTATGTTCATCTACGGAGGTCCGGATGGCGCTGGCCGGAAAAGAGGAAAAGCGCAGCCGGATCCTGGCGGCGGCGGTCCGGCTGTTCGCCGGTGAAGGGTTCTACCGCACCCGGATCGGGGATATAGCCAAGGCGGCCAATGTCGCCACCGGGACGGTTTATACCTACTTCGAATCCAAGGAAATGATCCTGGATGCCATTTTCAAGGATTCCATGGAACAATTTCTGGCCCTTGGCGAGGAAGACCCGGCCGGCACGCAGAGCGCCGTGGACCGGCTTCGCAGGATCGTGGAGAGGCACCTGAACAACCTGGGCCGTGACCGCGATCTAGCCACCGTATTTCAGATCGAACTGCGGCACTCGGCCCGGTTCATGGACGCCTACAGCCGCAGCCGGGAACTGCGGGAGTATTTCAGCCGCGTTGCCGACATCCTGGAACAGGGCAAGGCCGAGGGGGCTGTGCGCAAGGACCTGGACACCTGGTTCGCCACCAAGTCGTTGTTCGGCATCCTGGACGAGGCGGTCACCAACTGGGTACTCAGCGACCGGAACTACCGGCTGATCTCCGAGGCGGACCGGATCGTCGATTTCGCGTTGAAAGGGATGTCGGCAGGCTGAACCGGGCTACAATGTCCCTGCCATGGCAGGCCCGACCCTATTCATTAACCCGACCGTGCCCCGGGAACTGCCGCCGGTGCACCGCTCCATGGAACCCCAGATCTTCCACAGGCGTTTGCCGGAATATGAGGTCACTCCGCTGGTCCGTCTGAAACCGCTCGCCAGCCGGCTCGGTCTCGGCGAATTGCTGGTGAAGGACGAGTCCGACCGCCTGGGGCTGCCGTCGTTCAAGATCCTGGGCGCCTCCTGGGCGGTCTACACCATGCTCAGCCGCAGGCTTGGCCTGGCCATGGGTAGTTGGGAAGGGCTGGAGGAACTGTACGCCCTGCTGGAGCCGCTCCGCCCTCTGGAACTGGTGACCGCCACCGACGGCAATCATGGCCGTGCGGTAGCCTGCATGGCGGAACGTTTGGGTCTGTGGGCGAAAGTGTTCGTGCCTGAGGGGATCAACGCTTCCCGGGTCGATGCCATCCGTTCCTATGGCGCGGAACTGGTTGTGGTGGATGGTACCTACGACGACGCAGTCGCTGCCGCAGCCGCCAGCGTCGAGGGTGAGTCAGGATCGTTGCTGGTGCAGGACACCGGCTGGGATCTGTACGAGGATGTTCCCTCCTGGATCGTGGACGGTTACGACACCTTGTTCCAGGAAGCCGACGAACAGATACTGGAACTGGGTATCGGCCGGCCCGATCTGATCCTGGTGCAGATCGGAGTCGGCTCTCTGGCCATGGCGGCGGTGCGGCACTACATCACCCCGGGCGGCTCCTGCATACCACGGATGCTCGGTGTGGAACCGGTCACGGCGGCCACCGCCATCGCTTCCCTCAAGGCCGGCCGGCCGGAGATAGTGCCCGGGCCCCACCGGTCGGTTATGGCCGGTCTGAACTGCGGCCTGCTGTCTTCTCCCGCCTGGCCCTGGATCCGGGGTGGCATGGACGGCATCGTCGCCATAGAAGACGATCGGGCCGGCCAGGCGGCGGCTGAACTACGGGCCCTCTCCATCGACGCCGGCGAGTCGGGGGCGGCCGGTTTCGGCGGGCTGCTGGAGATCTGCTCCAACCCGGCCATGCCGTTCGTTCGGGAGCGCGCCAGGCTGTCACCTTCCTCGGTGGTCCTTGTGATCAATACCGAGGGGGCTTCTCACGCCGCCGGTTGAGATTCGACCCTGCCCCGGCTCCCTGCTAACTTGTCCGGATCATGGTTTCCATAACCGATCTGGCCAAGCACTACGGCTCCCAGACCCTGTTCACCGGGGCGACGGTGCAGTTCAACCCGGGCTGCTGCTACGGCATTGTCGGCGCCAACGGCTCCGGGAAATCGACGCTGCTCCGGCTGTTGACCGGGGAAGAGGAGCCGTCCGCCGGCACCATCGCCATCCCTAAGAAAGCGGTAGTTGGGGTGCTGAAGCAGGACCATTTCCAGTACGAGGACGTACCGATTCTGGATGTGGTCATGATGGGGCACGAGAAGCTCTGGGATGTCATGCAGGCCAAGGAAGAGATGCTCACCGACACCGCCGGTGAGTTCGACGCCGACCGTTACGGTGAAATGGAGGACCTGATCCAGCAGTACGACGGCTACGCGATGGAGGCGCGGGCCGGGGAAATCCTCGAAGGGCTGAACATCCCTGCAGAGCAGCACCGCGAGCCGTTGTCGGTGCTCTCGGGCGGTTTCAAGCTGCGGGTGCTGCTGGCCCAGACCCTGGCGGCCGGCCCGGACCTGCTGCTGCTGGACGAGCCGACCAACCACCTGGACATCCTTTCGATACGCTGGCTGGAAAGGTTCATCTCCGAGTTCAAGGGCTCCGTGCTGGTGGTCTCCCACGACCACCGCTTCCTGAACAACATTTGCACCCATATCGTGGACGTAGACTACCAGCAGGTCACTCTATACCGGGGAGACTACAACGATTTCCAGCGGCAGAAGGTGGAGGACCGGGACCGCAAGGAGTCGGAGATCGAGAAGCGGGAGAAGGAGATCGGCGACCACAAGCGGTTCGTGGAACGGTTCAAGGCCAAGCCGACCAAGGCGAGGCAGGCCAAGAGCAAAGCGAAGCAGATCGAAAGGATCGTCATCGACGACCTGCCCCGCTCCTCCCGGCGCTACCCCCGGTTCAGGTTCGTGCGCTGCCGTCACAGCGGCCGCGTGGTTGTGGAGGCGACCGGGATTTCCAAGGCTTTCGGCGATAACCAGGTGTTGAACAACGTCGATCTGAAGCTGGAGCGGGACGATCGTCTGGCGATCCTGGGACCCAACGGAATCGGTAAATCGACTTTGCTTAAGATCCTGGTGGAGGAACTTGTTCCTGACGGGGGCGAGGTCGAGTGGGGGTACGAGACCCACGTAGGCTATTTCGCACAGGACCACAGCGAACTGGATGGTCACGAGAAGGAGACGATCCAGAGCTGGCTGTGGAACCATGCGCCGGGGGAGACCATCGGTTTTGTCCGGGGCAGGCTGGCGGAAGTGCTGTTTCAGAAGGACGAGGTGGAGAAGAAGATCAGAGCCTTGTCCGGTGGTGAAAGAGCACGGTTGATCTTTTCCAAGATAGGCGTGAAACAGCCGAACGTGCTGGTGCTGGACGAGCCGACCAACCATCTCGACCTGGAGGGGATCGAATCCCTGGCGAAAGGGTTGCAGGCTTATGACGGCAGCCTGGTGGTGGTTTCCCACGATCGCTGGTTCGTCTCCCGGGTAGCGACCCGGATCCTTGAAATCCGGACCGACGGTATCCAGGATTTCCGAGGGACGTATGATGAGTACATCCAGCGGTGCGGCGACGACCACCTGGATGTGGAGGCGGCGGTCCGAAACGCCCGCCGCGAAAAGCGCAAGGCGAAAACATAGATGCTGATCCACAGGTCGATGAGCACAGTTTATCTGTCCAACACCTGGCTGGTGGCGGACCGGCCCGGCGGCTCTGCCGTCATAGTGGATACCGGCGGCCCTCACGAGCCGGTTCTGGAGAAGATCTCCGACCTTCGTCTGATCCCCACCCATATCCTGTGCACCCATCACCATGTGGACCACACCTCGGGCAACGACCTGTTCCGATCCCGGTTCGGCATTCCGGTTTGCGGCCACATGGCCGAGAGCGAGCTGTTCGGCGGACTGGACCAAGAACTGCAGGACGATGAGATTGTGGAATCCGGGTCCCTGTCGATTCGAGTAATACATACGCCGGGGCACACCGTGGGCCAGGCCTCGTTCCTGGTGAACGACGCCGCCCTGTTCTCCGGAGACACCCTGTTCCGCGGCAGCGTCGGCGGCACGCGGGCGCCGGGACACACTACGTTCGAGGATCTCTCCCACTCCATCATGGAGCGGCTCATGACCCTCCCTCCTGGCGTTACGGTCCATCCCGGGCACACCGACCCCTCTACCATCGGTGAGGAGTGGGAGCACAACCGGTTCATCCGGTTGTGGAGAGCCCTGGACCAGCCGCAGGAGACGCCATGCACCGTCTTCGGGATACCGGCGGTCCTGATGCTCAGGGCACTGGACTATGACGGCGGCTCTAAATGCCAGGTACGGTTCGAAAACGGCGAAATCCAGGTAGTTCCAGGTTCGGCGGTACAAGTTCGGCCCTGATTCCGCTCTTGGAATTCGACTTATTTAATGCTTTTGATATGATGCAGGCATGCTTGGTGGAGTGGGCCACTTTGATCAGTCAATCTTGAAATCTCCAGCTTTCCCGCAAAGGGGTTTGCCGTGCACAAGAAATCGAACTTTTTCCAGCTGATACCGGTTTTGCTGTTGCTCCTGATGGTGGCGGCGCCGACAACGCCGGCCGCCGACGAGGACAAGGACGATGAGGCGAAGAAAGAAGCCCCGAAGGAAGCCGGCCTGAAGGAAAAGGTAGTGGTAACCGCCACCCGGACCGAGGAAGATGTTTTCCGTGTGCCCCAGCCGGTTTCGGTAGTTACCGCAGAAGAGATCGAGGAGGAGACTCCGAACACCGCCACCGATCTGCTCAGGAACCTGCCCGGCGTGGACGTCAACGGCGTGGGCACCAGCCAACCCAGGCCGATTATCCGGGGCCAGCGGGGCCAGCGCATCCTCCTGCTGGAAGACGGCATCCGGATGAACACATCCAGGCGGCAGTCCGACTTCGGAGAATTGCCGGCCCTGGTGGATGTCGGCGCCATGGAGCGGGTCGAAGTCGTGCGCGGACCAGGCTCGGTGCTCTACGGTTCCGACGCTATCGGCGGTGTAGTCAATATGATCACCCGAATTCCTTCAGCTGCGGACGGAGTCCAGGGCGCCCTCGGCTACCGTTACAGCAGCGCCGACGATCAGATGAAACCTTCCGTCAACGTCCTGGGCCGCAACGGCCAGTTCAGCTACACCGTAGGGGCCAGCTACCGCGACGCCGAGGCGTACAAGGCGCCCTCCGGCAGCTACGGCAGCATTACCCTCCGCGAAGACGCATTGGTGAACGATACCGGCGTGACCGACGAGTCGTACCATACGCGGTTGGGCTGGAATTTCAAGAACGGCCATGAACTGTTCTTCAAGGCCGAGCGCTACGACGCCGGTATGACCGGGTTCGGCTGGGTGGATCCGGCGGCGTACGATCCGGGCGAGTCCACAACGGTTCAGTTGACCTATCCCTACCAGAAGGTCGATCAGTACGTGATCGGTTACAACGGGAACAATCTGGACAGATCCTGGGTCGATTCCCAGGAAACCACGCTGTACTATCGCGACAACAAGCGCAGGTTCGACCAGGAGATCGGCATCGTATTCTTCCCGGGAGCCGGCTTGGAGATATTGTCCGAGAATTTCACCGACATCGAGACTTTCGGGGTGCGGTCTGAACTGCGGAAGGTCGCAGGCTCCCGGCACGTATTGACCTATGGGCTGGACTACTATGAAGATGACGCCCAAAGCACCAATTATTCTCGCGAGGAGCTTTACGGTACGGGACCGGGCGACTACGTTCTGGAAGACAACACCCCGACGTTGCCGAACGCTACCTACGCGAGCTTCGGTATTTTCGTGCAGGACCGCATCAGGTTTTCCGAACGGTTCGACGCCATCGTCGGCGTACGCTACCAGGACATCACGGCAGAAACGAGAACTACGCCGCTTCTTCCGGAGACCGAAGACTTCACATCCTCCGATGCGACCGGTGTCTGGGCAACCAACCTGATCTTCAAGGCGACGGAGAATATCAAGATAGTCGGCTCGGTGGGAACCGCCTTCCGATCTCCCAACCTGATCGAGCGGTTTTTTGATGGCCCGACCCCCGAGGGCGGGGCGTACCAGATGCGAAACCTGGAACTGGAAGCCGAAACCAGCCTGAATTACGACCTCGGTTTCAAATACCGCCGGGAGGACGTCTATCTGGAAATGACGGTCTTCCAGAATACGATCAGTGACGGTATCGCCATCGTTAACACAGGACTGGACACAGGGGATCCGGACTTTCTTCCGGTCTACCAGAACACCAATGTGGACAAGCTTCGTTACGAGGGTGTCGAACTGGCGATGGACTGGATGTTCGTGGACAGCTGGTTCCTGGGTTTGAACTACACTCACCTGACCGGTGAAGATATCAGCCAGGGGATTGACGAGGCGATCGGCAACTCGTACTCCGACAAGTACAATGTGCAATTGAGGTACCAGCCCCGGGGCAAACGGTTCTGGGTCGAAGCCCAGGTTCGTCACAACGGCGACCAGAAGGATGCGGTACTCGAGATCGACAACCCGATCGGCGACATCTACCCGTCGTTCGCCGTGTACGCACTCCGCGGCGGCATGACCTTGCACGAGACCAAGGGTGCGGTGCATCGCCTGGGGATAGCGGTGGAGAACCTGACCGATGAATTGTACGCCGAATTCTCCAATGCTTCGTTCTTCCGACCGGAGCCGGGGCGGAGCCTGGTTCTGAACTACGTCTTCAATTTCCGGTAGCCGATAACGGGGACAGGCACCTTGCATTTTCGGTTGATCTCCCGGTAGCGGAAGCAACCGGCCAGGTGATCGTTGACCATCCCCACCGCCTGCATGAACGCATAACATATTGTCGGACCGACGAACTTGAATCCCCGTCCCTTCAGATCTTTCGCCATGGCGCGGGACTGGGTTGACTCCGCCGGCAGTTCCGACATTTTTCGAAAGCGGTTGACCCTGGTTTTTCCATCGGTGAACCGCCACAGGTAGCCGGAGAAACTTCCGGTTTCCTCCATGATGTCGAGATAAGCCCGGGCGTTGACCACGCTGGCTTCGATCTTCGCCCTGTTCCTTACGATGCCGGGATCGGCCATAAGCCGCTCGAGTTTGGCCTGCTTGTATCGGGCGATTTTTTCCGGCTGAAAACCGTCAAATACCTGGATGTACCGTTCCCTCTTCCGCAGGATGGTGATCCATGACAGCCCGGCCTGGAATCCGTCCAGAAGAAGTTTCTCGAACAGAGCCCGGTCGTCCAGCACCGGGACACCCCACTCGGTGTCGTGGTAAGCCACGTACAGCGGGTCATCTCCCGGCCAGGGGCAACGTGTCGGTTGTTGCATAAGAACCTCCGGTGGCGGGCCCTTATACCACAGGCGAGTCAGCTGAACAGGGCTGCGATGGCGGGGAGGGGCAGGATATGCTTCACGCCGCCGCGGCGGCAGGCCATCAAGGGCATGCCGGGGACGACACAGGTGTCCTCGTGTTCGGCAAAGGTCAAACCGTTCTTGTAGTGGATGGCGTACATGCCTTCGGCGCCGTCGTTACCCATGCCGGTGAGCAGGATGCCCATCGCCCGGTTCTCGTCCACGGAATACGCCGCCGAGTACATGGTGACGTCGATGCTGGGCCGGTGTACCGTGTCCGCCGGCTGCCGGCACAGTTGGACCGTCCCGTCGCTCCCGATCTTGAGATGTCGCCCGGACCGGGCGATCAGCACCCGGCCGGGGACCAGTTCATCACCATGTTCGGCCTCCTGCACGGTCAGCGCGCTCATGTTGTTGAGGCGGTTGGCGAACGGTCGGGTGAATCCATCCGGCATGTGCTGCACCACCACTATCGGTGTAGGGAAGTCGGGTCGCGCGGAGGTCAGCAGCTTCTCGATGGCGGCGGGACCGCCGGTGGAGGCGCCGATGACGCAGATGTCGTACCGGCTCCAGTCCACCACCAGTTCCAGATCGGACACGGCGGCGCTTTCAACTTTACCGTTCCCGGAACTCCGGGGACGGACGCTGGTATGATTGCCCCAGATCTTGATCTTCGCCAGCAACTCGACGGACAGTTGGCGGAAGTCCATCATGTTCAACTGGGTTTTGTCGATGAAATCCACCGCCCCGGCTGACAGGGCGTCCAGGGTGATCTTGGCCCCTTCCTGAGTCAGGGCTGACATCATGATCACCGGCAGGCCGGGTGACTTCCTGCGCAGTTCCATCAAGGTGGCGATGCCGTCCATGCCGGGCAGGTCGATGTCAAGGGTGACAAGGTCCGGGCGGCAGGCCGGGATTCTCTCCAGCGCTTCTTCGCCCCCGGACGCCTCGCCCACCACCGTGACATCCGAGTCCAGCGACAGCACACGGCTGATAGCCTTCCGGATGAACGGTGCGTCATCGACTATGAATACACGGACGATGGTCCCGCCTCCTTTTTACGATAGATGATATGGCCTCCCATGGGGACCGGTTCGAAATCGTCCCGGCGGTTGATCAGCGACTCGGAGTGACCGAGGAGCAGGTAGCCCCCGGGCATAAGACACCGTGAAAACTGGTCGATCGCCTCATGGAAGGCATCGTCGCTGAAGTAGATCAGGACATTTCGGCAAAAGATGACGTGGTAACGGTCCCCCCAGTCCGCCACCGCCGGATCGGTCAGGTTGGCCTGAAAGAACCGGACCATGCTGCGATACTCGGGCCGCAACCGGTAACGGTTGCCGTCCTCCTCGAAGTACAGCTTGCGGTCGGTCCCCTGGCAGGTGCGGAGGGACGATTCGCCGTATCGGGCCGACCGGGCCTGCTCCAGCCGACCTGGGTGGATATCGCAGGCGTCCACTTTACAGTCTGCGGCACTGAACCCTTTCCCGCCCTGGCTCATGGTGATGGCGATGGAATACGCTTCCTGCCCGGCTGAACATCCGGCGGACAACACCCGCAGCGGGTCCCTGGGTGATCGAGCGCGGTGACGGGGGATGATGTGCTTTTCAAGGATCTCGAAATGGTAGCGCTCCCGGAAGAAGTATGACTCCCCGTTGGTGATCTGCCGCGCCAATTCCTCCAGTTCCGGAGCCCGTTCCGGGTGGTGGGACAGGTAGTGAAAGTAATCGGTAAACGATCCCAGTCCCAGTGCGGCGATGCGGGCGCCCAATTGAGCTTTCAACAGGCCGGTCCGGCCCGTGTCGAAAACCAGTCCGAACCGGGACTCGATCAGATCGCTCACCAGCTTGAATTCAATGTCGTCCGGCAGGACCGATTTTCCCGTGACCGCTTCAGCCTGCATCGTTGCCCTCCATGGATTTCCGGGCCATACCGGCCACCACCGCTTCATCGTCACGGATCAGTTTCATGAGCAACTCGCGGCCGCGGGCGCCGTGCCGGCTGGACAGCGCGCCGGCGGCGATGCCACGGATGCTCCAGTCCTGGTCGGAGGCCATGCCGGCCAGGTCTTCCACCGACAACGCGTCGGGGATCCGGACCATGCCGCGGGCCGCAGTACGCCGCAGGTCCAGCTCCGACTTGTAGTACACCTGCTTCAGGTACGGTACGATCCATCTTGGCAGAATCCGGACCAGCGCTTGGATGATCTCCAGTTTTTCGTGCATCGCCGCCGAGTCGTAGCCTTCCCGCAGCGGCTGGGCGGTTGTCGGATCACCCAGCCGGCCCAGGGCCCTGATGGCGTGGTACCGCACCGGCCCCGGGTTGCGAGCCAGATTGATCAGGCGTGGGACCGCCGAGCAATTCTGCAGTTCCACAGAGGCCGTGAGGGCGGCCACCGCCACCTTCGGATCCGGATCGTCGTACAGGTCGAGGAGTTCATTCCCGAGAGCGGCGTTCAACTGCCCGATGGTCTGCATGGCCGCTTCACGGACCCGTGCCCGCGTATCCGAGAGCAGGCGATGCACCGGCCGAGACAGGTATTCGCAACGGGCTTTGGCGACTAACTCCATGGTGGCGATCAGCCGGGCAGTATCGCCGGACTGGTCCAGGTCGGCTCGAAGCTCTCCCAGAGCGTCCGGCGGCATCCGCGATAAAGCCTCGGCGGCCGCCTCCCGCAGCTCAAGGGAATTGCCCCGGAACAGATCGATGAGCCGGGGCACGGTTTCCCGGACCTTGGCGTTGCCCAGCGCCACGCATGCCGCCCGCACGATCCGCCGGTTGGAATGATCCAGCAGATCCACCACCGTCGGGATCGCCTCCCGGCGAAACGCTCCGCTCTCCAGAACAGCGCAGAGAACCTGGACGTCGGCGGTGCGCAGGATCTCCGGCAGGGCAGCGGAGATCTCCGACTGGTGGCGCTGCAGACAGGCGGCGATCCAGGGTTGATTCTGGTGGCGCTCTACCGCTCTTAGAATCTCAGGATACAGGGTGGACAGCCGCAGGGACAGGATGGCGGATGCGGCGGCCTCGGCCGTCTCGGCCTGTTCGGATCCGGCGATTTTGCCCAGCCAGGTGTGCAACTCCGCAGTGTCGACGCCTGCCGGAATGGTCAGGCGGGTGTTCCGGTTCTTCATAAGGATCCGGTGAATCGCCACCAGAACTTTCTCACGGATTCCGCCGGCGGCCGGATCGACAAGCAGTCCGGCCAGGGGATCCAGGCCCCTTTGCGAACCGATGTTTCCCAACGCTTCCACTACCGGTTCCATCAGCATCGGATCGGACCGTAGAGGTAGGAGAGCATCCATCGCCCTGGTGTCGCCGATCAGGCCCAGTGTCCGGACGACGGCGAACCGCCTCCAGACGCTGCCGCGCAGGCTCTCCAGGAGCCGTGGTACCGCATCGGCGGCTCGCAGCTCTCCCAAGGCCTCGATGGCCGCCAGGACGACGTTCTCTTCCGGATGGTCCAGCAGGTTCAGCAGGAGGGGGAGCGACTTGGGTGCGCCGATCCGGGACAGCGCCTGGACGGCGAACATCGCCAGGTCGGCGTCGGCGGACCGGGTGGCGTTCTCCAGGAAATCCAGTGCGTATGGTCCCTGCCGCTCCAGGGCGGTAAGGGCCGAGTTGCGCAACGTTGCGTTCGCTTCGTCGGCCAGCAACTCTCCCAGGGTCTCCGGCTCCAGGTGGCGGACCGCCAAGGCGACCGCCCGTTCCCGGACGCACCGGATGTCGTCTTCAAGCCCACGGAGAATCGCCTCCCTGGTGTCTCCGGTGCGGACCTGGTCTTCCAGGAGGCACAACCTGTTCCGGATGCTGTTGGCAACCGATTGTATCTGATTCATGGCGGCGGTCAGATCTTGAAGGTTTCGACCTGCTTCTGCAGATCGACCGATTCATCGGCAAGGATTTTCGCTGTACCGGTAAGTTGCTCCACTGCCCTGGTGTTCTCCCGCGAGATCTGGGCGATGGAGTCGATGGCCTGGACGATCATTTCGCCACCCCGGGTCTGTTCCGACGTGCTCGCCGCGATCTCGCGGACGAAGTTGTTCATGGTCTGGGCCGCCTTCGTGATCTCGCTGGCGCCGGCAGCGTTCTCCCGGGCGGCGGTTTCGATCTGGGTAGCCAGTTCGGCCACCCGGCCGGAGGCGGTCAGCACGCCCTTGGCATGGTCCGCCTGACCTTCTGCGGTGGCACTGGCCTCTCCGATCATGCCGGATGTACCCTCGATGGAATCGACAATCGTCTGCAGAACGCTCTGGTTCAGACGGATCGCTGCGGCAGTCTCCTGCTGGACGCTCTTCATGATCCCGGAGATCTCCTGGGTCGCTTTCGCAGATCGCTCCGCCAACCGCTTGACCTCGTCGGCCACCACCGAGAACCCCTTGCCGGCCTCGCCGGCCCGGGCCGCTTCGATGGCCGCATTCAGGGACAGCAGGTTGGTCTGGTCGGCTATGCCTTCGATCACAGTGACGATCCGCTCGATGGCTGTTGCGCGATCGGCGATGGAGTTGATGGATGTCTGCAGTTCGGTGGAGCCGCTGCGGGCGTTGTCCACAGCCTTCTTGGAGACATTGTCCACCGACCGTATGTTTTCGGCGATACCGACCATGCTGTCCACCATGGAGCTTATGGTGTTTCGGGTCTCCTGCACCGAGCCGGCCAGTTCGGCGGCGTTGCCGGCGGTGTGGGCCAGGGTGACGTTCATCTCCTCGATGGAGGCGGAGGTCTCGTCCACGCTGGCCGACAGGTCCTCGGAGAACCGGGCCAACTGCTGGATCTGTGTCGCCATCTCCACCATGGTGGTGGAGGTCTCGTCGGTGGAACTGGTCTGGTTGCGGGCGCCCTGCATGATCTGCGAGCTGGAGGATGATATTTTGGCGGCCGAACCGGCCAGTTCCCGGGACGAATTCAGAATCCGTTCCAGGACCGTCCGCAGAGTTTCCGCCATGACCCGGAACGCCTTGCCGAAATTGTCGGTGTCCGAGCGGGGCTGGACGTGCACCGTCAGATCGCCGTCGGCGATGGCGCCTGCCGTGACGGTCATCTCCTCCAGGTAAGCCATCATGTTGTTCATCTGTTGGCCGACCTGGCCGAACTCGTCGCCCTGATCCGCCCTGATCCGGACGGAGAAATCGCCGTCGGCCATGCGTGTGAAGGCCTGGGAGAACGAGGAGAACGATCCGATCAGACCCCGCGAAATCCAGAACGACATCCCGCCCAGGAGCAGGATGGCGATACCGGTGATCAGGGCGCTGCTCCACTGGGACGATTTGAAGTCATCGATGGCTGTTTTGAACGCCGTTGACTGCTCCGCTTCGAAGTACTTCAGCTGGCTGTAGATCTTCGTGGTGACCGCCGCATGGGTGGTTCGCATGAGGTCCAGGTGGACGTTGATCTGGGACTCGGAATCACCGGCGATGATGCTTCGCACAGCGTCCTGTCCGGCGCTGGTGTACTGGTCGTACTCCCTGCTGATCCCGGCCAGATTATCCTGGCTCAGGACCATGTTGTCGGCGGCCGCGGTGATGGCGGAGTGGAAGACGTTCGCCAGGTCGCCGATCGGTTCCAGGAGCGTCTCGTCCTCGCTCATGGAGGCGTCTTCCAGCGTGTCATAGACATCGCCGACGTTGGTGTTCAGGGTCCGGTACAGCTCCACGGCGGGGATATATCCCCGGTCGATCTCGGTGAGCCGGGTCTCGCTGCGCTTGGCCAGCGACTGGAACAACAGGGCGATTATCAGAAACGCCACTGCAGCCATCAGTGGCAGCAGCACGATCTTGGCCCGGAACGAAAGTGACTGGTTCTTCCACAGTTTCATGATGCCCCTCCAGGCTACCGGGATCGGTCAGTCGGTGATCCGGATCACTTTGACCGGGAATGCTTCGATATCGGTGCTCGCCGAAACGTATCCGATGGCCATCTCGTTGCCTGCAATGAATCGCAGCATAATGTCTTCGGAAGTGGCCTGCCCGGGCGCGGTGCCGCCCACGGTGAACCGCCGCTTCTGGAAGTAATACTTCACAGCTTTGGCGCTGCGGTTGTGTACCGCCTTGCAGAACGCCTCCCGTGTGGGCGAACTCTCATCGAGGTCGATAGGAACCGCCTCGGCGCCGGTGGAGGATCGGGAACTCAACTTCAGAAACAGCTTGGAGATCTCCTTGCGGTCCATGGCGTCTACCGGGTTGTTCTCGTGGACCACTACGACGAAGTTGTCTCCTGCCAGCGCCGGCGGCGCGACGAGCGCAATGGCAAAAACCACCAGTATCAAGATTCGCATTCTTCGGTTCATGTTCTGTTCCTCCGACTCCGCTATTACGCCGCTTCCCGTTGCAGCGCCTTCTCAAGGTCCAGCAGGATGATCAGATGGTCTTCCCACCGGGCCATACCCTTTATGTAATCGGCGGTATTCGCCATGGCCTCGCCACCCTGCGTCACGTTCTCTTCCGGAATCCGCAGGACCTGGGAGACCCCGTCCACCAGGATGCCGGTAACTCGGTCCCCGATCTCCGTCACCAGAATCCTGGAAGCAGGGGTCGGCTCAAGGGGCGGCAGTCCCAGTAACGTACGTATCTCCACCACCGCCATCACCTGGCCCCGGACGTTCACCACGCCCCTGACGTAGTCCGGAGATCCGGGAACTCTCCCCACCGGCATCATCCGGAGGATCTCCCGGACCCGTTGAATCGGCACGCCGTACTTTTCACCGTCTATAGTCAGGATCACCAGATGCAGGTCGGTGGCAGGTTGCTTGTTCGCTTCAGGCATCGGCTCTCCCTATGGCGCGGCTGCCGTCGAATCTGGCGCCGGTCATGGCCGCCACGTCCAGAATGAAAACCACCTGGCCGTCACCCAGGGTGGTTACGCCGGAGATGAATTCCTGTTGCCCCAGGATGGTATCCAGGCCTTTGACCACCACTTCCCGGCGGCTATTGACTGAACGGACCAAGAGACCGCAGCGCTTGGGCCCGGACGCGAGTACCACGCAGTAGGGAGCGTCCCCGCTCTCTTCCGAACGCAGGATGTCCCGGCCGTCCACCAATTGGATCCATTCGTCCCGCCAGGAGACTACCCGGCGGTGGTCCATTGTGTGGATAGTCGCAGGGTCCAACCGGAAGCTCTCCAGGACATAGCTCAGCGGGATGGCGTACAACTCGTCGGCTACCTCCACAAACAGCGCTTTGACCACCGCAAGCGTCAGCGGCAGGTCCAGCCGGAAGGTGACGCCGTGGCCCGGTCGGCTCTCGACGCTCACCGTCCCTCCCAGGGCTCCAATGGAGGCTGCCGCCACATCCAGTCCGACCCCCCGGCCGGCCATGGTGGAGACCCCGTCCATCGTCGTGAACCCGGGCTCGAAAATCAGCCGGAGCAGTTCCGCCCTGTCCATGGTCTCGGTGTCGTATCCGAGTTTGCCAGCGTGGGCGATAATTTTTTCCTCGTTCAGGCCCCGTCCGTCGTCGGAGACGGCGATCAGGACCCGGTCCGAGAGTTGTTCCGCCGCCAGAGTGACGGTGCCCTCTTCAGGCTTGCCCGCCTGCTTGCGTTCGGCCGGGAGTTCCACACCGTGGGCCACGGCGTTGCGCACCAGGTGCAGCACCGGGTCTCCCAAACGGTCGATGATCGTCTTGTCGATGGTGGTGTCGGCGCCGGTTGTTTCCAGGCGTACCAGTTTGCCTTCTTTGCGGGCCTGGTCCCGGACGTGGCGTACGAACCTGCGGAACACGTTGGAAACCGGCAGCAGGCGGGTCTGCACCAGCCTTTCCTGCAGCCCCTTGAGGGACCGTTCCAGAAGCTGCATCGCCCGGTCCAGGTCGCTGCCGCCTTCCGAGGTTGCCGACATCCGGCTGTGGGCCTCCACCAGCATGGACCGGGAGATCATCGCTTCGCCGACCATCTCAAGAAGGTTGTCCAGCTTGCGAAAATCGATCCTCACCAGATCGTCCGGGGCCTTGCCTACCCGTTCTCCGTTCCCTGTCGCCTTCTTCCTGGCGGAGCGCCGAACCTTCTTGCCGTCCTTCAAACTGGTGACGGCGGATTGGAGTCGCTTCAGGACGGCGGCGGCATAGTTGTTCGTCAATTCACCCCGAGCCGACAACTCCACCATCTCGCCCAGGCGGTCGCCGCCTTCCAGCAGCAGGTCTGCGATCTCGGGTTCGGCGGCGCCGTCGTTGCCGGCCAGGAACCCGCAAAGATCTTCCAGGGCATGGGTCAGGGACTGGATAGCCGTCAGCCCCATGAGTCCCGAGTTTCCCTTGAGCGTGTGCAGGTCCGCTTTGACCTGCGGCAGGATCTCCCCCGCACCGGCGCCCTCCGACCAGCAGCGTTCCATCCTGAGGAACGCATCGCCGAGCCGTTCGGTCATCGGCCTGGCCTCCTCCACGAAATCGTGGATCAGCGCCTGTACGAAGTCATCGTTCATAGGTCAGACGGCTCTCTGGCCCTTGTTGTTTTCCAGCACACTGTTTACCAACTCCTGTAAATCGCTGGGCTGGAACGGCTTTTTGAGATACGCCATGGCGCCGGCGTCCAACCCGCGCTGTGTGTCGTCCTCGGTTCCCTCGGTGCTGGCGATGATGATCGGCACCGAGGCCGGCAGGCCGCTGGACTTGTACTTCTCGATGAACTCCAACCCGCTCATCTCCGGCATATTTATGTCCAGGATGATCAGGCCGAAATCGCTGCACTTGCCAAGCTCTTTGAGGGCGTCCTGACCGTTCAAGGCATGAACGATTTCGCAGTTGCTGCAAGTGCGCAGGACCATGTCGTACATGCTGTGCATGAACGACGAGTCATCGACGACCAGGATTTTCTGTACCATTGGGCTCTCCATCATGCTCAAGAAGTGAATATTCTTCGCACATCGACTTCCCGAAGGACTTCCGATACGTTTTGTGTGATGTCATCCGCGCTTCCGGCGGCGGCGTGGAATTCGAAGCAACCGTTAGTCAGGGCGAGCAGAGCTTCGACCACCTGGTCCACCTGCCGGCGCATCGCCTGCCGGATATCAGCTTTGGTGGCGCAACCCATCTCCATGAGGGTGCGGCCCAGCGGGGACGGGTTGTCCGACCGGCGCTGCCGGTCCGCCGCCTGCTTCAGCAGTTCGGTGTCGATGACCTTGTTCTCCACGAGGATCGTTCCGATGTCGGTGAACCCGGCGCCTGTCCGGGCCGAGACTATCTCGCCGTCGAGGAACTCGATCGCCCCGTCGGCATCCGTTTCGGTGAGAACCAGAATGCCGGTCCGGCTGGAATGGCGGATCCACTTCAAGAGGGTCCGCACCGGGATATCCTCGATTTTTCCTGAGACTTCACAGGTCATATCAGAGCATGCTCCCGTCCGCTGGATTTTCGCCGGTTCCCGGCTCCGAGGTTTGCATCAGGCTCAGGAACTCCTTCATCTTGGAGACCTTGCGCTCGGAGGCGGTGTACAACTGTGCGGATTTCAGCGCCATTGCGGCGTGGGTGCCCATGTAGTCGAACAGCTGGAAATCGACGTCCCGCAGCTCCAGCTTGTGGGAAAGCAACTGATACAGCACTACCGCCCCCACCAGGGACTGGCCTGTTCGCAGAGGGATCACCGCCAGCGGCTGGTCCGCGCTGGGCGGATCATCCCGGGAAACGGCATTCAGGGCGTAGCTCTGGTGGGAGGTGACTGCTCCGCCGATAATCCCTTCTCCGATCTTCACCGGCTTGATCGCATCCCGTTCGATCCCCCGAACCACCACCGGGAGCAGCTGTCCCGACGGTTCATCGAAAAACTGGATCGAGTACGCGTCGGCCCCTACCAGGTTAAGGATGATTTCAGAGATCACGTCCAGAACCTCGCCCAGGGCCAGGGTGGAGTGCAGCCGGTGGGAAGCGATATACAGCTTGAACAGGTTGTTGTTCTCCTGCAGCAGCTTCTGATAGTTGGTGGTCAATTCCGTGTTCTCCGCCTCCAGCAGGCCGACGCGGATCTCGTCCACCTTCCGTCCGTCGGCGGCTACCGGTTCCGGCTCTTCCACCAGCTGCTGCACCAGTTCCAGGTTCTGGGCATGCATGTCCCGGTGTTCCCGGAGCAGGGCCTTGAGCGCTCGGCGTTCGATGGTCAACGCCTCCAGCAATTTCCCCACGGCGTCCGTTCGGGCCGGCTGGCCCGACCGCTCGTTACTCATAAATATCGCTCCTACGGACTAAAATCAGCCTCGTGAGGTGAATATAGGAACTGAAACTACATATGCAAGTATCGTAATTTCGATAGTTCCTATTAAGATGAAATAGATTGATATTATAAGAATTCGGGGATGTAAAGAATTAAAGTCTGTCCTATATTTGTCAGGTCATGGTTACGGGGATGAACACCGACGTCCGCCAGGGCGCCATCGTTTTCCATGTCCAGACCGAGGATCTGGGGGGCGGTTCTGTTCGGCTCCAGACCCTGGTTTATTACGCCGGCCAGATCCTAAAGAGCATCGAAAAACCGTACGCCGGTCTTGCTCCGGAGCAAGAAGACGCGATCCGTGAAACGTTGCTCCGCCAGCACCGGACGGTGATCCAGGCGATCATCCGCGGCCGGATCCAGGTGGAGCCGGAGGATGTCGATCCGGCTACGGAGCAGTCGACTCTGGTGGTAAGCCCCCTGGAGTTGCCCCATGTCGGCCAGCCGGTGAGCCTGCTGATCCTCCTCCGGGCGGCGAGGTCGTTCCAGCCGAAGGCCGGCGAGGAGATCCGGATACGGATCCGGGATGGGGCAGGGGAGGAGAAGGTTCTGTACTACAACCGGACCGACGCCAAGGGGTTCCACCTGGCGGAGTTCGTGATCCCCAAGGCGCCGGGGACCGATCTTTCCCTGCACATCACCGCCGGCACCGGCGAAGCCGCCGTCCATGCGGCGATTCCGGTGGCTCCCTCCCACGAGGCCTGGCTGGAGCAGACCGCCCCGGGGTCGGAATCGGAGCCGATCGATCTGGTGGTCTCCGATGCGGAACCGGTGATGGCGGGCCATGACGCCAACCTGCTGATTCTCGCCCGCGGCACACAGAGCTGCCGTCCCATCGCCGGCGCCGAGATCCGGATCCTGTACTCCGAGGAAGTGGACGACTACCTGTTGATCCACCAGGGGACAACCGACGACCGGGGGATTGCGTTGGCCGAGCCCCCCATCCCGAGGGCAACCGGTTCCCGGGCGATGCTGACAATCGAGGCGCGCTGCGGTTCGGTGACGGCGGAAGTCGTGCTGCCGGTTTTCATCCCCAACCGATGACCCTCAAGCTTCCGCCGCCAACAACTCCTTCATCGTCTCGGCCAGGTAGCTGTATTGCGACAGGTCGTTGTACAGCTGCACCGACAGCCGCACCACACGCCCGGGAACTAGAGGCCAGCTGAATACCGGGATCTGAATGCGGTACTCGTCCAGCAACTTCCGGCGGATGGCGCTGAACCCGAAAGCGTCCCTGGCGTCGGCCCGGGGATCGTCCGGCAGGGGAAACGACGCCAGGTTCAGCAGCATTTCGGCCGGGCCGGGAGCGGTCAGCCCGGCGACCCCGGTCATGGTCTCCACCGCACGGGCCAGCAGTTCCCGGTTCCTCTCCCGCATGGCCGGCCAGCCGCCGGGGATCAGGTTCCGAAAGTACCGTATCGATTCGGGCACGGTGAGCCAGGGGGTCGGGTCGTCGGTGCCGGTCCAGTCGAACTCATTGCGAAACCGGCTGGTATGGTGGGTGGGTGCGGTGGCGCCGTGACTGATGGTCAGGGGACGCACCTGGTCCAGCCGGTCGGATCGGACGTGGAGGAACGCCGACCCTTTCGGCGTGCACATCCACTTGTGGCAGTTGCCGGTGTAGTAGGCCGCGCCCAACCGGTCCAGGTCGAGATCCACCATCCCCGGAGCGTGGGCGCCGTCTACGAGGACGTCGGTGCCCCGCGCCTGCAGTTCGTTCACCAGGCGAGCTATGGGGAACAGTAGGCCGGTCGGACTGGTGATGTGGTCCAGAAGGGCGATCTTCGTCCCCGGACGGTACGACTCCATGATGGCGTCGAACACCTCATCCGGGCCGGTGACGGGGAACGGCACCCGGGCGACTGTCACCTCGAGACCTGTTCGCCCGGCCGTATAGTCCAGGGCGTTGCGGCAGGCCGGGTAGGCGTGGTCGGTGACCAGCAGCCGGTCTCCGGTCTGGAACGAGAGGGAGCGCAGCACCGCAGAGACGGCGGAACTGGCATTGTTCACGTACGCCAGTCCGGCAGGATCGGCGCCTATGAAGCGGCCCAGATCGGACAGCGCCTCTTCCAGCAGCCCGGGAAGCTCCACGACGAAGAACCGCATCGGCTCCCGCTCCATGCGGGCGGTGAGCTCCGACTGGTACTCCAGCAGGTGGGACGGACATGCCCCGAAGGAACCGTGGTTCAGGAACACGACGTCCGGATCCAGGGTCCAGTGCCGGGCGTATTCCGAGCGGGCGATCACGCTTAAAGCTCGGCCTCTACCGGCTCCATCGGGGGCAGTGCTTCCGCCTCGGTTTTGAGCTTGTTCAGGCCTTGCTCAAACAGCGGGCCGACCATGGCGTCCATCATGGCGCCGAAGTACCGGCTGATCGGGTTGGCTCCCATCTCCCCGGCCATGCGCCAGGTGACCTCGGTGCCGCCGTCCGTCACCCGGTAATCCAGGGCGCCAATGCTGACGTATTTGCCTTCATCGAACGACATGTCGTAGAGCACGCCGGTCTCCGGGGAACACTGAGTGAAGGTCAGCTCACCGCCGCCCGACTTGCCGGTCCAGCTCTGGTTGGCTCCGACGCCGGCAGTGATCCCTCCGAAGGTGGTGACGATGGTCGGGTCTGCCTCCTGCCACGGTGTCCACCGGTCCCAGGACCGGAGTTCTCCGACGAGGGTATGGATCGCCGCCGGTTCGGCCCGGATTACCACCGACCGCTCGACGCTGTAGTCCTTCGGCAGGCTGAAGCCGACGAGGATGAACACTACCACCACGACGACGACGATTATCCCCAGCCATTTCACGATTTTCATGGAAGACCTCCCTCCCGTCCGAGTCTATCAGAGAAGCATCCTCTCTTGTGGTTTGGCCCGATGTCCGCTACTCCTGTCCAGGCGCGGCGCAGCGAGGTGACCGGCGCCTGAAGGGGAAGGACCGATGCAGTCGAAGGCAAATATTCGCAATATCGCCATTATCGCCCATGTCGATCATGGCAAGACCACGCTTGTGGACGGTCTTCTGAAGCAGAGCGGCACTTTTCACGAACGGCAGGTTACCGACGAGAGGATCATGGACACCATGGACCTGGAGCGGGAACGCGGCATCACCATCCTGGCCAAGAACACGGCGATCCGGTTCCGAAACGTCAAGATCAACATCGTGGACACTCCGGGGCATGCCGATTTCGGCGGTGAAGTGGAACGGGCGCTGCACATGGTGGACGGCGCCCTCCTGCTGGTGGATTCCAGCGAGGGCCCGCTCCCGCAGACCAGATTCGTGCTCCGCAAGGCGCTGGAGGCGCGCCTTCCGATCCTCCTGGTTGTGAACAAGATCGACCGCAAGGACCAGCGCATCGAGGAGGTGGTCAACGAGGTCTACGACCTGTTCATCGACCTGGATGCCGGCGAGACCCAACTGGAGTTCCCGACCCTGTACACCAATGCCAGGGAGGGAGTGGCCCATGTGGACCTCGGTGACGGCTCCACCAACCTGTTGCCGTTGTTCGAAGCGATCGTGGAGTCGGTGCCCGGTCCCCGGGCCGATGATGCCGCCACGCCCCAGTTCCTTGTGACCAATCTGGATTACGACCCGTACGTCGGCCAGCTCGCTCTGGGCCGTTTGTTCCAGGGCACCCTGGCGGCAGGCAAGTCGTACACTCTCTGTCAGCGGGCCGGTGTGAACCGGACGGTGAAGTTCTCCGCCATCTACACTTTCGAAGGGCTGGAGCGGAAACGGGCGGAGTCGGTGGAGGCCGGGGAGATCGTTTGCGTCTCCGGTGTGCACAATGTGGCTATCGGCGACACCATCACCGACGCCGAAACCCCGAAGCCGCTCCCCAGGATCCATGTGGACCAACCGACGGTTTCCATGCTGTTCATGGTTAACGACGGCCCGTTCTCCGGGAGAGAGGGCAGGTTCCTTACCTCGCGGCAGATCAAGGATCGTCTGGATCGGGAGGCCCTGGGAAACGTCGCCCTGTCGGTGGCGGATACCGAACGTGCCGACGCATTCGAGGTCCAGGGCCGGGGCGAATTGCAGATGGCGATCCTGATCGAAACCATGCGCCGTGAAGGGTATGAGTTCCTGGTGTCGCGGCCGCAGGTCCTGACCCGGGTGCGGGACGGGGTCAAGCAGGAGCCGATGGAGCACCTGTACCTGGATGTGCCGGAAGAGTTTGTCGGCGTGGTAACCGAGAAACTCTCCATCCGGAAAGGGAGGATGATCAACCTGACCAATCACGGCAGCGGCCGGGTGAACCTGGAGTTCCGCATACCGTCCCGGGGCCTGATCGGTTACCGCAGCGAACTGCTCACCGACACCAAAGGGACCGGCGTGATGAACTCCCTGATGGATGGTTACGACACCTGGGCCGGTCCGATCCCCCAGCGCACAAGCGGCGCCCTGGTCTCGGACCGCAAGGGCAGGGTTACCGCCTACGCCAGCTTCGGTCTGGAGGAGAGGGGCTATCTGTTTGTACCTCCCACCACGGAGGTCTACCAGGGAATGGTGGTCGGGGAACGAAACCGGGTCGGCGATCTGGATGTGAACATCACCAGGGAGAAAAAGCTGACCAACATGCGCAGCAGCACCTCCGACGTGCTGGTCACATTGCGGCCGCCGCGAACCCTGAGCCTGGACCAGGCCATCGAGTTCATCGCCGAAGACGAACTGGTGGAGATCACCCCGGGGTCGATCCGGCTCAGGAAATCCATGATGAACACCCAGAAGCGCGAGATGGTTCGGAAGCGGGAGGCTAAGGGTTCGAAGCCCCGCTCCTGAATGTCCGGCTGGTCAGGTCGAGACGGATCACCAGCTTCTCCGGATGGACTTCGATGGCGGAAAGCCCGGCGGTTACATCCACCGTCTGGGTTTCCGTGTCGCCGGTGATCCAGCGGAACTGCTCCGGCAGCATGACCTCCGGCAGGAACGGCGCCAGGTCCACCGGAACGACGTACTTCCCCTCCGGCACTACCGACTTTGCCTTGAGGGAGATTGAGCCGTCCTCGTGGGCAACCGGTGCATACCGGGTGATCAGCGTCCCTTCCAGCCCGGAGGGGGCCAGGTAGTACCCGATCCGGGCCACGATGGAGCCGTTCTCGAACAGGACCTGGTCCGGCGGTGTCAGCATGAGCCGGATCTCTCCCAGAACCGGCAGGGTGACCTGGTTGATCCGTGGCAGACCGGCGCGGACCAGGCCCGAGACCGCTCCGCGGTCGATGGTCACGGTGACCATGCCGTCGCCGGCGGGAACCGGCGCAACCATCAGCAGCGCCGCCAATGTCAGGAGAACCGTCATGATCTTCATAGGGACATTGTAGTCACAAGGGGCCGCTTTGGGTCTTCCGGTCTGTTAATCTACCGTTTCCCGCTTCTCGAGGAGGCCGGTATTGCGCTGGATCGTCGGAGATATCCACGGTTGTCTGGAACAGCTGAGCCGTCTGCTGGAGACTGTCGGTTTCCGGCCCGGCCGGGACGAGTTGTGGTCCGCCGGAGATATGATCGGCCGGGGGCCGGACCCGGTGGGAGTGTTGCGCCTGGTCAGGGAACTGGGCGGCCGGGCGGTGATCGGCAACCACGAATTTGGCGCGTTTATGACCTGGGCGGGCCTGCGGGAGAAACGCTCGCCACCCCTGGAACCGTTGTACGCGGCGCCTGACGCCGACGAGCTGTTGCGCTGGATCCGGGATCTGCCGGCGCTGAAGCACCTGGCGGCTGAGAACGGGGGCCGGGACGCCTGGCTGGTCCATGGCGGTATCCGTCCTTACTGGGACGATCTGCCGGCGGTGGCCGCCCATCTGAACCGGACCCCACGGCCGCTGGACGAGTTCCGGTCCGACGAACTGATGTTCGCCGCCTTCGCCCGGTGCTGCACACCGGAAGGCGGTTACCACCGGTTCAGCGGCTGCCCCGACGATTGCCCCGACGGCACGCGGCCGTGGGACGCCTTCTACAACGGCGATGATCTGATCGTCCACGGCCACTGGGCGATGCGCGGGCACTACCGTTCCCGGAAAATCATCGGCCTGGATTCGGGCTGCGTTTACGGCGGCAGGCTGACGGCGTGGTGCCAGGAAGACGACCGGATCGTGCAGGTCCCGGGCAGGACTCAGAACCGGTAGAGATACGAGTACTTCACGAACAGCTGGCGTCCGTCGTTCAGCTCCAGGCTGTCTGTGGGCACCAGTTCCCGGTCAACGCCGTCCCCTTGGAACACGACACCGGCCCAGTTGCTGTTGTAACCGGCGTAGAACGCGGTCCAGGGGTTGAGCTGCCAGGTGAACAGCAGGTCGCCGTTCAGGTTCTTGCCCGGTTCCTCCGAGGTCCATGTCGGATCAGCCCGGAGATCGTCATACTGTACGATGGCCCGAAGAGATGTCCGCCGGGAGAACTGCCAGTTCACCCGCATCCGGGTGATGCGGTTGTCCACAATCTCTCCAGGTTCGGCAATATTTTCCAGCCGCCGGGTGATCCAGCTCAGGTCGATCCGGAGAGGCGAGACCGGCATCAGGGTGAGTTCCAGTTCCCAGTCCGTGTTGTCCGCAGAGTACGGTTCCATGCCGGCTGGAGGATCGAAGTTCACTACCCGGCCGGTGCTGCAGGCGACTTCGGCGTTGAACATCGGACTGAACCGGGTGCCGAACTCCACCCGGACCTGGTCCACCTTGTAATCCCGTTCCCGGGACAACTCCGGATGGTCTTCCGCCCGCAACCGTTCCCGGCCGGTGCTGTACTGCAATTCCAGCCCTGTCTGGCGCCGGAACTCGAAATCCAGTTCCACTTCGGCCACGTTGTCCAGCCGCAGGCCGTCAGCGTCCTCGATGGTCAGGAGAAACACCGACGGAGTCCATGAGATCAACCGCTTCCCTTCGGGCCAGAAGGTCCAGCCGGTTGAATGGTGCGCATTCATGATGCCGACCCGGGTCAGGTACCCGAGGTCGGTGTGGAACCCGGGATCGACCCAGGTGACGTGAGAATGGTTCCTGAAATGCCGGCCGGATCCGTCGACTTTGGCGTCGTAACAGCGCTCCGGACGTTGTCTCCCCGGCCTGGTCTCTGGTGCGGCTCTCCGCCGCCTGGCCGGAGAATACCCAATGCGGCCCGATACGCAGACGGGTGTCCACGCTGGCAACCCGGTTGTAGCGGTTCCCCAACTCCCGGTCGGTGAACAGGAACCCGAGGCTCGACTGGCGCAGCAGGTCCCGGCTGTACCGCAGGGCTCCTATTTTCGCCGCCCCACCGGATCCGTCCAGCTTCCCCGGCGCTTCGTCGTCGATGAACAGCAGGCCGAGGTTGTTGCGGCCGGTCTTGCCGGTGAGCCGCGCCCCGGCCCGGGGGTCCACGATCCGCCTGGTGAACAGCAGGTTGATCGGCGTACGGAAGTAGTCTGCGTTCTCCAGAAAGAACGGCCGCTTTTCCGGGAAGTACAGCTCGAACCGTTCGTTGACGGTGATCTGGGGATCGTCCGATTCCACCTGGCTGAAGTCCGGGTTGGCCGTTAGGTCCAGGACCAGCGCATCCTTGAACACCATTTTGGCGTCCAGGCCGCCGTCGAATTCCTGATCCCGGACGAAGTCGCCGGTGACGGTGTTGTCCGCATCGGCCAGCCGGAAGCTCCGCCCGGTGACGTACGGGTTGATCTGGGCGTTTCTTGCCGGCGAGATCCCGCGGATACCGCCCATGATCCCTTCCTGGGCGAGGCGGCTCTGCACCTGCCGGGTCATCCGGGGGTAGAAAGACGACTCGTTGCTCCGGGGGATGTCCCGGACCAGGAGGAACCCCCAGCGCTGCTGGTCGGTGTCGGGGAAACGCAACGACTTGAACGGGATGGCGAACCAGGCCACGTACCCCCGGTCGGTGATCTGCCCCCGGGACTGCCACACGGTATCGAACGACCAGTCGAAGTCGGCCCCTTCCTTCCAGATGGCGTCGGCCTGGACTCCCAGCGGATTCACGATAAACGTATAGGCCTGCCTGTGGTCCAGGAAGGTGTCGATCTGGATCTCGACGATATCCTCACCCTCAACGTTCTCCCGCCGGTTCAGGTGGGCCCGGATCCTGTCCGGTTCGTCGTCGAAGGCGACGAACACGACGTACAGGTTCAGGTCGTCGTACCCCAGGTAGACGTCGGTGTGCTGGCTGGCCGGGTCACCGTCCACCGGATCGCGCTGGATGAAGCCGCCGTCGACCCGGGCCATGGAGGCGAACTCCGGCGCCGGCGCCATGGAGAGGAAGTCGTGAAGAGCAGGCGCGCTTTCCAGCCTTGGGATAATGAGGTCATCCTCAGCTGCGGCGAGACCGGGAGACAAGGCCAGAACCGTGAGGAAAACGACAGGGTGGTGGAGGACTGATCGCAACGGCATAGACCCACAATGATGACGGATAGCGGATAATACACGCCTCTGCAGAGGAGCGCAGCATGATGAAGGGACCAACCAGGGGTAAAAGAGTCCACGGCGACGTCCGGGGAAAGGCGAAGCCGGCTTTCGAACAGGTCTACGACCTGGTGCGAAAAATCCCGAAAGGGCGAGTGATGACCTACGGCCAGATCTCTATGATGCTGGAGGCGACTCTGTCCCCGGCCGCCGTCGGCTGGGCGATGAGCCGGGCCCCTGAGGACGTTCCATGGCAGCGCGTGGTGAACGGTTCGGGAGGTTGCAGCACCAACCGTCGGCCGGATATGCCGCCGGGTCTGCAGCAGGGTCTCCTGGAGCAGGAGGGGGTCGATTTCGAGAACGAAACCCTGGAGCTTGCGATCTACCGCTGGTCCCCGGAGAGCCGTTAGTCCAGGTCCAGGACCATCTCCTTCTGGGTCAGCTTCATGGTCTCGAATCCGGCGTGACGGAAGAATTCCTGGGCCAGGTTTTCCGGCACTCTGGGGGGAATCTTCAGCGTGCAGACCGGATGCCTGCGCACCAGGGCGTCCACCATCCTCCGTCCCCAGCCCTGTCTGCGGAGGGCATGGAGCACTACCAGGACCAGCAGGACCACGGTGTGGTTCTTGACGTCGGCCACAAGTGCGTACGCCTTGTCACTGAGCCGGTAAGCCACCGACGGCGGGGTGTACCCCACCACGCTCATGGCGGACAGCTGCCAGGGCAGATCGGGGGGACTCTCGTATTCCATGACCTTGGCCAGCTCCCGCGGGTCCAGTTCCTGCAGCATGTCGTCCGCCACCAGAGGCGGGCGGCCCGGCCTGCGCTCATACCCGACCAGCGTCCTCTGGTCATAGAACCCGAGGTGCTGGTACAGGGTGCGGGCCCGTTCGTTGGTTTCGATGACCTCGAGCCTCATCCTGAGAAACCGTGTTCTCCCGGGCATCGGCGATGACATGGTCCATCAGATGATGGCCGATGCCCTTGCCGCGGAGCTCGGAAGCGACCCCCATGGAACCGACGCGACGGGTCTTGCCCCGGGAGTTGATCAGGATAAATCCGGCCGGTTCGCCGTGGTGCAAAACCACCCGGCTGGCGGCCAGATCCACCGACTCGACCCGGATCATCCTCGACAGCGCCTCTGCGGTCATGCGGATCGGCACCATGTACCCTTCGAACGACCTGGTGAACAGGTCGGCCAGGGTATCGACGGAAAAAGCGGTGGCGTCGGCAAGCACGCACCCGTCAGGCAGTTTGGTCGCATCCAGTTTGTGGTGGATCGGGTAGGACATGCTGCCTACTGTAAACTGAACCTATGTCGGAGTCACGCACAGCCCGGATCGATCCGGAGAAGAAACTGGAAAGTCTCCGTAAGTCCTTGTCCGGGGTTATGTTACGAACCGTGACCGCAGACGGCCTGATGGAGGAAGGCGACCACCTGATGGTGGCCGTCTCCGGTGGAAAGGACAGCTTCACTCTCCTCGATCTGATTCACAGAGCCAGGAAAAAGGCTCCGATCTCCTTCAATATTACAGCCGTCCACCTGGACCAGTCCCAGCCGGGGTACGACGGCGCATCTTTGCAATCCTGGCTGGAGAAGTCCGGCATCCCACACAGGATCCTCAGAGAAGACACGTACACCGCCGTGGCCGCCGAAATGAAGACCGGAGGAACCTCCTGCAGTCTCTGCTCAAGACTCCGAAGGGGGATCCTCTACACCGCCGCCGAAAAACTCGGCTGCAACAAGATCGCTCTGGGCCATCACCGGGAAGACGCTCTCGAAACACTTCTGATGAACCTGTTCTACTCCGGGCGCCTGCAGGGGATGCCGGCGAAGTACACCACCAACGACGGCCGGTTCGAGGTGATCCGCCCCCTGATCGAATGCGGCGAGAAAGAGATCGCCGAGTACGCCGCCCTCATGAGCTTCCCGATCCTGCCCTGCAATCTGTGCGGGGCCCAGACCGACCTCAAGCGCAAGAGAGTCTCCGCCCTCCTCGACATGCTCGAAAAGGAAACCCCCGACATCCGCCAGGTGATGCTGGCCGCCCTCAAGAACGTCCGCCCCAGCCACCTTCTGGACCGGGAAGTGCGGGAGGCGTGGCTCGAGGCGGCGGGAAGGTTTGCGGATCGGCGGTAATATCGGGAATGAAGGCCGCCTCCGCCACTGCCCTGATATCCTAATTACAGTACGTCAGGGAGTATGACCATGATGGTCCCATCTGGAGCGATAGGACTTCTGGCCTGCCTGCTTGCAGTGCCGCTCGCCGTCGATGTGCCGTTCACTGCTCGATCCGATAAAGCGATCGCCCGGGTTCTGCCGGCGCTCACGGAGAGGCTGGAGGCGATGAAGCTGGAATACGGCGTTCCGATCTTTATCCGTATCTTCAAGGAGACGGAGGAGTTGGAGCTTTGGGTCAAGAACGGCGATCGGTTCGATCTGTTCGAAACGTATGATATCTGCACCTTTTCCGGCCGGCTCGGTCCGAAGCTCAAGACAGGGGACCGCCAGAGCCCGGAGGGGTTCTACTTCGTAACTCCCGGACGGATGAACCCGGCCAGCCGGTTCCACCTGTCGTTCAACCTCGGTTTTCCCAACGCATACGACCGCTACCACGGCAGGACCGGATCCGCCCTGATGGTCCACGGCAACTGTGTGTCCATCGGTTGCTACGCCATGACCGACCGCCGGATCGAGGAGATCTACGCCATGGCCGACGGCGCATTCCGGAACGGTCAGCCGTTCTTCCGGGTTCATGTGTTTCCGTTTCGGATGACAGGTGAGAACATGGAGAAGCACCGGCGTTCGAAGTGGAGGGAATTTTGGGAGAACCTGCAGGAAGGTTATGAGCATTTCGAGCGTACCGGCATCGCCTCCGGACGTTAAGGTGAGAAGCGGTCGGTATGTAGTTTGAGGACTCAGAGTAGATGCGCCTTCCGGGAAATCGATGGGATCCGCGGTTCTCCCACTTTCGGAGAATTGAAAATGCTCTGGATCATAACTATGTGCCGCGGGTATTCCCGGTTCTGACCACCCGGCGCCTGTCTGACCGGTTCCGGAACATCGAGGCTTCGCGGACCCACTTCTCCCTGGGGTACGTCTCCTGGATTATGTTCGGTGTGTTCTGGTGGGCCGGCCTCATGCTTCTCATTTGTTACATATCGACCGGTGCCTTCTTTAGCTCGACGAGCGGCGTGCCGTTCCGGAACCAGGAATACGCCTACACCAGCGAAATTATGGAAAGCTATCGCGCAGGGGCCCAGCTGATCGGCGTGAACGGCGTCGTTCTCCTCGACCCGGATTTCGACCAGGCTCTTCCCGCCGGATTGCCGGATCTTGACGATGAGGTCGCCAGGTTATGTTCCCGCCAGGAGATCCATGGCGTTCCGGGAAAGATCCGGATCATTGTTCATCCGGATCCGGAGACACCGTACCAGGACGTTGTCACAGAGATTGAGGCCGGGTACCGGGCGGTGCATGGGAACCCCGGGTGCGATCTGGACGTTATCCTCGTCTCCAACCGCGAAGCGGGGGAGTAACCACCCTCACTCGAACCGGGTCAGATCGATCTCCCTCGCCAGTTTGCATTCCTTGAGCTTGTTCTCGCCCTTCTTCGCCGGCATCGGTTTCATCCCCATCGCCGTGAAGTAGTATGTGCCGCCGGCCTCCACCGTGACCGGTTTGGGCCTTTTCTTCTTGTCGCTGCCGTACCAGACCTGGTGATCGCCGGGAGGGGCGTAGATAACGTAATACCGTTTGCGCTTGGATTCGCCGATAGTGAGATCGTTGATGCCGACCCGGAACCTGGCCGCGGCGCCTACCATCGCCTGGGGCCTCAGGATATAGATCGTTCCGTGCGGGGCTTCCGGCGGTCCCTGCAGGGCGACGTAACGCATCTTCTTCACTAGCGAGTCCGGATCTTCACCCTTGCCGAGGGCGAGCCATGCGGCGATCTCCTTGGCGGCGTTCTCTTCCATCAGGGTGATCCCCCGGGAGCTGCCGTACAGGCCGCCCCAGGCAAATGTTCGTTCCTCGGAGAATGAGGTCAGTTCGGCCCCGGAACCGGCGTCCAGAAGGGTCACCTTGATGTTCAGGTGGGCGGCGCCGGTGCCGACCAGCATGAAGCGGGCTGCAGCCGAGCCGGGCTTGTACTGCGGCAGTTCCACCCGGACGATCAGCCCGTTCTCTCCCGCCTCTGCAGTGCGCCGTTCCACCTCGGGGAACAGGTCCTGGTCCATGGAGAACGCGATGAAATTGGCCATTCGCTTCGGGACCGTCTGTACCAGATCCTGGATCTTGCGCTCCGGCCCCATCGGGTCGGTAACCCGGATGTCCTCGATGTACACCGCCTCGTAGTTCGTCAGATCGACCTTGGGCCATTCCAGGGCCCGTTGCAGCCGGTCGCCTTCGCCGGAAAGGGTGGGGAGTGCGCTGAGGATAAGGGCTGTGATCAGAAGGAAAGGAACAGTACGGCAGTTTGACATATTGAAAATCTCCGGTTTGGGGGTCACATAAAAATATTTTGACCTACTATAGCCTAAAAAGCGTTTTTCGTCGAATTCCGGATAGACAAAATGACTATAAGTGACTATGATATGACTATGCGCAGCGTGAATATCGCCGAACTCAAGGCGAAACTCAGCGAGTATCTCCGGCATGTCCGGTCCGGACACGAGCTGACCGTCCTGGATCGCAGCACACCGGTGGCCCGGCTGGTCCCTCTCGATGAGGGAGCCGGCATGATCAGGATCCGGCACCCGATGCGGAGACACCCATCGATCCAGAGCGTCCCACTCCCTCCACCGCTCCGGCTGGAGTTCGACATCGTCGAGCTTTTGAAAGAGGAGCGGCAGAAAGAGCGATGATCGCCTACCTCGATTCTTCCGTGCTGCTACGGGTCGTTCTGGGCCAGCCGGACCGGCTGGAGCGCTGGAATGCTGTGGAGATCGGCGTTGCCAGCGGCCTGGTGGAGGTGGAGTGTCTGCGGACACTGGACCGGCTCCGGCTTCGGGGGAACATCTCCGGCGAGGAACTGGCCTTGCGAAGGGAGGCGGTCTTCAGGATTCTTGAAGAGATGGAAGTGGTAGATACTGGCTGGAACGGTGCTCTCCCGGGCTTCCCAGCCGCTGCCTGCCACACTGGGAACGCTGGACGCCATCCACCTTTCCACCGCCCTGCTGTGGCGGGAGCAGAAAAGGGCCGACCTGATCATGGCGACCCATGACCGGACCTTGTCCATCGCTGCGCGAGCTTGTGGTCTCGAGGTGACCGGAACGGTGTAAACTCGGGCCATGGCCAAAGACGACGCCATGGTGAGATCCGTTCGGAGCGGCCCTCAAGGACCATATTGCCGGCCGGTTTGCCCAGGTCATGGTGGAGCGGGACGACGGGTACGTCGACTCGTCCCTGGATATCGCCACCTATTTCGATACCGTTCGCAAGTGGCCGTCCCACCAGCGCACCGCCCTGCGGTATGTCAGGGGCCGGGTACTGGATGTCGGCTGTGGGGCGGGGAGGCACGCCCTCTACCTGCAACATCGCGGGCATGACGTGGTTGGTATCGATTCGTCCCCCGGCGCGGTGGAGGTCTGCCGGGAGCGCGGGCTCGAAAAGGCGCAGGTACTGTCGATCACCGGCCTGAGCCGCTTCCTGGGCGGGTTCGACACCATCCTGATGATGGGGAACAACCTCGGTCTTCTCGCCGGACCCAGAAGAGCCTCATGGCTGCTCAAGAAGATGGCCGGCATGACCGGCACCGAGGCGAGGATCATCGCCGAGACCCTGGACCCGTACGCTTCAGGTGATGAAGTCCATGAGCAGTACCACGCGCGGAACCGGAAGAAGGGGCGGATGCCCGGTCAGGCCCGCATCCGGTTGCGGTACCAGAGACACGCCACCCCCTGGTTCGATTACCTCATGGTCTCCCCCAAGGAGATGCAGGAGATCGTGGCAGGGACCGGTTGGGAGGTCACCAGGACCATCCCGTCATCCGGGCCGCAGTACGTGGCGGTGCTGGAGAAGGCCGGCTAGAGCAGGTCCGACAGCTTCTCCTTCGGCCGGGCGCCGAACTGTGAGATCACCGCTGTGGCGCAGGCGCCGCCGATTCTGGCCGACTCTGCCGGATTTGCCCCGTGGGTGGCGCCATACAGGAATCCGGCGGCGAACAGATCGCCGGCGCCTGTGGTATCCACCACCTTTTCTATCGGCAGGGCAGGAATCCGTCGGACTTCCTTCCCTGTTACCACCGCCGCGCCGTCAGCGCCCAGGGTCACCGCCGCGAGCTCGCAACTGCCTCCCACCGTTCCAAGAGCCGCTTCCAGATCTTCGGTTTCGTACAGCGACAGTATTTCGCTCTCGTTGCCGAACAGGATGTCCACATGATCGTCCACCAGGGACTGGAACTCTTCCCGATGGCGGTGGACGCAGAACGGATCGGACAGGGACAGGGAGACCTTCCGGCCGGCGTCGTGGGCCATGGCGGCGGCTGCCAGAAACGCCGCCTTCGCCTCCGGCGGATCCCACAGGTACCCTTCGAGATACGTAACCGACGAGCCGGCGATCATCGCCTCGTCCAGGTCGTCCATGGACAGGGCGGCGCAGGCTCCAAGATAGGTTTGCATGGTCCGTTCGCCGTCGGGGGTCACCAGTACGATGCAGCGCCCGGTGCTGGGGCCGTCTTTTGCCGGAGGTGTGGTGTACTCCACGCCGACCTTCCGGATATCCCTCGCGAAGGAGTGCCCCAGTTGATCATCCCGGACCCGGCCGATGAAGCCGGCGGAGCCGCCCAGGGAGGCGATCCCGGCCATGGTATTGGCTGCGGAACCGCCGGACTGCTCCAGATGGTCGTCTAGCTTGCGGTACAGTTCCAGGGCCTGACCGGCGTCTATAAGGGCCATGGTCCCCCTGGTCAGTCCCTGCGCCTCCAGGAACCGGTGGTCCACCTCCACCAGGACATCCACGATGGCGTTCCCGATGCCGACCACGTCCCGTTTAGAATCCGTCATGTGTCGTTCCCCCCGGTTGAATGGTTCGCCGCAATTGCTATGAAGTTGCCCACAATCGGACCGCCATCAGGATTATCACCACCGTCACCACCCCCCTTATCCAGGCGTGCCCTTTCAGGATGGTGAGCCGGACCCCTGCCAGGCCGCCCAGAACCGTGCCGGCGGCCAGCACCAGCCCCGGGATCCAGGCCACCTTTCCGTGCCAGGCGAAGATCCCCAGGGAGACGACGGTGAACAGCAGTACCAGCAGGACCTTGATCGCGTTGCCCCGGACCAGGTCGAATCCCGCCAGGGTGGTCAGCGCCAGGATCAGGAACCCGACACCGGCCTGCACGAACCCGCCGTACAGGCCGACCAGGAAGAAGCCGGCAGCCATCAGGGCGGAGGAGCCGGAGCCTCCCCGGTTCTCCCTCCGCCGGCCGCCCGGGTTCCACAGTGTCCAGAGAGTGATGGCGATCATCAGAGTCGCCAGGATACGGCGGAAGCTGGCCTCCCCGGTCTGGAGGGCGACCAGGGTGCCGATGGCAGCACCGATCAGCGCCGGCGCGGCCACCCGCAAGGTGAACCGGTAGTCCAGCACCCCCTTGCGGTGGAACGACCCGGTGGCCGCCACGTTCTGCAGCAGGATGCCGACCCGGTTGGTTCCGTTGGCCACCGTGGCCGGAAGGCCCAGGAAGATCAGGATCGGCAGGGTCAGGAAGGAGCCGCCGCCGGCCAGGACATTCAGAACCCCGGCAGTCAGGCCGGCCAGGAACAGCAGGGCGTATCCGGTCCAGGTTGGGTCCAGGTTCGGCATGGGAGGAACAGGATACACGGACTGTGATATTTTGCTCCGCCATGGACAACGAACTGCTTTCCTGCGTCGAGGTGGAACCGTCCGGACCGGTCCGTTTCTCCGTCGTCTGGCTCCACGGTCTCGGGGCCGACGGGCACGATTTCGAGCCGATCGTGCCGCACCTCCGGATTCCGGAGTCGTCCGGGGTCCGGTTTGTGTTCCCTCATGCGCCCCGGATCCCGGTGAGCATCAACTGGGGCATGGTGATGCCGGCCTGGTACGACATCACCGCGGCCGACCTCAGGAAACGCCACGACGAGGCCGGTGTGCGCCGTTCGGCGGAGCAGGTGGCGGCGTTGATCCGACGGGAAAACCGCCGGGGAATCCCCACCGCCAGGATCGTCCTGGCCGGGTTCTCCCAGGGCGGCGCCATCGCCCTGCATCTGGGGCTGCGCTACCCGGAAAAGCTGGCCGGCATCATGGCGCTGTCCTCCTACCTGGTTTGCGAGGACTCCCTGGAGAAGGAGCTTGGCGAGGCCAATCGGGACACACCACTGTTCCAGGCTCACGGCACCCGGGACCCGATGGTTCCCCTGGACAGGGGAGAGGCGGCTCGTGACAGATTGATTGAACTGGGAGTTGAGGTGCTCTGGCAGTCCTACCCGATGATGCACGAGGTCTGCCCGGCGGAACTTGAGGATATCGGGAACTGGCTGAACCGGGTTCTTCCGCCAGGCTAGACTTCCGGCCTCGGCACCGCCGGGTCTGCTACGGAAATGATGCTGGGCAGCAGGGACGCCCGGACCGGCTGGGCGCCGGCTTCAGACTCCGTCGCCGCCATATCATTCACCGGGGTGACCTGCACCGTCAGGAGGATGGCGATTAAGGCTAGAAGAATGATGCCGTCGAGGAATGAACGAAAAATCGGACGGGCCGTCCTCCGGTCAGTCGCCACGCTGGTAATGTTCCGATGCATCATGATTCCTTCCGTCTCACATGGACTATAACGCGCGAAACCGGCAAATGGTTCTCTCGGGATCACGTTTTACCAACGGTTTACCGGACCGGGGCCGGTTTTACATTCCAGGTACAAAGTTGGTCTATACTGCCGTCCTGTTCGCAGAGGAAGGAGACCCGACGTGGCGCAGGCAAAGAAGAAAACAGCCAGGAAAAAGGTAGCGAAGAAAGCGGCGAAGAAAACCGTGAAGAAGGCCGTAGCGAAGAAAGTGGTAAAGAAAGTCACATCTCCCAGGACTCCCAAAATGCGAATGCCGGTCTCCGCCGAGGAGCGCCATCGCATGGTCGCCGAGTGCGCGTACTACCGGGCGATCAACAGCGGACCCCAATCTCCCGAGGCCGACCGCCGGCACTGGCTGGATGCCGAGGGGGAAATTGATGCCCTGATCCGGACCTGGTCCGACTGACGTTCGTTAGTCCAGGATGATCTCCGCCGGCCCGCTGTCGCCGGTGCTCCCGGACCCCTGCCATGTGCGGCCGTCAGCGGCCCGCACGGTTACGTTCCAGGTGCCCGGGGGCAGGATCGCGGACGACCACACACCGTCCCGCAGGTTCCACTGGGCCACCGGATCGCCATACCATTCGAGAGAGCGGAACGGCAGCCCCGAGCTGTCGGTGAGGGTCAGGGTGGCGGCACTGTCCGACCCGGCCAGTTCCGGCACCCGCACCGTCAAGGCCGTGGGGCGTGGCAGGATTACCGGAACCGGTCCGCCCGGCGCATCGGCCCGGAACGCCAGCACTCCGGCGCCCGGCGCATACAGCACCACGTCCCAGGTCCCGCGGGGGACGCTGGAGAGGCGCACGCTGCCGTTCTCGCCGGTGGCGTAGCTGCCGCTGTTCACCGTGCGGCCGGCCGGGTCCAGCACAGCCGCCCGGATCGAGTCCGGGATGGCGCCGGTGGGGAACCGCACCTCCAGGGACAGCCCTTCCGTCGGATCCAGCTCTATCCGGACGTCGTCCCGGTCGCTGCTCATCTGGAGGGTGATCTCCCTGCTGCTGGTGGCGTATCCCTTCTTGGAAGCCCAGACCGTCCAGGACCCGCTGGCCACGTTCCCCACGGCGAACCGGCCGTTCAGGTCGGTGACCGCCGAATGGTCGCCGAAAAAGGTCTCCACCGAGCCGTCCGGCGGCGCCAGGGAGACCCGCACCCCGGACAGGGCGCGGCGGTCGGCGGAATCCACCACCGTGCCGCTGACCACTGCGGTGGGGATCCGCAGTTCGATCTCCCGGCTGGAACTGATCTCCACGTTCTCTTCATAGGAGATGCCGGTCTTCCACTGCCTGATCTCGACCTTGTAGTTCCCCGGCTTCAGACCGCTGAGCCGGAACGAGCCGTCGGCCTCGGTCTCCCCCCAGCCGGCGTGGGCGACGTCGGTTCCGGTGGCCCCCACCATGGCGGAAGTGAACGGTTGTTCGCCCAGAAACGCCTTGCCGGACAGGGTCACCCCCTCACCGAATGTGAGATCGGCCACCGCCTCCTGCTGTCCCGGCTCCAGCACCGCATCGGCCCGGGCCTGGTTGCCGGAGCGGCCCACCATCCCGGTTATGCTGTAGGAGCCGGCTCCCAGCCCCTCGATCCGGTAGCGGCCCCGGGAGTCGACCCGGGAGTCGCCGAACTGGTTGCCGCTGTGCGCTCTGACCTCAACTTCCGGGTAATCCGACGGGTCCAGTCCGGTGACGGCTCCGGTGATGACGGCGGTAGCCTGGAGCTGAACCGTGAGGCCGGTTACCGGCTCTCCGGCCACCTGCACCGGCACCTTCTCCGCCGGTGGAGCGTACCCTTCGGCGCCGGCCACCAGCGTGTACTGTCCGTCGGACACACCTTCCAGAACGAAACTGCCGTCGGCGCCGGCGTCGGCCTGGGGTCCGCCCCAGCCCCGTCCGGCGGAATCGAGCCGCACCGAGGCTCCGGGGACCGGCGCGCCGTCAGGTCCGGTGACCATGCCTCTGACCTCTTGCCCCCCTTCGAACTGCAGGTCCAGGCTGTTGATCCCTTCCGCTGCCTCCATGTCCCGGACGGTGCGAACGTAGCTGTTGTGGGTCGCCTCGATGGAGACCGGTCCCGGCGGCAGGTTTTCCAGCCGGTAGTTCCCGCCGCCGTCGGATTTGGTCATGCCCGGACCCTGTCCGAAGCGGGGCTCGCCGCCGTCCTGAACGATCCCCACCGCCGCATCGATGGCCGGTTGGCCGTCAGGCGCCAGGACCCGGCCGACCAGCACCGCCCCCGGCGTCAGCGGCAGCTCGAACCCGGTCAGGTCTTCGCCCTTGACCATTTCGATGCCGTCGATCTTCGTCTCCTGGAAGCCGGGAGCCGATCCGGAGATGGAGATTTTTCCCGGCTCCAGCCCGTCGTACTCGAACCGCCCCAGGTCGTCGGCAACGGCCCCCTCCACCATCATCATCTTCATCATCATGCCGCCGCCGCCGCTGGTCATGGAGCGGGTCAGGTTCAGATCGGCCCGGGGCACAGGTTCCCCGTCGCCATCCAGCACCACGCCGCTGAAGGTGAGGGAATGCTCCAGGGTGATGGTCACCGGCTCCAGGTTCGGCACTTCCGGCACCGCCGCGCTGCCTTGCAGGAAGCCGGACCGGGTTACGTTCAGGTTGATTTTTCCGGTGAGCGGCTGGTCTTCCAGGGTGAACCAGCCGTCGGGACCGGTGATCCCGTCCGGACCGCTGTCCGACGGCGGGCTGCCGCCCATCATTACCATCGCCATGCCACCTCCGCCCTCCGCTACCCGGACTTCGGCGCCTCCCACCGGCATCCCGCCTGGGTCCAGGACCAGTCCCTGCACCGTCCCGCCGGGGGAGAGGGTGAACAGGCCGAGATCCGAGCCGTCCGGCCCGGCGGCCAGGTCGATGCCGTCCTTCCGCAGTCCGGCGAACCCCTTGCGGCTGATCCGGATCTCGACGCTGCCGGCCGGGAGGCCGGTGAGGGTGAACCGGCCGTCTTCGCCGGTGGTGCCCTCGACGGTTGCCGGACCGTCGCCATCGATGATCATCATTCCACCGGTCCTCCGGCCGGCGGCCGGCGTTAGGGAGACCAGGGCGTCCGCTACCGGAGACCCGGCTTCGTCCTGTACGGCGCCGGCGACCAGGACCCCCCGATCCAGATCGATCCGGACGTCGGTACGGGTCCGGCCCGGCGTGAGATCGATGACCGCCGTCTTGCCCTTGATGAAACCTTCGGCCGATGCGGTGACGTCGTAATTGTTGGAAGTGTCCACTTTGGAAATGCGGTAGCGGCCATGTTCGTCGGTTAGCGCCTTCGGGGCCGGCGAACCGCCGATCTCGATCCGCATCATGCCCGGGTGGTTGCGGCGGACCCGGGTTCCCACCGACGCTTCGGCCACGTTCCGTCCGTCCGGGCCGACCACCGTGCCCTCAATGGCCGCCGCCGGGACCAGGGCGATGATCGGGCCGGGCCGGCCGTCGCCGGCGAAGCGAAACCGGGTATCGCCGGACTGCAGGTAACCGGTGGCGTCGGCCACCACCCGACCGGTGTTCCCCAGGGTCGCCTGCAGCACAAAACCACCGGCCCGGTCGGTGGTGGCCGCCTCCCAGGCTTGTCCTTGCAGCCAGACCAGGCCGCCGGGGATGCCGGCCCGGGTGGAGGAGTCGATGAGACGGCCGACCATAGCTTCCAGCCGGGGCAGTGTGAGGGTGGTGCGGTCGGAGGTGACCCGGCGCCCATCGCCGGTCACCGCAGAGAGCTTAAGACGTCCCTTCCCTGTCACCGTCACGGTCAGCCGGCCGTCGTCATCGGTGAGCCCCAGCGGCTGGCCGGTTTCGGCATCCAGCACCATGGCGGAGGATACCGCAACCGGCTTGCCGGACTTCTCCTCCACAACCTGGATCGACCGGGCGGTCCCCGGTTTCAGGGCGGCGGTCATGCCGGTGCCGGGTCCGGTGGTCCGTTTGTATACAACATGGCCGGCGGCGGAAACCGCCAGTTCACGGCGGTGGCCGTCGGCTCGGGGCAACCTGATCGACCCGTCATCCGCTGTGATCCCTGCAAATACTTCTGTCCGCCAGTCAGCGCCACGAGAAAAGCGCATCCTAGGATCAGCGTCGTCGTACAGCCGGACCAGGGCGTGGGGCAGCGGCTTGCCCTCCCGGCCGGTGACCTGCACCTTCAGGCCGGTGTCCGCATCGAGGCGGACCGTATTCAGAACCACCGGTTCCACCAGTGGCGTGAGGTCATACACCCGGGTTACGGCGCCGGCCGCTTCCACCTTCACGATCCAGTGGCCGGCGGATGGCGCCGTCAAGCGGTACTCCCCGGAACGTCCGGTCATTGCGGTGGTTTCAGGTTCCGGTGCGCTGTCGCCGAGCCAGACGGCTACCTGTTGATACCGGGATACCGCAGGGTGCAGGGAGACGGTGGCCTCGGGGTAGGGTAGGCCGTCCACCCCCAGCACCTTGCCCCGGATATCGATCTCTGTGGCGGTGGCCGCCGGTCCGAGCGCCAGGATTCCGAACAGGATTATTGCCGTCGTTGCCGATCGGATCATTATTAATGCCCTCCAGAACCTGTGAAACGAATGAAGCCGGAAATAGTCGTCCGGATTTCAGCATCTTGCCTTATTTAAAGTCAGGATGGAGGGAAAAGCGCGGTTCGGTTACGATGGTTGCCCTACGCACGAAGGACAACCGGAGGAACTCCCATGAATTCGAAACTGCTGACCGTGATGCTGCTTCTGGTTATGACCGGCCTGACCCTGGCTTGCCGGTCCGGCGGCGATGTGGCCGAACCGGATGGGCAGAAGCTGGAAGGGGCGATGGCGTCGGAAGTGGCCAAGTACGCCGTTCTGGAGTTGACTGCCGATCTTTCGGGGTTAACCGGGAACCAGAAGAAGATGATCCCGTTGCTCATTGAGGCTGCGGAGGCGATGGACGAGATCTTCTGGTTGGAGGCGTACGGTGAGCGGGACGAGCTGCTGAACTCCCTCACCGACCCGTCGATCCGCCGGTTCGCCGACATAAACTACGGTCCGTGGGACCGGTTGAACGGCCATGCCTCGTTCGTGGACGGAGTGGGGGAGAAGCCGAAAGGGGCCGGATTCTACCCGGCGGACATGACAAAGGCAGAGTTCGAGGCGGCGTTGCCGTCGGATATCGGCCTGCGCAGCCTCTATTCGGTGGTGCGCAGGAACGAGGACGGTGGCCTGACGCCGGTCCGGTTCCATGACGCCTTCCGGCCGCAGACCGAACTGGCCGCGGCGAAGCTGAAGGAAGCCGCTGCGCTGGCCGAGGATCCGGAGTTTGCAGGCTACCTGCACCTGCGGGCCGAGGCGCTTCTGGCCGATGACTACATGGCGAGCGATCTGGCCTGGCTGGATATGAAGGACAACACGCTGGATATCGTCATCGGTCCCATCGAAACCTATGAAGACGAGCTGTACGGCTACAAGGCGGCCCACGAAGCGTACGTGCTGTTGAAGGACAAGGACTGGAGCAAAAAGCTGGCCCATTTCGCGGCGCTGCTTCCCGAACTGCAGAAAGGGCTGCCGGTGCCGCCGGAGTACAAGGCGGAGAGGCCGGGGTCCGACTCGGACCTGAACGCCTACGAGGTGCTGTTCTACGCAGGGCACTGCAACGCCGGCTCCAAGACCATCGCCATCAACCTGCCCAACGATGAACAGGTCCAACTGCAGAAAGGCACCCGCCGGCTGCAGCTGAAGAACGCCATGAAGGCCAAGTTCGACATGATCCTGCTTCCAATCAGCGAGTTTCTCATAGCCGAAGACCAGCGGGACCACATCCGGTTCGAGGCGTTCTTCGAGAACGTCATGTTCCACGAGGTCGCCCACGGGCTGGGGATCAAGAACACCCTCAACGGCAACGGCACGGTCCGGGAAGCGATGAAGGACCAGGCCAGTGCTCTCGAGGAAGGCAAGGCGGACGTACTTGGGCTGTACATGGTCACGAAACTGCAGGAAATGGGTGAGCTGGAAGATGATGAGCTCCTGGACAACTACGTGACCTACATGGCCGGCATCTTCCGGTCCAGCCGGTTCGGATCCGCCTCCGCCCACGGCCGTGCGAACATGGCCCAGTTCGCTTTTTTCCAAGCGATGGGGGCGTTCAACCGGGACGACGCCACCGGCACCTATCGGGTTGATTTCGAGAAGATGCAGGAAGCGGTTATGGCCCTGGCCGGAAAGATCCTGACCCTGCAGGGTGACGGCGACTACGCCGGCGCTTCGGAGTACCTGCCTCAGGCCGGGAGCATCGGCGAGGCTCTGGCTGCCGACCTGGCCCGGCTGGAAGAGACCGATATCCCCAAGGACATCGTCTTCCAACCAGGGCGCGGACGTCCTCGGGCTGTAATGGCAGGCGCCGGGCCGCGGCCGGAATACGAACGCCGCCTGGCGCTGCGACGCCGGGCGGTGCAGGACCGTGACCGGCAGGACCGTCGAGTTGCGCTGGGTCGCCTGCTGGTGGCGATGGCCGCTGTCGCCACGGCGTTGCTTGCCTTCAGGCTGGAGGCGGTGTCGTATTGGTGGCTGGTGTTGCCGGCGGCCGCTTTCCTGGTTCTGTGGATTGTCCATGGACGGGTACTGGACGGTCGCCGCAGGGCGGAGAGGGCGGTGGAGTTCTACGTCCGGTCCCTGGGTCGGATTGACGATGACTGGATCGGAGCCGGTTCCCGGGGCGACAGGTTCCTGGACAACGACCATCCCTATGCCGCCGACCTGGACCTGTTCGGGGAGGGGTCGGTGTTTCAGCTGCTGAGCCTGGCCCGGACCCGTTCCGGAGAGGAGACCCTGGCGTCCTGGCTCCTGGCGCCGGCCGATTCGGTAACCATCGCCGGTCGGCAGGCGGCGGCGGCGGAGTTGAAGAACAACCTGGACCTGCGGGAAGACCTGTCCATCCTGGGACAGGAGGTGGACGCCGCAATCCACCCGTCATCCATGAAAAAGTGGGGGACGGCGCCGCCGATTCAGAAACGGTTGTGGTTGCGATACGTCGCCATGGTATCCGGGCTGCTGTCGCTGGCGGCGCTCATCGGCTGGATGTTTTTTTCCACCGGCCCCTGGCCGGCCCTGGTCCTGTGGACCCTGCAGTCGATCCTGGCCCTGTCGTTGCGCCGTGGCGTGCGGCAGGTGACCGGCTCCCTGGAAGACCCGGAACGGGACCTGGAACTGTTGTCCCTCATCCTGACCCGCATGGAACGGGAGCGGTTCACTTCCGGGCGGCTGGGCGAACTTTCGTCACAGCTCAGGACCGACGACATGCCGCCGTCCTGCCGCATCAGGCGGCTGGCCCGCCTGACAGATCTGCTGAACGGCATGCGCAACCAGTTGTTCGCCCCTTTCGGCCTGCTGGTGATGTGGTCCACGCAGTTCGCCTTTGCTATTGAGGCCTGGCGACAGCGGTACGGCGGCGACATCCCGAAGTGGCTGGACGCGGTAGGGGAGTTCGAAGCGCTCTCCTCCCTGGCCGGGTATGTGTACGAGCACCCGGCGGACCCGTTCCCCGAGCTGGTGGAAGGAGGTGTGCTGCTGGATGGCGCCGAACTGGGTCACCCGCTGCTGTCCGCCGGCCGGTGCATCCGGAACGACGTCCGCCTGGACCACGGCCTGCGGCTCCTGGTGGTTAGCGGTTCCAATATGTCCGGGAAAAGCACCCTCCTCCGGACCGTCGGGGTGAATGTGGTGCTGGCCCTGGCCGGTGCGCCGGTGCGGGCCTGTTCCCTGAAACTGTCGCCGATGGCGGTGGGGGCGACCCTCCGGATCCAGGACTCGCTGCAGGAAGGGTCATCCCGGTTTTACGCCGAGATCACACGGTTGCGCCAGATCATGGAACGGACGGAACGGGAGATCCCGGTATTGTTCCTGATTGACGAGATTCTGGCCGGCACCAACTCACACGACCGGGCGATCGGGGCCGCCGGCGTAATCAGGTCCCTTCTGGACCGGGGCGGTGCGGGGCTGGTGACCACCCACGACCTGGCTCTGGCGAAGCTGGCCGACGATCTGGGCGACCTGGCGGCCAACGTTCACTTTGCGGACAGTCTGGAAGCAGGCCGTATGGAGTTTGACTACAGGCTACGTCCCGGGGTTGTGCGGAAGAGCAATGCCCTGGAACTGATGCGGAGCATCGGCCTGGACGTTTGAACTGTTTGCAATTCTTTTACAAGAAACGGCAAACCTTTCCCGGTTTTGAGCGTTTACTGATTGTGTGGGGCCGGAGCCGACTCGAGCCCCCCTCAGTCGGCTTTCGGTACGGGCCGGCGGATAGTCCGCCGGCTCGTTTTTTTGCGGGGACAGGCACCTAAACCGGGGTTTCGGGGACACCCTTGAATACGAAAGAGATGACGTTGACCAAGGGTGTCCCCGAAACCCCGGTTTAGGTGCCTGTCCCCGTACCAATATTTGCGGAAATGGTCCGGAGCGCCATCCGCCGGTGGTCCAGCTTCGCCGCCCGGTCCAGCAGTCGGAGCGACTCGGGCATGTCCGGATGGAACTCCCATTGGTCAGAGCGGCCCCCTGCATCGAGGAACCGATCAGCCCATGCGTCCCACCACGGCGCCGGCCGTTTGGCCACCGGTTCCACGATGAGGATCTCCGCCCCTTGTTCCGCCGATGCCGTCAGCCGGGGCAGCAGCCCGTCCCGGGTCTCCTGCCGCAGTTCGTTCACCACCCAGGCCGCCAGAAGACCGTCCTTCTTCCCCGGCATCGGCGCCCGGGCGACGTCCCGCCGGGTGACGGTGTGATCCAGGCCGAACTCCCGGTAGGTCCAGCCCGCTTCCTTGACCGCCCAGGGGTGAAGGTCGTATCCGCGGATGGACGGCTTGCCTCGGACGGTGGACACCCAGGCCGCCCCGGCGGCGCCGGTGCCGCAACCGAGATCTATGATCCGCTTCGGGTACGGCTTGAGGGGCCGGAGCTGTTCGATAACGTGACGGACCGCCAGAAAATGCAACGGCCCGTAAAACAGGGCGAAGGCGGCGCGCTTTCCGGCTGAGTCCAGGGCGGAACCCCGGGCTATGCGGTCACGGCGCTCCACGTAAACGGTGGACAGCGCCTGCAGGGCGCGGCGGATCTCGGCGAACTTTAGGTCCTTTTGATGGCGGGATTCCAGTTCGCCGTACCATGCCGGGAACAAGTCTTTTTTTACGGGATTCACCGGGAGATCGTATCAGACGGTCAGCTCGCCTTGGCGCGGTAGAACTTGATGACCGGATCATTTTGCGACGGCAGCAGGTATCCAATCTTCTCGGCTTTGTGGATGGCGGTGGTGCGGTCCGGTGACCAAGCGACCCCCTCGCCGGTGGTGCAGTCTTCTACCTCATACCAGATCAGTTTGTCCGATCCCCGGTAACAGTAGACTTTGTAGAGCAGTCCTTTCATTGGCCCGACCGTCTCCTTTGCCGCCGTGCGGATGGGCGGCTGGAATCTCCCCTGCACAGCTGTTGAGGTACGGGGAGGCCGGCTCACTGTCAAGCGCTATTAATCGGTCTGATCGTCCAATTAGATTGATATGTCGGGTTTTCTTTGTTGTCGGGGTCTTTGACGGATCGCTTTTAATTCCGCACCTGTTTCTGCCGTCTTTTCCTGTTGGGTTGGATGAGGGGAACCCCGGCGGTTTGCAGCCGGTCCAGAACCAGCGCAACGCCCAGCAGATGATAGAATCTAAGTTTCCGCATTACATCCTTCAATCTGATTGCATCATAAGGAGCCCGTCATGGCACATCAACTGCCCGATCTGCCGTTCGCCCCCGAGGGGCTGGAGCCACATATCAGCGCCAAAACCTTCGCCGTTCACCACGGCAAGCATCATGCCGCCTACGTCGCCAAGCTGAACACCGCCCTCTCCGGGAACGCCGGCCTGGAGGCGATGTCCCTTGATGACCTTATCCGGAACCTGGACAAGGTGCCGGCGAAGCTCGCCACTGCGGTGCGGAACAACGGCAGCCAGCACTTCAACCACAGCATGTTCTGGACCGTGATGAAGCCCGGCGGCGGCGGCGAGCCGGCCGGCGAGCTTGCCGACGCGATCAACGGAACCTTTGGATCGTTCGCCACATTCAAGGAGAAGTTCTCCGCCGCGGCGGCCAACCAGTTCGGTTCCGGCTGGGCCTGGCTGAGCATCCAGGACGGTAAGCTGGATCTGACCAGCAGTTCCAACGAGGACACGCCGCTGTCGCACGGCGCAACCCCGCTGTTGACCATCGACGTCTGGGAGCACGCCTACTATCTGGACTACCAGAACCGCCGCCCCGACTTCATCGAAGCGTGGTGGAACGTCGTCAACTGGGACCAAGTCACCCAATACATGAAGAACGCATAATTTAATTGGGGACATTCCGCTTTTGATTTGAATTCTTATAGGCAAGGGGCCGGTGAGATGGGGACAGTCCCTGACGGGACAGTCCCCATTTTTATTACCGGCGGCCTCCGAACAGGCCAAGGCGGTACGCCCAGTACAGCAGGGTCAGCAGCGAGGTGATGAACGCGGCGACGTAGGTCATGCCGGCGGCGTTCAAGACTTTCCGTGCTCCGGCCAGTTCCGAGGCCGGCATGATGCCGCCCCGTTCCAGGCTCAACAGCGCCCTGCGGCTGGCGTCGAACTCTACCGGCAGCGTCACCAGGGTGAACACCGTCGTCGTTGCGAAAAGGGCCACGCCCAGAAGGGCAAGATTCGCACCCAGGACCGACTGAGCCCCTCCCATCACCGCGGCGATGATCAGCACGATCATGGACAGGCCGGAGCCCAGGTTGGCCACCGGGACCCACCAGGACCGGAAGGCGAGCATGGCGTACCCTTCGGCGTGCTGTATGGCGTGGCCGACCTCGTGTGCCGCCACACCCAGGGCGGACAGGCTTCCGGAACCGTACACCGGCTCGGAAAGGCGCAGGGTCCGGGAGCGGGGATCGTAATGGTCGGTCATCTTTCCCCGGATCGGCTCGATCTTCACGTCATGGATGTTGTTCTCGCGCAGGATCTGCCCCGCAACCTGGGCGCCGGTGAGGCCGGAGCCGGAACGTACTTTTGAAAATTTGGCAAAGGTGCCCTTTACACGGGCCGAGGCCCAGAGGCTCAACACCATGCCGACACCTATGATTACCAGATACAGCGGATCGAAAAAGAACATCGAGATTCTTCCTTTTCCTGAATATTACCGTCGATCTGTTATGCAATCGGGAGAGGAGTTTGGCAAGTCTCTGAGGAAAATGGGGACAGTCCCCCATTTATTTTGTTAGTTTCCGGTATTTGATCCGGTGGGGCTGGTCGGCATCGGCGCCCAGGCGGCGCTTGCGGTCCGCCTCGTAATCCTGGTAGTTACCCTCGAACCAGACGCACCGCGCTGTCCCCTTCGAACGCCAGCATGTGGGTGGCGATGCGGTCCAGGAACCAGCGGTCGTGGCTGATTACCACTGCGCAGCCGGCGAAGTCCAGAAGCGCCTCTTCCAGCGCCCGCAACGTGTCCACGTCCAGGTCGTTGGTCGGCTCGTCCAGCAGCAGGACGTTGGCGCCGGACTTCAGCATCCGGGCCAGGTGCACCCGGTTGCGCTCGCCGCCGGACAGCTTGCCGACCTCTTTCTGCTGATCGGCGCCCTTGAAGTTGAACGACGAAACATACGCGCGCGACTGCACCTGCTTCTTGCCCAGTTCAATGATCGTCGGCCCCTTCCGAGATCGCCTCCCAGACCGTGTCTTCCGGGTTCAACTCGTCCCGGCTCTGGTCCACGTAGGCGAGCTTCACCGTTTCCCCCAGCCGCAGGCTGCCCGAGTCGGGTTGCTCCTGTCCGGTGATCATCCGGAACAGGGTGGTTTTGCCTGCGCCGTTGGCGCCGATGACGCCGACGATCCCGTTCGGGGGCAGGCGGAACGACAGGTTGTCGATCAGCAGCCGATCGCCGTACCCCTTGGTCAGGTTGTCGGCCTCGACCACCACATCACCCAGGCGCGGACCGGCGGGAATATAGATCTCCAGCTTCTCCGGCGCTGTCTGTGCGTCTTCCCGGAGCATTTCTTCGTAGGCGTTGAGCCGCGCCTTGCTCTTCTGGCTGCCTGGCCCGCGGCGTCATGCGGACCCACTCCAGCTCCCGCTGCAGCGTGCGTTGCCGGGCGGCGCTTGCTTTCTCCTCCGGGCCAGCCGCTTCTGCTTCTGCTCCAGCCAGGACGAGTAGTTGCCCTCCCACGGGATCCCCGCGCCCCGGTCCAGTTCCAGGATCCAGCCGGCCACGTTGTCCAGGAAGTAGCGGTCGTGGGTGATCGCCACCACCGTCCCGGGATAGTCCTTCAGGTGACGTTCCAGCCACGCCACCGATTCGGCGTCCAGGTGGTTGGTCGGCTCGTCCAGGAGCAGCAGGTCCGGCTTCCGCAGCAGGAGACGGCACAGGGCTACCCGCCGCCGCTCGCCGCCGGAGAGCTTCGTCACGTCTGCTTCCGCCGGTGGGCAGCGCAGGGCGTCCATGGCGATTTCCAGTGTGTTTTCCAGATCCCAGCCGCCGCCGGCTTCGATCTTGTCCTGGAGCTCGCCTTGTTCTTCCAGCAGTCTGGCCATCTCGTCCGGATCCAGTTCCGGATCGGCGAACCGGTCGGAAATGGCGTTGAAGCGGTCCAGCAGTTCCCGGATCTCGCCGAAGCCGGCCTGGATGTTCTCCAGCACATTCTTATCCGGATCCAGTGCCGGCTCCTGGTGCAGGAATCCGACTTTGATGTTTTTCCCCGGGAACGCCTCGCCGTCGAACTCGGTGTCCTCCCCGGCCATGATCTTCAGGAGGGAACTCTTGCCCGCGCCGTTGGCCCCCAGGACGCCGATTTTGGCGCCATGGAAGAATGACAGCCAGATCCCCTTCAGGATTTCCCGCTGCGGTGGAACCACCTTGCGGAGATCCTTCATCGTGTAAATGAACTCGGGCATGGCCTCAGTTATAGCAGATGGAAGGGGAGGGACGGTGTGTTCCGGGCAGTCACTTGAACTCCTGCCGTTTCGAGCTATCTTATTTAAAAGGCGGACGGATTTGGGTCCGAGACAGGAGAGACATGCCCCCCAGAAAAATCATCCTGATTCTTGCGTTTTTCCTCCTGGCGACGACGTTTGCCACCGCCGTCCAGCCGGCGGAGGTCCGGCAGGCGGCGCTGACCACCTGGATCCACGGTATTACCGAAGAGATCGCCGTTCGTGAGATCGGGATGGACGGTGTGCCGGTTCTGCTGGAACTGCTGCAGGATCCGACCTTCCCGAGACGGGACAACGTGGTTGCCTACCTGACCTGGCTGGGAGACGATTCCGCCACCGCCGGCCTTGTGCGGTTGCTGCAGGAACCGCCGGCCGGCATTACCGTGCCGGAGGAAGATCGGGCGCTGCTGCTGGCGCCCCAGGCCCTGGGCCGGATCGCACAGCGTGGTGGAGAGGGCGCCGCCGCCGTTCTCATGGAAATGACCGGTCCGGACCAGCCCCGGAACATGCTGCGCATAGCCGAAAGGAACGGAGCGTACACCGAGTCGATGGTCACGGACCTGGTGGAGAGCGCCCTCCGGGGACTGGCCTATTCCGGGACCGACGCTGCGCGGCAGCGGCTGCAGGAAGTTCTATCCGGCGATCAGGTGATCCCGGTGGAAGGTGTGGATCTTCGCGGTAAGGCCGGGCAGGTTCTGAAGCTGATGGAACGGGACACGATGAACCTGGAAGAGCCGGTTCTCGAAAACAACCTGCCGCCGGTGATGGCGGCCATTGATGCCAGCGCCAGCGGCGACGAAGCCGGACTGACCTACGCCAACCATACCGATCTGACTACGTCAGCCATGACCGACCTGCGACTGGATACGGTGCTGGGCCTGGCGACCATGGCGGTGGGCAGTGTGAACTTTACGGAAGATGTGGCCTGTTGCATGACCTTCGTCCGGTCCGGCAACGGCGGTACTTTTGGCGTAGCCGGTGACGGGCTGGACAGCATCGATTCGGAAGAGGAACTGAATACGGTGCTCGGCAGCCGGGCCGGACGGGTCAAGGTGGTGCGCCAGATCAACGAGTGCGGCGGTCCCGGCACCAACATTATCGGTTGCGCCTTCACTCCCGGGGACAGCATAACCGTTGTGCGGGTGACATGGAACGACACCAACGAGGGGCTGGTCTGGATCCATGAGTACGGCCACAACACCGGTCTTTCGCATAACGAAATATCCAACTATTACCTGATGTACGCCTCGTCCAGCCCCGGCAGGAACACCGGTCTGACCCAGGCCGAGTGCAACAGCTACCACTCGCCGCCGGTGGTCGCCCGGATGAACAATGTCGATCTGGGCATCTGCCACGACGACGACCTGGACGATATCGTCAGCACAGTCGACAACTGCCCGGACGTATCCAACGTGGACCAGGCCGATTCCGACGGCGACGGTATCGGAGATGCCTGTATCAGCTGTAACGACGGCGATGGGGATGGCTACGGCATTACGGGCAGCGACGTCTGCGCCGGCGGCAGCGCCGTCGATTGCGATGACGGCGATTTTGACGTGAACCCGGGCGGCATCGAGTATTGTGACGGCGTGGACAACGATTGCGACGGCATTCTGGATATCTTCGCCTGCGGCGACATCGACGCCACCGCCGATGGTCTGGTGAACGGTTCCGAACTCGGCTGGATCGGCCGGGCGTTCGGGCTGTGCCATGTCAGCCCTGAAACCCAGTGGTGGTACCCGGTGGACTTCACCTTCGACGGCTGCATCGATGGTGATGACCTGGCAGTAATGAGCGGCTTCTGGGGCTGCCAAGGCACCGAAACCCTCTGCAATTAGTTTCGGGGACAGGCACCTTAACCCGGGTTTCGGGGACAGGCATAGATCGTCGCAACTATGAATGTTTCCGCTTGGGAACAAGATCCGGCAGCAACTCGCAAGCGGTTGCAAAATGACGCTATCTTGATGCCCTGTCCACCCATGCCCCTCCATGGTTGCATCAAGGTTCATGGCACGAATCGCGCGAGTCGTAGTTCCGCATCTTCCCTATCACGTCACGCAGAGGGGAAATCATCGAGGTGAGATCTTCTTTTCGAGATCCGACAGGCATCTCTATCTGGATCTTCTCAGAAAATATTCAGAGCAGTTCAGAATGCGGATATGGGCCTACTGCTTAATGCCCAACCACGTGCATCTACTGATTATGGGGGAGGCGGAGAATTCCATGTCCCGGGCCGTGGGGAATACGCACTGTCAGTACTCCCGGATCATCAACAAGCGTCGGGATGTGACCGGTCATCTTTGGGCGAACCGGTTTGATTCTTCTGCGCTGGATGATCACCACTTGTGGGCCGCAGTGCGATATATCGAGTTGAATCCGGTGAGAGCCGGCCTGGCCCGTGTGGCTACGGACTACGAATGGTCGAGTGCCAGGGCGCATGCCGGGCTTGGCGGCGACGGTCTGTTGTGTGACACAAGGCCCTTTCCCGGTTGGGTCGGGGACTGGCCGGCATGGCTGGAGTCAGGATTGACCGACGAAGAACTCTCCAGGCTGAGAAACAACACAAGACGGGGACGTCCAATCGGGTCCGAATCGTTTGTCCATGATCTGGAAGCGAAATTGTCCCGCAAGCTGCGTCCGGAGCAAAGAGGTCCGCGTCGGAAAAGGCTCACCTGAATCGGCGCCGTTCAGTTAAGGGTGTCCCCGAAACCCGGGTTAAGGTGCCTGTCCCCGAACAGAGAAGCCGGTGAGGTCCAGTTCCAGGTGACCGGGCAGGTTCGGGAGGCGTCCGTCCACTTCCAGCGGGATCCTGGTGTCGGCATCGATCCAGATCGATGTCGGTCCCATGAGGCCCATGAAACCCTCTCGCCGAGGTTCCGGATCCACCGGGGTAATCTGCAACAGCAGTTCCCGGGTATTCAGGGTGCGGTAACGCCTGAGGTCCAGGTCACGGCAGGTGCGCCGGTAGGCCCTCTCCTCGGCAACGCGTATATCCACCTCGCGAGGACCAGTGGATGTAGCCAGCCACAGGTTGACGCTGTCGCCTGTGGCGAACAGCGGCTGATGAGAGAGACCGTACACCAGGGCGGCGAAATCCACGATCTGGACCTGGCCTTGTCCGGTTTTGCCGGGAGGCAGGGAGAAAGACCAGGAGGTACGCACCTGGTTGGAGGCCGCGGCTTTTTCAAAACTGCCCGTCGGGGGCAGGAATTCCACTACATACTCGCCGTTCTCATAGCGGTAGCGTGTGCACTTGGTCCGGGAAAGCTTGCAGGTTTCCACCATGTCGCCACCATTGACCGTATCCAGGGTAGTGCGTGTGCGGTTTTCCACCGGCGCCGAGCCTGCGCGTTGGCCTGTGGTGGCGGTCTCCAGCACCAGGAGGCCGGCTCCCTCGGTACGCCGCAGTTCCACGGCGGCGGTGAACATGAAGTACGGTCCGGTCTCGAACCGGAGAACTTTCCAGTCCAGGAGGAATCCGGTTTCCCGGGCCGCGCCCAGAGCCGCGATTCCTGATTGAACCAAGGCTGATGCTGTCGCGCTTCTCAGGCCCATGATGACACCTCCACCCTCTGACACTGCAAGCCAGGTGCCACGGAGTGACACCGGGTTTCCGCCTGATTTCAGGGCGACAGAACCAAACTTCGTCCAATTTGGGACACAAAGTGTCACACTGGCGATACATCCGGTGGGGCCGGAGTCTTAAAAACCTCACAATCACAAGGTTTCGAGAAGCACAAGACCGGGGAAGCGGCGAAGGTAAGGATCTTGCAACAGTAATGTCCGGAGGATCCTGAAAATGAAGACCGATCGCACGTTCACCGTCCTGGCCGTGGTCGCTGTCCTGGCGCTCTCCTGCACCCTGGCCGGCGCCGAAGAGGTGGTCCGGTTTCAGGACGGCCGTTACATGAAGGTGGAAGGCCACCAGGTTTCCGGGGAGGCGATAACGCTGAACCTTGAGAACAACTCGAGCATGGTCCTGCCCTTGGACCGGATCGATACCATTCGCAGCGGACAGGCAGTGGTGTACCCGGTGAAGGATCTTCAGACTATGGTCCGGGACCGGCGACAGGAGTATCCTGAGTCCGGGAACAGAAGGCGAGGCTGATCATGTCGGAACCGGATTTCCTCGTTTGCATGCAGTGCGATACGCCGTGCTACGTGTTCGAGTGGAATGAGGACAAGCACAAACCCAGGGAAGTGCTCTGCCAGATATGCGGCAACGATGAAATCGCCGAGTTCGAAACCGACGAGGACTACCTGGACGAGGAATAATTTATTCCGTTTCTTCTTCCTCTTCCAACTCGGCCAGCCTGCCGATCTCCTTCATGAGGTCCAGTCTGGCGGCCAATGAGATGTGGACCGCATCCGGATCCAGGCGGATCGCTTCAACGATCCGTCCGGTCCCGTCCGGCATCTGCTCCAGAAACTCAAGGATCTCGGCCACCTTGTCCTCATCGTCGGGGATGGTGGAGAGGATTCCCTGGAACAGCTCCTGCAGGTTGATCATGACGAAGAAGCCGGGGCCGGTCTCCAGCGGCGCGAACGTGTCGGCGGTTATGCCGGTCATCATCGCCTGCTTTTTTGCCTTGGCGGTGACCCGGTTCACCAGACCCTTGAAGCCGACTTCGGCGTTCGCTCCGGTGACACTGAGCATATGACTTCCGGCGATGCCGTAGTAAGTCACAATCCCGTCTTCGCCGAACCAGCCTTTCAGCAAGGCGGCGGTCGTTTCGTCTTTTTCGGCGCCGGCCGGGAGCAGCATGCGGGTGACTTGGCGATCGGCCACGACCCGTTTGTACTTCAGGGCGGCTCGATCCACGCTGATGAACGGTTCCTCTTCTTGTTCTTGCGCCATCCCGGCCTGCTCCAGCATCGCCGACATTTCATCTATGACCGTATTGCAAACGGTGGCGTCCTTGATGCCGGCCACCTGGACGACCTGGAATCCGTCTTCACCGCCCAGGTTGAAGGAGCCGGCGAAATCTCCCCGGTAGCAGTCGGTCCATTTCTCCACCATCCCTGCCATACCTGCCATCATTGCGGCCAGGGGCTCCGTTGCGGTCTCTTCCTCCAACATCGGTAGTATGGCGCTAATGAACTCGACATAGCCTTTCGTGTACCCGGTCAGCGCTTCCTGATACGCCGGCGTCATGGTGAACTGTCCTGCCATGGTTCCGAAACCGGCCCCCGGTTCGATGTATCGGGCCAAGTCGGGAAGGTCGCCGGACTGGGCCTGGAGCAGTTCCTCCAGGGTGCTGCCGGTCCGGGGCAGCCAGCGGTTGTGCATCAGGATGTGGTCCTCGCTCACTTCGAGGGAGAACTGGATCCGGCTGGTGTTGTTGACGGCGTCCTGGATGAAGCTGAAGTACAGCTCCAGCATCTGGTTCATCGTCTCCGGGTCCATGTCGCTATCGGCGGAATCCGCCGACATCTGCTGCTGGATCATCTGGCGCCCGGTTTCAAGCCCCATCAGAATCATCGGGGTCAGCGGCTCCAGGTTGATATCCAGGGCGATGCTCCCCGGTGGCAGAACGCCCTCGGTCACCGCCGCGGCCGGATCGAAGCCGCCCACCAGGTCCCGATTCTGACCGATCACCAGGAAGCGGCCGTGGATCTTGGCGGCCACCTCGGTCCCTTCGCCGTCTTTGAAGTACAGCACGCCGGTCTCATCCGGCTCCACCCCGTCTCCCGCCTCCTGGAGCTTGCCGGCTGCACTGCCCGGGTCGGTGAGGGGCAGTACGGCGATCAACCCTTTCTCTCCCAGGGCGATACCCTCCATCGGGAACACCACGACCAGGGGTGCTGAGCGGTCCAGCAGATCAGCCCCCGGGAACTGCAGCATCTCCATGAGCGGCTGCATCAGTTCCTCGGCGCCCCCTTCGCCCTCTACGGCGTCCACCACCTGACGGGCGTCGGCCAGCACAGCGTCGAAGCTCTCGAGACGCAGGATGGCGATATTCTGCGCCGCGGCGATGGTGGGGCCTACAAGAGCGGCAAGGACGAACACAAGGACGGCTGAACGGGACAGGGTGGATCGGAACATTATGTTCTCCTTCGGCCGGCCGTAATCCTGTGGCCGGGATTCACCGCATACTAACACCGGGGGCGGCTGGTTATTCAGGAACCTAGTCTCCGCCGCCACCGCCGGGAATCAATTTCAGCAGGTCGGAGAGAGGGATCGACCGCAGGTAGCTGCGGACCGGGCGCTTGAGGAAGAACGTGAACTCACCGGACCCTTCCCGGACCCAGAACACTTCCCAGCGGTCCCGGCCTTCCATGTTGAGATAAGACCTCCAGCACGGAGGACTCCTTGGAGTCAACCCGGATGACGCGGTACTCCCAGTCGCCGATGCTCTCGTAGTCGGACTTGAGCCACTCAGTGACGTTGCCGGCGTCGATGTCGCCCGCCTTTTTGGCCGCCTCGTACAATGACTGCACCTGCTCCCAGAGCAGATTCGTCGGAAGGCTCCACTGTCAGTTCCGCGACGGCTTCTTCCACCGGGTCGGCGGCGGGAGCCGGGAACAGGGTCAGGGTGATTATCCCGAGCATGGCGACAGGTCGGAACATGGCCACCTCCTCTTGTCATTGTATACCGGTGGTACCATCGGTTCATGGAGGAGTGACCATGGATTCTGCTGTCTGGCGCGGTGTGGCGGAGCAGTGTCGGCGATTGTTCGCGCCGGCGGAAAGGAGCCATACCCGGCGGTTCATTCTCGAAGGGTTCCGGCTTCACGAGCGGGCTGTGCGGGCCGGTGCACAGGTTGAAACGGTGCTGATCGCCCCCACCGACCCGACTCCGAGAATGGCCGCTCTCAAGGATGCCCTTTCCGCCTCCGGAGCACGGCTGGTGGCCGCGCCGGATGAGATCATCGCGGAACTGGTGGGCGGCCGGGGCGCCGGCATGGTCGTGGGAATTGCCGTCATGCCGGAGGATCAGGCCATCGAACCCGGTTCCTGCAAGGGAGTCTACCTGGTGGCCGACGGGGTGGAGGATCCGGGGAATGTAGGGGCGATGGTCCGTACGGCGCTTGCGGCAGGCTGCACCGGTTTCATCGCCACCGGGATCAGTGATCCGTACCATCCGAAGGCGGTGCGGACCTCCATGGGCAGCCTGTTCCGGATCCCCGTATTCCGTTACGACGATTCCGCCCAGGCGATACGGGCGCTTAAAGCCTCCGACGTCCGGTGCATCGGCGCCGTGAGCCGGGGTGGCCTGCCGTTACACGAGGCCGGTCTGGGGTCTGGCGGGGATCGGACTGCCCTGTTTCTGGGCGGCGAAGCGCACGGTCTGCCGGGGGAGGTAATCGAGATGATGGATGCCACCGTCACCATCCCGATGGCGGAGAACACGGACTCGTTCTCGGTCAACGCCGCCGCCGCCATCATTCTCTATGAAAGGTTTCGGGGACAGGCACCTTAACCCGGGTTTCGGGGACACCCTTGATTGCGCTCGATAGATTTGGTTCTACAAGGGTGTCCCCGAAACCCGGGTTAAGGTGCCTGTCCCCGAAATAATCGGTATGATACGTGCTCTGCAGGTTGGACATCCGGCGGAGGGTTGATGGGAAGGATCAAGCTGCACTGGTGGATTCTGATCGGGATCCTCGTCGGGATCGTAGCCGGCATCTGGACCCAGTCGTTCTGCCACGATGCCGGGGTCCCGGTGGAGCCGACCACCGCCTATAGAGCGTTCGACGGCATCGCCACCATCTTCATGAAACTGCTGAAGATGATCGTCATCCCCCTGGTGTTCTTCTCCCTGATTTCCGGCATGCAGGGCATGGGCAGCCTGGCCAGGCTGGGCCGGCTCGGCCTCCGGACGTTCCTGTTCTACATCGGCACCAGTCTGCTGGCGATCCTCACCGGCTTGACCCTGGTGAATCTGATCCGTCCGGGCGCGAATTTTCAGGTTGCGATTCCGACGACGCCGGTGGACAAGGATGTGCCCGAGTCGTTCTGGGAAGTGCTGTCCAGCATGGTTCCGGACAACGTCTTCCGGGCCGCCGCCGAGTTCGAACTGATCGGCGTAATCATCTTCGCCCTGCTGTTCGGCGCGTTTATGCTCACCCTTAAAGATGAAAAGAAAACGGTCATGACACGGTTCATCGAGGCCTGTTCCGACGTCATGATGAGAATGACCGGGTTCGTCATCGCCCTGGCGCCGGTGGGGATCGCGGCGCTCATTGCCAAGCTGGTATCCACCACTGGTCCGGAGTTGTTCTGGGAGATGAGGTGGTATGTGATCACTGTCACTCTGGCCCTCTGCACACACCTGCTCTTCACCCTGCCGCTACTTATCTACCTGTTCACCCGCAGGAACCCGTACCGCTTCATCTGGACCATGAGCCCGGCGCTGTTCACCGGGTTCTCCACCGCCAGCAGCAGCGGCACCCTGGGGGTCACCCTGGAGCGGGCGGAGCATGGCGCAGGCATTTCCAACCGGGTGGCCAGCTTCGTCCTCCCCCTGGGGGCGACAATCAACATGGACGGCACGGCGCTGTACGAGATCGTCTCGGTGCTGTTCATCGCCCAGATCCATGCCGGCGTTGATCCGAGCTTCTCCCTGACCCTGGGCCAGCAGCTGCTGATCGTGTTCCTCGGCCTGGCGGTGAGCATCGGCGCCGCGGGGATCCCCCACGCCGGCTTGGTGATGATGGTGATAATCCTGCAGGCGGTCGGCCTGCCGGTGGAATACACCGCCCTGATCTGGGCCGTGGACCGGGTCCTGGACATGTGCCGCACCGTGGTGAACGTCACCAGCGATTCCAGCATCGCTCTGATGGTGGCTCACGGGGAGGGGGAGGTTGTCGAATGATGCATCTATGAACCCGAACGGTTGATCGGCGCCTATATTGTCAAAATCGTCTTCAACGCCTAAAGTTCCCCTTCAACAGCTTTCTAAAGGAGATTACCTCGTTCCCGTCTCGACGGGAGTCAGATGGAGTTCCCAGATGCGCATGTTTTTCGTTGTTGCCATGGGCCGGTCGGGGACCAAGTTCCTCGCCGACATTCTATCCAGGGATCCGCGTGGAGTGGTCCGGCACGAGCCGGTGAAGGAGGACAACCGGTTCCTTGAATCCAGGTACGCCGGTGTGTTTGAGACTACCATTGACGCCAGGATGGCCGGCCGCTTTCGCAGGGTACTTGCCGACGTGGGCGATGTGGAATTCTACGGCGAGGTTAACAGTCTGTTGCGTTTCGAGGTCGAATGGCTTCGGAAGATCTACGATCCGGTCCTGATCCACCTGGTCAGGGACGGAAGGAATGTCGTCAGGTCGACCTACATCCGTCATGTGTTCACTGAGCATCAGCTTGGTTCTCCCACGATCCCCAGAGATGATGATCCCTTCGTATCCAGGTGGGCAGGCTTCAACCGTTTCCAGAAGCTTTGTTGGTATTGGCGGCAGGCCAACGAGTACCTGGCCGAACAGGTACCGTTGCATGCGCGATTCGAGGACGTGATCGGTAGTTACGACGCTTTCCGTGCATCGATCCTCGAGCCGACAGGAGTGGAAGTGTCCGAGGAACTCTGGAAACGGGAGGTCGAGCGCCCGAAGAATACTTCCCGCTCCTTCAGGGCGGGAGCCCGGCTCCGGCATTTGTTAAGGCCTCGAAGTCATCCGATGCCGATCGATCCGATCCCGGCATGGCAAGATTGGGATCAGGAAATGACCGACCATTTCTGGGAGATCTGCGGTTCCACGATGGAGAGGTTCGGGTACTCGTGATGTGTGTAGGCTGCCTCTTGACGTGCTCCCAGAAAGCGGGCCGGGTTATTGGGAACACGCCACAGCCGCCGATTCTGCGGCGAACCTCAGCCTAGCTGTTTCGGATTGCCCTAAGCGTATCGCGGAATTCCGGAACAAGATGCAAAAACACCACGCGATTGCATAACACGGTGATGATCAGGATCAGTGTTATAAAAGCACCGGTCTGCAGTATGAAGATGCTCCAGGATGAAGCAGGGATGCGAACCCAGAAGACTGTGATGGCTACTATCAAACTTGGTGTTATGAGGCGCATCAGAGAATAGGAGACGGTACGGTGTTCTGAACCGGAATAACCTAGCAACGGCCAGAGGTAGGTAGTAAGCAAAACGTACGTCAGCATCATTCCGATCAGGGACGCGGCCGCGACTCCCCAGAGTCCGAAGTGCAGCAACCAGAACGCCAGCGGTATCTGGACGAGTGTTGCGGTCCAGATTGTTCGGCAGATCCTGGGAAACTCTCCTCTCGAGCTCATGGTTGCAAAGAGGGCTCCGGTCAATGCCCCGATCAATCCCAAACCGGCGAGCAAAATTGTCAACAAGTCTCCACCGTACTTATCCAGGCCGAGCCACAGAGATATGAATGGACGGTTGAACGCTAAAAAGCCGGCCATGCCCATGACGCCGACGATGGCATATGCCTGCAGCATCCGGATGAAGATCGCTTTGAATCTGTCCGGATTGCCGGAGCCGTGTAAATGAGCCAGCGATGGTCTCAATGCAAACCCAATCTGGCCCAGGAAGAGACGAATGGTTATGAACGCCTGAGCTGTGATCCCGTATATCGCCGCCTCTTTGCCGCCCAGCATGACACCGACCAAGAACTGATTTGAATGCGTTTGGATCCGCAGACCGATCGAGGTGAAAAACTGGTAGAAGGAGTCCTCCCACATGGATTGGAGAGTGCTCCAGGATAATCGGAGTTGCAGGTTTAGGCGACGTCGGCAGTACAGCAGACCTACTGTGAGATTTCCTACAGATGTCGTCAAACCGCGAACAGCAATCCCTCCGGCCAGACTGTAAAGTCCCGCCCCTTGCAGAATGAGGACAACCGTTGCGCCGATTCCCAGTAACTCCGATAGGAGTTTGAATATGCCGGGCCCGAAAGGTTTCTGGAGGCTCTTGAGGACCTCTTGGGCGAACAGGCCGAACAGGTTAAAAATGCTGGCTGCGATAACGATCAGAAAGCAGGACCGCATGACTTCGGCATCGGCACCGTGAAGCCCCATGAGGGATGAGATGTATGGCGCCATTGATGTGGTCAGGATGGAGATTGCAGCAGCCAATCCAGCGGTAATGAAAAAACTGGTTCCGATGATCCGCCCAAGACGCTGGAAATCCCGAGCGCCGTATGCACTACCGGTTCGTTGGACGACTACACCCAGAAGTCCGAAGTCCGAGACGAACATCACGGCAAGTGTTGCTCCGGTAGCCAGCCAGGCCCCGTACAGTTCCAGATCGATAAAATGAAGATACAGAGGAACTAATGCCAGATTCCTGACAATACTCAAGGCCAGGGCACCATAGTCGAATACAAGGCTCCAGACTGTGGCTTTCCTGCGGCTGGGGATGTTTTCAGCGGTCGTCAATTTGATTCCGATCCCGTTACTGTGGGTCCGAATAAAATGTTGAGTATTATTCCACCACCCGCAACTGCTCCAGAATCTCCTCCGGCCGCACCCGCACCCGCCAGTCGTCGGTCAGGTGGCGCCAGGCGATGCGCCCCTCCCGGTCCAGGATGAACACCGCCGGGCGGAAGATGTCGTCCCCTTCCATGCCGCCGGCCTCGTGGCGCAGGCCGAAGCGGTCCATCGCCTCCCGGTTGTGGTCCGACAGCATCGGGAAGGTCAGGCCGTGCTTGGCCGCCACCCGGCCGTTCATCTCCGGCGGGTCGATGCTGATCGCCAGTACCTCCGCGTCAAGCTCGTGTATCTCTGTGATCCGTGACTGCAAACCTTGCAGTTCCGACATACAGAACGGTCACCAGTGGCCTCGGTAGAACACCAGCACCGCCTTGCGGCCGCGATAGTCGGCCAGGTGCACCACGGCGCCGCCGGCGTCGGTCAGGGCTGCTGAGGGCGCCTCGACCATGGCTATGGTGTCCGGCCGTGCCTCCGGCAGCATGGAGGACAAGTAGAAGACGTAGCCGACGAACAGGGTTGCCAGGGCGGCAGCCAGGACCAGGCCTCCGCCGGCCGCCAGCTTCCGGCTCCAGGGCCTCTTCCCGGCGAATACCGCCTTGACGCCTATGAACGACAGCACAACCCCGAGGAGCACCAGGGGCAGGTTCAGCCACGGGAAGTCCCTCAGGAGCGGGTACCGGGCGAACCACATAAAGTAGGTCACCACGCCGGTGAAGGTGAGCGCCGGGCCGATCCAGGCAAAGTTGTTTCGATTCATCGTAAATACTCCAGCGGAAGGGTACACCATCCTTCCGGCGGAGGTGATAACCTTCCAGCGTCCGTCGAGTTTTTGAGGAGAGGTGCCCCGTGCGATTCGACAACCGCGTCCGGCTGACGAGCTACGCCGCCTGCGCCGGCTGAGCGAGCAAAATGGGCCCCGAGGCCCTGGCGCAGGTACTGCGTCCCTTGAGCGACATGTTCCCGCCGGAAAGCCATCCGGAGGTAATCAGCGGTCTGGATAATCCGGACGACGCGGCGGTGTACCGTCTGGACGATGACCGGGCGATGCTGCTCACCGCTGATTTCTTCCCCCCGGTGGTGGATGACCCGTACTGGTTCGGCGCTATCGCCGCCGCCAACGCCTTGTCAGACCTGTACGCCATGGGCGCCCGGCCGTTGTTCGCCATCAACCTGATCGGGTTCCCGAGCGATATGGATAACGCCATACTTGCCGAGATTCTAAGAGGCGGAGCCGAAAAGATCCGGGAGGCCGGAGCAGTGATCGCCGGAGGACACAGCACCTCCGACAAAGAGCCGAAGTACGGCCTGGCGGTGGCCGGACTGATCAAGCCGGACCGGGTGCTGTCCAAGGGTGGCGCCCGCCCTGGGGATCTGCTCCTCCTCACCAAGCCTCTGGGCACCGGCCTCGTCACAACCGCCCACATGCGGCAGGAAGTAGAACAGACCGACCTGCTGGCGGCGGTGGAGAGCATGGCCCGGTTGAGCCGGGGAGCGGCTGAACTGTTCCAGGAAGCCGGGAGCGCGATCCACGCCCTCACCGACGTCACCGGTTTCGGACTGGCCGGCCACGCCCATGAGATGGCGGAGCAGTCCGGACTCGGCTTCGCCATGGAGATCGGGGCGCTCCCGCTCCTTCCCGGAGTGGAACGGTACTCCCGGGAGATGATGGTCGCCGGCGGGCTGAACCGGAATGCTGACTACTACGGCCGGTTCGTGGACGGCGTCAAGCTGGAAGGGCTGAAGCGGCACATCGTCTATGATCCCCAGACCTCCGGCGGCCTTCTGGCGGCGGTGGACCCAGGCGAGGCGGAGCAACTGCTGGAACGGTTCAGGGAGGCGAAGGAACCGTGCTGGGTGATCGGGTCGGCTCAGGAAGGCGCGGCCGGCCGGCTGGCGTTCAGGTAGCCCGTCCCCAGTCGGTATGCGGGGCCCGGTTCTTTACCAGGTAGTTCCACAACAGCGCCCTATAGGTTCTCGGTTTCAGACCGATCTCTGCGTAGAACGGTTGCAGCAGCCGGTGCAGCACCGGCAGGTTGTAGAACGGCACCCGGGGGAAGTAGTGGTGCTCCAGATGGTAATTGGAGAACAGGTAGGCGGTGTCCCAGAACCAGGACGGTTTCATCAAAGTGCCCCACTTGGCCGGCACGTCGGGGTCGATGTCGTAGTGCTGGCCCAGCCGGTTCAGCGCGAAGGCGACGGGGAAAACCAAGAACACCGGCAGGACGTACACCCGCAGCATCACGTCGCCGCCGCCGGCCAGGAAGAGGATCGCGATGATTCCCAGGTGGAACAGGATGGTTAAAGTGCGCTCCAGGCCGATCCTCCGCCGCAGTGGTTGCGGGTAGGTCGCCGTCTCCCGGGCGGCGGCCCGGAAATAGATGAAGAACAGGGCCGGGGTGAAGTACAGCAACTTGTACCAGCGCCGGTTGATTTTCGGTGTCAGGTGGAAACGCTTCGGGTCTTCGGTGTCGGAACCGAGCTCGGCATGGTGATCCAGGTGCCAGCGGGTGAACTGGGTGGAGGACATCCCGCTGGGCAATGCATAGACATGCCCCAGGAACCGGTTCAGCCGGGCATTCCGTTTCTGCAGCACCACATCGTGGACCACTTCGTGGAGCAGCACGGTGAAGTTGAACAGGGTGAAGCCCTGCACCAGGGCCAGGAGCCCAACCCAGACAGGGTGGGTCAGTCGCCATAATCCGTAGCTTGCCAGGGCCAGGAGCAGGAACTGCCGGCCGACGATCAGAAAGTGCAGCAACGGTCGCCGCCGGTGCAGACGTTTTAATGCGCCTCCCGGGAGTTCTTCCGCCAGGTGCCGCCGCAGGGCGGTGCTGGCGGTGGCGTAGAAGTTCCCTTTCACCGAGGATGGGTTGTAAACGTCATCCATGCCGGGGAATATGCCACGAATACCACGACCCGGCTATGTCAAGAGGACCGAAATAGGGCTTGATAGCCGCTGGAAAGGTCGGCATTCCGGTTGAATCGATGCATCAATAGAGGATATTATGCCGCTTCCTCCGAACCGTCAGGAGCGATGATGCGATCGGTATTCAGCCTGTACCGTTCCTCCGTCGGAAGAAAGATCGTCATGGCGATCTCCGGCATCTTCCTTTTCCTCTGGATCGTCGGCCATATGCTGGGGAATCTGAAGGTTTTCTTCGGCCAGGAACCGTTTGATCACTACGCCCACGGCCTGAAGGAACTCGGTTCGCCGTTCCTCATGCACGGCCAGTTCCTGTGGATCATCCGGTCCGTGATGCTGGCGATTATCGTTCTGCACATGGTGTCGGCCCTGCTGGTCTACCTCCAGAGCAGGGCGGCCCGCAGGACCGGGTACAAGAAAGAGGACTCCCTGACTTTCACCTACGCCTCCCGGACCATGCGGTGGGGCGGGGTGATCCTGGGGGTGTACATCGTGTACCACCTGCTGCATTTCACCGTCGGTTCGGCCCACCCGGCTTTCGTGCCCGGGGCGGCTTACAACAACCTGGTGATCGGGTTCCAGGTCTGGTGGGTTTCCGCGTTCTACATTGTGGCGATGATAGCCCTCGGCCTGCACCTGTACCACGGACTGTGGTCGGCTTGCCAGACACTGAACTTCAACAATCCCATGCTCCGTGACCTGCGGAGGCCGTTCGCACTGGCGGTCACGCTGGTCATCATTGTGGGGTTCTGCTCGGTTCCGATCTCGGTCCTCGCCGGGATCGTCACCGTTCCGTAGGGAACTGGAGACTTGTGATGAAACTGAATTCCGGTATCCCGTCCGGCCCGATTGAAAATCACTGGACCGAGCACAAGTTCGACATGAAGCTGGTCAACCCGGCCAACAAGCGCAAGTTCAACATCCTGGTGGTGGGCAGCGGGCTGGCCGGCGGCGCGGCGGCGGCCACCCTGGCGGAGTTGGGCTACAACGTGGAGTGCTTCTGCTACCAGGACAGTCCCCGCAGAGCCCACAGCATCGCCGCCCAGGGCGGCATCAACGCCTCCAAGAACTACCAGAACGACGGCGACAGCGTGTACCGGCTGTTCTACGACACGGTCAAGGGGGGCGACTTCCGGGCCCGTGAATCCAACGTCTACCGGCTGGCGGAAGTCAGCATGAACATCATCGACCAGTGCATCGCCCAGGGCGTGCCGTTCGCCAGGGATTACGGCGGCATGCTGGACAACCGTTCCTTCGGCGGCGCACAGGTTTCCCGGACGTTCTACGCCAGGGGCCAGACCGGTCAGCAGTTGCTGCTGGGGGCGTATTCGGCCCTCTCCCGGCAGATCGGCCTGGGCAAGGTGAGCATGTTCTCGTTCACCGAGATGCTGGACCTGGTGGTGGTAAACGGCAGGGCCCGGGGTATCGTGATCCGGGACCTCAAGACCGGGAAGATCGAGACCCGCATCGGAGACGCGGTGCTGATGTGCACCGGCGGGTACTCCAACGCGTTCTACCTTTCCACCAACGCCAAGGGATGCAATGCCACCGCCGTCTGGCGAGCGCACCAATTGGGGGCCGGGTTCGCCAACCCGTGTTTTACCCAGATCCATCCGACCTGCATCCCCCAGAGCGGCGATTTCCAGTCCAAGCTGACCCTGATGTCCGAGTCCCTGCGTAACGACGGCCGGATCTGGGTGCCGAAAAGCGAAGGTGAGAACCGGACGGCCGGCCAGGTTCCCGAGGACGAGCGAGACTACTATCTGGAGCGGTTGTACCCCAGTTTCGGCAACCTGACCCCCCGGGACATCGCATCCCGCCGGGCGAAGGAGGCGGTGGATTCCGGCCGGGGCGTCGGTTCCCAAAAGAACGGCGTCTACCTGGATTTTGCAGAGGCCATCGGCCGTCTGGGCAAGGAGGTCATCGCCGACCGTTACGGCAACCTGTTCGACATGTACATGCGGATCACCGGCGAGGACCCGTACGAGGTTCCGATGCGGATCTACCCGGCGCCGCACTACACCATGGGCGGGCTGTGGGTCGATTACAACCTGGAGAGCACCATCCCCGGCCTGTTCGTCCTGGGTGAGGCGAACTTCTCCGACCACGGCGCCAACCGGCTGGGAGCATCCGCCCTGATGCAGGGACTGGCCGACGGCTATTTCATCGCACCGTACACCGTGGGCAACTACCTGGCCCGGGGCGGGCTGGACAAGGTCGGGATCGACCATGCCGCCTGCAAGGAGGCCGAAGCCCGGGTGAACGGCAAGATCGAACGGCTGCTCGGCATCGGAGGCAAGCGGACGTCAACCTCGTTCCACAGAGAACTGGGACAGATTCTTATCTCGACCTGCGGCATGGCCCGGAACGAGGTCGGCCTCAAGGACGCCATCCGCAAGATCCCCGAGCTCAGGGAGCAGTTCTGGAACGACCTGATCCTCCCGGGCGCCGGCTCCCAGTTCAACGCCGCCCTGGAAGAAGCGGGCAGGGTGGCCGACTACATGGAACTCGGGGAACTGATGTGCCGGGACGCCCTGAACCGGAACGAGTCCTGCGGTGGCCACTTCCGGGAGGAGTTCCACACCGAGGAAGGCGAGGCCCGGCGCGTGGACGATGACTACAGTTACGGCGCGGTCTGGGAGTACACCGGCGAAAACAACGAACCGGTGCTGCACAAGGAACCGCTGGAATTCGAGTACGTCAAGCCCTCACAGCGGAGCTACAAATGAACTTCATCCTTCAAGTCTGGCGCCAGGAAGGTCCCGATGCAAAAGGCAGGTTCGTTCGCTACGAGGCGAACGACATCAGCGATCACGCCTCGTTCTTCGAGATGCTGGACATTGTGAACGAAAAACTGGTGGAGAAAGGGGAGGAGCCGATCCATTTCTCCCACGACTGCCGCGAAGGGATCTGCGGCACCTGCGGCATGGTGATTGACGGTGCTCCCCACGGACCGGATCCCGGGATCACCTCCTGTCAGCTGCACATGCGCAGGTTCAATGACGGCGACGAGATCTGGGTGGAGCCGTTCCGGGCCACTGCCATGCCGGTGATCAAGGACCTGGTAGTGGACCGCTCCGCACTGGACAGCATCATCCGGGCCGGCGGGTTCATCTCCGCCAACACCGGCAACGCCCAGGACGCCAACGCCATCCCGATCTCCAAAAACGACGCCGACCTGGCCATGGACGCCGCCTCCTGCATCGGTTGCGGCGCCTGCGTCGCCGCCTGCCCCAACGCCTCGGCCATGCTGTTCACTTCGGCCAAGATCGGCCATCTCGGCCTCCTGCCCCAGGGGCAGCCGGAGCGGCACGACCGGGTCCGGAGCATGGTGGAAATCATGGAGAACAAAGGGTTCGGCGCTTGCACCAACCACGGATCGTGCCAGAACGCCTGCCCCAAGGAGATCAGCGTCGACTTCATCGCCCGCCTCAACGGCGACT
>CAWBPP010000016.1:0-122840 GCA_963790785.1 Candidatus Polarisedimenticolaceae bacterium
TGGTCCAGATCACAGGGCTCAAGTACACCTCCGCCACCAACACCGGCTGGATCATCGCGGCGATCCCGCTGGTCATGGCCCTGCTGTCATTCCTGATTCTGGGCAGCGCTCGGGAAGAGGGAGGTGACCGGTATCGCCATCGCCATCCTGGGGATCGTGTTGCTGGTCTCACGGGGGAACCTGGCCGACCTGGACGGGCTGCGAAGCAACAGGGACTGGCTGATACTGGCCTCGTTTCATACGTGGGCGCTGTATACCATCGCAACCCGGGACCTGTCCCGCAGCCGGGATCCCCTGGTGGTAACCCTGTTGTTGATGATTCCGGCGGCGGCGGCGATGGCGGTCTGGACCGCTCTCTCATCCGACCCCGCCCGCTGGAGCGACCTCCCTGTCGAGGTGGTGCTTGCGTTGCTGTTCCTGGGTATCCTCGGAACCGCCGCCGCCCACCTGTTCTGGCAGCGCGGTGTCGCCGCCCTGGGGGCTTCACGAGCCGGCATCTACCTGTACCTGGAGCCGCTGGCCACCACGGCGCTGGCGGTGCCGTACCTGGGAGAGCCGTTTGGTCCGTTCACAGCCGGTGGCGGAGGGCTGGTCCTCCTGGGCGTCTGGTGGGCGTTTCGCAGGAAGGGTGCCGGAAAATCAGGATGATGTCAGGATTGTCTGCAGGCCGGTGACATACTTTGAGAATCTGCTGACCCGGACCGGGATGTCGGAAACGACCGCCCCAGGACGCGAAAATTACGGTCGGCGGTCTTGGCTTCCACAATCATCACGTCCGGCAGGTTGGTTCTGGCTGTGCAGTTGGGGCTGCGGGTCAGGCGCTGATCGAGTACGGCAAGACCGGTGTCGAGCGTGATCCGGACCCGGCCGTCCCGGGAAGCGTAATACTCTCTCCGATAGCGGTTGATGATCACCGGTTCCGGGTGAAGGTCGAGCCACCTTTGCGCCTCCATCGGAAGGCGGTCGCGCAGATCGCGCCCGATCTGCCGCCAGCTCCTGTCGATGAAAGGCAGGCTTCGCACCGGGTAGGTCGTCTTCCACCCGAGACGGTTCTTTTTCTTTTTCAGTTCGAGTCGACCGTCAAGAGCCGGCTTGTCGGGGCCGTACCATCTCAGACGGATCTTGGTCCGTTCGCTCACTCCCGAGAGGTTCTCGTCGTAAGTCGCCAGGTCGAAGTTGTCGAAATATATATTGTTGACATGTCGCGGGGGGTAGGCTTCCCTGAACCCCTCGGCGCGTGCCTTGAGCCAGCCGTGCATTCTGTATGCCTCGGGACGGGGTACGATGAATTTGATCTCGTAGCGCAGATCATCCAGCGGGATCGTCATTTCTTCATATATCCGTGCTCGTACAGAGCGTCCACGTCCAGATCCGCCGCCGGTATCTCCAGCCCGTCAACCACCACCGTGCTACCGGTTTGGGCAAGCGCCGTCTCACCGGTCCCGTGGATTTCCACATTGTCCGCATACAGCACGGCAGGGCCATACTCTGGTTTCTTGACATACGCCATCAGCCCGACATGAACGATTCCGCCAAACCGGCTGTTACGAATGTGGGTTGTCGAGCGGTCCTTGCTGACCAGGCCGGTGCCGGCGTTCTCTATCAGGAGATCCTCCGCGGAGAGTACGCTCGCTTCCCCCACGGACACCGCCTTGTCCCGTATGTTTTGGAACACCGTGCCCCGCACGTCGATCTCGGATCCGCTGAAGTCGATGCCGTCCCCTCCGATTCTCCGCAGGATGCCGCCAGTTATGGTGCCGTGGGAGAAGTCGCCGTCAAAAGCATCGGAGCGTGTGTCTTCAAAAGTGCAATTCGACATGGTGAAGCGGCTGCGGATCAGATTCAACGCATCTTCCGCCGTGGTGCCCAGGAACGAGACGTGATCCAGTTCTACCCGGCTTTCATCAAATGTCAGGCCGCCGGTCATGTTCCATCCGTGCAATTGGAACCCGGTCGTACCGACAAACTCTACGTGAGACAGGCTGGAGGCGGCGCCGTCACCCAGTACCAGCAGTCCCGGCCAGCCTGCGTCGTCCGTACCTGCCGGCCTGAGGATGATCGGCGCGGTCTCGCTGCCGGCCATGATCACGGCGCCCCGTATCAGGGCTGAGCTGCCGGGGCCAAACCGCAGGGTCGTGCCCGCCTCGATCCGCAACCCCGTATCTCTAGGGAGGATCAGGGGCCGGGTGACGTCGAATTCGCCGGGGCCGACGTGGAACATGCCGGAGTCGCCGTCGAACATCAGCATGCCGTGGCGGGCCAGAACCTCCTCGACGCCAGGGTTCGGAACGGAGGCCACCACTGCCGCTTCCGGATAAGGTTCTGCGACGAACCTGTACGGTCGTTCCTGTCCCATGATGAACGCCGACCCTTCTACAAGGTACGATCGACCCTCATACGGCTGTACCGGGAGTTCAAGCCGGTGATGATGCGGAAGATCGCCGAACGGTGTCGAGGGCAATTTGACTACATCAGCGACGGTGAGCGTCTCCCCTTCTATCTGAATCAGGATGTCGCGGACTTCTACCGGGACGGGCAGAAGATTGGCCAGTTCCAGGCAATCGCCCCCGGTCGACCTTATGAGGCGGCCGTGTACGGCGCCCGGATACCGGCTGTCGGAGTTGTGGATCGCGTCGCCGAATCCGAACAGGGCGCCGTCCGTCACGAGCCGCAACGTTTCCGCTCTCTGAACAATCGGTTCGAAATCGATGGGCGCGCGAACCGGGTATTCCCGGCTCAGAACCTGCAGATAGCTTTTTTCCCGTTCTTTCCAGCGAGTGATGAGTGTGCCGTCCATTACCTGGCTCGTCAGGCGCGACAAGGCGGCTATGAATTCGGATCGTACCCGCTCGTCGGCGAGGAACCTCCTGCATATCGGCTCGTTTTCGACTAAAAGATTTCGGCCGGTGTAGTGCGCCTGCATATTCGCATCGAAGCCGATCGGTTCCAGTTCCCGATCCACCGGGTTGAAATACAGTCGTAGATTGTGCCAACGCACTGCGTGGGTGGAGCCCCATATTTCCGAAAGAGCGAGGAAGCGACCGAGCAGCTTTTCGTCGAATACGTCGGATGCGGGAATCCGGCCGTCCACGAACCCGCGCAGGAGAGCACTCGCTGCATGGTAGTCGGAAGTCATAACCGGGTTTGCGGCGATGCGGCCGGTCTGGAAGGCGGAGATGGTGGCCGTCTTGTAGTTCTCGAAGGGGCCGTGCGTGCCGTTGAGCAGGTAGTTGTCCCAGAACTGCGACTCGTCAAATTTCAGGATAACGCCTTCACGCCTCTCCTGGGATTCCAGCAGCTCTTTGCTGAAATGTTCCTCCAGCGCCATCAACCCCAACTCTTTGCCGTTCCTGACAACCTCAACGAACCTGTAGCGCGGCGCGAGAACGCCCTCATCCCGCAAGGCCTCCATGAAGAGCGGTTCCGCCTGGAACCCGCGAGTTTCGGGAGCCTGGATTGAAAACCGCCTCATTCCGAGGATCGCGTCGCCACCCCGGACCTGAATCCGAAGAGACCATTTTTTGGTGTTGAGGTGATCGGGCAGGTCACCTTTCAGCCGAAATCGAACCCTGTAGACGTTCCGGCCGTGCCGTATTTCACCTGGCACCAGATCACTTGACCCGGTAACCAGCAGGCCCTGGTTCAGAGCCTCCTCCCGCTTCTGATGAATCTTGTGCAGGCTCTTGTAAGGGATGTCCAGAACCAGCTTTTCAACTTCCGGTCCTGAAACGACGGCAGCCAGCCAGCGTCTCGGCGCCCCGGCCAATGCGACGACGGCGGAACCGACGGAAGCTCGCCCGGTGAGGGATTGCATGCTTGGTCGTATGAAATCGAGATATGCGAAACCGGCGGAGAACATCAGACCGGACCACACCACTGCAACCAGCAGAATCCAAAGGAGTCTATGGCGCCGCAGTCCCGGCAGTCGGAGACGCTGCTTCGTTTCCTGGGATCGAATCAGCATCGGTTCTAAACGCTGGGCAGGCGGTTCTGGTCAATGAACGTCAGATCGATTCCGGGAAATGCAGCCCGAAGTTCATCCAGCATGGAAACCAGGTCTTTCTCATGCTCGATGTCCACGAAGAACGTTGCGTCCACCTGGCCTTCAGCAGTATCGACCCTGCGCATGTCCTGCGTAAGGACATGCTTGCCGAGGATTTCATTTACGGCGTGCAGGAAATTGCCCGCGCCGCTTTTCTGATCGTAGCGCACCGAGAGGAACATGCTTTTCTGGTCGATTCGCCGCCCGGATAGTTTGTACAGCGCCACGATAATCAGGATGATTGCAGTTGCTGCCAGGGTCGGAATCCTTTGATCCGCTCCCAGCCCCAGGCCGACGGCGATGGCCATGAACAAGTAGGCGAGCTCCTCCGGTTCCTTGATCGGAGTCCGGAACCGGACGATCGAAAGTGCTCCGACCAGCCCCAGAGACAACGCCAGTGAGGATTTCACCACGCTGATGATCAGCACCGTGGTGAGCAGAATGAATGGGAAAACCTGGGCAAAGGCGCCCCGGTTCGAGAGCGTGGAGGCAAACTTTCCGAAATGCCACTTCAGGATACCGGCGAGAATCGAGCCGATAACCAAATTGATGAGAAGATCCGTCAACGACAAAGGCGCCCCGGAAGACAAAAAACCTAGTTCCTGCATGTTTAATCCCTAGCAAATGAATATGCGATGATTAAGTGGCAAATATACCGCACAGTGGTCGGCGGGACAACGCTGGATTGCATCAGGTAACAGGCTTCCTTGAATCTCTCCCTTGTCTTTCCCTGGTTCATGGCGATTCCTCCGGTCGGCGATACCAGGCGAAGACATGGGGTTCCGGCGGATCCTGTTCGTCGTCGTAGGCCTCGAAACCATGCTCTATGAGACCGGCCCGGACGAAACCATCGATCTCGTGCCGGTCCAGGGGGAGGGGGAATTCGTTTTCCCTTTCTCCGGTGTTCCGGTTGCGGCAGGAGACCAGCACCGCCCCACCCGGTGCGGCCATTCCGGCGATAGCGTCCAACGCCTGCGAGCGGTATTTACCCGGTAGCGCCTGGATCGTATTGCATTCGAACACCAGATCGAAAGCGCCGGACCATTCCGCCGGGTGGGAGAACAGGTCGGCAACCCGGTAATCCACTGCGCTGTCCGGATAGCGCTTCCGGCACATCCGGATCGCGGCCGGTGCGATGTCGAAGGCGATGACTTGGTAGCCGCCGGTGGCTATAGCCTCGGCGTCATCCCCTATGCCGCAGCCGATGACAATCGCCCACAGGCCGGAGCGTTCGGCCGGATGGTCTTTCATCCACGAGACCAGGTGCGGGCTCGGCACCCGGTCGGACCAGAAAACCGCCTCGGGATCGCCGCCGGCGTCCTGGTATACCGAGTCGAACCAGCCGGTTGGGATCGTCCTGGTCATGGTACGAATCGACCATTTTTCGAAATCTTTGCCTGGCCTTGTCGTCCATGGGCTATCGGCCCTCCCGCGGGTCCCCGGGCGCGTTGCCGCCGGTGTGGTTGTAAAGCAGGGAATCGGATTCCTGTATCCGTATACGGTACTCGGATTCAGGGATGGAGCCGTGCCACAGCCCGGCAAGACGGGCGACTCCCACCGGCACCAGGAACACCAGCACAACCGCCACCGCCATCCAGCGCGGCTTGAGCCGGGCCTGGGGCTTCCGGACCAGTCCGGGGGGTGTGAACGCCAGGGCGCCGTTGACCGGGCAGGCGGCTATACATTCCACGCAACCGGTGCATTCGTCGGAATGGATCCGGTTGAGCTTGTGCACCGGCAGGTCGGCGGGGCAGACCTTGGCGCATAGGCCACAGTCGGTGCAGGCCGGTGCGATCCGTGTGATCTTGTAGACGCTGAATAGGGACAGGAACCCGACCAGGGCGCCGTACGGGCAGAGGTACCGGCACCAGAAATGCCGGATCACCAGGGACAGCAGGATCAGGGCGATGATCACCCCCATGGAAAACGGGGTCATCCGTGCGAAGAACTTGTACATCTTGACGTCGGCAATCCGGTTGTACGGGCTGTCCAGGAACGATCCCAGGGCCTCGGTGGACATCCTCAGGACGGCGTTCAGGAAGAACGCCAGCAAGAGGTACTTCAGGCTGCGCAGTGGGATGTCCAGCCAGCGGGGAAGCGGCACGTTTCTTGAGAACGTGAATTTGCCGAACCGCCCCAGGAATTCGGAGAACATCCCCACCGGGCAGATCCACGAGCAGAACGCTTTCTTGAAGAGGACGGATACCCCGATGAAGATCAAAAGCAGTACGAACCCGGCCGGATGGAACGGATGGACGATCCCGGTGGACAGCCAGTATTTTACGCTCATGAGGGCGCTGATCGGGAGGAAGCCGTCCACGCCGGGAGGACGCCGGACGAACGGCTCCGCCCCCAGGGACTCGTGGTGCCGGACGAATCCGGCGAATTCCCACCCGATCCACAGAACCAGGATCAGGAAGAACAGTTGTACACCGAACCGGTGCCAGGACCAGCCTTGGGCGATGCCGCGGTTGTATTTGCGCTTAAGTCGGGCGACCCGTCGGGAAGGTTGTTTCATGAGAATTTTCTTCTGCGATAGTCGAACCACTGTTCAGTTAACGGTGAACGGTTCGTTCAGTGAGAAAGATCCGATGACAACGTCGAACAGGTTGCCGTCATCGTCCCGCATCAGGTAGCTGCCGGCCATGGTTCCGAAGGAGGTCGGCAAGGGGCAGGACGAGGTGTATTCATGGGCGCCGCCGGGCTTCAGCACCGGTTGCTGTCCGATGACTCCCGGGCCCTCTACGTGTTCCACATGGCCGTGGGCGTCGGTGATGATCCAGTGCCGTCTGACAAGTTGCACGGTCCGGCTGCTCTCGTTGGTGACCCGGATGTGGTAGGCGAAGAACCAGCGCTTGTGCTCCGGTTCGGATCGCTCCGGCACATACTCCGCCCGAACCTCGACTCTGATGCCGTCGGTGACCGCCTCGGATGTAGACATCTCCCCTCCAGATTCAGCCGGTCCGGTCCGGGTCGTAACGCTCTTCAGCGAACCCCGGTTCCAGGACCACGTTCTTTGCAGTAGCCAATATTGCTCCATGCTCCGGTTCGCGGAAGCGACGCAGGCGCAGGCTGTTGCTCACCACGGAAACGCTGGATGCAGCCATGGCCGCGGAGGCGATCACCGGGGAGAGCAGCCAGCCGGTCCAGGGGTACAGTAGCCCGGCCGCCACCGGAATGCCCAGTACGTTGTACCCTAACGCCCAGACCAGGTTCTGGCGAATGGTTCGCAATGTCCTGCGGGACAGGTACAGAGCTGTGACGATCCCGGACAGATCCGGCCGGACCAAAGTAATGTCCGAGGCGGCCATGGCTACGTCGGTGCCTGTTCCGATGGCGATCCCGAGATCGGCCTGTGCCAGAGCCGGGGCGTCGTTGATGCCGTCCCCGACCATGGCGACTTTGCGGCCTTCCCGCTGCAGTTTCCGGATGGCCCGGTGTTTTTCCTCGGGCAGAACCTGGGCCATCACCTCGTCGATGCCGATCCGGGCCGCTACCGCGGTGGCTGTTGCGTGGTTGTCCCCGGTGAGCATCACCACCCTGAGCCCCAGTTCATGCAGCCGCCGGACCGTAGTCTTTGCCTCCTGCCGGGGCGGATCTGCCACCGCCACAAGGCCGGCCGCCGAGCGGTCCACCGCCACTTGGACTACCGTTCGCCCCAGTGCCTCCAACCTGCGGGCCTCCGGCTCCAACTCCGAAGTGTCGACCCCTTCCTCCCGGAGCAGTCTCCCGGTTCCGGCCACCACAAGGTGGCCGTCCACGTTGGCGACGAGGCCGTAGCCTGGCCGGGCCTGGAAACCTGTCGCCTGCGGCAGGTCTATACCGAGCTCTCTGGTTGCCTCCAGCACGGCGCCGGCCAGCGGGTGTTCCGACATCGCTTCGGCGCCCCCAAGCAACTGCAGCAACCGGGTGTGATCCAGGCCCTCCGGAAGCACGAACCGGTCGGTTACCGCCGGCCTGCCCAGGGTCAGGGTGCCGGTCTTGTCCAGCACGATGGTGTCGATCTTTCCCGCTGCTTCCAGCGGCTCGCCGCCTTTGATCAGGATGCCGTATGCGGCTCCGCGGGTGGTCCCGACCAGGATCGCCGTCGGGGTGGCGAGGCCCATGGCGCAGGGGCAGGCGATGATCAGGACCGCAACAGCGTTGATCACGGCGAACGTCGCCCGGTCCTCACCGTTGTACAGGAAATACCAACCCAGGAAGGTCAATACCGCGGCCATGAGCACAGCCGGAACAAAAACGGCGCTGACCCGGTCCGCCAGACGCTGAATCGGCGCGGCGGAGGTTTGCGCCTCCTGAACCAGCCGGATGATCTGGTGCAGGACCGTATCCTCTCCGGTGCGGGTGACCCGGAACAGGAAAGCACCGTTGCCGTTGATGGTGGCGCCGGTGACCGGGTCACCGGGCTGCTTGGGAACCGGCATGCTCTCCCCGGTCACCATCGATTCGTCGACGGCGGTATCGCCTTCGACTATCTCCCCGTCCACGGGGATCGCTTCCCCCGGGCGGACCCGGATCAGCGCGCCGTGAACCACCGCATCAATCGGCACGCTTTCCTCTATTCCGTCCCGGACCACGCGGGCGGTGCGCGGCTGGAGCGACGCCAGCCTGCGCAATGCCTGGGTGCTCTTCTTCCTGGCCCTGGCTTCCAGCAGGTTTCCGAACAGCACCAGGATGATAATCGCCGCCGTCGCTTCGAAGTAGATCGGGGGCTTACCCCCACCGGTGGCGGCGCCGATTCGGTCTGGCGCCAGCATCGCGACAAGGGAGTAAAGGAACGCCACACCGGTTCCCAGCGACACCAGGGAGTTCATGTTGGAGGTTCGATGCCGGAGGGCGGCCCATGCCTGCATGTAGAACGGACCACCGCCGAATAGCAGCACCACTGCGGTCAGGGCAAGCTGGATGAAACGCTCTCCCGGGATGTGGAGCAGGCCGTGGGACATCCCGAGAACAATGACCGGGATGCCGAAGACGGCGGAGAGAGCAAAGCGCCGGCGCAGGCCTGCGGCTTCCGCGTCCTGCGGATCCGCCGGCCCCGTTTCTTCTCCGGTGATCAGTTCGTATCCGGCGTTCCGGACCGCCAGGGCCAGGTCCGTTACGGCAGTTTCATTCGTGCGGTATTCCACGGCGACTTTACGGGTAGCGAAATTCACCGTCGCATCGCCGACGCCGGGGATGGAGCGCAACGCCTTTTCCACATGACGGGCGCAGCTGGCGCAGGTCATCCCGTGTATGGCGTAGCTGAATTCCCGCTTTGTTCCCCGCACCGGATCCTCCCATCTTACTCGAGATTATCCCTTCTGGCTGCGGAACGCGCCATGCCGACGGCAGCGGTGAACAGGCCGGCCACCAGTGCGAAGACAGCCACGCCGGCCAGGCCGAGCCAGCCCGGGGCCGTCTCGGGCCGGAGAGTGTGTCCCGCCGCTTCCAGGAAGGAGAACCCGGTTGTCGAGTTGCTGAGGGCCTCAAGCAGGACCAGGGCCGTCAGACCGGAAACCAGGCCGGCGGCGAAGCCGAGGGCTCCTCGTATCCTGAGGTCCGCCTTGGTCAACGGTTGTTTCCGGGAAGGTGCCTTGACATCGAACTCCGGCTCCCGGACCGACCATGGAACGAACCGGGCCAGCAGGACCATCCCCGGAATTCCAGCCACCATTGTGAACCAGAAGAAGTTCGTCCAGCCCACTGCGTGGACGGTATAGCCGCAAACCGGGCCGGCCAGGATCCGGGGCAGGCCGAACAGGCTGGAGAACAGGGCGTACTGGGTGGCGGAGAAGCGCTTGCGGGTCATCCGCAGAAGAAGCACCCCGAACGCGCCCATCCCCAGGCCGGAGGTGAAGGTTTCGAATCCGAGTGCGGCGTACATCAAAGGCAGGTTGACCGGCGCCGAGGCAAGTAGGATGTATCCGAGGTTGGAGAAGATCTGGAGGAATCCGAACAGCCACAGGGAACGGCCCAGACTGATCGTGTCGGTTAGAGCGCCGCCGAGAAATGTACCGGCCACAGTGCATACGAACCCGAGGGTCGCCAGGGCGAGTCCGCGATGAAAAGCGTCGTAACCGATGTCGTTCAGGAACGGCCGTAACAGAGACTGGCTCAGGCTGTCCGACAGCTTGTACAGCAGGACGAAAGAGAGGATTGGTAAGGCCTGGTCCCGGGAGAGCAACTCCAGGAACGGTAGCCAGACCGCTTCCTTTAATGACCGGGGCGGCTGGATCCTCTCTTCCGGGTCAGGCGCCTTCAGAGTGACAAGCATCATCGGCAGGTACAGCAGTCCCAGCCCGATACAGACAACGGGCCACGAGAAAATGCCGGTCAGTGTGATTGCCAGGCCGCCGGCCACGATCATGGCGACACGGTACAAAGCGGTCCGGGCCCCCACCGCCACGCCCTGTTCGTCATGGTGCAGGACGTCCACCGCGTAGGCGTCGATGGCTATATCCTGGGTGGCGGAGACGAATGCCATGGCCAGCGCCAGGGCAAACAGGACCCAGGGAGTGTCCGGGTTGTTTCCCAGGCCTGCCAGCGCCAGAGTCAGGGCCAGGAGGCCGATCTGGGCCAGCAGGGTCCAGCCCCGCCGCCTCCCCATGGAGAGCGGAGCAAAGCGGTCCATCAGTGGCGACCACAGGATCTTGAACGACCACGGCGCCTGGGTCAGGGTCATGAGGCCGACCAGTCGGATATCGACGCCGCTGTCCCGCATCCAGTCCGGTATGGCGATCCAGATCAGGGCCAGGGGGAGGCCTGAGGAGAACGACAGCAGGGAGACCGCCCAAGTGCGCCGGGACAACAATGCGCCGGCCAGGTTGCCGAAAAACCCGGCGTGGGCCGGCCGGGAATCTCTGGTGTACAATTTCCGTTTCATAATCAGGGAATGATCATAACCCGGCGGAGAGACCATGAAGAGTTTGAGGCGAGCACTGTTGGCTGGTCCGCTGCTCGTGTTGTGCCTGGCGCCGTCAGTGGCAGCCGGTCTTCTGGAGGAAGGCGTACCGGCGCCGGAGTTCACCCTGAAAACCCTGGAGGGCAGACCGGTGAGCCTGTCCGATTTTCGAGGCAAACCGGTAGTACTGGAGTTCTGGGCCACCTGGTGCGGCCCGTGTCGCATTCAGTTCCCCGAAATGGCCCGGATCCACGAAAAGTATGAAAATCAAGTGTATTTCCTCCTGGTGAACACCGCCGAGGATGCCGCCACCGTCCGGGAGTTCGCCCGTCAGGTGGAACTGCCGGGGATGATCCTGATGGACCCGGACGATGAGGTCGGACAGCGCTATGGCACCCGGATCCTGCCGTCGCTATTCTTCATCGACGCGGAAGGAGTCGTGCAGGCGGCGGTCCCCGGCGTTATCAGGGATATCGAACTGTTCATGAATACCATGATGGAACAGACCGGAGCGCACGAGCGGAAATAGCATAGAATGATCTCCCCACGGAGGAGATCGATCCATGAAACAGTGTCGAACCTTGCAAGCTCTGATGGCTGTCGTTGTACTGGCCGTTTCTCTTTCCATTATTACCGCAGGCGAGGTCCAGGTGGAAACCTACACACTGCCCAACGGTCTTACCGTGACCCTTCACGAGGATCATAGCCTTCCCCGGGTCACCATCAACACCTGGTTTGCCGTCGGTTCCAAGGATGAGAACGAGGGCAGATCCGGATTTGCGCACCTGTTCGAGCACCTGATGTTCATGGGAACCCACCGTGTGCCGGACAACAGGTTCGACGTGATCATGGAGAGCGGTGGAGGCGCCAACAACGCTTCCACGAGCACCGACAGGACCAACTACTACAGTTGGGGGCCGGTGGAACTGCTGCCGACGCTGTTGTGGCTGGACGCCGACAGGCTCGCCGACCTGGGAGACGCCATGACGGTGGAGAAACTGGACTTGCAGCGCAGCGTGGTACGCAACGAGCGGCGCCAGGGGGTGGAGAACACGCCGTACGGTATCGCCGACGAGATCATCGCACCGGCGCTGTATCCCGAGGGGCATCCTTACCATCACACCGTCATCGGCAGCCACGAGGACCTTGAGGCCGCCACCCTGGACGACGTCAAGAACTTCTTCGCCACCCATTACGTTCCGGGCAACGCCTCCCTGGTAGTGGCCGGTGATTTCGATCCCGCACAGGTCAAACAGGTCATCGCCGACTCCTTCGGCGCCGTTCCGGCACGGCCGGTGCCCTCACCGTTGCCGGCGCCGGAAACCTCCCTGGCCCGGGAGGTCCGGCGAGTGGCCGTTGACAACGTCCAGTACCCCCGGCTGTATCTGGTCTGGCATTCTCCGGCCAGTTTCAAGAGCGGCGACGCAGAGATGGATCTCATCGCCGAGATCCTGGCAGGCGGTGATTCGAGCCGTCTCTACAAGAGGCTGGTGATGGAACTGCGCCTGGCTCAGGACGTCAGTTCGTATCAGTACTCCAAGGAACTGGGCTCCGAGTTCCACGTGGAGGTGACCGCCGTTCCAGGCGCCGACCTGGAACGTATCAAGGTAGAGGCGTTGGCGGTCATAGCGGGCCTCAAGGCCGACGGGCCGACGGAGACCGAGCTCAAGCGTGTGGTTGCCTCCACCGAGTCAACGTTCCTGCGGCGCATGGAGAGCCTGCGTGCCCGGGCAAACAGCATCAATCGCTACAGGCACTACCTCGGTATCGCCGACGGTTTCCAGTGGGATCTGGACCGGTACCTCCAGGCCTCCACCGGTGATGTCCGTACCTGGGCGGCGAAGGTGTTCGGAGAAGGACGGGTGGACCTTCGCATCCTCCCGAAAGACGCCACGGTGGAAGGCGCCGACCTGGACCGCAGGCCGGAGCCGTTCGCGGCAGCCGGGTTCACGCCGCCGCTGCCGGAAATGTTCCGGCTGTCCAACGGCCTCACCGTACACGCCCTGGCCCGGCCAGGGACCGGTCTGTTCGCCGCCGAGATCATCTCGCAAGGCGGGGAGTATCAGGTCCCGGCGGGCAAGGCCGGCCTTGCGGCGCTGACCGCCAGGCTTCTCACCGCCGGCGCCGCCGGACGCAGTGCTACCGAGTTCGCCGATGCGGTGGCGCTCCTGGGTGCGGATATCCGGGCGGAAGCAACCGGCGCAACGTTCTCGGTTTCCATGAACGGCATCAGTTCCCGGATGGCCGAGACCCTTGACCTTTTCGCCGATGCGGTCTTGCGACCGAACCTGGCCCGGGACGATTTCGATCGTGAGAAGGAACTGCAGCTTGCCGGTATCCGGGCCCGGGCCGATGACCCGGCCCTCCTGGCCGGTCTGGCGTCCCGGAAAATCATGTTCGGTGCCGACGATCCCCGGGGCCGGCCCGCCGCCGGGTACGGAGCCACCGTTGCCGCCCTGGATCTGGCTGATGTGCAGGAGGGCCTGCCCCGGCTCCTGACCCCCAGGGGAGGCCGGCTGGTAATCGTCGGGGATTTCGAAACGGGATCGCTGAAGAAGAGCCTTGAGAAGCGGTTCTCCGGTTGGAAGGCGCCGGATGAAGGCGCCGGCGACCCCTTGCCGCCCCTGACGGACCCGGCCCCCGGCCGCATCGTGCTTCTGGACCGGCCGGATGCGCCCCAGACGGTGGTGTACATCCTCAGGCCGGTGCCGCCGCTGTCCCCGGACGATCCGGCGGAGCGGGGTGTTCGTGAAAGCCTGAACGTTCTGTTCGGCGGCAGCTTTACCAGCCGCCTGAACCAGAACCTGAGGGAGAAGCACGGCTACACCTATGGAGCATTCAGTCAGTTCCTGCAGGAGAAGGACCAGTACATGCTGTTCTCGGCCTCCCGTGTCCAGACCGCCGTCACCGGTCCGGCCCTGACCGAGTTCCGCAGCGAGTTCGCCAGGCTGGCCGGCGGCGACGTCACCGCCGACGAACTGGACAAGGCGGTAAAAACCTCCCGCCAGAATGTGGTGAACGACGCCGGCACAACCGGGTCGCTCCTGGCCATGTTCTCGGATCTTGCCGCCGACGGCAGGCCGATGGACGAGGTAGCCCGCTATCTCGGTTCCCTGGACCAGGTCGATCTGGATCGCGCCAACCGGGAGGCCCGGTCCGGCCTTTATGATTGGGACAAGCTCCTGGTCATACTGGTAGGGGACCGGAAAACGGTGACTGCCCAACTGAAGGAGGCCGGATTCCCCGAGCCGGAGATCTATTCCGCCGACGAACTGATGTAGGGTCAGTTCAGGCCGAATTTTTTGACCTTGTAACGCAGCGCGTCCCGGCTGATTCGGAGCAGCCGGGCGGCCTGCGTCTGGTTGCCTTCTGTTCTTTCCAGGGCCTGCCGGATCAGTTCGTATTCGGCTTCCTTCAGGGAGACACCTCCCTCGGGCAGAACGATGCCGGCTCCGCTGCCTCCGGTCAGAACCTGACTTTCTTCCTGTTCGCCGGCGAACTGGATGATTTCCTCGGGAAGATCGTCCAGATCCAGTTCCGTCCTGGATTCGAGGATCATGGCGCGTTCGATGATGTTCTTGAGCTCGCGGACGTTCCCCGGCCAGTGGTAGCTCATGAGACCGCTCAGCATTTCTTCGCTGACCCCCCGGGTGGCCTTCCGGAACTCCTTGTTGTACCGGTCGATGAAATAAGCGACCAGATCGGGGATATCCTCTTTGCGGTTCTTGAGAGCCGGAAGGTGGATCGGGATGACCTTGAGTCGGAAGTACAGGTCCTCCCGGAACTCGCCTGCGGCCACCGCCTCCTGCAGGTCCCGGTTTGTGGCTGCGATCACCCGCACGTCCACATGGATGTCCCGGCCCCCTCCCACCCGCATGAAGGCCTTGTCCTCCAGGAACCGGAGGAGCTTGGCCTGCAGGGAGAACCCCATCTCCCCGATTTCGTCCAGAAACACCGTTCCGCCGTGGGCGAGCTCCAGAAGACCTTTTTTCTGTTGCCGGGCGTCGGTAAACGCTCCCTTCTCGTGACCGAACATCTCCGATTCCATCAGCGACTCCGAGATCGCCGAGCAGGTAATGTTCATGAACGGCTTGTCGGCGCGGTCGGAGGCGAAATGGATCGCTTTCGCCACCCGGTCTTTGCCGGTGCCTGATTTTCCCTGCAGCAGGACGGTGGTGGCGGAGGAATCGGCGACCTTGTGGATCAGGTGGAATACCTCCTGCATCGGTTTTGACCGGCCGATGATGTCGGTGATGCCGTGTTTTTGTTTCTGCTCGCCGCGCAGCCGCACCACTTCCCGCTGCAACTGGGTCGTTTGCAGCGCCTTGGCGATAGTGGCCAGCAGATCGTCGTGTTTTACCGGTTTGTCCAGGTAATCATAGGCCCCCAGTTTGATCGCCTTCACGGCGGAATCGATGCTGGAGTAAGCGGTCATCAGGATGACGCCGGTTTCCGGGTGCAGCCGGCGCGACTCTTTTAGGATCTCAAGGCCGGTGGTGTCCGGCAGTTTGTAGTCCAGGAGAAGAAGGTCCGGTTCCTGGGAGACCAGGTGTTCCAGGGCCTCAGCGCCGGTACCTGCTTCGAAGACCTGGTAACCTTCGCTTTCCAGGAGTTCCCGGATGGTCATGCGGATCAGTTTTTCATCCTCCACGATGAGGATCTTCTCGATGTTGGCCATATTCTAGGCCTCTGCCGGGAGCCGGATGACGATCTCCGTGCCGGCGTCGCCGTCGGCCGGGCACACTGCCCGGACCGAGCCGCCATGATCGTGAATGATTTTCTGCACGATCGCCAGACCGAGGCCGGTGCCCTTGGCCCGTGTTGTGAAGAACGGTTCAAACATGTGCGGGGTGACATCCTCCGGTATGCCGGAACCGGTATCCCGAACCGAAACGATGATGTAGCCGCCGGTGGATCCAGTGGTGATGGTGATGGTCCCGTTCAGGTCCATTGCCTGGCAGGCGTTCAGGAGGACGTTGAAGAACACCTGCTCCATCTGTTCCGGGTCCACCAGCACGTGGCCCAGTTCCGGATCATACTTCCGGTCCACCCGGATGTCTTTGTTTTTGGGATCCCCGGAGATCATTTTAAGAACCCGATCCACGATCAGTTCCATCCGGGCCGGAACCGGCTTGCCCACCTTGGGTCGTGCGAACGCCAGCAGGTTGTTCGTGAACCGGTTCAGCCGGTCCACCTGGTAGAGCCCTTCTTCTCCCAACTCGAGGCGGAGGCTGTCGTCGCCGGCCCCCTTGAGCAGGATCTCGCAGGCGCCCCGGATACCGGCCAGCGGATTCTTGATCTCATGGGCCACCGCCGCCGCCATCTGCCCCAGGGCGGCCATCCGCTCCTGGTCCACCAGCCGGGACTGCAACTCCATCAGCTCGGTAACGTCATGGATCAGGGAGGTCGCCCCGACATATCGCCCGGAACTGTCGAACAGCGGGGACAGGGTCACGTGCACCATGACGATGGAGCCGTCCGAGCGGCGGTGGGTCGCTTCCTCGTGACGAACCAGGCCACCAACCTGGATTTTCTTGGTGTGTTGCAGAAACAGGTTGATCTGCCCTTCTTCGCTGGCGTACAGCCTCTCGCAGGTCTTGCCCAGCATCTCATCCCTGGTCCAGCCGTAGACTTCTTCGGCGGTCCGGTTCCACGATGTGATCCGCCCTTCGGCGTCGAGGGTGATTATGATTTCTGCGGAACTCTCGATGACATTGGACAGGAAATCCCGGGTAGTCACCAGGTCTTCGTTCTGGGCCTGGATCCGGGCCTGGTATTCCCGTCGGTGGCGAAAGGCCAGCCAGGCCATCACCAGGGACATCACCACGCCGATGGTCAGGATGCGGGCCACCGGATAGAACCGGTCCATGAAATCGGTGGCCGGATCGGGGAAAAACCGCTCCACCCAGCGGAACAGGGTGATGGCGGCGCCCATGGCCAGCGGAGGGATGACGACAAAGTGCCAGACCGTCACACCACGGGGGAACAGGAAACCGCCGGTCTTCACGAGCCCGGATCGCTCTTTGTCGCTGACAGGAAAGGTGTCGCGCGCCATGAGAATGCTCCGCTTCCTGTTGAGAATGAACAAGATATCACGGTCAGGGCTCGCCGGATCCGTGGCATTTCTCGCACAGGCTCCCCTGGGACGACCCGATGGCCGGATAGGGGTTCGGAATCGGGTACGATCCGGACAGGAACCCCTCGTCGGCCCAGGTGTCGATGTTGAAGTCCCAGCGTCCGGCGTACGGCCCGGAAGAGGCGTGGGCGCGGTGGCAGGACAGGCACATGATCCGGGACATGCTGTTGGCGGGACCGGTATCGCCGGTTCCGGGGGAAAGGGCGTCCTCATACGGAACCAGCACCTTGTAGGCGTCCACCCCGGTGCCGGATTCGTCGCCGGTTCCCTGGTAGCTGTTGTACTCCTGGGCGTCGCTGGCCAGGACACGATCTTCAATATGCCTGAAGCCGGCGATACTGCCGCGATGGACACGATCGTGGCAGTTGCCACACCAGGCGGCAAACCCGGCCCGGTAGGCGGTGTGGTGGCTGTCCGATTCGGGAGGTCCGAAAATCGAAATGCCGGTGGCGTCGGGAGCGGCGGTGGTATAGCCGAACTCGTACCCGCCGGACCGGCTCAGAGGATAGTCGCTGCCGTACAGCAGCCGAAAATGGTTCCCCCGCCCGTGAGGGTCGTGGCAGGACGTGCAGGTCAGGTGGCTTGATGGGTACATTCCGCCCGGGGATGTGCTGTAGTTGCTGTCGCTATTCGTGCCCATGGCCGGAGAGATCACGTTGTGGCCGGCGTGGTCGCCGGAAATGATCAGGCTGCTCCCCGGCTCGTCATTCAGATTATCTTCGAGAAGGAAAACGAACTGGCCGCCTCCGTACAGCGGTCCCGGCGCCAGTACGTCCAGACCCCAGGTGTTGCCGTTGGTTATGCCGTGGCAACGCAGGCAGGTGTCGGTGGAGTTCTCACCGATCAGCAGGTACGTGTTGGTGACCGGACTGCCGACTGCCGGATGGGTGACATGGCAGCCGTTGCAGGCGCCGACGCCTCCGTCGTGGAACGCCGTAGCCGGGCCTGCCAGGACGGTTGCCAGAAAGATGGTTGCCGTTGCAGCAGCTTTGGTCATGGCGCTCCCGCTGCAGGGGCGAACCCCTTGTAGACCTGCACCCTTCCCTCGAACCCCTGGCTGACGTACAACATCCCCCGGCCGTCCAGGGCGATGTCCGACGGCTGGTACATGGCGCCGGGGCTTCTCCCGATGCCGGAGAACTCCTGCAGGCATTTATTGCTTTCCATGTTCCAGATCATGCCGATGGTTCGCTGTTGATCGATGATGATGATATTGCCGTTGCGGTCCAGGGCTGCCGCCATGGGGAATCCTGTCCGGCAGGGAGCGGTACCGGGCCGGCCGATGGAGTGCAGCTGTTCCCCGTTAAGATCGAAGACTTTGATCTTCCCGGTGGACGGGATCGCCACCAGGAGCCGGTCGTCGTACGCGTCAACATGTCCCAGGAGAATGTCCCCGTCCTTCTCGTCGCTTTCATCCGGCGCCAGACTGACCGCTTTTCGCACCAGGCCGTCCCGGTCGGCGATCCAGAGGGTGAGGTTGGCCTGATCCAGGGCGAAGATCGTTTTGCCGTCCCGGGACAGGGCCACCGAAACCAGTTCCGGTGGCTCGGCATCTATCGTTTCTCCTCCGGAGAGAGCCACCGTATTGATGAACCGTCCGTCGAAGTCCAACCATGCCAGTCCGGTATCGTCGCCGAACCTGGCCGCCAGAAGGATGTAGCCGTTCGGGTCCACCGCCAGGTCTCTGGGGCCGGAGAACTGTTGTCCCCCGGTGATCTGGTACAGGAACATCCCGCGCTCGTCGAAGATGGCGATCCGGCGGTTGCGGATGTCCGGTACAAAAATCTCACCGGTATGCAGGTCGGCTACCACCGATCCGGGGAAGCCGATCCGGTCCGCTTGGGTCGGCAACTTCAGACGCTGCTGGTAGGCCGGTGTCGCCACATCTTCGGCGCCGGCCACACCGACGGCCAGAACGGCGGCAGCCATGAGGAATCGCCCTGATGTCGCGATCCGAAGTCTCATTGTGATGGTTCTTCCTCGATACGTTGGTAGATCTGCACACGGCCGTTCATCTGGTCGGCCACGGCGACCCGCCCGTCGGGGAACGCCGTCACGGCGGCGGGGAACAGCAGCAGGCCCGGTTCCCAGCCCCGGCGGGCGCCGGTGCCCTGAAACCTGTTTTTGGAATTGAACAGGACCATCCGGTGGCCGTGTCGGTCCAGGACCAACAGATCACCCTCGATCTGCACCAGGGAGACCGGCCAGGCCGGCACCGGCTCCGCCGACGGAACGGACCAGCGCTCTGTCGGTTTTCCGGTGGCGTCATAATTCAGGATCTCGCCTGTGGCCGGGATGGAGGCGAAGAAACCGCCTCCCCGGGCAGCGGCCAGTCCGACTACGCCGGCCTCAACCGGCGTCCCGCCCTCGACCTTGCCGGCGTGGTTCAGGTTCAGGACCTGGTGGCCTGCCATGTCATGAACCAGGAATCCGCCACCTGGAATGCCGCTTACCACGCCCGCCACCGTTCCCACCGGAAGCGATACCGCCCGCAGCTGATGTTGGGTCCCTTCCACTGCCATGAGCCCCGTTCCTTCGCGCAGCGAGACCAGGTACCTTGTGCCGTCATGGGCGATGGCCAGAGGGGGGGCGGGAAGGTTGACGGTCCGTTTTTCGGCCCATTCGTTACCGGAAAACCGGAATACGATCAAGCGGTTGCCGTGGGCGTCGATGACCGCGAGTTCGGAATCGGATCCGGCGGCCACACCGGTCGGCGTCCGCACGGCGTCGGAGTCTTCGCTGTCCACCACCACATCCCAGGCGAACAAACGCACATCCCCGGCGGCCAGGGTGGCCAGAGCGGCCGGCAGTAGGATGGCGGCGAGGATCAATCCAGGTCGGTTCATCGGTCTTTCCTCCCCAGGTTCTTGTGGCAGCTGATGCACAGTTCCCGGTCCCCCTCCCGGTGCAGGTACTTGGCGTGCGGCGCGTCATGGATGCCGTGACAGGAAAGGCAGTCCAGGCTCTGACCGGTGCGCGGGTCCCTTATTTTCTCGCCCTGGGGATGGGCCACGTTGTGTTGATGTTCGTGGCAGGAGTTGCAGGTGTCCATCGGCGTCCGGGCCATGAGAATCGGATGATCACTGCCGTGGGGCTCATGGCAGGTGCTGCAGTCCAGGCCGTCGCCATGGCTCTGGAAACGTCCGGTCCACCCGGAGGAGGAACCGCCCGGGTCGTGGCAGGACAGGCAGAGCGACTGCATCGGCATGTTCAGGAGGCCACTGTCGTCGGCGGTGTGGGGATTGTGGCAGACCTGGCAGTCGCCACCACCGGCGGATACATGGGGGAACGGCGCGTTCCTGGACCGCTCCACCGTTTCCTCGTGACATTCGCCGCACAGCCGGTCCAGGGGCAGCCGGGTGCTGAACGGTTCCTCCGATCCGGGCAGGGCGTGGCAGGCGGTGCAACGTCCGGTCTCGAACGGCGGGTGGAGCTGTTTCCGTAACAGGCCGGCTTGGGCCGAGGCGTGTGGGTCGTGGCACTGCTGGCACGCTGCGGTCTCCACCGGGTAGCCCTGGTGGGCCGACTTGAATGTTATGTCGACCTGGTGGCACTCCGTACAGCTTTCGCCGATGGGACGGGAAGACAGGGCGTCATAATCGGAGGCATGGGGTTCGTGGCAGGTGCTGCAGTCCCCCTGTGCGAAGGGAGGATGCTGCACCGGTTGCTTCTTCCAGCCGGCAATCTGGTCATGGCAGCCGGTGCACAGATCGGCGGTAGCCCGCACCAGCAGCTTCGGGTTGGCTCCTCCGTGCGGTGTGTGACAATCGACGCAGCGGCCGTCGGCCACCGGCTGGTGCGCCACCGCGCGAGTCAGTTCCTGCGCCATGTCGGTATGACAGGAAAGGCACAGCGGTCCGGGCCGGTCCTGGAGGAGATGCTCGAACCGGGAAACATGGGGATTGTGGCAGGCACTACACTCGCCCTCGGCCGCCGGCACGTGAGGGAAAGTCGCTTCGATCTGTTCCTGCAGCCCGTCATGGCAGACCAGGCATATCTCGCCCTGGTCGATATCCACCGCCAGAGCGGTGGTGGACAGGAGCAACAGCGCCAGGCTCAGCTTGAGGATCTTCATGGCCGGCCTCCCCCTGTATCGCCATGGCAGGCGGCGCAGTCTCCTTCGGCGAACGGCGGGTGCAGCTCCGGAAGCAGCATACCGGCCAGGGGGGATGCGTGAGGATCGTGGCAGGTCCGACAGTCGATGGACTCCGCAGCAAAGCCCAGGTGCTTCCGTCCGAAGTTCGGATCGTCGCCGTCGTGACAGCCGAGACAGGTGGCGGTGGCAGGTTCCAGGAGCAGACCGGCGTTGCGTGTGGCGTGGGGGCCGTGGCAGGTCAGGCAGCCGTCGGCGTCCGCCGCCGGGGCGTGGGCGACTTCCTTGGTCAACCTCATCTCCAGTTCGTCATGACAGCTGCCGCACAGTGTCCTCGGTTTGGCGTTCAGAAACGCTATGTTTTCGCTGGCGTGGGGCTGGTGGCAGGCACTGCAATTGCCGTCGGTCGCCGGACGGTGTGTGGAGCCTCCGGCCGGCTTCGCCACCTCCACATCGTGGCAGTTGGCGCACAGGGTCAGCTCGCTCCCGACGAGCAGTCCGGCGGTTTCCGAGGCGTGGGGGACGTGGCAGGTGGAGCAATCTCCATCGTCGAACGGCGCATGTCTGGGGAGCCTTGCGGCACCGTCCAGCATCGCTGCGTGGCAGTCCCGACACAGTTCCGCTCCCTGGGCCCGGACCAGTTTGTCCGGTCCGGAGTGGGGCAGATGGCAGGAGGAGCACGATCCGGTCGCAACCGGTGAATGTACCACCGGCATGCCGGAAACGGTCCCGATGTCGCTGTGGCACTCGCCGCACAGAACGTCCTGCTCCGCCAGCAGCAGCCCCTTTCGTCCGGAGCCGTGGGGGTCGTGGCAGTCGATGCAGTCACCGCCGGCGGGTGGGTGGATCACCGCATCGCCGGACTGTTCCGGATCGTCATGGCAGGAGACGCACAGCTGCACGAGCTTCGGCCTGCAGGAGTCGGTTCTGGCTTGAAGAGTGGCCGCTATGGCAGGTGGAGCATTCCAGCGCCACCGGGTGGGCGTTGAAACCGGTGGCCCGGCTGATGATACCTTCGTGGCAAGCTCCACAGATCTCTTCCTGGGAGGCCGCCAAAAGCGGCTCATGGTCCGAGGTATGGGGGTCATGGCAGTCGAGACAGTTCCCGGCAGTCGCAGGCGGATGGATGGATCCGTTGGCCGGCTTCTCCGGCATGTCATGGCAGTTGAGGCAGATGGCGGCGCCATCAGGCGGAGCCGTGCCCTGGCCGTCTTCATGGCAGGTAGCGCAATCCAGTTCCGGGTGGACCGAAGCTTTCAGCAGTCCTGCGGAACCGCCGGAATGGGGCGGGTGGCAGGATCCGCAGTCGGCCCCTTGCACTGCAACCCCGTTGTGGGCCTTCCGAAACCCGACGGCCTGGCCGTCGTGACAGTCACCGCAGAGCTGCTCCTGGTCGCTTTTCAGGAGGAACGGGTGGTCGCTGCCGTGGCGAACGTGGCAGGAACTGCAGTCGCCGGCCGCCGGCGCATGGACCAATTTCTGCTTGAACCCGTCCCCGTCATGGCAATCACGGCATAACTGGGAGGGAGGGCTGACCAGGAGAGCCTGGTGGTCCGAGCCGTGGGGTTCATGGCAGGTGGAGCAGTCGTTGATGTTCGGGTGGGCATGCTGTGCGTTCAGGTTCATGGAGCCGGCGTCGTGGCAATCCAGGCACAGGTCCGGTTCTTCCTTCTGGAGCCGCAGGGCTCCTACCAGACCATGGGGCTTGTGACACGAGCCGCACTCCGCTTTCTTCAGCGGGTCGTGGGTCACTCTGAACCGTTTGCCGACCTCTTCATGGCACTCAAGACAACTGCTGCCCTTGTCGAATCGCTTGCCTTTTTTCAACTGTGCCGCTGCCGGGAGTGCAGCCGTCAGGGCGGCGATGATCCCGCAGGCCAGGAGGAGCCGGACCCGGGGTTCCTGGTTTGGATGGCTAATGGCCGTGCGCACCATGATCTCCCTCTTCTTCGGTTACCTCCTCGAAGGATCCGCTTATGTTGAGGTGGGCCAAAGCATCTTCGTGAACGATGATCTCGGCCCGTTGGCGTAGCTTATTCATGAATTCGTCCAGAACGACCTTGAACTTGCGGTCGAACACTTTCTGGCGGATGTTCCCGGATACCTCGTCGAATGCGTAAAGGCCCTGCTCCTCCCGGCCGGTGACCATAAGCACCTGCCAGTTCCCCGAGGCGCCAAACGGCTCCAGAATCGTCCCCGCGGGAGCTTCCAGCAACTGGTCGTTGATAGAGTCCAGCCCCGGATTCGGCGTCATCCAGCCCCGGTCGCCTCTGGTTTCCTTGAACCGGTCGATGGAGTGCTGTTTCGCCAGCCAGGCCAGGTCGGCGCCGTCCCTGAGCTGGTCGGCCAGCCGCCGGGCCTCCTCCTCCGTGGCCACGGTGATCTGGCCCACCCGGACCCGTGGCAGCTTGTGGAACTCCTCCCGGTGTTCGGCGTAATAGCTCTTGAGATCGTCAGCCGTTACCTTGACCCGGTGCGCCACCACCTGTTCCAGGTAGTGCGGGATCAGGAGTTCGGTTTCACGGTTGTGGACCGCGTGCTTGAACTCCGGCCGGTCGGCGTAACCCCGATCTTCCGCTTCGGCCAGCACCAGTTCCTTCTCGATGGTCTTCTGGAGGATGATCGGTGCGGCGGCTACCGCCGCCTCTTCATTGCGAACCCCGCTCCAGCGGATCAGCAGCGCTCTACCGTACTCTTCCGCAGTGATGGTTCGGTTCTCACCGATCCGAACCACCACTGCTTCCGGATCCGGGTAGTCCGGCGTCAGGCGGCCGTCCGGGAGCCGCTTCGGCTTCACCGCCGCCACCTCCTCCTGGTTGATCCGGACCGGGTGGTTGGCTCTCGTCTGCTCCGTCAGCTGCGATCGGAGATCGGTTGCCTTCTCGTATTGCACCAGGCTGGCGACCTTCCGCCTGCGTACGTCGAACAGTTCCGGATCGGCGTCCTGCAATTCAACTACCTGGATGACCGACCAGCCCAGGTCGGTGCGGATCGGCCCGGCCACCTGTCCCGCGTCCATGGCGAAGGCGATGTCGGCGATCTCCTTCTGGAGGTCGATCCGGGCGATACCTTCTACGAGGCCGCCACGGAGGGCGTACGGATCCACCGAGTGCTCCCTGGCCACCTGGGCGATCTCGGCGCCGCCTTCCAGCAGTTCCAGGATTTCGGCGGTCTCTTCCTGCTTGTATCTGGTGACCACACGCAGGGTGACCCGGCGGTACAGCTTTTCGTACCGCTCAACGATTTCCTCCTCGGTGGGCCGTGACGGCCCCGCCACTTCTTCGGCTTCCAGAACCTTCAATAGCAAGTCGTTGCGGTACAACCGGATCTGATCATTGGTCGGAGGCTCCTTGTGCATTTCCAGGGTGCGCGCCTCCTGGCCCAGGAGGAGATCATTGCTCATCTTGAACAGGAGCAGGTCCAGGTCGAATCCGGCCCGTTCGCCGTCCATGACCTCGCCGTGTATTTTTCCGAGACGCTGCTCCAGGTCCTTCAGCAGGATCGCTTCGCCGTTGACCGTGGCTACAACCTGGGGTGAACCGGCCTCGCCCGGGACGTCCGCCCCGAATGAAACCGTGAGGCTGGTGAGGATAAGAAACGAGCTAACAGTGAAAATGCGTTTCACTTGGAAGGATCCCTTTTTACTTCGATCGTACTAAGAAATGCGGCGCTAACCGCGTTCAGCATGCCGTCCAGCAGTACTCCGGGGGAGTGCACCCGATGGACGCCAAAGATATTCTCCCCTTCCCGGCCGGTTCTCTCCAGTCCACCGATCCAGAGAACCTGTCCGGATTCCACGTCAACCACCCGGGCCCCAAGAGCGATCCAGGGAACCGGTTCGATGCCACCTTTCAGTTCAAAAATTTCCACCGTTCCGGTGATGAACCGGGTGGCGCCTCCGGCGAGCAGAAGGGCGGCGCGGGAAAGATCGTCCAGTCCTCCGTAACGCTGCTGGTATCGCCGCCGCAGGGTTTCGTCTACTGTGCCCGGGTGGGTCAGGGGGACGCCTTTGCGGTGCAGTACCGCCAGAATGGCGGCGGTGGCGATCTCTGCCGCGACCTGGGGCTTCCGTGTCACCTCCGAGTCGAACGGGAGTACCGCCATCCGGCTCATGGTGCTGGTATTGATCAGGCCACGGCGGAACGTCCCTTCCACAGGGGTGGGCACCGTGATCCGGTCGGACAGGTTGGCATCAGGCCGGAGGAAATCGCCGATCAGGCGGCGGGCCGTGCGGCGGGTCAGCTCGTTCAGGTCTTCGATGACACCCCGGCCCAGCATTTTGCGCCCGTCCAGACCGGAGGCGGAACGGAAACCAGCCCAACCCAGGGTGTTTTTCCCGGCCTCGAACGACTGGCCGGATAGGGTGATGTCCGGCACCGGTCCTGCCGCTGCCCGGTGAATGGTGATGGACAGGAATGTGTCCGCCTCGAGGTTCCGGGCCAGTTTCGCCAGTCGTACCGGTGTGGTTGCCCCGGCGTCCCGGATCCGGCCCGCCCGCAGACCGTTCCGGACGTTCTCTCCGCGAGCCAGCACATAGCGACCGGCCAGTTCCTCCCGGACCGTCTGCTCCACGGCCGCCGCCAGCTCCGGATCACCGATGCGGTCCTGGATCGGGAGGAGGATCAGCCGCGGCGGCGGTTCGCCGGGCAGCGCCGCACTACCGGTCAGCGCCACCAGCAGGGCGGCCAGAATCCATGGGATGAGGGCTCCGCGGCACGATCAGTTCACCAGGGTCTTGATGAGCCGCCGGGCGCATCGTCGGGTGGTCTGGGATATCGGCTCCGATCCGGTGCCGAGGATAGCTGCGCCTGCCGCTCCACCTTTCTCGGTGTGGGTGACGGCCCAAATGACTTGGCCCGATTCGGTTTCCAGCATGTGGACGTCCAGCGTGACCACCGGGATCATCACCGTGCCGGCACGGCTGGTCCCGGACTGAGCCACGCTGCCCTGGAGCACCGCCTGGACGTTCAGCGCCTTGCCGAGGGCGATGATCTGTTCGGTGGTAGGAGTCGGGTCGCCGGAGGTGATTCTGTTCAGGGCGGCCAGGGTCTCGCCGGGCTCCACGACGTCTACGGCCCCGGTGGAGAGCAGTTCGGTGATCAGTATCCGGGTGGCCCGAGAGCCTGCTTGCCGGTCTTCCGACAGGTTGAGGAGCGGCAGGACTGCGACCCTCTCCAGGAAGGCGAAGTTGTAATCGGTGTTGGTGAACGAGGTCGGCCGCATCCCCCGGGTGCAGCCGGCGGTTGCGACGCTGATCAGGATCAGGAAAAGGACCGGCAGTCGGCGTTTGATATCCATCAGGCATCTCCGCTCACAGGGTCAGGCTCAGGCCCGCCCTGAAACTTGTAGTCTCAATCACCGGCAGGGTGGTGATCGCTTCCTCGGACCGGGAACCGGTAGCGAACAGGCGCAGCTTCCGGTGCGGGCGGTACTGCAGGTTAAGGCTGGAACTGGTGATCCGACGAAGCCCTGCGGCTTCATTGGTATTATAGGTCACCGAGCAGGTCAGTTTCCGGCCGGGAGTCCAGACCAGGACATAGCGCTGGTCGGTGGTTTCCTGGAAATCGTCCTTTCCCTGGCTGAATGTGGCTCCGATATGGATGGCCGGCACCGGGGTCCAGCCGGTTCGCAGACTGAGGGCAGTACGTTTTTCAAGGCTCACCGAGCCGACGGAATCGAAAGCGGTGTAGCTGTAGGAGCCGGACAGGGTCCAGCGCCGGGTCGGGCGGCTGATCAACGACTCCCGCCAGGTCCAGCTGGACTGGCTGAAGTCGGCCAGGTCGTTGTCCGAATCGTTGGCCAGAAGCTCGGTGGTCAGGAACAGTTCGGGGAACAACTCGGTGGCCAGCTGCAACCGCACGGTATTGTCCACCCGTAGCTCCACCCCTCTTTCGCTTTCTTCCCTCCGGTTGATGCTCAGCTGGCCGTCCACCGACGGCAGCGGTGCCCAGTTCAGGGTTGCACCGAGACTGCGGTCCCCCCGCTGCAGTACCGGCTCCCGATCCTCTTCCCGGTTGGAGAACCCGTAGTACATATTCAGGTCCCAGTCCGGAGTCAGCACGACCCGGATGTTGCTGGTGTAGTACAGATCCTGCAGGCCTCGGATGACTACGCCCGGGACAACATCGTCTTCGTTGTTATAACCGAGGACGAAACTGGCGTCGACACGATCGTTGGGCCGGAACAGCAGGTTGAAGTCGGTGCGGATATCGGTGGATTCGCCTGTAGTCCGGCCGATGCTGGCCACCTCCCGCAACGCCCGGATCTCTGTGACCAGCACGTTGTTTTCCGGGTTGACGCTGACGTTCACCGCCTTGAAAAACTGGTCGTTGGTTTCCGGGAACCGGATGGCATACCTCAGGAAGGTCGTATCCCACAGGGAGGTCACACCGGGTATCAGCTCCCAGTTCAGGTTGTCCGGGCTGTGGTACACGTCCCAGACCAGGCCAGGCCCGGACAACCGTTCCACAGTTACTTCCAACTGGCTGACCGGCCGCGTGAACCCCAGATCAATGCCGATGTTCCGGAACGTATTGGCCCCGCCGATGTCGATGTCCGGACTGACCGGAGTTTCGGTGTCGCCGTCGATCAGTGCCGGCGCCGGGTCCAGCCGCCAGGTCTCCGGTGTGGTATCCACGGCGAACAGGCCGCCCCGTGCCGGAACCGGCTGGTCGAACAGGCTGCCGACCGGGAACCGGGAGTCATTGCTCAACCGCCGGACCTGGCCGTTGGCAAAAAACGTCATGCGGTCTTCCCAGGCCTTGAACTGATAGCTGCCCCGGACCTCGTGTTGCTCCTGCTCCAGGCTCAGGCCGCTGACCGTGTTGTCAATATCCGCATTGGTGTATTCGTACCATGCGGACCAGTCCTTGTAGTCCCGGCCTACTTCCAGGCTCCAGGTCCGGTGGTTGACGTCCCTGCCGAAAACCGCCACATCGGAGAAGTTGGTCTCATCCCGGTACTGCACCTGACTGAGAGGTCCCCGCTCCGGGTTCCAGGTAATACTGGCCAGGAACGATGTGGCGTCCAGCCGGTCCACCGGGCTTGTGCCCCGGGTGCGCCGCTCCCGGTAGTCTATCCGTGAAGAGAACCGGTTGCGCTTGTAGTACAGGTCGATGCCGGGCTGGGCAGTCCTGCGCTCGAAATCGGGGCCCGATTCGGTGCGGGTATCCAGATCCTGATACAGGTAATTTATCGTAAACCCGAGATACGGCGAGATCGGCTGGATCAGGGTGATCTGGTAGCGCTGGTCGAGAACGTCGGTCTCATCGCCGTCGATATCATTGGTGCCCCCGGTAACCAGGGCCGAACCACTGACCTCGGCGGCATGGAGACCGGCGGCGGCGCAAAGCAGCAAGAATAATCCTGCTCCCAGCTTTGGGATCGCCTTGACTCGCCGCATGGTCTTTCTCCGCGAGGATCGCTTGGTATCAAGCATCAATATAGTGTAAGCCCAACGGTTCCGATTGCTTATGGCCCCTTAACAGAACGCCCGGGAGGATCTCCCGGGCGTTGCTGGTGTCGTACCCTGGGTGAATGTGCCATCCACCTGTTCCTTGAGATTTAGAAAGGCATCTCGTCGCCTGCGTCCTTCATGTGGCACTTGTTGCAGAGCGAGCGCTGGTTCAGGTTGGCGTACGGATCCGGAATCGCGTAGGAGCCGGATTCCACACCGTCCTCGTGGAGGAAGGTTACGTTGAAATCCCAGCGGCCGGCGTCCGGAGCGGAGGTGGCGTGGGCGCGGTGACAGGTGATGCAGGAGACCTGGCTGGAGCCGCTGGGGCCGGTGGTGCTGGCCGTGGTAATGGCCGCATCTTCAAACGGGACGGCAGCCAGGTAGGAGGTAGCCGCGTTCCCGCCGGTCAGGTCGGCTGTGCCGTTGTACAGGTTGTAGGCGGTGGCGACGCCACCGAGGGTAGAACCGGAAGGGTGCTCGAGCCGGCCGCCGGCTTCCTGGTGGAAGTCGCCGTGGCAGTTGGAGCACCAGGCGCTCATGCCGCCATTGTAGGCGGTGTGGTTTGAGTTGGACTCGACGCCGAAGAACAGGCTGAGGCCTTCAGCCGCCGGGGCTGGGTTGGTAAACGTGGCGAGGCCACCCTGGACACCGCCTATGCCGTACAGCAGCCTGAAGTTCTGGTTGCCGTGGGGGTCGTGGCAGGAGGTGCAGCTCATGGCGGAGGCCGGGAAACTGCCGCCGGGAGCACTGGTCAGGGTGGCGTCGGCCGCCAGGCCGTGACCCGGGGCGACCAGGTTGTGTCCGGCAGCGTCACCCAGGATCGGGTTCAGGCCGCCCTCATGGCCGTCATTCAGGTTGTCTTCCAGCAAATACACGAAGTTGCCGGCGCCTTTGAGGTCCGGGGGGGCCAGCACATCGGTGCCCAGAGGTTGATCGACGTGGTCGTGGCAGGCGATGCAGACGTCGCTGGGGTCGGCGTCGGTGAGCAGGTAGGCGTTGCCCAGAGGGCTGTCGGGATCGACCAGTGCGCCGTCCTGGCTGTTGTGCATCGTATGGCAGCCGTTGCAGTGGGCCACACCGGCATCATGGAACGCCAGAACCGGCGACCCGATGACGAGTAGAGCGGCCAGAATGAACAATACCTTCTTCATCGTACCCTCCTTGAAAACGGTTCCGTTTATACGACTCGGGAAGCCCGCGAAGCTTCCTTTTTCCGCAAAGACTTGAGCCTAAGGGAGGAGATAATGCAAGAACCGTGCACAAAGGAGCCGGGCCGGGGAAAGATGGTTTCCGGTGTGAATGGCTTGAAAATTAAAGGAAATTACAGTTGAGCCCGTGTCGTTGAGAAAGAGAAACATCTGCAGGTGGGTGATATGCCCAATAAAGTCGACGGGAAAAGTCGTCAATGGGTTATTCGTCAAACGTATTGTCGAGCAATTATAAGATAAATATATGATTATTTGATTGTGCGTTAATGCCTCATTCGTCCGTCAAAAAAACCTTTATCGACCGGTCCTTTTGGCGTGCCGATCCCGCCAGGTGATGATTTTGGGGGATGGTCCGGGGAGTGGCGGCCGGTCCCCGGGGGAAAATCTCCTGTTGGCTGAAATATTGCATGTTGGGTACCAGCATTGCAGAGGTGGATTGTGGGCGCAAGAACAAGATTGCTCGTGGTGGACGATGAGAGGCTGATCCGGATCTGCCTCCGCATGGTCCTTGGAGAAGCGGGTTATGAGGTCGACACGGCCAATTCCGTCACCGTGGCGTACAGCATGCTTGACCGGTGCTCTTACCCGATCCTGATTACCGACATGGACCTTCCCGACGGCAAAGGGTGCGAGATCATTCGCTATGCCCGGAACCTGAATAGCTCCCTGGAGTCGATCATGCTCACCGCAAATGACGACTTGTCAGACGAGAACGAGGCGCTGTTGGCAGGCGCCGGTGCGATCCTCCACAAGCCGTGCGAGTCGTCGTTGATCGTCTCGGCAACCGGCGAGGCTTCGGACCGGCTGGCCGGTCCTACCAGCCCCGGCACGGGAGGATTGTTCCCTCCATGCGGCCTGACCGCATAGCGTAATACCGGTCGAACAGTGCGGCGGCCAGGCACGAGTGGTTGGGGAGGACCTGCACCCTGTCGCCGATCCGCGGCAGCGCACCGGCGGCTTGCGCCAAGCCGTGTTCCTGGGAGAGGGAGGTAATGATCCCCAGGGAAGGCCGGTGGGGTCGTTCCGGGTCAAAGACCTCCCCGAACCCGAACCCGGGGCCGAGATGGTCCGCACCCGGGTCATGGGACAGTGCCAGCGATCCGGTATTCAGGAGAAACTCCCCCCGGTCGGGATAGACTCCGATCACCGTACCGAGGACGGTTAAGGCGATGTCCGACGGTTCGCAGGAACCGATGGCGGCCTGGAAGCGGTCGTGGAAGACGTAATTGCCTGGTCGGATCTCGGTTACTCCCTCCAGGTTCTCCACTACCGCCATGGTCGGTGTGGATCCGATGCTGATCTCGGGGACCGGGATTCCGGCTGCCTCCAGCCGGGCGGCGAACCGGGTCATGACCTCCCGTTCCTCCCGGGCCACCGCCTGGATCTCCTCCCGGTTGCGGCAACGGTAGGAATGCCCGGCATGAGTCAGGATCCCGGCGAACTCAAGTGCGGGGGATTCGGCGATTCGAAGGGCGAGCCCCTGTCCTGCGGGTGATTCCGGGTCCACCCCGGCCCGGCGATATCCGCAATCGACCTTGAGGAAGAAACGGAGCGGCGGTCCGTCCCGGCGTTCCGCCGCCTCGATCAGGTCCGGGTTGTCGGCCAGTAGGCTTAGCCGGCCGATCCGCCCGGCCAGCGCAGCGGCCCGATGGATCATCGCCGGGTCCAGGGGAACGGCATAAGTGATGTCGTCGAAACCGGCCTCGGCGAACCGCTCCGCCTCCCGCAGAGTGGAAACGGTGATCGGACCGCCTGCGCCGCCGACCTGCATCCGGGCGATCTCGGTGGATTTATGGGTTTTGACATGGGGCCGCAGGCGAACGCCACACCGGTTCGCCAGGTCCCGAGTCCGCCGGATATTCCTCTCCAGACGGTCCAGGTCGATGAGGGCTGCCGGACTGGACAGATTCTGAATTCCCGGCATCGGAATCCTCCCTGTGTCTCTCTGCTGGTCGGCTCAGATTGTATAGCTCATCGGCGAGAAATCGCCCAAAGTTTCATAATTTAAAGTATTGTCGGGGTTTATGGACTTGCATCTTATATACAGGGACTTAAGTTTTAACTGTCAGTTGAACGCCTTAAAGGAGTCCGATCGTGGAACAGTCTATCGAAAGCCAAACAGAGGCCGAGGCGATCTACCAGCTGGAGTCGGCGGTCAATTGCCCGCATTGTTCCTCCCTGTTGGAGACCGTGCTTGTGGTGCGCCTGTTGCGCACCCGTGTGAATTTCACATCGTCCCTTCCACGCCGTGGCTACCTCTGCACCTGCCCGGACTGCCGCAAGGTGATCCCGGCGATTGTCGGTTGATCGGCTGGAGGAGAGTGTCATGACCCGGCCACCGTACTGCCGCCGAAAGTCGCCGCGCCTCGGCTTCCCCGAAGGGGAAACCTGGGAAGTCGAATTCAATTATCCGGAGCCCGGCGGAGTCATCTGCCGGATGCCGCTGCGGGACCTGAGCATCAGCGGCACTGCCTTCCGGTTGACCAACAATCTTCCCGGACTGGAGTTCGGTTGCACCATCCAGTGCGCGACTCTGACCATGAATGGCCGCAAGGTAAACGGCGACATGCTGGTAATGCACCTCACGCCGGACGATTTGGCAGGCTCCATCTGCGGTGTCCTGTTCTACCCCGCTACCGACAAGGATGTGATCGCCTGGAGGGAAGCGCTTGTGGAACTGGAGAGCAAGCGCAACGCCGCCTGAACGGTCCGTTTCGTCATTTCAAGCTATAATCCCTTTCCATCCCTTTTTGTCGGACCGGTCCGAGTTTCGGACCCGGAAGGTGGTTTTGCATGAATCCGGTGGAAATTTTCAAGTTTCTTGAAAAGGACGTGCTGGGCCAGAAAGAGGTCCTGCAGTTCGTGTCGGTGGCGATTTTCAAGCACCTCCAGGGTGAGCCGTTCGGCAACCTCATGATGATCGGCAACTCCGGCACCGGTAAGACCACCGTCATGCGGGCGATGGAAAAACTCTACATGGGGAACCCGGACTTCGAGAAATACCGTGCAGTGGTCGTGATGAACGCCAACACCTTTGCCACCGAAGAGGGGATCATCGACCTGGGCATGTTTTGGCTTCGCCTGGAGGAACGGGCCAGAAAGATCCTTGGGCCAAACGCCACCGCCGAACAGATCGGCGTCTTTATGGAGCATGCCACCGTCTGCCTGGACGAGATCGACAAGTGTTCCGGCATGGTCGGCGGCAAGCCGTATGTCACCGGCATCAACATCCAGCAGGCGCTGCTGACCCTCATCGAGGGCCAGGAGGTCGACCATCTGGTGACGGTTACGAAAGATGGCGTCACAACCCGCGAGCCGGTCACTCTGCACACCGGCAAGATGCTGTTCCTGTGCGCCGGAGCGTTCGAGACATTGTACGATCAAGTGTTTGCGCGGGTGACCTCGCCTACCAGCCGGGTGAAGCTCCCCACCGAAACGGTTTTTATGAACGGCGAGGTGGAGATCCGGGAATACTTCACGCTGAGGCACCATTTCCGCCAGGAAGACCTCTTCGATTTCGGCATGCAGCCCCAGTTCCTCTCCCGATTCGACAACTCGATCATCCTGGAGGATCTGGACGCCGACCTGCTGAAGCGGATCCTGCTCGAGCCTGACGATGCGGTTTTCAAGGCCTCGCAGAGATTCTTCGGGAATATGGATATCCGTCTTGCGATTACCGACGGGGCCGCCCGCAAAATCGCAGATGAGGCGGCGCAGCACGCCCGAATCGGAGCCCGAGCCCTGAAGTCGGTGTACGGCAAGATGATCAAACCGTTCGAGTACGACCCGTACGGAAACGCCGACATAGTCAGGGATGGGGAGGGCTATCGCCTGACCATTACCGAAGAGATGGTGAACCGAGCCCTGAAGCCGGCCTACGAACTGTTGACGTGAGCACCGCCACCGTCATCGCGGTGCTCATCGGCGGCCTGTTTTTCCTGTTCGTTAGAACGTGGACCCTGGGCGGCCGGGATCCGCAAGGCGCGCTGCGGGAGATCCCGGTTGCGGTGGTGATGTTTGCCGCTGCCATGGCCGGATCGGTAGGCGCCGGCTGGATCGCGTTCCGATCCGGCATCTTTCTCCCGGAGATGCCGTCGGCTCAGGTGTTCACCACGGGAGCCCTGATGGCGGGGGTCCTGACCTTGACACGTATCGGCAAGATCCTGCCGGCGATGGTCCTGTCCGCCGCCTGGCTGTTGTACCAGGGCGGAGCCACCCTGGGGGGCAGGAACGGCATGACGGGAACCGCCGCCCACCTGGCATGGTCCCTGGTATTGGTGGTCGGGATTCTGCTTATCGCGGCTCTTTGGGAACTACTGCTCCAGCGCGGGGTCCATCTGGGCAAGTGCCTGTTGACCGGGCCGCTCCTGGGCGGTGTCTATCTGGCGGCGGCGCCGGTTACCTTCCTGCACAGCATCTCCCCCAATACCGTCATGCAGTCGCTGCTCCTGACATTTTTTCTTGGTATCGTCATCGGCGACGGCGTTGGCCTCGGTGTGGAACTGGTGGAACTTTTCCGGACCCGGGCCGAGCGGCGAGCTCTCGTAGAAGCCGGCGGGTGAAACCGATCCACCGGGTCGTACGGCGGCTGCAATCGACCTACCGGAGAAACCATTTCATTGATCACCATGGCCGGGACCCTTACCGGGTTCTGATCGGCTGCATTCTGTCTCTCAGGACAAGGGACGAAGTCAGTTTCCCGGCTACCGAGCGGCTGTTCCGGAAAGCGGCCACCCCGGCGGAGATGATCCGCCGCCCTAAAACCACCGTTGAGAAGCTGATCTATCCCACCGGGTTCTACCGGGTGAAGGCGGGGCAGATCCTGGAAATCAGCCGGCTACTTCTGGAACGCTACAATGGGTCGGTGCCAGATTCCATCAGCGAACTCCTGACCCTGCCGGGAGTCGGGCGAAAGACCGCCAACCTGGTGGTCACCCTGGGGTTCGGCAAGCCGGGGATCTGCGTGGATGTCCATGTCCACAGGATCTGCAATCGACTGGGTTGGATCGGGACCGCATCGCCGGATGAGTCGGAAGCGGCTTTGCGAAAACTGCTGCCGCGACGGTACTGGATCCCATTGAACGAACTGATGGTCCGCCATGGCCGGACGATCTGCCGCCCGGTGTCACCGTTCTGCTCCCGTTGCCCTGTGTCGGATGATTGCCGGCGACTCGGAGTGGAGCGGTCCCGCTAGCGCAGGATGGCGCCGGCCCCACGGATGACGTATCTGACCTTGCCTGGCGTGGACTCGATGCGGGTGAAAACTCCCTCGACCATGATCCGCCGGCCGACGGCGTCATCGGGGACCCGGAACCCGTCGGAGGGAAGCTCGAAGACAACGGTCCGCGCCCCGTACAAGTCGGCGATCATGATACGGCGCACGTCGCCGGCCTCCATCGCCGTGACGAAACCGTCCACCACCACCGTCTTGTCTTTGTACCGTTCCGGATCGATCAATAGCGCCCTGACCGGGATCGAGGCCTGGACGGTAACACCTTTCCCCAGAACCTCGGGTTCGGCGGCAGGGGAGCAGAAGGTGAAAAAAACTGCAGCAACTGCAGCGACAAATCTGCTCATTCTGTGAATTGTATCAAAGACAAAAATGGGGACATTCCGCTTTATACTTAAATAACTTAACTCGCCGGCCTAATGTTGAGCGCCCTCAGGCCAGACAATGAACTCGCCGCTCCGGAAAACGATGTCACTGTTGAAGGTGGATGTGGCTCTTTCTGTGACGTCCCCGCTCCAATCCTGATCCGCGGTACCATCCTTGCCGTGGCTGACGATGGTGTAGGTCTCGCCGTCCGAGAAAACCATGATGCCGCGATCCCAGCCATCCACCAGGGGGAGCTCCCTGATGTAGACCGGTTCCACGCTTTCGTCGAGAACGCCAACCGGCTGCCAGCCCTCGGTGGCGGGGTAGTGATTGTTGTCGATGGCATACGCTTCCATTGCTATTCCGATCGATCGGATGTCCGCCATGGTCCGCTTTTGTTTATCCCGATCGATGGAGTTCATCAGGTTCGGGATGGCGATGGCCGCCGCCATGCCTGTGTACATTCCAGCACCGGTCAGGCCGGCAGGACCGAAAGTAGACGTCCGGACTCCACCGTTCATTTCGATGCTGGTGTATCCCAGACCAACATTCATGTATTCCTCGTTGAGGAACAGATTCATCACCATGGCCGCTTCCGGGTCGGAAGACAGCATCGTCTTCAGCATGTCGGATTCCTGGAACCATGTCAAAAGCGCCGGCAGGTTGATATACCCAAGTATGGAGGGGTCGGCATCCAGGTTGGCGAAGACCTTTTGGAAATCCTCACCATCGAGCAGGCGCTCTCCGGGAGCGGCCTCTCCGAGGGAGGCCAGCACCCAGTCCGGGTTCAGGCCGATGGCCAGGCGGCCGTTCCGAATGCCGTAGCAGATGTCCAGGGCGCCTGCCCCACCCTCGAACCCGACCTCCAGGGACATGGGGTGCCGCACCCGGACCAGACCGTCATCGCCTTCGATGATTTCGGCCTCTTCACCGAACACCAGCAGTTTCTTCAGGGAGCGATCCACCATGTCGGCGTCACGCACTCCAGCCAGGAAACCGGTGCCTTCCATGATGGACGGGATGCTGGCCGGTAATCCCTGGGCCGCTGCCATGATTGAATCCATGGGAGGCAGATTCAGGACGAAGCCGAATTCCGGCCCCAGTTGGCTCAGCAATTCATCCCGGAGTGGAAATCCCAGTTTCGTTTCCAGTTCGGCGAACCCTCGCTCCACCGCTTCAGGTTCGAACTCCGCGTCCAACTTGGCCACCGTGTCCAGGATCTTCTGAATCGGTTCCAGCAGGTCCTCTGCCCGGGTTACCACGACGATCATCGGGTCTTGACCGATATGGTTCACCAGTTCGAGCCGCGTGGGATTTTGATCCGGGGCAGCGATGACGGGAGTTGCCAGGACAAGAATGATGGCAGCGTAGAGCAAGGTGTTTCTCATGATCATCTCCGGTGAAGAAAAACGCGCACACAACAACACTACGATCGAAACCGGAATCGATTTCAGTTAGGGGACATTCCGCTTTATCTTGCAATAATTCAATCGAGTTAAGTTATTGAAATATAAAGTGGAATGTCCCTATTTTTTGCCGTAGCCGCCGCCGCCGGGTGATTCGAGGATGAAGCGGTCGCCGGGGAATACGTCGGCGCCATCCACCGGGCCGAGTTGATGGACCGTCCCGTCGGCCCGCTCCACCCTCTGCCTTCCGGTTATGCCCGGTTCACCCCCGTGGAGTCCGAACGGTCGCTCCACGCGATGCTGGGTCAGGACCGACAGGGACATCGGTTCCAGGAATTTCAGGATCCGTACGACACCGTCGCCGCCGTGGAACCGCCCATCCCCTCCCGACCCCCGCCGCACGGCGAACCGTTCCACCCGGACCGGGTAGCGGTGTTCCAGGATCTCCGGATCGGTGATCCTTGTGTTGGTCATGTTGGAGTGCACTGCACTGGCGCCGTGGAAGCCGGGTCCGGCGCCGCAGCCTCCACAGACCGTTTCGTAGTAACCGCAACGTTCGGTCCCGAACAGGATGTTGTTCATGGTCCCCTGGCTGCAGGCGGCGATTCCCAGAGCCCGGGTCAGAGTGTCCACCAACCGCTGGCTGGTCTCCACGTTTCCTCCCACCACCGCCGGTGAATCCTCCGGAGTCTGATCGAATGCGGGGTTCAGGATCCCCTCCGGGATAATCAATCGCACCGGGTGGAGGAACCCTTCGTTCAGCGGGATCGACTCCTTGATCAGGAGGCGGAGGAAATAGATGACCACCCCGTGCACGATGGCCGGCGTGGCGTTGAGGTTGCCCGGATGGACCTCCCCGCTGCCGGTAAAGTCCAGGACGGCCCGGTCACCCCGGAGGGTGATCTTCACCGCCAGCGGCGTTCCGTCGTCCAGGCGCTCCACAGCCTGGTACTCGCCGTCGCCAAGGGCCGACAGGGCGGCACGGATTCGCCGGGCCGCCAGCCGATTCAACTCCTGCATGTAGTGCAGGACCGTTCCCCGGCCGGACCGTTCCGAGAGGGCTGCCAGTGCCTCTGCGCCGGCATGGTTGGCCGCCACCGCCGCCCGCAAGTCGGCCAGGTTGTCCTGCACCGATCGGGACGGGAATCGGCCGCCGGACAGGAGTTCCTCCATCTCACCCCACCGGGGCTTGCCGCCATCCACCAGTTTCATTGGCGGGATCACCACCCCTTCCTCGGCCAGGCAGGTGGCCGACGGAGGCATAGATCCGGGACGGCTGCCCCCCAGTTCGGCGTGGTGGGCCCGGTTGGCCACGTAGCCCAGCAACTGGCCGGCATAGACCGGTGTGATCACCGTCACATCCGGCAGGTGTGATCCGCCGAAACCGGGATGGTTGGTAACCGCTACGTCTCCCGGCTGCAGCGGCATCGCCTCAACCACCGAGCGGACGCAGAGCCCCAGGGCGCCCAGGTGCACCGGGATGTGGGGGGCGTTGACCAGCAGTTCGCCTTCGGGATCCAGCAGTGCGCAGGAGAAATCCAGCCTTTCCTTCACGTTGGTGGAGACCGCCGTCCGTCTCAACTGTTCGCCCATCTCCCTTGCGATGGTTGCGAACCGGTGGGTGAACAGTTCCAGCCGCACAGCTTCATGCCCCTCGTCGATGCCGGCGGCCATTGCGCCTGACTTCGGCCGGCGTTCAAGAACCAGGGCGCCGCAGGAGTGGACGGCGCCGGTCCAGCCGGCGTCCACCACGGTTACAGAATGGGGTTCCAGCACCAGGGCGGGGCCGTTGATCGTCTGTCCTGCAGTCAGGCCGGCCCGGTGGAACAACGCCGCGGTCCGTTCGCCGCCTCCGTACCATCCCGGGTGGGATCCGGCCGGTACCGGCGGTTCCGGCTCCGTTTCCGCAGCAGGAGGCGGCTTCGGCCCGGCCGGACGTTTCTCGGCGGCCACCACCTTGAGGGAGACCAGTTCCACCTCCCGTCCCTCGGGAAGATGGCCGTACCGCCCCCGGTACTTTGCAAGGAACGGTCCCGCGGTCAGCCCGTTGCCCTTCATCTCCACTTCCAGGGAGGAATCCTGGCCGGAGAACCGCAGTTCGGCGATCCGGCGGCGGATCTCCATTTTGTCGCGGTGAACCCCTTCGGCGGCCAGGGCCTGGCCGGCCTCATCCTCGAGGCGCAGGACCATTTCCGGAACCTGCGAGCGGCAGTCTTCCAGCTGCTCCAGGACTTGCCGGAAGGCGAACCGCTCCATAACCGCCCGGCCCAGACCGTCGGCGCTGAGCAATCCGGTGTCAGGTGGGACCACCACCCGACCCACGCCGAGCCGGGTGGCGACGCCGCATGCATGCTGTGGCCCGGCGCCTCCGAAAGCGACCAGGGTGTACTCCGACGGGTCGTAACCCCGCCGGAGCGAGACCTGCCGGGTGGCGTCGGCCATCCGCTCGTCGGCGATGGCCACCAGGCCGGAGAGCAGGTCCAGCCGACCGCCGGGCCGGCCGGCATTTTCCAGTTGCTTCTGCAATGCGCGGAGGGCCGCCTCGGCCGCCTTTCCGTCGATGGGGATCTGGAACAGGGATGGTTCAATCCTCCCCAGGAGGAGGTTCACGTCGGTGAGGGTCAGCGGACCGCCGGCGCCGTAACAGGCCGGGCCGGGATCGGCGCCGGCGCTCCGGGGGCCGACCCTCAGGCGGTCACCATCGAACCAGCAGATGGAACTGCCCCCGGCTGCCACCGATTCGATGGCCAGGGCCGGCGCCACCAGATCGGCTTCGGCGATGCGATGCTCGAAGACGTACTCATAGTCGCCGTCGAACCGGGCCACGTCGGTGCTGGTGCCGCCCATATCGAAGCTCAGGATCTTGTCGAACCCGGCCTGCCTGCCGGCGTGGGCGGCTCCCACCACTCCGCCTGCGGGGCCGCTGAGCAGGCTGTCCTTGGGATGGTAGTCAGCCGGCCTGGACAACCCGCCGGCGCTGGACATCACATGCAGGCCGGCGCCTTCCATCGCTCCGGCCACCCGTTGGAGGTAGGTCTCCACTACCGGCGCCAGGGATGCGTTCACCACCGCCGTCTCGGCCCTGGGAAGGATCCGGATCGCCGGCGCCAGTTCCGATGAACAGGACACATGTTCGAAGCCACGCTCAAGCAGGAAGTCACGGACACGCTTCTCGTGATTCCGGTTACGGTAGGAGTGCATCAGCGCCACCGCCGCCGAAAGCAGCCGGCGGCCAGGGCTCTTTGCGTCGGTTGTTCCAGCCGTGGGAGATCCAGCGGGAGTTCCTCTTTGCCGGCCGGGTCGAGCCGGCCCCGCACCTCCACCGTGACCTGGTGCAGCGGGCGCCGTTTGCGGATATCCAGGGTGAACAGGTCGGGTCGGGCCTGGGTCCCGATCTCCAGCAGGTCACCGAACCCTTCTGTGATGAACAGGGCTGTGGGAGCCCCTTTCCGTTCCAGCAGGGTGTTGGTGCCAAGAGTGGTGGCCAGCCGGAACCGTCGCACCGGCAAAGGCGTTCCGGCGCCTGCTCCGGTGAGGAGCCGGGCGGCCAGCACCGGCGCCTCATCGGGGCAGAGAAGCTCGAACCGGCTCCCGGCGATGGTCCCGGGATCGCAAGGCCCGGACAGGACCAGGGTTCTTGTTGCCGGAGCGTATTCCCGGACTACCGGCAGGTCGGAACACTCCTTGCCGCCCAGCAAACGGAACCGGAAGCCGGCAGGGAAATCCCGGGTCATCTGGTACGCGGTATTGATTACCAGCCTGTCCGGCGCCGGCGCCGCCTCTACGGTGCCCCGCAGGGCGGAACTGCTCAGAACCTTCGCCCGGTGCAACTCACCGCCGGGATCCCTCCCCAGAGCATCAGTGAAAGTGCCCCCGGTGTCGACCCAGATCTCCCAGCCGTTGCGGTTCACATTTTCCCGTTCTGGAGTGAAAAGCGGCCTGATTGTAATCAGGTGCGGGAAGAAGTGTCAAAGCTCCTCCCGGAGCCTTGATCCGGTATGATCCGGGGAGGAGGAATCATGAAGAACATCTTTTTGGTGACAACGTTGATCATCCTGGTGTCGGGAACCGCCGCCGCCCAGGCCCCCACAGTTGCCGACGTCGAGGCGTTCGTCTCCGCCGCCGAGGAAGAACTGCTGGAACTCTGGATTCGAAAAGAACGGGCGGCCTGGGTCCAGGAAAATTTCATCACCCTGGACACGGAGAAGATCGCCTCCGCGCAATACAAGAAACTGATGGCCAGAACGGCGGAACTGGCGAAAGAGGCGGCCCGGTTCAACGGGCTCGACCTGTCGGGTGACCTGGACCGCAAGCTGAGCCTGATCAAGCTGTCGCTCCCCCTGGCCGCGCCTTCCGACCCGGTGGAGCAGGAAGAGCTGGCAGGCATTGCCGCCTCCCTCACCAGCATGTACAGCACCGGCAGGTACTGCCCTCCGGGAGACGGCGCATGCAGGACCCTCGGCGACCTGAGCCGCACGATGGCATCGAGCCGGAATGCCGACGCACTGCTGGAAGCCTGGACCGGCTGGAGGACGGTTTCACCGCCGATGCGTGCGAAATACTCTAGGTTCGCAGACCTGGGCAACGCCGGAGCCCGGGAGCTGGGCATGGCCGACCTGGGGGCCATGTGGCGTTCCGGTTACGACATGCCGCCGGAACCGTTTGCGAAGGAGATGGACCGGCTCTGGGAGCAGGTCCGTCCGCTGTACGAGTCGCTGCACTGTCATGTTCGGGCGAAGCTGCGGGAGCAGTACGGCGATGACCTGGTCAAGCCGGGTGAACCGATCCCGGCTCATCTCCTGGGAAATATGTGGGCCCAGTCCTGGCTGAACATCTACGACCTGGTGATCGATCCGGAGGACGCCGGTGCCGAAGTGGATGTCACCCGCATCCTGAAGGAGAAAGGGCTGACCGAGGTCGACATGGTGAAGTATGGCGAGGCGTTCTTCACATCCCTGGGTTTTGAGCCGCTGCCGGCCACCTTTTGGGAGCGCTCGCTGTTTCGCAAACCGGCGGATCGGGAGGTCGTGTGCCACGCTTCCGCCTGGGACATCGACTGGGTGGATGATCTTCGAATCAAGATGTGCATCGAGATCAACGGAGAAGACTTCACTACAGTACACCACGAGTTGGGGCATAACTTCTACCAGCGGGCGTACAACATTCAGGACACGCTGTACCGCAACAGCGCCCACGACGGTTTTCATGAAGGGATCGGAGACACTATCGCCCTGTCGATCACACCCGACTATCTGGTCAAGGTCGGTCTTCTGGAAAAGCTGCCGCAGGAATCGGGAGACCTGGGCCGATTGATGCGGCTGGCGCTGGAGAAGGTTGCTTTCCTGCCGTTCGGCATGGTGGTGGACCAGTGGCGCTGGCAGGTGTTCTCGGGCGAAACTCAGGAAGAGAAATACAATGCCGCTTGGTGGGATTTGCGGGAGAAGTACCAGGGTGTGAAACCGCCTGTCATCCGCACCGAGGACGACTTCGATCCCGGCGCCAAGTACCACGTGCCGGCCAATACGCCGTACGCCCGGTACTTCATGGCCCAGATCCTCCAGTTCCAGTTCCACCGCGCGCTTTGCAGGGAGGCCGGATTCGAGGGCGACCTGCACCAGTGTTCCATTTACGCCAATGATGCCGCCGGACAGAAACTTCGGGCGATGCTGGCCATGGGTTCCAGCCGACCCTGGCCCGAAGCGATGGAGGCGATCGCTGGCACCCGGGAGATGGACGGAGAAGCCCTGTTGGACTACTTCGCCCCGCTATCCGAGTGGCTGGATGAGCAAAACAAGGACCGCACGTGTGGGTGGTGAGCCGCGAGAAGTGACAATGGTATCCTCTAAGTTACCAAGACGGGAAAAAAGGAGGTGACCCATGGCCGAACCGAAGATTGCCGATAAACGACCCAAGGTTCTGGAACTGGAGCCGGGAGAGTACCACTACTGCACCTGCGGCGAGTCGGCGAACCAGCCGTTCTGCGACGGCTCCCACGCCGGCACTGGATTCGCCCCCAAAGCTTTCAAGGTGGAGGAAAAGAAGCAGTACGCCCTCTGCTGTTGCAAGCGGACCGGAAACAGCCCGTTCTGCGATGGCTCCCATTCCGGTCTCTGAGCCCTGCGAACAAAAAATATGTCCCGGTTCCTGACACACCTATAATGCCGACTATGATCTTGGCCGGCGATGTTGGGGCGACGAAGACGGTTCTGGCGATATTCCGGGTCGATTCCGGGAAACCGGTTCCGGTGCGGCAGTATGTTTTCAGCAGCGACCAGCGCTCCTCTCTGGACTCGATGGTCAGGGACTTTCTGGCCGGAGGGAAAGAAAAAATCCAGGTTTCGGTTTTCGGCGTGGCAGGGCCGGTGGTGGCCGGGCGCAGCCAGATCGTGAACCTGAACTGGTCGGTGGATCGTAAAAAACTGTCCAAGCTGCCCGGAGTCGGACGGGTGGAGGTCATCAACGACCTGGAGGCCACCGCGCGCGGGCTGACCGAACTCCCGCCATCACGATCCCGCAGCCTGACCCCGAGGGTCCGGCGCAGGCCGGGACCGCACGCCCTGATCGCCCCGGGGACCGGGCTGGGCACCGCCGGTATGCTGCCGGAAGGTGACGGCTTCCGCCCGTTCGCGGGGGAGGGGGGGCATCAGGATTTTGCGGCTTCTGATGAAAACGGTTACCTCCTGCACCGCTTTCTGAAGAAGAAATTCGGCTCCCACGTCAGCGTCGAGCGGGTATGTTCCGGGTACGGTTTCCAGGTGCTCCTCGAGTTTGTGATCTCCCAGGGCATTGCCCAGGTTGGACCGACCCTCATGGGGCATCTCGAGAACTGTTCAGATCGCAATGCCGTCATCGCCGAGGCCGGTATGAAACGGACCGATCCGGCGGCCCGGGCGGCGTTGTCCCTGTTTGTATCCTGTCTCGGCGCGGCGGCCGGAGACCTGGCCTTGACCCTGGGGGCCTGCGGCGGGGTCTGGCTGGCCGGAGGGATCGTCCCCAGGATTCTGCCGGCTCTCTGTGACGGCCGGTTCCTGGAAGCGTTCCGGAGCAAGGGCAGACTGAGACCATACCTCGAAAAAATTCCGATTCGCGCCATACTCGAACCCTACACTGCGCTTTACGGCGCCGCCGCCCTTGGAGCGGAATACGGAGGCACGCGATGAACGGTCCTGCCATCGACACCGGCCTGGCGGCGCAAGCGGTCAACACCATCCGGTTCCTCTCCGCCGATGCGGTGGAGCAGGCCGGGTCCGGTCACCCGGGCATGCCGATGGGTGCGGCGGACATCGCCTTCGTCCTGTGGTCCCGCTTCCTGCGATTTGATCCCCAGGCTCCGGATTGGCCCGACCGTGACCGGTTCGTATTGTCGGCGGGGCACGGCTGCATGTTGTTGTACTCCCTGTTGCACCTGTCCGGGTTCGACCTGCCGATGGAAGAGATCCGCAAGTTCCGCCAACTGGGCAGCCTCACCCCGGGACATCCGGAGTTCGGCCACACACCGGGGGTGGAGGCGACCACCGGACCTCTGGGGCAGGGGGTAGGCAACGGCGTCGGCATGGCCCTGGCGGAGAAGATGATGGAGGCCCGGTTCAATGACGGCGACGGCTTCCGCCCGGTGAACCATCGAGTGTTTGTGCTGGCCAGCGACGGCGACATCATGGAAGGGGTGACGGCAGAGGCGTCTTCCGCCGCCGGACACCTGGGCCTCGGCAACCTGATCGTCCTGTACGACGACAACCGGATCACCATTGAGGGCAGCACCGACCTGGCGTTCACCGAGGATGTCCTGCAACGCTACCGGGGGTACGGTTGGCAGACCCTCACGGCGGACGGACACGATCACGAGGCGATTGCGGACGTTATCCGGGAAGCGGTGGCGGAAACCGAACGTCCCTCCATGGTTCGTCTCAGGACCCATATCGGATACGGCGCCCCGTCCAAGCAGGATACCGCCGGCGTGCACGGCTCCCCTCTGGGCGCCACGGAGCGGGACGCCGCCAAGAACAATCTCGGTTGGCCGCTTATCCCGGAGTTCCTGGTGCCGGAGCCGGTTCGCGAACTGTTCAAAGAGGTGGCGAAGCGTGGGGCCGCGTCACGTAAGGTCTGGGAGGACGGTCTGGCCGGCTGGCGCAGTGAGGATGAAGACAAAGCCCGCGCTTTTGATGCCCATGTGAACCGGAGTGTGCCGGACGATATCGTGGATCGCCTGCTGGCGGCGGCGCCGGACGGCAACGGCGCCACCCGGGCTCACGGCGGCAAGGTGCTGCAGGAGGCGGCCGGGCTGGTGCCGTCCCTGGCGGGTGGTTCCGCCGATCTGTCGCCGTCCAACAAGTCGGTGATCGACAAGTCTCCGTCGGTGTTGCCCGGGGAGTTCAGCGGTCGCAACCTGCACTTCGGCATCCGGGAACACGCCATGGGGGCGATGATGAACGGCATGCTGTACCACGGATCGTTCCGGCCGTACGGGGCGACCTTCCTGGTTTTCTCCGATTACATGCGGCCGTCGATCCGTGTGGCGGCCCTGGCGAAGCTCCCGGCGATCTATATCTTCACCCACGATTCGATCTTCGTCGGCGAAGACGGTCCGACCCACGAACCGATAGAGCACGCCGCCGCTCTCAGGTTGATTCCGAACGTCCATGTTTACCGTCCGGCGGACGGCCTGGAAACGGCGCTGGCCTGGGGGCAGGCCCTGCAGCGGGACGACGGGCCGACCTGTCTCCTGCTCTCCCGTCAGGGCCTGCCGGCCATCGCAAGGATGAACGGCAACGATGATCCGAATCTGAAGCGTGGCGCCTACAAGGTGATGGGCGGGGGCACTCCGGACGCCGTGGTGGCCGCCACCGGATCGGAACTTCATCTGGCGGTGGCAGCCGCCGGGACTCTGGAGAAGAACGGCAAGAGCATCCACGTGATCTCGGTGCCCTGCCTGGAGCGGTTCCGGGAGCAGGATCCGGCCTACCAGGCGGAACTGTTCCCCGCCGGTGTTCCGGTGGCCACCGTGGAGGCCGGCCGAACCGAACCGTGGCGGGCGTTGTGCGGCAGGGACGGGCTCGCTATCGGCATCGATCGGTTCGGCGCCTCGGCTCCGGCCGACGTGCTGGCGGAAGAGTACGGCATGACCGCCGGTGCGGTGACGGCGAAGATCAGGGACTGGCTCGGGAAATAGCTTGTTCCGTTATGCCTACATCCACGGGTTCGCGTCGGGCCCGCTGTCCGCCAAAGGGCTGTACCTTCGAGAGTCGTTTGCCAAAGAGGGGATCGACCTGCTGCTGCCGGACCTGAACGTGCCGACTTTCGCCACCATGACGTTTTCGTCCATCCTGAACGAACTGGACCGCATCCACGCCCGGGAAGGGGAGGGCGCGGTCTGGCGTCTGATCGGATCCAGCCTGGGCGGGTACATCTCCGCCCGATGGGCCTGTCTCCATCCGGACCGGGTGGACCGCCTGGTGCTGCTCTGTCCCGGCCTCGACCTGCGTTCCAGGTGGGAGGAGATCCTCGGTGTGGATGAGGTCCGGCTGTGGAAGCTGCGTGGGTTCCACGATGTGGTGGATTTCAGAGGTGAGCTGCAGCCGCTCAGCTGGAAGATCGTGGAAGATGCCGCCAACCATCCGTCCTACCCCGAGGTGCGTTGTCCGACCCGGATCATCCACGGCAACCTGGATACCATCGTTCCGCTGGAGTACTCCCGCCGTTACCTCGAGCTGAACCATGCCCGGTCCCATCGGCCGGTCATGGAACTGCTGGAGGTTGACGACGACCACAGCCTGGAAAACTGCCGGCCACTGGTGGCGGAACTGGCGAAAGGATGGCTTATCTAGTCCAGCCGCGCCGCCGCCGCTCTGTCCAGCAGCACTTCCCGGGCGCCGTCGTGGGGCACCACAAGTTCGCTGGGCAGGATCCCCTCGTGCTCGGCGCCGCCAAACGCTTCCGCCACGATCCGGGCCTTGCGGGCGCCGGTGGCCAGGAACAGGATCTGCCGGGCGGCGTTGATCGCCGGCAGGGTCAGGGTGATCCGCCAGTCGGACAGCGCGGCCACGTAATTCGCTGTCACCCACCGTTCCGTTTCCAGGAGGGCGTCGGTGCCCGGGAACAGCGAGGCGGTATGTCCGTCCTCGCCGATCCCCAGGAGGATCAGATCGAACCGGGGGAACTTCTCACCGGGGAAACGCTCCCGCAGCGTCTCCTCGTAGAAATGGGCCGCACGGTTCGGGTTGGACAACTCGCCCTGGATCCGGTGCACCTGGGTGCCGACCACGGGGACCTTGTGGAACAACGCTTCCAACGCCATCCGGAAATTGCTGTCGGGATGATCCTTGGGAACGCAGCGCTCGTCTCCGAAGAACAGGAAGCACTGGTCCCAGGGCACCCGGGACGCATACTCGGGTCGGGCCAGCAGGGCATACATCATAGCGGGAGTGGAGCCGCCGGCCAGGGCGCAGACGAACCGGTCCCTGACCTCTGCGGCGGCGCAGGCGGTGGCGATGAAGATCTCGGCGGCCGCTTCCGCCACCGTTGCTTCATCTTCCAGGGTCAGGACGTTGTGGGTCTCGGGCATGCCAATGTCAACGTAGGGCAGGCGCCGGACGGCCCGCAATGCCATTTTCCGTAATTACGACCGCTTCCATGTTCTTCCGCCCATGGCCATGAGAACGTCGGCCTCCCCCGGCCCCCAGGTGCCGGCGGTGTACTCCGGCAGGGTTGTCGGGCCCAGCCGGTTCCAGCCCTCGAACAGCCGGTCGATCCAGGCCCAGGCCGACTCTACCTCGTCCCGACGGATGAACAGGGTCGAGTCTCCCTGTATGGCGTCCAGGATCAGCCGTTCGTATGCCTCGGGAGTACTCTTCTCAAAGGAGCCCTCGTACGCGAAGTCCATGGAAACCGGCTTGATCCTGGTGGTGCTGCCCGGTTTCTTGGCGTCGAAGGTCAGGGTGATCCCTTCATCAGGCTGGATCCGGAGGGTCAGGATATTCGGTACCGGTCCGGCGGAACCCTGCAGGAACATGTCATGGGGGACGTCACGGAACTGCAGTGAGATCTCGGTCAGCCGTCTGGGCAACCGCTTGCCGGCCCGCAGGTAGAACGGCACCTGGGCCCAGCGCCAGTTGTCGATGAACAGGCGCATGGCGACGTAGGTCTCGGTGGTGGAGCCCGGGTCCACACCCGGTTCCTGCCTATAGGCCGTAACCGCGGCCCCGTCGGAGATCCCCTCGCCGTACTGGGCCCGGACGGTATGCTCCAGCACATGCTCCGGCATCAACGGTCGGAGGGCTTGCAGCACCTTGACTTTCTCCGTCCGAACCGCATCGGCGTCCAGGGAAACCGGCGGTTCCATGGCGGTAAGGCACAGCAGTTGGAACAGGTGGTTCTGGACCATGTCCCGGGTAATGCCTGCCTCCTCGAAGAACCCGCCCCGCCCTTCAACGCCGATGGATTCCGCCACGGTGATCTGTACATGGTCCACGTACTTTGTGTTCCACAGCGGCTCGAAGATCGCATTGGCGAAACGAAACACCATCAGGTTCTGCACCGTCTCCTTGCCGAGGTAGTGGTCGATGCGGAACACGTCCTGTTCGGGGAACACCCGGTTCACGATCCGGTTCAGGTCTCCGGCGGAAGCCAGGTCGGTGCCGATCGGTTTCTCCACCACAATGCGGCACCACGACCCGCCCTTCCCCGGCCGGTTCAGGCCGGCCGCGGCCATCCGCTTCAGGATTACCGGAAATGAGGAAGGCGGCACCGCCAGGTAGTACAACCGGTTGCCGTATGTGCCCGATTCCGATTCCCGCCGTTCGATATGCTCCGCCAGCAGGCGGTATCCGTCCGGGTCATCGAAGCTGCAGGGTGAATAGGTCAGGGTGGAAGAGAACCGGTCCCACAGTTCGGGGTCAAGTTGCCGGCGGGAGAACCGTTGCACCCCTTCACCCTGGGACGCCCTGAAAGCGTCGTCTCCGATGTCCCTGCGGGAGACGCCGACCACGCCGAACGGTTCGGAAAGAAGACCTTCCAGTTTCAGATTGTACAGCGCCGGCAGCAGTTTTCTCCGGGTCAGATCTCCCGTGGCGCCGAAGATGACCATAAGGCAGGGATCTGTTGCTTCCGTCGTTTTCATCACAACTATTCCTCCCGTGGTATGGGCACGATACCACCCCGGTCCCGGTTCGTTGTATCCTTCACGGTGTCCCTACGCATGCCGAAGGAGGGGAAATGGGTCTGCCGGTGCCGGACAGCATAGTATTCCTGGCGGTGGCCGTGGCGATAGTCGGGTTCATTTCCCTGGCGGTGCGCGGCCGGGGCGGACGGTTCCGGCTCCTGCCGATGTGGGCCGGTTTCTGGATCGGGTTCGGCCTGTTGCTCATGACCCTGTCCCTGGCGCCCCGTTGGGTTTCCATGCCGCTCCTGGCGGCTGTGATGTTCGCCGCGCTCCGGACCTATTTCTTCGTGGCGCCTCTGCGGCTCAAAGACCGCTACGCGGTGCTTCTGGCCTACGCGGTGATCCCGCTGATCCTGTGGCCGGTCTACCTTGGAAAGACCGAACTGTTCTTCGACGTGGTACCAGTCTCCCTGTTCCTCGTTCTCCCCGCCATTCTGTCCATCGGCTCGGACCACTCCGGACTCCTGGACTCCATGGGGCGGGGGATGCTGGGAGTGCTGTTTTTCCTATACTGCGGCGCCTATCTCGGTCTCATGGCCAACCTGACTCCAGGCACTCTGGAACTGTTCGGGATCCTGGTGCTGGCCGGAGAACTTCCCCAGCGCGTGGCCGGCGGCAGGAAACCGGGGCGGTTCTTGAGCCGGTTGTTCCTGGGCGTGTTCTGCGCCGGCGCCGTTGGGTACCTGTTGGCCCGCCATGCCGGTGTGGGAGACTGGATCGGGCTGAACGCCAACCAGGTCGCCCTGGGAGGGGCGTTCATCTCCATGGCGGTTACCGCGGCCCACCTGGTCACCACCGGGATCGCCGACGATCTGGAGATGAGCTCACCTTCCACCCTGCAGGGCCGGGGCATGTTCCTGGGACGGATCGTTCCGGCGGTGTACGCCGCTCCCTTCTTCTATTATTTCCTGATCCTTGTCGGAAAATAACTTGAAGCGGTTCTTCCAGATTGTCGGCCTGTACCTGTTCCACATATTTTTTGTGCGGCCGGTGGTGTTTTTCATTGTCGGGACCCGGTACCGCAGGAGGCACCTGACGCCCCGCGGCCCCTGTATCGTGGTGGCGAACCACAACTCCCACCTGGACGCCGCGGTTCTCCTGACCCTGTTCCCGTTATGGCGGCTGCACCGGGTTCACCCGGTGGCGGCGGCGGATTACTTCGGCGAAACCGTGTTCATGCGGTTGATGGCCATGACCCTGATGAACGCCATGCCGATCGCCAGGAAGCCGGCCCCGGGAGAAGATCCGCTGACTCCGATCACACAGGCGATTGCGCGAGGGGACAGCATGATCTTCTTCCCGGAGGGGAGCCGGGGAAAAGCAGGTGTGGTGGCGCCGTTCCGAGCCGGGATCGGGCGTCTGGTGAAGACCTGTCCCGGCCTTCTGGTTCTGCCGGTATTCATGTCCGGCCCGGAGCGGATCTGGGCCCGGGGGCAGACGTTGCCGGTGCCGGTGAATATTCACACCAACGTGGGCAAGCCCAGGAACTACGATCCGGAGATGGATGCCAGGGAGATAGCCGAACAGATTCGCAACGATGTGCTGGCCCTGGCGCCGCCACCCCCGGCGCCTCCGGGACGCAAATCGGAGCCTCCCATGCGGATATCGATCTGCGGGGCGGAACCGGGGTTGCGCCGGGATGTCTTCAAGGAGGTGACCAGGCGATTGGGAGATTTGCACCCGACCATCGGCCTGGCCGACCGCCTGGTGCTCCGGGCCACAGAAGACGGGATCCGGGAGGCCGCCGGCGGGATCCCCCTGGCGTACGGCCGGGCCTGGCCCACGTTCCTGGCCAGGCTGTTCCGTACCGGTGGCTGGTTCAAGGGGAGCAGCTTCGGCGACATGATCGAGCGCACCCGCCTCAGCGAGGCGCTGGGCGACGGCCGGATCTGCCATTACGTGGTGGAGGACGGTAACGCCCTGCTGGATGTCCTGGCCTGGGCCAAGGCCGACTACTATCAGGGCCGCATGGATGCGAGGGAGCCCCAACAGATGCTGCGATTCATATCCGGCAGGCAGCGCATCGCGCCGGGGAGTTGGTGGAGCTTCATCCGCAAGGCTCCGGAGGTCTGGCTAATCAACCTGTTCCACCTGGCCAGGCCCCCGGCGCCGGACCTCCTGGTCCTGCTCCACCAGCAACCCGACCGGATAATGGCGGTGCTCCGGGCCCGGGGCGGAGAGTTGCGCGGATTCCAGAATCGGGAGTTCCTGTCGGAGCTTCAGGAGACTTTCGCGGAAGTGGCGGAGGCTCTCCGGGGCAGGGTGAGGATGAAGGTACTGGCCCTCCCGGCCGACGGCCTCGAGCCTGAACAGATCGCCGTCCGTGTCCTGGCGGCGGTGGCAGCCCTCCAATCCACAGGCGGACCGACGGAGGAAAGCGCCGAACGGGAGATTGCCGGCCAGTGAGGTAGCACAGGTGGGGAAGGAAACGTTCCTGGTCACCGGAGGGGCCGGCTTTATCGGCGCCAATCTGTTGCGCATGCTCATGGAGGGCGGCGAGAGCCGGGTGGTGGTGCTGGACCTCCTGACCTATGCCGGCAACCGGGCCAACCTTCCCGATCACCAGGACAACCGGCGGTTCGTTTTCCACCAGGTGGACATCAACGACAGCGAAACGGTGGACCGGATTCTGGACGCCCATCAGCCGTCCCGGGTGATCCACCTGGCCGCCGAGACCCATGTGGATCGCTCCATTGACGATCCGGAGCCGTTCATCCGGACCAACATCAACGGCACCTTCGCCCTGCTGCAGGCCTGTCGCGGGTATCTGGCGAAGGCCGGTCCCAAGGCCCGGGAACGGTTTCGATTCGTGCACGTCTCCACCGACGAGGTGTACGGATCGGTGGAGGGCGATCGCCGCTGTGACGAGGAGGCGCCCTTCGCGCCCAACTCGCCCTACGCCGCCTCCAAGGCGGCGGCCGATCACCTGATTCGGGCGTTTCACAGGACCTATCTTTTCCCGGCGATTATCACCCGTTGCTCCAACAATTTCGGCCCGTACCAGTTTCCCGAGAAGCTGATCCCCCTGATCCTGCTGAACTGCCTGGAGGGTCGTGATCTTCCGGTTTACGGCGATGGCGCCCAGATCCGGGACTGGCTGCATGTGGACGATCATTGCCGCGGCCTGCTCCTTGCAGCGGAGGAGGGTAAGCCCGGGACGGAGTACAACCTCGGCGCCGGTAACCTCATCGCCAACCTTGCGATGGTGCACAGGATCTGTGGTGTTCTGGAAATCTTGAGGCCGGCCGGGAAAAATGATGCCTTGCGCCGTCGCGGCGCCTCTTCCTACACTGCATTGATCCGGAAGGTTCCGGACCGGCCGGGACATGATCGCCGCTATGCGGTGGATTGCCGGCGGATAGAATCGGAACTGGGCTGGGAGCGATCCATGACCCTGGACCAGGGCCTGGAGCAAACCGCCGGATGGTACCTCAAGCACCGCAAATGGTGTGAGGACGTACAATCAGGCTCTTACAGGCGGGAGCGCCTCGGGACGACGACTTGACGGGAGACGTTCCAGGCAGAATCTTGGTTGTGCGGGAGGGTTGGCCGGAATGAACACACAACCAGCAGACGTGGCCATCAGCCGGCAGAGCCTGGAGGAGCACGAGCAGATCCATTTTTTCCTGGATCGTCTCGAGGAGGCCGTGGCGGCCCTGGACCCGGAATCCGGCGATACCGAAGCCAAGGAGCGGCTCGCGGCAGTGATCGTCGGCCTCAAGGAACAGATCACCGAGCACAACCGGGTGGAGGAGGAGGTCCTGTTCCAGGCGATCGTGGACAGGATCCCCGAGGCGGAGGACGAGGTCCTGGCCCTCTGCGAGGAGCACCGCAAGATCCTGGAGATTCTCGAAATGGGAAGATTCCACGCCCGGAACAGCGACCCCGGGGAGGTCGGCCACCTGGGTGATGACCTTACCGACTACCTGGGGATGATCCGGGAGCACGAGGGCCGGGAGGCCGAACTGCTGCGGCAGGCGCTGTCACGGGAAAGCCGGGGTCTGTTGCCGGGCAGGACCTGATTCGTGCTTAACATCATCTTCGTCGTCATTGTTCTGGCCTCGATCCTGCTGGCGGCGTTTACCGGCCGGATGGAACCGTTGACCCAGGGTGTGGTCCAATCCGCAAACGACGCGGTATTCCTCGCCCTGAAGTTGATCGGTCTCATGGCGTTCTTCCTGGGGCTCATGAAGGTGGCCGAGGAGGGCGGCATCCTCAGGGTCGTTACCAGGATCCTCCATCCGGTGATGCGTCGGCTGTTCCCCGGCGTTCCGAAGGATCATCCGGCCAATAGCGCCATGGTCATGAATATCGCCTGTAACATGCTCGGCCTGGGGAACGCCGCCACGCCGTTCGGCATCAAGGCGATCATGGAACTGGACCGGCTGAACAGCCGCAAGGGGACCGCCACGAACGCCATGGTCCTGTTCCTGGCCATCAACACGTCCGGACTGGCCCTTCTTCCATCCGGTGTGATTTCCATGCGAGCGGCGGCAGGATCATCCGATCCGGCCGGGATCCTGGTCAGTACCTGGTTCGCCAGCGGTTGCGCCACCGTTGTAGGGGTCACCACCGCCTTCCTGTTGTCCCGGCTTCCCGGATATGCCCGGACCGCACCGGCGATGATCGAGCCGGAACCATATATCGAGTCACAGGAACCGACGGAGGACAAGGCGGAATCGGGTCTCCACCCCCCCAGGGCGGGACGCTGGATCACCTGGGCTGTCATCCTTGCCTTTTTCCTCGCTCTGGGCCGGTACCTGTGGGTTGGCGCAGGGGATGAGGCCTCTCTTTTTACGGACAGGCTGGGCAGGGTGTTCTCCTACTGGCTGCTCCCGGCTTTGATCGGGGGGCTGGTCCTGTTCGGATGGGCCCGGGGTGTGCGGGTTTACGATTGTCTGGTGGAGGGGGCCAGGGAAGGCTGGGCGGTAGCCAAACGCATCATCCCGTACCTGGTGGCGATCCTGGTGGCGATCGGCATGCTGCGGGCCTCCGGCGGGGTCGGTCTCCTGGGGCAGGCGCTGGGCGGGGTTACCGCCATGATAGGGATGCCGGCGGAAGCGCTTCCCATGGCGGTAATGCGGCCGCTGTCCGGATCCGGCGCCCTCGGTGTCATGTCGGAGATCCTCAACACCCACGGACCGGATACCTTCATCGGTTACATGGTGAGCACCTTCCAGGGCAGCACCGAAACAACGTTCTACGTTCTGGCGCTTTATTTCGGCGCTATCGGGGTGAAGCGCACCCGGCATGCGGTCCCGTCCTGCCTGGCCGCCGACCTTGCCGGCATCCTGGCCGCCGTGTTCATCGTGAACCTGCTGTTCGGGTAAATTGCGGCGCTACCGGTTGACGGCGGACCGGGGCTGGTGATAACTTCAGCGATTGCCATGGAATATCTAACCAACGTTCTCAATCGGTGCAAGTTCATGCGGGACATGCGACTCCCGCGGATCGGGACAAAATTGCAAGCCATCTGAAGGGCGCCTGGAATCCGGGCGCCCTTTCTGGTTGTGGCGGCAGGCATCGGAAGAGTTGTCCATGGCAGGCACAGGCCGACGGGAGGCAAAGGAAGTGGAAGCCAGGGAACAACTGATCCATCTCGTGAACATTCAGAACCTCGCCAGGACGATCCGGGAGGATCGCAAGATCATCGATCAGGCTCCTTTTCGGATTGAGGAGATCGAAGGTCGATTCCGGGACCGCAACACCGAGTACGTGGCGGTGAAAGATCGTTTCGACGAACTGGAGAGTGATACCCGGGAACGGAACCTGGAGCTGGAAACGTTGATTGTCAGCCGCAAGAAGTACGCCGAGGACCTCATGCAGGTTCAGAACCAGCGTGAATACTCCGCCATCCTCAAAGAGATTGACGATGTCAAGGCCAGGATCGCCGGGCACGAGGAAGCCATTCTCTCAAACATGGAAGAGACCGAAACCCTGAAGGGACAGATCGAGTCCATGGGCGAGCACATCGCGGTGGAGCGGGAGAAGGTGGCTGTGGAGACCGGAGAGGTCAACGTCGCCATAGAGCAGGCCGAGGCGGAGGTTGCCCGGTGCACCCGGGAGCGGGAGCAGTTGGAAGGGGAACTGCCGCCGGCCCTGGCCTCCGCCATACATCGGGTTGAGGACCAGCGCCACGGTTTGTTCCTGGTGGAGGTAGTGGATGGCACCTGCCAGGCCTGTTACGTCCGGGTCCGTCCCCAGGTCTATCAGGAGATCAAAACGGCCAGCAAGATCCACAGTTGCGGATCCTGCCGCCGGTTCCTGTACCACGCGCCATCCATCCGGCTAGCCATGGATGGACCGGCCGCCCCTGGTGATGCTCCTGCTTCCGGCGTAGAAGCCCTGAATGACCCCCAGGTTTAGGGCCGCCTTCGACGGCGGCTCCAGGGGGAACCCGGGGATTGCCGCCTGGGGGGTGGCGGTGCTGGACGAGGGCAACCGCTGTGTCGAAGGGTTCGCCGGCGGCCTGGGAAAGGCATCCAACAACGTTGCCGAGTACAACGGCCTGATCCGGGCGCTGGACCTGGCCCTTGAGCAGGGGGCGGAGAACGTGGCCCTGTTCTCCGACTCCCAGTTGATCGTCCGCCAGATCAACGGGCAGTACAAGGTCCGCCATCCGGACATGATCCCCCTGTACCGTGAGGCGAAGAAAAGGATCGCTTCCCTGGCCCTGTTCCGGCTGGAACATATCCGCCGTGAAGAGAACAGGGATGCTGATCGGATGGTGAACCTCGCCCTGGACCAGGGGGCGGGAAAGTCGGTGCGGATCCATGAGGTCTTCTGAGCAGGTGCTTGCGGAGGTGCTGGGCAGGATCGATGAGGCCTGCGTTCGGTCCGGAAGGTCCAGGGAGGCAGTCCGGCTCGTGGCGGTCTCCAAAACCATGTCGGCTGACCGGGTCCGGGAACTTATGGCAGCCGGCCACCGCCTGTTCGGCGAGAACCGGGTTCAGGAAGCGCTGGAGAAGATCAGCGACCTTGGGCCCGGACCGGAATGGCATTTCATCGGTCACCTTCAGAAGAACAAGGTCCGGAATGTGATCGGGCGATTCAGCCTGATCCACTCGGTGGACAGCCGGGAACTGGCCCTCGCCCTGGACCGGCGTTCCGGGACGGAGGGGCAGATCCAGCCGGTTCTGCTGCAGGTGGACCAGGCGGGGGAAGCCACCAAGCACGGTATTCGGCCGCAGGAGCTTTCCGCCCTGGCCGCCGAGGTGGAACAGTGCGGGAATCTGGATCTCTGCGGGCTGATGTCCATCCCGCCGCAGGAAGACGATCCGGAGGATTCCCGCCGCTGGTTCGCCGGTCTGCGGGAATTCCGGGACCGGCTCACCCCCGAACTGGGCCGTGTTCTGCCGGAGTTGTCCATGGGGATGTCCGACAGCTACCACGTTGCGGTGGAGGAGGGGGCGACCCTGGTCCGGGTCGGCACCGCCTTGTTCGGTGTTCGGCGGCAAATCCATCCATTTTGAAAAAATTCCCAAAGATAGTAATTAATTATGAGAAAATATAGGTTCCGGCATCGAGGCGTCGGCTTGAGCCGGTTGCGTTTTTGAAATCCGGACATTATGTTTGCCGACGTTCCGGTTCATGGGAGGTGCAACTATGTCCGATCGTCTCACTGCCATGGATATCGAAGGGCAGGAGTTTCCGAAAAAGATGCGGGGCTATGCTGAAGAAGAGGTCCGGATGTACCTGCGATCCGTGGCCGAGGAATTCCAGCAGCTCAACCTGAAGAACCAGGAGTACCAGGAGGCGATCGGACAGCTCAAGGACCAGCTGGATGAGATCCGGTCCCGGGAGCAGATGCTCCAGAAGACCCTGGTTTCCGCCCAGGCGATGTCCGACGAGATGAAGACCGGCGCCCGCCGGGAGTCGGATGTGCTTGTCCGTGAAGCCCGCGTCAAGTCGGAGCGGATTCTGGAGCAGGCCCAGGATCAGCTCTCCCGGATCGAGGCGGAGATCAGCCGCACCCGGCTGGAGCGGAACAGTTTCGACTCCCGGCTGCGTACCATCCTCGAGGAGCATATCTCCATGCTCGATCTTCGGGAGAGTGAACGGGAGGAGCACGAGAACCTCCGGTTCATGCACCGCCGCAGCGGTTCCGAAGCAGGATGATCCCGGCCGATCTCGTTGTCAGCGGGATCTCCGAACTCGCCACGCCCGAGGGCAAGGCAGCTTTGTCCGGATCGGACACCGGACGTCTCCGCATCATCAAGAATGCAGCCGTCGCCTGTCATGAAGGCAGGATCGTCTTCGCCGGCGAAGAGGCCGAGTGCACCGCAAAGGTCCAGCCGACACCGGACTGCATACCGGTGGATGCCGCCGGTGGCACTGTCCTGCCCGGGTTCGTGGACGCCCACACCCACCTGCCGTTCGCCGGCTGGAGGGAAACCGAATTCGACGAGCGGCTGCGCGGCGCGAGCTACTCGGATATCGCGGCCCGGGGCGGCGGGATCCTCTCCACGGTGGAGGCGGTTCGGGCCATGGACCGCAACGGCCTGGCCGCCATGGTGCGGGGCAGGCTGAACGATATGCTGGCCCAGGGCACCACTACCGCCGAGGCCAAAAGCGGGTACGGCCTGGACCTGCATACGGAAATCATGCAACTGGAAGCGCTGCGGGATGCCGGTTTAGACCATCCGGTGCAACTGGTAACTACTTTTCTCGGTGCTCATACCGTTCCCGGGGAGTACCGCGGTGACCGCCAGCGGTACATCCAGCTGATTTTGAACGAGATACTTCCGGAGGTCGCCCGGCGCCGGATGGCCCGGTTCGCCGACGCTTTTGTGGACGCCCACGCCTTCTCGGTGGAGGAGGCCAGGCTGATTCTGGAGGCGGCGAAGGGGCACGGTCTCAAGGTCCGCCTGCATGCCGATCAGCTGGCCGATGACGGTGGCGCTCTCCTGGCCGCCGAGCTGGGGGCAGCTACCGCCGATCATCTCGAGTTCGCCTCCGATGAAGGCCTGGAGGCGATGGCCCGGGCCGGCACCTGCGGGGTCCTGCTGCCGGCTGCGACGTTCTTCCTGATGATGGATCGCAAACCGCCGGGCCGACGGCTGCTGGACGCCGGGGTGCCGGTGGTAGTGGCCACCGACTTCAACCCGGGCACCTGCCCATGTGAGTCCATGTCCGCCGCCGTCTGGTTCGCCTGCCTTACTGCCGGTCTCGGCGTGGACGAGGCTATCACTGCTACTACGCTGAACGCCGCCCACTCCCTGGGGTTGGCCGATCAGGTCGGTAGCATAGAAGTGGGTAAGCGGGCCGATCTGGTGGTCTATGATTTTCCGAACCGGTATCACCTGGTCTACCGCTTCGGTGCCCCGCGGATCAAGGCGGTGGTGGCCGGCGGGAAGCAGGTGGTTTGACCGGTACTGGTGCTCGGGATCAGAACAGCGGAGCGCGTTCCTCACGGTCGAACTTGTAGACGTAGGTGGTGACCTTCAGGTCCAGGGTCTGTTCGTAAGACGCCTTGATGATCATCTCCGATCGGGTGCGGCGGACGGTCAGGTTCTTCTTCTTGAGAGGGATCTCCATCTCCTCGGCTTTTTCCATGATGCGGTCCACGATTGTGCTGTCTTTCTGGCGATTGGCGGCGTAGCGGCATTCTTTTTCAAGAAAATCACCGAACTCGTAGGCGGCGATTTTGGCCGGAACGAATTTGACCGCCAGGAAGATCGCTACGGCGACGATCACAAGGGCGACTACCAGGCCCAGTCGGCCTTCGCCACGCTGGTTGCTTCGGGTGAACATCTATACTGCTCCCTTCATATTTGCAATATAGTCCAACCTTGCCAGGAAACAAGTTTCGGGGACAGGCACCTTAACCCGGGTTAAGGTGCCTGTCCCCGGAGGTTACGATTATGAAATCGCTGACTCGATACCTGACGTTCCAGGTTCCGGCAAGGATGGACTTTGTGAACATCACCCGGGATGTGGAAGCGGCGGTGATGGAAAGCGGGATCCAGGAAGGCCTGTGCCTGGTGAACGCCATGCACATTACCGCCAGTGTGTTCATCAACGATGAGGAGTCCGGTCTCAAGGAAGATTACAAGGAGTGGCTGGAGCGCTTGGCTCCCCACGATCCGTCGCGTTACCGGCACAATCGGACCGGTGAGGACAACGGAGATGCTCATCACAAGCGACAGATCATGGGTCGGGAGGTGGTAATCGCGGTAACCGGGGGTCGCCTCGATTTCGGAACCTGGGAGCAGATCTTCTACGGCGAGTTTGACGGACGGAGGCCGAAACGGGTCCTGGTGAAGGTGATCGGCGAGTAGACTAGCGCTTGAACAGGTTCTCGAACTGGGACTTGGGATCGTTGGAGGTTGGCCGTGATTCGCCGTTGACGGCAGGAGCGGCCCTGCGGCCGGTGGAATCCAGGACGAGTCGAGGTTCGTAGAGGGAACACCGGTTCGGCTTGTTCTTGTCGTCCACCCGTTCCGTGATCTCGGTGCGGCACTGCCACCGGCTGCCGGAATCGAAATGACGGCAGGCCCTGCAGCAGTGGATCGCAGAGGCGCAATGCGGGCAGGATGTATCCGGGGTGATCGCTGCCGCGGCGGCAATGCCCCGGCCGCACGTGGGGCACCGCACCACCTCGTTCGCCTCCCGGTTTGTGGCGTGGCGCAGCGACCGGCGCTGGTATTTTTCTTCCTTGGTCAGGTTGTCACGGCGGGGCTGGCGCGGCTTGTCCCGCTGATCTTCCTTCTCCGAATCCTTGTAGCCGTGTTGGCGGTATTTCATCGCCATCCGATTCCTCCGTCCATCCGCAGGCCGGCAAACCACCACTGTTCCGGTTAGTCATACGATGCCGTCGCGCGTGATCGCTTCACGGGACAGGGCCAGAACGGGGCCGGCGGTGGGCCAACCCCTGTTACTTATCGTAAGACCAAAACCGCCCGGCGGCAAGCTGTAAATGTCGCACAGATTTCAATCGAACTCGTTGAAGACCTGAGCAACCCGTTCGAAAGCCCAGTCAAGTTCCTTCCTGGTGATCATCAGTGGAGGCGCGAACCGGATGGTGTGCTCGTGGGTTTCCTTGCAGAGCATCCCCTTGGCCATGAGCGCCTCGCAGAAACGCCGGGCTCCTCCGGCCTCCGGCGCCAGTTCCAGGCCGATCCAGAGGCCGCGGCCACGCACTTCCTTGATGTGACGGCTCCTGAGGGTCCGGAGCTTCTCGATGAAGTACGCCCCGAGTTCGGCGGAGTTCTGCACCATGTTTTCTTCGGTGAGCACTTTTACCGCCTCCCGCGCAACGGCGCAGGCCAGCGGGTTGCCGCCGAAGGTGGAGCCGTGATCGCCGGGGTTGAACACCCCCATGACCTCGTCGTCGGCCAGGATCGCCGACACCGGATAGAACCCTCCTGCCAGCGCCTTGCCGATGATCACCACGTCAGGGCGCACGCCATCGTGCTGGTGGGCGAACATCTTGCCGGTGCGGCCCAGGCCGGACTGGATCTCATCCACCATGAACAGGGCGTTGTGCTCCCGGCAGAGTTCTTCCAGTCCCTTGAGGTATCCGTCGGCAGGGATAATGATGCCGCTTTCACCCTGGATCGGCTCCACAAGAATGCCGACCACGTTCGGGTTCATTGCGTTCCTGACCGCTTCCAGGTCACCGTACGGCAGCATGGTGAATCCCGGGGTGAACGGACCGAAGCCGTCCTTGTACTGCTCTTCATCGGAGAAGCCGACGATGGTGGTGGTGCGCCCGTGGAAGTTCCCGGTGAATACCAGGATCTCCGCCTGCCCGTTCGGTACGCCCTTTACCTTGTAACCCCACTTTCGCGCCGCCTTGATGGCGGTTTCCACCGCCTCGGCGCCGGTGTTCATCGGCAGCATGCGCGCATAGCCGGACAGTTCGCACATCTCCTTGTACAGCGGTCCCAACTGGTCGCCGCGGAACGCACGGGAGGTCAGGGTGACCTTCCCGGCCTGCTCCTCCAGAGCCTTGCGGATCCGTGGATGGCCGTGCCCCTGGTTTACGGCGGAATAGGACGCCAGGAAATCCAGGAAGCGGTTGCCCTCCACGTCCCAGACCCAGACCCCTTCCGCCTTTTGGATAACCACGTCCAGCGGATGGTAGTTGTGGGCGCCGTACGCCTCTTCCAGGCGGATCAGTTCGGTGGTGCTCAGTTGTTCGGTTTTTGTCTCCATGGCGACCTCGTTACGGTGAATCCGTGCGATGTAAAAGGGTGCGCAGCGAGTGGCGGCAAGCCATCCTGGCAGTTTCTCACCATAGCATGCACCCGGCCCTTGACGCTGGCATCGGGGCGGGAAATAATCCCGACTTTCGGGATTTGGCCGTTCCCGTGACACAATGACACCCGAGGGCTCTTCCTGAACATGAACAACTCCGGGTCGGATAAAGGTGGATACGGCCGAAAACAGCGCCTCCTGCTAAGGGCCGAACGGTTCAGCCGCCACCACTACAAGGTCGTGTTCCTCATCGCCCTGCTGGCGGTGGGGGTCACCGCCTGGCTCGGCTCCCGCCTGCATCTGGAATCCGATTTTCTTGCGCTGTTCCCGGAGGGGAACGGCCGGGTCGATACGTTCCGGGCGGCTCTCTCCGACTTCGGCTCCATCGACTACCTGCTGGCGGTGGTGGAGATTGAGGACGACTCCTCTCTGGAGGACATGGAGGATTTTGCCGACATCTTTGCCGAACGGTTGCGGGTGGAAACCGCCCTTCTGGAGCATGTCGAGTACCGCCTGGAAATGGACGAGCGCTTCCTGGAGCTGTTCTACCGCAATGCATTGCTGTTCCTGCCCCCGGAGCAGTTGCCCGAGCTGGCGGAGAAGCTGACTACGGAGCGGATACTATCGAAGATCCAGGAAGACCGGCTCCATCTGTCGTCCCCCACCGCCGGTCTGTCGGAAGACCTGCTGCTCAACGATCCGCTCGGCCTGACGCCATTGTTTCTCAACCGGATTCTGGGGAACCGGGGCGCCCTGAACGTGGACATCAGCGACGGCTACTACCTGTCCGCCGACGGCTTGAACCTGATCATGCTTTTAAAACCGACCAGCTCCTCCCACGACCTGGCGTTCAACCGGGAACTCCTGGACATGGTCCGCAGGGTGGAACGGGAAAGCCGGGAGGAACTGGAAGAGGAGCTGGACGGCGAGATCCTGCCGCTCACCGTGAGTTACGGCGGCAACTACGCCCTGGCTTTGGAAGAGACGAGGCTGATCCGCAAGGACGTCAAACGCAACATCTGGGTCTCTTTACTGGCGGTTTCCATGCTGTACTGGATCTGTTACCGCCGCTTCGCCGCCCTGCTGTACTCGTCGGTGCCGCTCCTGGTCGGCCAGGCCCTGACCTTCGGCCTGGCGTATTTCGCCCTTAAGGAGTTGAACGCCGCGTCCTCGGCGTTCACCGCCCTGCTCATGGGGCTGGGGGCCGACTTCACCATCGTGATGTACGCCCGGTACGTTGAGGAACGGCGCCGGGGGTTGACCCTGGCCCGGGCCACCGAAGCGATGGTAGGGGAGACCGGTCTCGGCGTGTTCACCGGAGCCATCACATCCGCCGGAACATTCTACGCCCTGTGCATCAGCCGGTTCCGGGGGCTGTTCGATCTGGGTTTCCTGATCGGCAGCGGCATCCTGCTGTGCGCCTTCGCCATCGTGTTCCTCATGCCGGCGATGATCACCTGGAACGAGGGGGTTCGGAAGCGGAAGGTGGAGTCGATCAAAAAGCTGCACCTGCAGTCGTTCGGCCTGGAGCACCTCATACCGTTTTCGGTGCGGCACCGCGTGCCGGTGATCGTGATCGTCACCCTCCTGGCGATTGGCTCGGCCGTTGTCGGTACACGCCTGACGTTCAACAACTCCATCAACGCCCTGCGGTCCAACCGCACCGATGCGGCGAAAGTACAGACCAGCATTGCCGAGACGTTCGGGGCGTCCCTGTCGTACATGATGGCGATCGTTGAGGCGGACACTGAGCAGGAGGCGATGGAGCTGACTGTCGCCATCCGGCAGCGTCTTGCGCCGTTCCTGGCCGACGGCACCATCGCCTCCGAGGATTCGATCCTGACCTACCTGCCCCCGGTGGAGCGGCAGGAGCAGGTTCTGGCAGCCCTGCGGGAGGACCAGGCCGGGGATTTCGATCCGGCCCGAATCCGGGCGGCGTTTATCCGTGGGCTCCGGGAAAACGGGTTCAGGGAAGACGCCTTTGAACAGTACCTGTCCCGGATGCAGAGCTTTCTTACCCCGGAACGGCCGGTGCGGCTTCAGGATCTGGTGGACCAGGGACTGAATCGGCTGGTGGACCGTTACGTCCTGCTGGATGGGGGCAAGGTCAAGATCGTCACCTACCTGTTCCCCACCGACAAGCGCTGGAAGCGGGATCCACCGCCGGGGCTTATCGAAGAGCTTACCGGCAACGATCCGGAGATCGGGGTTACCGGAACCAATGTTCTCGCAGCGGAACTGCGGGGGATTTTCGCACGGGAGGCGCCTCGTGCGGTGATCGTCGGCCTGGTGCTGGTCTTCATTCTCCTGATTCTCGATTTCCGTTCCCTGCGCCTGAGCTTTGTCGCCATGGCTCAGCTGGTAACCGGCGTCGCCATGATGTTCGGCGCCATGTGGGTTCTGGACCTGGAGCTGAATTACGTCAACGCCTTCGTCGCGGCGATGATTCTCGGGGTCGGCATCGATTACAGCATCCATCTGGTGCATCGCATGCACCACTCCGGTGGCGTAGTCAGTGAGGGTCTTCTCGAGACCGGCAAGGCGGTAGTAATCGCCGCCATGATCAATATCGCCGGGTTCGGTACCCTGGTGCTCGGCAGCTACCCGGCCCTTCGAACCCTGGGGATGGTGGCGGCCATCGGCTCCCTGACCTGTCTGGCGACGGCGCTGACCCTGGTGCCGGCTCTCATGGCGGGGAGGAGCCGGACCTGATGTCGATGCTGTGGGTCGCCATCATCCTGGGGATTGTCGAGGGGTTGACCGAATTCCTGCCGATCTCATCCACCGGTCACCTGATCGTGGCCGAATCCTTGATGGACTTCGTCGGAAAGAGGGCGGAAGTCTACGCCATCTTCATCCAGCTGGGGGCGATCCTGTCGGTTGTCTGGGAGTATCGCGAACGGTTGTTCCGTGTCGCCGCCGACCTGCCCCGCAGGCGGGAGGCCCGTGGGTTCGCCATGAGCCTTTTCCTGGCGTTCCTGCCGGCGGCGGTGATCGGTCTTATGGCGCATGACGCCATCTCCCGGCATCTGTTCTCCAGCCTCACGGTGGCATGGGCGCTGATCGCAGGCGCGGTCCTTATCCTGGTGGTGGAAGCGCTGCCCCTTTCACCAAGGACGGAGGTGGCGGAACAGGTGTCCTGGAAGCAGGCGCTGGGGATCGGGTTCGCCCAGTGCCTGGCCCTGTGGCCCGGCTTTTCGCGGTCTGCAGCAACCATCCTGGGCGGCCTTGGCCTCGGTCTGAACCGGAAGGCGGCTACCGAGTTCTCGTTCTTCCTGGCGATTCCGGTAATGTTCGCTGCCACCCTCTATGACCTCTGGAAGAATTTCGAGCACCTTGAGGCGGCCGACATCGGCTGGTTGTCCCTCTCGTTCGTTATTTCGTTTCTGGTGGCCTGGGCATCGATCCGGTGGTTGTTGCGCTTTGTGGCGACCCACAGTTTCCGGATGTTCGCGTGGTATCGCATCGGGTTGGGCGTGCTGATCCTGCTCCTCCTGCGATACGGAGGGATCGGTCTTGGAAACGGGTGAGTTCGACCTGATCCGCCGATTCCGGGACCTGCTTCCCGAGCCGCCCGGGGACCTGGTCATCGGACCGGGGGACGACTGTGCCGCCTTTGACGCCGGCGACGGTCGGCTGTGGCTTATGACCTGCGACGCCTTGGTGGAGGGGAGGCATTTCCGGCTGGACCGTACCGACCCCCAAACCCTCGGTCGCCGGCTGGCGACGGTGAACCTGAGCGACATAGCCGCCATGGGCGGCTCTCCCCGGTTCGCCCTGGTTTCCCTGGTGCTTTCCCACCGGTTCGATGAGGCGGCGTCGGAGGCGCTGGTTCGGGGGGCGGCGGCGGAGTTGGGACGATCCGGCGCCTGCATCGCCGGCGGGAACCTGTCCGGCGGCGAGGAACTGGTGGCCGACATGACCCTGGTGGGCGAGGTGGCCGGCGGAGAGGTGTTGCGCAGGGACGGCGCCTGTGAGGGCGACAGCATCCTGGTGACCGGACGACCCGGATCGGCGGCGGCAGGGCTGGCCCTGCTGGAACGAGCCGGAGGCGAGCCGCGGTTCGATTCTCTGATCCACGCCTGTCAGGAGCCGCGAGCCCGGGTGGAGACAGGCCGGGCCATCGCCGCCCTCGGCATGGCCACGGCGATGATCGACATCTCCGACGGCCTCCTGGCCGATCTCGGCCATCTATGCGCCGCGTCGGGCGTCGGCGCCGAGTTGCGGTGCGGGGCGTTCGATCTGAATGGAGCGCTGCAGGAAGCCGCCGAAGCGGTGGGAGTCGATCCTCTGCAATGGGTGCTGTCCGGCGGGGAGGATTACGAACTGCTGTTCACCGCGCCGCCGGGATGCGGTAGAGCCGACTGGTGGAGGCCGGGGAACGGGCCGGCGGATGCCCTGTGACCGTCATAGGAACCATCACCCGTTCCGGAATCCGGTGCCTTGACGCAGCCGGTGATGCGGTCAACCCGAAATACAACGGCTGGGATCACTTTCGGCGTGATGACAGGAGGCCCTCTTCATGAAGAACCGTCTGGGTGATATGGATGCCGTGACATTCCGGAAAGCCGCCCACCAGGTAGCCGACCAGGTGGCCGACTATCTGGAGAACCTGGAGTCGTACCCGGTCCTGCCGAACATCGAACCCGGGGATGTGAAAGCGAACATCCCGGAAGATCCGCCGGCCGAGGGCCAACCCTGGGAAGCGATCCTGCAGGACTACCGCACCCTGGTGCAGCCGAACATCACGCACTGGCAAGCTCCCGGGTTCATGGCGTATTTCCCCAGCGTTGCATCGGGGCCCGGCATCCTGGGAGAGTGGCTGGCGGCGGGACTGAACTCCAACGTCATGTTCTGGCGCAACGCTCCCGCTTCCACCGAAGTGGAGGAGCGAACCGTCACCTGGCTGCGGAAGATGCTCGGCCTGCCCGACACCTTCGACGGCATGCTCACCGACACCGCTTCGGTCTCCTCGCTGCTGTCAATCACCGCCGCACGTCACGCCGTGCCCGGCCTGGACGCCCGCCGGCGCGGGATGGCCGGCGGCGAACATTCCGGCCGACTGAGACTGTATTGCTCCGAAGAAGCCCATATGACCATCGACAAGGCGGCGATCGTCACCGGGGTCGGCCTGGAAGGCGTCCGGAGGATCCCGGTGGACGAGAAGTACCGTATGCGGTCGGATCTGCTGGAAGCGGCTATCCGGGAGGACCGGGAGAACGGCTGGATTCCGTTCTGCGTGGTCGGAACCCTGGGAACGACCTCCTCCACCAGCGTCGACAGATCGGACCGGCTGGCGGATATCTGCGAGCGGGAGAAGCTCTGGCTGCATCTGGACGCAGCCTACGCAGGCACCGCCGCACTGGCCCCGGAGTTCCGGCATCACTTCAAGGGGTGGGAACGGGCCGACTCCATCGTAGTCAACCCCCACAAGTGGATGTTTACACCGTTCGACGCCTCACTGCTGCTGTTTCGGGACCGGGACCAGTTCCGGGACACTTTCAGCCTGGTTCCGGAGTACATCCGGACGCCGGACACCGGCGAGGTCCATAACTTCAACGAGTACGGCGTCCAGCTGGGACGGCGGTTCCGCGCGCTGAAGCTCTGGATGATGATTCGTTACTTTGGGTCCGCCGGCATGGCGGACCGGATCCGGAATCATGTCGCCATGGCCGGGGAGCTGAGATCCTGGATAGAGGCCGAGCCGGGTTGGGAGATGCTGGCGCCGACGCCGTTCGCCACACTCTGCTTCCGCTACGCACCGGAGGGCGTGGACGATCTGGACCGGTTGAACGAGGGGATCATGGAAGAGGTCAATCGCAGCGGAGAGATCTTCCTGTCCCACACCAAACTGCAGGACCGCTATAGCATCCGGGTCTCCATCGGTAATCCCCGGCAGACCATCGACCACGTCCGGCGCTGCTGGGAACTGCTCAAGGAAGCGCTCAGTAAATAGAGTAAATAGGTAAAAATGACATTGCATCTGCTTTTTCCTTTAATAATTCTCAGAATACCTCAATCGGGAACGTCAGAGAATTATTGAAGAAAAAAGCAGCAATGTCCCTATTTTTTCATTTTCACATCCTGGCGTGGGCGTAGCGGAACCAGACCAGGGCATCGATCTCCGGATCACCGGACGGGATGTTCCAGACCGGCGGTTCCTTCTTCCAGCGCTCCTCGAGCTGTGCGGCCATCTCCCGGGCAGCGGTGAGGTAGCCTGCCTGTTCCTCCCGAATCAGGGTTTCGGTGAATCCTGCCGCACGGGGAGCAGGACCGGCGGCGTTCAGCAGCGCCTCGATGTCCAGCACCGGGTCGTCCTGGCAGCCGACATCGTTCTCCAGGTGGCACCAGGTGCCGTCGGTCCAGCTGTGTTCATAGAGCGGCAGGAAATGAACGCCGTGATCGGCAACGAACTCGGTCGCTTCCAGAATGTAGTCGATCTCCTCTTCCGTGTAGTACCACGGCAGGGAAAGGCGGACCCAGCCCGGCTTGAGCCCCTGGAACCCTCTCCGCAGCAGCGCCCGGAACCGCTCCGACTCGTCCCGGTGGATGTCCAGCAAGCGGTGGCCGTACGGGCCTGCGCAGGAACAGCCTGAGCGGTTCTGAATCCCGAACAGGTGGTCCAGGAGGATGGAGGCGAAGTCGTGGTGCAGCCCCTCGATGGAGATGGAGATGATCGCCAGACGGTCAGGCTCCACCGGCCCCAGAATACGGATGTTCGGATGGCGCGCGAGCCTGTGCATGGCGGTCCGGCTGATTTTCATTTCATGGCGCATGATGGCGTCAGCGCCGGCTTGGTCTTTGAGCAGAAACGCAGCCGAGGCCCTCAGGTCGCCCATGATCGCGGGCGTTCCGCCTTCCTCGCGCTCCGCCGGGCCGGACACGTAATCGACGTCGGTCCGTTCCGGTCCCGCTACGTAGTCCACGGTGCCGCCGCCGGGGCGTTCGGGAGACCGGGTCCGGAACAGCTTGCGGTGGGCCACCAGCACTCCTGACCCGCCCGGTCCGCCCACGAACTTGTGGGGAGAGAGGAACAGGGCGTCGATCCGTTCTTCCGGGTCGGCGGGGTGCATGTCGATGGGCACGTATGGCGCCGATGCGGCGTAATCGAACAAGGCCAGGGCGCCGTGGCGGTGCAGAATTCTGGCGATGGAGCCAACCTCGGACAGGATGCCGGTGACGTTGGAAGCGGCGTTGAAGCTCCCGATCCGCAGCGGCCGCCCGGTGGTTTCCTGGAGGCGCCGCTCCAGGCATTCGAGGTCGATCCGGCCACACCCGGTCAGGGGAACCTCTTCCACCTCCACCACCGATTCGATCCAGGGCAGTTCGTTGGAGTGGTGTTCGTACGGTCCCAGGAACACCAGCGGCCGCTCGTGGTCCGGAATCTTTTCCGACAATTGGTAGGCGGTTTCAAGGGGCTCGGAGATCCGCAATCCCAGTAGGCCGACCAGCTTGTTGATGGCGGCGGTGGCGCCGGCGCCGACGAACAGGACGATGTCGTCATCGCCCCCGTTTACCGAACGGTGGATTATCGCCCGGGCCTCTTCCCGCAGCCGTGTGACCAACCGGCCGGTGGACGATACCAGCGTATGAGAATTGGCGTACATCGGCCGCACGCCGTTTATCCAGTTTTCCACGCACTGCAGGTGGCGGCCGGAGGCGGTGAGGTCGGCATAGCAGACCAGGCGTTGGCCGAACGGCGTCGTATAGCGGTGCCTGCGGCTGATGTCCTGGGAGCGGATCAGCTCGGACACCTCTTCCAAATTTCGGCTGTTGCCCGACATGGCGGCAAATCTACCACGGATCGACACCCGGTTCTGCCCGGCGAACCGTGCTACCCTTTTTTTATGATCGCCATTCCCCGGGTCCACCCGATCACGTTCCGGCCGATCTTCAAGGAGAAGGTCTGGGGCCGGCGCAATCTGTCCCGGTTCGGCAAGGTTCTGCCGGAGTCGGGAAAGATCGGGGAGAGCTGGGAACTGGCCGACCTGGCATCCACCTCCACCGGCGACGGTGGTGACGCGGCCCGGTCGATTATCGACAACGGCCTCCTGGCCGGCCGCACTCTCCACGAGGCGATGGGGACGTGGGGGGAGCGTCTCATGGGCCGCCTGCCCAGATCCGCCGCCGACGGTTTTCCGTTGCTGGTGAAGTACCTGGATGCCGGGGAAAACCTGTCGGTGCAGGTCCACCCCACCCCCGAGTATGTAGCCGCGCACCGGTCGGCCCACCTCAAGACCGAGAGCTGGTACATCCTGGATGCCGAGCCCGGGGCGTTTATCTACAAGGGGCTGAAGCCCGGGGTGGATCGCCGGGCGCTGGCGGATGCGGTGGAGCAGGGGATGGTGGCGGAACTCCTTCAGCAGGTTCCGGTATCGGCGGGAGACTGTCACGATCTCCCCAGCGGCACCGTCCATGCGCTGGGTGCCGGGATCACCCTGGCCGAGATCCAGACCGCCAGTGACACCACATTCCGCCTGTACGACTGGAGCGACCTGTACCCGCACCGGCCGCAAAGAGAGCTGCACGTGGAGCAGGCGCTGGAGTGCGCTTCTTTTGAGCCTGTGCTTCCCGCCGCCAGATTGCCGGAAGGGGAACGACGCGGCCGGCTGATCCGCAACCGGTTCTACGACCTCTGGGAAATGCGTCTCAAGGAAGGCGACTCCGCCGGCCACCCCGAACCGGAAAACGGTTGCCATGTCCTCATGGTTCTTGAAGGAGAGCTGGGGTCCGGTTGTGACACATTCCCGGCCGGCAGCACGATTCTGGTGCCGGAGGCGTCACGTGGCTCGGTGCGCAGCGGGATGGAGGCCAGGGTCCTGGCCATCGGGTTTACCAGGGAATCTTCTCCTGGCCCGGCCCTATAAAAGCTCCGTTGTCCTTCTCCGTCGCTTCCCGGATCGTCTTGAGGACGTCCGCAGCCCCCGGTCCGATGGGGAGCGGCGCCGCATCGGTGCCCATCCGGGTCCGGACCCAGCCCGGGTGGATGGTCAGGGCGATGAACCTGTCCGGGCCGAACTCGTGGGCCAGGTTTTTCACCGCCATGTTCAGGGCCGCCTTCGATACCCGGTAGGCGTACGACCCGCCGGAACTGTTGTCGTCGATGGAGCCCATCTTGCTTGTGATCTGGGCCAGCTTGCGGTCCTTCCCCTTGCGCAGCAGTGGGAGCAGGGCGGTGATGACGTGCATCGGCCCCAGGGTGTTGACCCGGAACGCCCGGACCATCTCGTCGGAGTCGATGCCGGTGGATACGGTTCCGACCTCCGGGTAGACGCCGGCGTTGTTGATCAGGATGTCGATGCGGTCCACCAGCTTCCCGATCCGGCCGGTTGCGACCTCTATCGAGCTTTCATCTTCCACATCCATCGGGACGATCTGCAATTGCCCGCCGGAGTTCCCGGCCAGCTGTTCCAGATCTTCTCCGCCACCGATCCTGGGGCATGCGATTACCCGCCTGCCCTCGTCCAGCATCTGGCGGCACATTTCTAACCCCAAGCCTTTGGCGGCGCCGGTGACAAGAACGATAGAATCCATGACTTGACCTCCCGTTAGATCTACAATGGTAGCGTGAATATGAAAAAACACGACAAACAGCTGGTCATGGTCGCCATGGGCGGCCACGCTTTCATCGGTAAGGGTGAAAAAGGGACCTATGACGATCATGTCCGGAACTCGGACAAGATCGCCCAGTGTCTCATGCACCTGGTTGACCGGGAGTACGACCTGGTGGTGACCCACGGTAACGGTCCCCAGGTCGGCACCCTGCTCCGCCAGAATGAGATGAGCCGGGACGAACTGCCGGACGACCCGCTGGACGTCCTGGTGGCGATGACCGAGGGCAGCCTCGGTTACTACATGCAGCAGAGCCTGCTGAACGCCTTGCGGTCCCGGGACATACGCCGGTACGTGGTGACGGTGATCACCCAGGTGCTGGTGGATCAGGATGATCCTGCGTTCGACGACCCGAGCAAGCCGATCGGACCGTTTCTATCCAGGGAAGAGGCGGAGATGCGCCGGGACACCCTGGGTTGGAAGATCCGGGAAGACGCCGGTCGGGGCTGGCGGAGGCTGGTGCCGTCGCCCAACCCGCTCAAGGTGATTCAGCGTCATATGATCCGCGATACGGCCCGGGCCGGTCACATCGTAGTCGCCTGCGGCGGTGGAGGCATTCCGATCCGGAGCGGAGCCGACAACCGTTATTGCGGCGTGGAGGCGGTGATCGACAAGGACCTGACCTCCAGCGTCCTGGCCTCCAACATCGGGGCCTCACTGTTGATCATCCTGACGGACGTCCCCCAGGTGCTGCTGGATTTCGGCAAGCCGACCGAGAAAGCTCTGGGAGCGGTCACCCTGGAGGAAGTGGAGGCGTACCACGCCGAGGGTCACTTCCCGCCGGGTAGCATGGGGCCGAAGGTGGAGGCGGTGATCCGCTTCCTGCGGGCCGGCGGCCGGAGGGCGATGATCACCAACGCCGCCAGCCTGGGACAGGCGATCGACGGCCGGGCCGGCACCCATTTCGTCGGCCGGATCTGATCGGGGAGGGGCGCTCCGATTACAGAGATCCGCGGCAACCTGCTGGGCCTTTCACACGCACAGAAAAAACGGCTGGAACGGCTCGGGCGCAGACGCGTACCCTCCAATCTGATCCTCAGCCAGGACCTGGCCCGGGAGATGGTTTCCATCTCCGCCGATCTCAATCGCCGGGTCGGCCTGTTGCTGGACCGGGCCGGCAGGATCGAGACGCTGGCGGTGGGTGACGCCTCACGGGTGGATGTTCCCCGGGAGCCGAGCGCCCCGGCGGGCCGGACAAGGTTCTGTACCTTGCGTTTCATCGCCACCCGGATAGGGGATCGGGAACTGGACCCGGTTGACCTGGCCCCCATCGCCCTGCATCTGCTGGACGCCCTGGCGATCATCGCCGTTGCGGCCGACGGAACCCCGGGGCCGGTGCGGGTCGCTCACCTGCTGCCGGCCGAAGAGGGCGAACCGCAGACTGCGGGCATCGGGCGGTACCGGCTGTTCCCACCTCGTCCGGCCCACCGGGTGGACGACGACTTCCCGGCGCTGATCGCGGCGCTGGAAGAAGAGTTCGACCGGCTGCGGTTGCGGACCAGGGAAGCGGGCCGGGAAGGAAGGGCGATCCTGGTGCATATCACTACAGGGCGCAGGAGCGATGCGGACGAGTCGATGGATGAACTGGCGGAACTGGCCGAGTCCAGCGACCTGGCGGTAGTGGAACGGACGGTGCAGCGGCGGCAGTCCTTCGATCGCAGGACGCTCATGGGCGCCGGCAAACTCCAGGATTTGATCATTCACGCCCAGCGGCTGCAGGCCGATTTCATGATCGTGGACCAGGACCTGACGCCGGCCCAGGCCCGGGCCATCGCCCGGGCCACCGAACTGAAGGTAGTCGACCGCAGCCAGTTGATACTGGACATCTTCGCCGGACGGGCCCGCACCAGCGAGGGCAAGATCCAGGTGGAACTGGCCCAGCTGAAATACCTCCTGCCCCGGCTGGCCACAAGGGGCGATTCCGGTCTGTCCCGGCTCATGGGCGGGATCGGCGGTCGGGGACCGGGCGAGCAGAAGCTGGAAATCGACCGTCGCCGTGTGCGGGACCGCATCGGCGTTCTGGAGAAGCGGCTCCTGACGGAACGGAGGCGGCGGGAACAACGGCGGTCACGAAGGCGGGACCGGGATGTGCCGGTAGTCTCCCTGGTCGGCTACACCAACGCCGGCAAGAGCACATTGCTGAACCGGCTGACCCGCAGCGAGGTGTTCGTGGAGCACCGTATGTTCGCCACATTGGACCCCACCAGCCGCCGGCTGCGTCTGCCTCGGGAACGGGAGATTGTGATCAACGACACGGTGGGGTTCATACGGGACCTGCCCAAAGACCTGCTGGCGGCGTTCCGGGCCACCCTGGAGGAGATCGAGGATTCGGACCTGATCATCCACCTGGTGGACGGATCCAGTCCCAGGAACGAAACCCGGATCCGGGCGGTGAAATCGATCCTGAAAGATCTGGGCTACGTAGGGATCGCCAGCCTGCTGGTGTTCAACAAGACCGATCTCCTGGATGAAGACGGCCGCCGCGACCTGCTGGTCGGGCGAGACGCCATAAATATTTCAGCAACGAAAGGGACCGGCGTGGGCGACCTCCTGTCCCGAATTGACAAGATGCTCCCCCGCCTCCTGAATCGGTGACAGGCACCTTAACCCGGGTTTCGGGGACACCCTTGTCAGCCGGGATGGAACGTCTGAACGACAGAGATTGACTCGGACTTCGCAGCCCCAAGTATCTTCCTCTTACAAATAGCCGTCGGCATTGGGCGAGTCGGGAAGTCCCGTCTTGACGGGACTTCCTGAGTCGTCCAATACCGACGGCCGTAATGGGGCGCTGATAATCGAAGTAAAGTGTTAGCCCAATGTGAACAGCGGTGAGCCAGAGCTCGGCCTGCACAACGGTGTCCCCGAAACCCGGGTTAAGGTGCCTGTCACCGAAACGCGAAATGGACTATATTGGTCCCTATTGATGTGGTCGGGTTTGTGTTAGTATTGCCATTGGACCTATTGATTGGACTGGTCCAATACGGTCCAAGTGGATCCAGGGCAGGGTTCCAGGGTGGAAAACAAGGGAAGCAAGGACAACCTTACATCCCAACAGTGAGTTCTTCTGGATCAAGCAGTCCGATTCCGGGTTTACTAGATTGAAAACAGTTGGTCCAAACGGTCCAATTGAACCGTGCGGGAGTGCTCGGCATGACAATCCCCGGTCTGGCCATCGATGTGGACAGCGAGATCCCGGTGTACCGCCAGATAGCCACGGGGATACAGGAGGCGACGGCCGACGGCCGACTGTCCCGAGGGGACCGGTTGCCGCCTACCCGGGACCTGGCCCGGGCGCTGGAAGTGAACCGGAACACGGTGGTGGCTGCCTACGATCTCCTGGCTGCCTCCGGCTTCGTCCACGGCCGTACCGGAAGGGGCACGTTCCTCGCTTCCGAACAGACCGCAGGCATAGATCCTCCGCCCACCGTCCCTACCCATCCCGGGGATGCATGGTTCTCGGCGTTCTCCCAGGCGGTGGACGGGCCCGGCGTCGATCGGCTGTTGTCCGCCTACCAACTGGCCACTGCCGACGAAGGGATCTCATTCGCCGGGTCGTACCCGGACAGCGAACTGCTTCCGGCCGGCGCGTTCCTGAAATCGCTCAAGACGGCGATAAAGGAAGAAGGGGCCGGCCTGCTGGCCTACGGTCCCACTGCCGGGTATCCGGCGCTGCGAAACATCCTGGCCGACGGGATGGCGCTCAAAGGGTCCGAAGTGCAGGGGAACCAGATCCTGGTGACCAACGGCGCCCAGCAGGGGCTGGAGCTGATCTTCCGTACGTTCCTGGATACCGGGGATGCGGCCATCGTGGAGGATCCGACCTATACCGGCGCCCTGAGTGTGCTCGGTTCCTTGCGCGCGAAAACGGTGGGCGTTCCGCTGGATGAACGGGGGATCCGTCCCGATCTGCTGGAAGCGGCCCTGATCCGCCATCGGCCACGGTTGATCTATCTCCAGCCGACCTTCCAGAACCCTACTACCGCCGTCATGCCCGAATCCCGCCGCCGGGAAGTGTTGGCGCTTGCCATCCGTTACGGCTGCCCGGTGGTGGAGGACGACTGGGCCGGCGACCTCCGGTTCGAGGGGAAGGAAATACCGACCCTGCACGCCCTGGACCGGGGCCGGCACGTGATCTACCTTGGAACCTTCTCGAAAAAACTGATGCCCGGCGTCCGGGTCGGATGGGTCGCCGCGCCCATCGAGGTGCTGCGCCGGCTGATCGCCCTGAAGCAGATTTCCGATTGCGGGACCAGCCCGATCCTTCAGGCCGGATTGCATCACTACCTTGCCGCCGGTTGCCTGCGGTCCCACCTGAAGCGGGTGAGAGCCGAGTACCGCAATCGCCGGGATCTGATGCTCGACAGCATGTCCCGATATTTCCCCGCCCGGGTGCGCTGGACCACGCCGCCGGGAGGGCTGTTCCTGTGGGTCCGTCTTCCGGAAGGGCTGGACGCTGGTGAACTATTCATCGCCGCCCGCAGAAGAGGGGTCCTGTTCAGCCGGGGCGACCTGTTCCATGTAGACGGCCAGGGACCCGGCGCCAATGGCAGCAATACGATGCGGCTGACATTTTCTTCCTCGTCCCCGGATCAGATCGATCAGGGGATCCGAACCCTGGGGGACTTGATCCGCAGCCGCTGGTCCGATTCCAACCACGAGGGGAGTGAGCCGCTTGTGGAAGCGATGCCGATCCTATAGGCTTTGGAGGCGCGGAAATTGTCTGAGTATCATAAAAAACGTACGAAACCGAATACTTCTTCCTGGGTGGAGGGAGGACCATGAACAACGAAAACAGAGGAACGCTCCGTCTCAAGACCGGTCTGGCGGAGATGCTCAAGGGCGGCGTCATCATGGACGTCACCAACGATGACCAGGCCCGGATAGCCCAGGACGCCGGGGCCACCGCAGTGATGGCGCTGGAACGGGTGCCTGCCGATATCCGCCGGGACGGCGGCGTGGCCCGGATGTCCGATCCGGACATGATCGAGCGGATCAAGAAAGCGGTTTCCGTCCCGGTGATGGCCAAGTGTCGGATCGGCCACTTCGCCGAGGCCCAGGTGCTGGAAGCGCTGGGCGTTGATTACATTGACGAAAGCGAGGTTCTGACCCCGGCGGACGAAGCGTTCCACCTGGACAAGTTCGCCTTTACCGTGCCGGTGGTCTGCGGTTGCCGCGATCTGGGCGAGGCGCTGCGCCGCATCGGCGAAGGGGCCGCCATGATCCGGACCAAGGGCGAGGCCGGCACCGGCAATATCGTGGAAGCGGTGCGGCATATGCGCTCGGTGATGGCCGGTATCCGCCGTCTGACCCTGCTCGGTCCCGAGGAGCTGATGACCGAGGCCAAGAATCTCGGCGCGCCGTACGAACTGGTCCGCATGGTGTCGGAGACCGGTGAGCTGCCGGTGCCCAACTTCGCAGCAGGCGGCATCGCCACGCCGGCCGACGCTTCGCTGATGATGCAGCTTGGCGCCCAGGCGGTGTTTGTCGGTTCCGGCATCTTCAAGTCGGCAGACCCCCAGCGGATGGCCCACTCCATCGTTCGCGCGGTGACGCACTACAAAGACCCGGAAGCGGTCCTCGAGGTCTCCCGCGGTCTGGGCACCGCCATGAAGGGGATCGAAACCTCCACCCTGCAGCCGGAAGAGCTGATGCAGACACGGGGTTGGTGACTTGAAAATCGGCGTGCTAGCCCTGCAGGGCGATTTTGCAGCCCATGCCGCCGCATTGCAGCAGGCGGCGTGGGGGAATTCCATTCCGATGGAAGTGGTGGAGGTCCGCCGCACAGCCGAGCTTGTCGGCCTGGACGGCCTGGTCCTGCCCGGCGGGGAGAGCACCACGCTGTTGAACCTGATGGAAGATGAGCCGTGGTTCCACCGCTTGCGTGAGTTTCACCGGAGTGGAGGGGTGATCCTGGGGACCTGCGCCGGGGCGATTCTGCTGTCCCGGGAGGTGACCAACCCGAACCAGCCCAGCCTGGGGTTCATCGACGCCACCATCGAACGGAACGGGTTCGGCCGGCAGGTCGACTCGTTCGAGACCGAACTGAGCGTAGATATTCCCGGCGGAAAGATGACCGCCGTTTTCATCCGGGCCCCCCGCTTCCGTCGGCTTTCCGGCGAGGTGGAGGTCCTGGGATCATGGCAAGGGGAGCCGGTGCTGGTCCGGGAAGGGCATACGATTGCGTGCACCTTCCACCCGGAACTGACCGGCGACGTCCACCTGCACGCGTTCTTCCTGGGCGTGGTGCAGGACACCGGCCGGCGGAAACTGCCGGATCGAGCGGTGTCCGCGATTCCCTGAACCGGATTATTGACCGAGGCGGCGGGGGTGCCGCCCAGAAGATGGAGAAAGCGATGCAGATTTACCTGAACGGAAAGCTCGTCCCCAAGGAAAAAGCAACGGTATCGGTGATGGATCACGGGTTCCTGTACGGTGACGGCACCTTCGAAGGGATTCGGGTGTACGCCGGAAACATCTTCCGTCTCAAGGAGCATGTCCAGCGGCTGTACGAATCGGCCCAGACCCTGGAGCTGGACCTGGGCCTGTCCTTCGACGAGATGTGCCAGGCGATCATCGATACCGTGGCGGCCAACGGCAAGCGGGACGTGTACATCCGGCTGGTCGCTTCCCGGGGCCCTGGTGATCTGGGGATCGATCCTGCCAAGTGCGGTAAGATCACGCTGGTGATCATAGTGGACGACATCGCACTGTACCCGAAGGAGTTCTACGACAACGGCATCTCTCTCATCACCGCCAGCACCCGCCGGGTGCCTATCGACTGCATCGATCCCCGGATCAAGTCACTGAACTACCTCAACAACATCCTGGCGAAAATCGAGGCCAAGAAGGCCGGCGTTCCGGAAGCGATCATGCTGAATCACCAGGGCTGTGTCGCCGAGTGCACCGCCGACAATATCTTCATGGTGAAGAACGGCGTGGTGAAGACGCCGGACCTGCTCCAGGGGGCGCTGGGCGGCATCACCCGGGCGTCGGTGCTGGAACTGGCCGCGAAGCGGGGCATGAAGGTGGAAGAGCGCGCCCTCGCCCTCCACGACTTCTACAACGCCGACGAGGTTTTCCTTACCGGAACCGGCGCTGAGATCGTGCCGGTGGTGACAATCGACAAGCGGACCATCGGAACCGGGAAACCGGGCAAGACCACCCTCAGCCTTCTAAAGGACTTCCAGAAGCTCCGCGTCACCGACGGCGCCAAGGTGAAATATGACCGGGTGGTGGAGACGGTGTAGTTTTTAGATTTATTTGTTCGATTTGAGTTGAAACCGGCGGCTTTTGGGCCGTCGGTTTTTTGTTGTGGTCACAATAAACCGGTTCGAATAAATCGGTCCCCTGATTGACCAATGCCATAAGACAACCACCGGGGTTTCCGATCCGAAACCCATAGTGTGCTTTTACTGGATCGGCCTAAGCGGCACGACGACGCGTCCTCAAAACATTCCAATCCCGTAAGATTTCCGCCGATCGATTCGTAGGATGGAGTAAACTCCGCAGTGATCAGCAAGGCACTTCACTGGAAAACTGCCGGGAAATAACAGAGGAATACACTGCCCAACTACGTTGTCTATGGAGTTCCCTATGAAGCTCAGATTGGGTCTTGCGCTACTGTTGGGAGTTGTGGTTGTCTGTTCAGCAGCACTCGCCGTTTCCAATATGGGTTTTATGATTACATATGAATTGTTTGCTGCGGACGGAGGCCAGACGTCGGCATCAAAGAGGCTATGGATCGCAGCCGACAACCCATTATCGGTCACAACGAGTGCATTGAATTAGCAGTTCTATTTCAAACACTTGCCAAGCTAATTCGAACTGTAAAGTCGCCTGCGTAGCACAGGAGAACTTCATGTCCATCAACTTAGCCAAAAGTAGAAGTTATTGCCGATTGCAGCTACGCCGGCTAGCGCTCGCGACCCTCGTGCTAGCGTTCATGGGCTTAGCGGTCCCGTGCTCATGGGGGCAGTCGATCGAGATCGTAAGTATCTTCCAGCTAGATGGGGAAGATGACGAGCTATACTTTGATGGTGACCAAATTAAGGTCACCTGGATAGCGCATTGTGGTTGCAGTGAAACCGTGCGTTATGGAACCGATGCACAAGCTGTGCTCGATGATGGCTCATATTACCAAAAGGATTTAATGAATGTAGGCTCTGCGTCATGTGGTGATTACCATTACGCGACGATCGTCCAGAATTTAGATCTATATGATGTACCTTGCAGCCACCAGTTCCGGATCAGGGCCATGGTGCAAACGGGGAATACCTGCGAGTTCAACGATCTTGTTGAAGTCTTCAGCCCACCTGTAACCGTATGGATAGACGACATGTCTACTCCTCTTATTGAAGATGGGAAGCCAGGAACCTGCGCCCCTCCGACATGTGAAGACGACACGACCGTCGGCGGTCCAGTTTCCGTCGTAAACGGCAAGATGTATTACGAAACCACCGATCTCAGCCTAGGTGGTCCCATCCCGATTAGGTTTAGCAGAAGATATGACAGCCAATCGGATTTCAATGGAACACTTGGCTACGGTTGGCAGCATGCATACATGGTCCGGTTGGAGGGGACGGGGAGCATAAGAACGTTCGTGAACCGAGAAATGCGACCTATCCGTTTCAGCAGAGATCCTTTCGGCAATTGGACGCCGAATCGACTCGACAACATGACCCTGATCGAACGATTGGACGGCACATGGCAGGTTGCGAATAAGCATCAGAGGAAATGGGATTTTGACGCAAGCGGAACGCTGACAAAGATCTCCGACAAAAACGGCAACGAGGTAATTCTGACGTATACCGGCAGCGAGTTGACAGCGGTTACCGACGATCTTGGCCGGGGAATATCGCTCACCTACAGTTCCGGACGTGTGCATACGGTATCGGCAGGAGGACTCACCGCTACCTATACATATAATGGGACAACGTCCAACTTGGAACAGGTCGATTGGTCGGATGGATCGTTCCAGACCTATGAGTATACAGATCCTTTTGACGATCATAACCTCACAGCTGTTAAAGATTCCTACGGAGAGGTCATTGAAGAGCATACTTACGACAGCTCGGATAGAGTCAGCGTTACCCAGGAAGCTGACGGCAATTATGAGTACGAGCTTTCCTATGATTCATCAACACAAACGACCGTAACAAACTCTCTTGACATAGACACTGTCTACACCATTGATGATTTCTCCGGGCTTGTGACTGCGAGCACAGGTCCCGAATGTTCTCAATGCGGTAGTTCCACGGACACAACACTGGAGTACGATGAACATCGCAATCTGACGAAAATCATTGATGCGTCTTCCATTGTCACAGAGATGACCTATGACGATAAGGGCAATGTTCTGACCCGAACCGAGGCAGTCGGCACTCCACGAGAACGAACCTACGAATTCACCTATGATCCGACCTTTAACTTCCAGAGTACATCGGAAATTCCGACCGTCGGGAATTGCACCAATTCAGAGAAAGTGAAAACAACGACCTATGACCCCTCAACCGGCGATCAGCTGACAGAGGAAATTGTGGGGTGTGCAGGAGACGATATTTTCTCAAGCACTACAACCTATACTTACGATAGTCGAGGTCGGCTACAGACAATTGATGGCTCACGCACTGATGTATCGGATGTGACGACCTACGAGTACTATTCAGATAGTGATCCAGACGTAAACCTTCGGGGCCGATTGCACTGGATCAGCAACGCCTTGGGTCATCAAACCACATTTACGTCCTATGATCTATTCGGCAATGTATTGAGCCAGACCGATCCGAACAACGTGGAAACTCAATTTACCTACGATGCCAAAGGCCGCCTGACGGAAACTCGAATTGTCGGCTCCACTCCCGCCGACGACATTGTCACCGAGCAGCGTTACGATAATGACGGCAAGTTGGCCTATGTTCGACTGCCTAATTGCGTTGAGGCCGGCGTCGGGTGCGCCTACAGCACCGACTATGTGTATGACTCCAGTGGTCGCGTAAAAGAGACTATCGACCCCTACGGCAACAAGATCGTTTACACCTATGACTCGGCAGGCAATAAAACGCGCGAAGAATATCGAGACTCTTTGGATGTCATCAAGAGCTTCACAAACTACAGCTACGATGACTACAATCGACTCGAATATGTGTACTACAATGACATCATTCCAGAGGCGACCGGCTCGGTATTTACCAAATTCACTTACTACGCAGACGGTCTTCGGGAATCGATGCAGGACCCGGAAGGGCATGTGACAAGCTACGAGTATGATGAGCTCAAACGCTTGACAACAGTCTCGCAAACAGTCGGTGTTGACGCTGTAAATACGGAATACGGCTATGATCATCAGGATAACCTGTCCAGTGTCATGGACCCGAATAGCTTTACTACGACATATACCAGCCATGATATGGGGTGGCGGCTGCAAACAATATCGCCCGACACCGGAACAACAACATACGGGTATGATCTGGCCGGCAATCTTACCTCGGCAACAGACGCAAACGGGGTTACGTCGAATCGTACATATGATGCCTTGAACCGCATGAGTCAAACTTCTTATCCGGATACGAGTCTGAACGTGACGCCGACATATGATTCTACGGCTGTCACCTTTGGGATCGGCCGGAGAACCGGGATAACGGACGCTTCAGGGATAAGTGAGTACGAGTATGATCGACGAGGCTTACTCAAACAAGAAGACAAGACGATCAACGGTGATATGTATACTACCCAATATGAATACGATAAAACAGGTAACCTTGAACAAATTCTCTATCCGACTAGTGATCCGGTAGAGCGGCAAGGTCAGGTGGACTACGCTTACGATTATGCAAACAGGATAGTGTCAATCACTACTATGGTGAATGGCTCTCCGGCAACTGTGGCTTCATCGTTCACATACGAACCGTTTGGCCCAAGAAAGAGCGTAACCTTTGGAAACAGCCTCATAGATTCAAGAACTTATGGGTCGAGATACCAATTAGGGAATTGGACCCTCGGTGGCTTGTTGAGCTACACGCACTTATACGATGACGATTTGAATATGACGGATCGTACGGACAACCTGAATTCAGTGAACAATCGTGTGTTTGACTATGACGAGCTCCATCGTCTGACAACTGCTTCCGGGCCTTGGGGACCTGGGACCGAGTGCGCGGGAGGAGTAACGTACACTTACGATTTGAACGGAAATCGCCTCTGCAAGGGGGAAAATTCGCCGGCAACCAATTGCACGTATCTTGCGAATGCTAATCAGCTGAGTGGATCAACTGGCGGGGAAATCGCATCGTATAGTCATGACAGCAACGGGAACATGACCGGGGATGGTAGCCAGACATACGAATATAGTGATGCAAATCGTTTGGAGAGCGTGGATTCAGGGGCGACTGCGAATTACATTTACGATGCAGAAGGTAGGAGAGTCGCAAAAACTGTATCAGGCACTACTTCGCTCTTTTTCTACGATCCATATGGGAATCTATTGTCCGAGATTGACACAGATCTGAATCGAGGTAAGGACTACATTTATAGTTTAGATACACCAATCGGTCGTGTTGACTGGACTTCGGAGCAGGATCTAGGCAATTTACTCAAGGTGGGAGAGAGTCCGCCTAATGTTCATTTAGATTGGTCATTGTATCCTTCAAGTACGAATGATTATGTTGTGCGACGCAAGCAGGTTACGGATCCAAGCGATAAGACGTTCAGCGGTAGTATCGTGATTGCTACCGTCAGTGATCCAACACAAGCCTATGATGATCCAGTGTACGGCTCCGGGAACGATTACGACTACCGGGTTTTCCGACTAGCGGCTGAAGACACTCTGTATTTCTATCACACCGATCATATCGGGACGCCGATAGCGGTTACAGATGAATTATCGAATCTTGTCTGGAAAGCGGAAAGACGTCCCTTTGGGAGTGTCTATAGTCTGACAACAGATGATACTAAGAATGCACTATCGTTTCCTGGACAATACTTCGACGAAGAGACACAATTTCACCAGAACTGGCATAGAGACTACGCAGCTAACCTAGGACGGTATACTCAAAGCGATCCAGTAGGGCTTGCAGGAGGAGTAAACCTCTATGCGTATGTATCAAACTCGCCTACGAATTTCAGCGATCCTCTGGGGCTCTGGAAAAGAGGAGATGTAATTTATCGATGCTGCAGGGAGGATGGTTGCGACCGTAAAAACTGCGATGTTGCTTTAATCTGGTATGACCCCAATGGTGCCGGCAATAGGAATGCTAAGGCTGGAGGGATCCGTATTCTCGCATATGGCGATTCTGGCAAATGCGAGAATTGCACTGGAAAAGCCGCCGAGGTAACATTAGGCGACTTAGATAATGATCCTTATGCTGATTTTGAGATTGTGGGAACTTCTCCATCGCCACCAGGGATTAAAGACAAGGTGTATGAGGATCGATGGAAGAAATGGCGTACCGGATCTCCATATGGGCAGGGTAGCAATCCAACCTATCGAGATCCCTCTGCTGGTTTCTTCGAATGCACCGATTTTGTGAACTACATGAGAGGGACATGGCGGATTACAGATTATTTGTTCAACCATGATCTTAACTACTGGAACGGCAAAGCTTCCCAATAGCGAGTGCAAAAGTATTTAAATTATATATGAAGCGTCAACTTTCCAAAGCAATAATTGTAATATTTGCTGCAGCGCTGATCGCTGTTTCTATATACATTGGAGTGCTTGTTAAAAATGCTTTCGAACGCGAGAAAAGTAAACACACAGAGGCAAGAATGCAATACAACTGGTATCTTCTTGCCCTTCATCATGCCAGGACAGGAGCTTATCCTGACCCGGGAAGAATCGGAACAATCCCTGACATCACGATCGAAGTACGTGGCAAAATGCTAAAACTTGCAGCATTCGATGGCTGGAATAGTCCGTTTCTGTATGTCTGTAGTGCTGATGGTTCTACCTACCATATGGTCTCCTATGGAGGTTCCGGGGCTATCGAGGATCCGCTCCCTCCAGAATCTGTAAGGTCCAGTGAATGCACTTCAAATGTCGTGTTTAACGCGAATGGTGTTGTGAACTGTTATCGAGGTTGGGCTTTCCACCATCCTTGGAGAGATAACTTTACCGAAGAGCAATTACTAGAACATATCCCCGACTGGGTATTGAAGTTACCCTCATCAGCCGTTATGCCTTCTGAGGTGACCCCCTAAACGTAAGCAGTAAGAGGTGGGCCCCAGTTCCTGGACAGTTTGGTGACATGATCCCCGGAAACTGGTCCACAAAGTAGTGTTAGTTAAGTGCCTTCTGCGCCACTCCCAATCGCTGTTCCAGGTTACGACCTCTGCTCCAAAACCATTTCAGTAGCTGCTGGGCTTAACCACAGTGGCTGCTGAACGTACGCCGCCGGGACCCGGCCCGCTCAAGAAGAATGCCGTACCATTGTCCAAGGTGATCAACTTCGGCTTCGATCGCTCTGCGATCCCTTGATCCAACACCGCAGATGCTCGCGTCGACGGAAACGACTTAGGCGCTCCCAACGTCACACACTCCCTGCTGAACACATCGATTACCGTCATCACTCTATACTTATCTCCCGTCGCCAACGCGTCCGTTACAAAATCTGCTGTCCAACGCTCGTTCTTTCTTGAGGGCTAGGGTGGAGGCACGCGCACCCAACTTGCCGATTTCCTTTTCTTACTCCGTGTCCTTAGAGATGAGCCCTCTTCACGATACAGGCGCAACACCTTCTTGTGGTTGACACGCCATCCCTCCCGGTGCAGAAGAATGTGCAGCCGACGGTATCCATAGTGTGGCCTGGCCCCCGCCAGTTCTCGAAGACACATTCTTAGCGCCGTGGTATCGACGGCATGACCTTGGTACCGGTCACTGCTTCTGGGCCAGCTTTCTGGGAACACGTCATTTGAGTTGAAACCGGCGGCTTTTGGGCCGTCGGTTTATTGTTGTGATCACAATAAACCGGTTCGAATAAATCGGTCCCCTGATTGACCAATGCCATAAGACAACCACCGGGGTTTCCGATCCGAAACCCAGTTTGAAGAAAATGTTGGACCGAACCCCCGTTTGTTCGGATATCAATAGAAGTGTCATCTCGGGGTGGCGGAATCTACATGGGGGGACCACCGAACTATGGGAGTACCCACACGAGGCATCAGGCGGTTCGGCAGACACCTGCGGTCCATCCGGGAGGCACGGAAGCTGTCCCTGGACGCCGTGGAGGAACTGGCCGGTTCCTATCCGGAACAGGTAACCAAATCCCACCTGTCCCGGATCGAGAACGGCCAGGCCGAGCCATCCTTCAGACGGATGTATACGTTGGGCAGAATCTACGGAGTCAGCGTGTCCTCTTTGGCGGAACAGTACGAGCTTGACCTTGACCGTGAAGGGAGGCCGGAGCCGACTACCAGGATGTCGCCGCAGGAGATGCTGGATGAAGCGGCCGCCCTGGGCAGAGCCGGGGATCATCTTTCCGCTCTCGGACTTTACGAGATGATGCTGGAGAGCTCCCCATCGGCGGAACTGCATCTTCTAAAGACCGACTGCCTGGTATCCATCGGTCAATATGAGGTTGCCCGGGATGAGGCGGAACTGGTCCTCGATCTCGAGGAAGTGACCGACCGCCAGCGACGGATAGCCCTGCACTACCTGGCCATGACCTCTTACCGGAAAGGGAGGCTGTCCATCGCCGCCATGCTGTTGGAGGAAGTAACCAGGGATTCCGTCGATGATGACGGTCCCGGGCTGGCGCATGTGCTCATGACCAAGGGCAATATCGAGAACGCCAGGCATCGATGGGAGGCCGCGACTTCCTGTTATGAGAGGGCGATGAAACTATATGGCGAGAGCGCCAGAGGGTTCGACGAATGTATCGCCCGCAGGAATCTGGCGGCGGTCTATCTGAAGCGCGGGAAGCTGAAAAGGGCTCGAGAACTGTTGATGGATGTGGTTCAAAAGGCGGAGAAATCCGGCTATGACAAACAGCTCGCCCTGGCCCTGGGGGATCTGGGTATCGTCTCCTGGCGGACCGGAGATGAGCGTATGACCGAGACGTACTGTCGCCGATCCAACGAGATCGCCCGCACGAGAGATTATCTGACGCTGGTGTTCAGAAACTGCTATTACCTCTGGAAGGTCGCCTTGAACAAGGGAAACGACGGAGCAGCGCGCATCAACCTGCGCACCCTGAAATCCTACAGCGGACGGATCGATCCGTCCCTGCCTGAATTGAATGAATTCAATGCCTGCCTCGAGGGAGGTGAATCATGTTGAAGTGGATGAACGTCGGCCTCCTCACACTGATCCTGATGATGCCGGCGCCGGTTATGGCGGAAGTGAGCGCCACCATCCCCGACGGGGATTCGGGCAGCCTGACGGGCGGTATCTCCATACTGAGCCACATTACGGAAGATCCCCACCCGATACTGGACTTCTGGAATCGATACAATCCGGATAGTGCGACTCGGGTGGTCCTCAACCCGGACGGAACCGTCAACGGCGACGGTGAACCGTCGATCCTCATGACCTTGAGCCCGAGGGTTCCGCTGGTGGCCTGGTCCAGGAACTCGGCCGAAGGCTATGACGTGGTCCTCAGCCGCTTCGAAAACGGGGCGTGGACCACACCGGAAGTGTTGGCCGGCGGGGCTGACAACGAGTTGGATCCGTCACTGATTCTGGACCCCAGTACCGGCGATGTACACCTGTTCTACTGGGTAGAAGGGGCGACCCCGAAGGTGATGCACCGGCAGGCCGATCCGGCCGCAGCCACCTGGTCCGACGCGGAACAGGTCTCGGCGCCGTCGGATTTGGCCTGCAGGCCGGCCGCCGTCTTCCACGAAGGTGTATTGCGTGTGGCGTACGAGATTCACGACTACGGCTACAACCAGACCCCGCGGCAGGTGGTGCTGGCCAGGAAAGACGGATCGGTCTGGACGCCGGAGGTGGTGGCAATCAGCACGTTGGATGACCAGATAGAGCCGATGGTGCACAGCCACGGCGGTAAGTTGTGGGTCGACTGGATCGATTCCTCCGATGAAGCGTCCTGGATGCTGTGGGATCCGGTGACCGGGTGGGAACTCCAGCAATACGAGTCGTTCGCCGACTTGGAGGAGCGCGAGTTCCATGTCCGGGGCGCGGCCCGGGCGGCGGCGATGCAGTAACCACCAGGGTTCCCGTACGGCAACCGTGTTGAGGGAATCGCCTGATTTCCGAGGTCCGGTGAACGATATTAGGGAGCGTAAGGAAGCCGGTCCTCAAGGCGCCTCTGATCGGGAGATGAGCAAGTGGCAATGGAACCGCGAGGTGGTCAACGTTCAATCTGGGTGACCCTGGCGCTGCTGGTGCTGGTGACGATCCTGCTTGTTTCGACCTATCGGGCTTCCCACTCCGTTTTGATCACCGTCCTGGCGGGGGTCGGGTGTGTGGTGTTCATCATCGCCCCTTCGATTCTGCTGAACCGTCTGTTCGGACGCGGAGTGCTGCAGCCGCCCGGCAAGCGTCTCATGGTCTTGTCGTATGCGGTGCTTACCGTCTACACATTGGCCCTGGCCGGGTTCGAAATCTCCACCGGCGCCGGGCCCGGCGCCTGGGGAATTACGCTTGTGGCCGCGGCCGGATTCCTGGGAGCGGCTCTGGCGGCAAGACGGGAATTCAGGTAGCAGGCTTCCTTCCACCGACAGGTTCCCGATCATCGCCTCCTCCTTCACGGACCTATCAGGGTCCTGACCGGAGGAACATCATGCAGTTCAGATCGGTACAAAAAATCGTCCGCTGTGTCCTGTTCGGGTTCTGCAGCCTTGCGGCCCTGTCCGCCGCAGGCGCTGTGGAAAAACCGCCTCTTCCCGAAGTAGTGCACATCGAACACAACGGTGCATTCTACAAAATCGATTACTCCGCTTTTGCCGGGAAGCGGTTCTCGTCCGCCCTCGGTGGCGGGTGCTACGAGGTCTCGCTCTCCCGGCGCGGAGAGGGCAAGACCTGGAAGGAACTGTTGACACGAGACATTTGCCTGGATGATTGGGGGGTTAGCATCCGGGATGCCGCCGGCCCGGACAACTTTGAATTCGGTATCCCCAAAGCGGCGCTGCTTCCGGATGTGAAGAATATCCCCGGGGATGTCATGGTCACGGTTTCGATTAACGGGCATGTGGAGGAGCTGCAAGCGGTCCTTCTCTACCAACTCGCCACAAGTGTCGCGAGCGGCGCCCTGCCGGCCGGAGTTGAAGATTATGTGGAATTCGCCAATCTTGCCCGGCACTACAGCGACGATGGCTGGTATCACCAGGCCCTGCCGGTGTTCCAGACATTGCAGGACGAGGTCGCCGACCGCTACCTGATCCCTGAACTGGACGGGTTGGTGCCGACATGTTGGCAGCCGTGCGCAACTTGCGGCGTATCCGCAATCGGGACGGTTGTAGGCGGTACGGCTCTTGCGGCAACCTGTGCAACCACCTTCGGCGCCACCTGCCTCGGTGGAACGGTTGGGGTGGTCAATCTGGCGTTGCGAACCGTGGTGGCTTGCGATGAGTGCAGGATATGCCGGAGAGAAGATCCCCTGTGTTCCCCAGGGTACAGCACATGCTGCGAGAACCAGTGCTGCAAGGATGGGGTCCCTCTCCCGGACTGCGGCCCCGACCTTCCTGAGAAATAAATACCATGCGGGCCGCCCGGTCCCTCCCGGTCGGCCCGCCCCTTTCCTCAAAAAAATCCCACATTTCCCGGAACCAATCGCCCACTTAAGGGAATGTAATCAGTAGAGAAGCTGAACTGCCGGCAGTTCTTTTTGCTGAAAGCGTCCGTCAGAAGGCGCTTGAGTACGAACTGGGGGTGTTGGTATGGAGCGGAGCAGGCCTGCGTTGAGCCAGGCAGTGCAGATCTGTGAGCATGCGGCATTGGAGGGGCAACCGGTCCTGTGGGGACGCAGGAACGAACCGAACGGTGCGGAAGACAGCGGGTGGCAGTTTCGCTGCGCCGTCAAAAACGTGGATTCTCCTGCCGGCGCGAAAATCTGCTCGGTGGACGAGCTGATCAACGCCGACCCGACGGTCTGCCTGATCCTCAACTGTTCCGTCGGGACGATTGTGCACCGCCCCGAACGCGGGGAGAATTGGACCGTGATTCCGGAAGATCCCTGGCATCAGGACGGGTGACGGATAATAGCGGGGGAGGTGTGTGGTGGACTCAAACTGGCCTGGCGTACATGACACTGTGGAGATGTGCGAGCACGTTGCAGCGCAGCAACGCCCGATTCTCAAGGGGCGAAGGGATCTGTCGCCCTCCCCGGGTCATAGTGGCTGGCGGTTTGAATGCAATAAGACGGCCCTGGAATCAGGAGCCGGAGTGAAAATCTGGTCCGTGAAGAAACTGATCACCGTGGATCCTACAATCTGTTACATCATCGACAGCCCGTACGGCACTTCTGTCGAACGTGACAAGCTCGAGGGGGAATGGATAGTTTCCTTCGTCGGTTCGATCATGGCTGAATAAAAGGGGGACAGTCCCCCTTTTCAGTAAACAATATCAGAGGTTCTGAAGGATCAAGATGAGATTCGACCCTTTCGGCGTCACCTTCCATACCGCCTACGATAAGGCGAAATGCAAGGAAATCATCAGCGCCTCTACCGTGAAAGGTAGGGAGGGAAGTACGCCATCTCCAATTGAAATTGATTCTTCAGGAGGTGACAGGACAGTAAATGAACGGGAAACTTCAAGCACTCTTCGTGGCGATCGGGTCGTGAGCATTCTTCGTGGTGATCGTATTCAACTTGCTTCTTGCCGAGCGTTATACGGGAAACGCCCCCTGGTGAGAATACGAGCGGGCTATTGGACGCCGTATTTTGTCGGGGAGCTTCAATCATCCGTTGAAGGGACAAGGATCTCCGGGAAACTACGGTTTATACCGGACACCGTTATCTCCCTGTCGTTCTTTGCTGTTTATTTGCCCCTCGTGAGTCTTTTTGCGTTCCTGGCGGTAATCGGACTGATTTCGAGAGTGGTTTCAGGGAGCCCTGACGATCTACCGGGGGGTGTCATGTTCTGGTTGCTGCCCTTGCCTTTTATCGGGGCCGTGTTGATGCTGATCTATGCATGGCTTCAAACCAGGCAATACTTGGGAGATATTTATGACATCTTTCGGGTGGAGTTGAAGGCAAAACGACTCGCTTAGAGCAGGGGTAGTATAAAACGACCCCTTCCTATCCCCCTGGGTTAAACTACTCCCGTTCATTCGGGAGGAATCATGAAAAACCTTAGATTCACCATTCTTCCGGCGCTGTGCGCCGTTATTCTCGTCGCCGGCACGGTTCGGCTCTTGCTGAGGACGCACCCCGGCAACTGACCGCCGATGATTTCAAACATGTTCCGTGGCGGTCGGTTGGTCCGGCCAACATGGGGGGGCGTGTGTCGGCCATAGGGTTGGTGCCGGGGAGCCGGAGGAGTTTCTATCGTCGGGTTCGCAACCGGAGGGTTGTGGAAGACGGACAATATGGGGGTAACGTTCAGTCCGGTGTTCGACAAGCAGGTACGCAGAACATCGGAGCTGTGGTGGTGGCCGATGGTCCCGGTGAAGACGGCAAGGGCAAGATCGTATGGGTGGGAGCCGGTGAAGGGAACGGCCGCAACTCCTCGTCCTGGGGTAACGGCATGTACCGTTCCGTGGACGGCGGGAGCAGTTGGGAACATCTCGGCCTTACGGAAACCCACGACATCCCGAGGATCGCCGTTGACCCTCGGGATCCGGACGTCTGTTACGTGGCGGCCCTGGGGCATTTGTGGGGCGCCAATCCGGAGCGGGGGATCTACAAAACATCTGACGGCGGGAAGAGCTGGGACCATGTTCTGAAAGTGGACGACTGCTACCGGCGCTTCCGATGTAGTGATCGACCCCGGCAATCCGGATACGGTGTACGCCGCGCTGTATGTGCGGAGGCGGGCCACGTGGGGTTTTTCCGGCAACAGTGAGAAAGGTGGCATCTTCCGGTCCGACGACGGCGGGAAGAACTGGAAGAAATTGACGGAAGGTCTGCCTCCCGTTACCGGTCGTATCGGATTGGCTGTGGTTCCCACCAACACCGACCATGTTTTTGCCGTAGTGGAGAGCAACTGGGGAGGGTCCGGCCGTAACGGGTTCGAGAACTACTCGCCATCCGGCGGCCTGTTCAAGAGTATTGACCGGGGCGAGAGCTGGGAGCGTTTAACCGACATCCTGTTCCGGCCGTTCTACTTCACCCGGGTGGCGGTGGATCCGGAAGATGAGAACCGGGTGTATCTGCCCGGCTGGGACCTGGCGATCTCCGACGATGGCGGGCGGACGTTCCGGCGGTCGGGAAGCGAGCGTGTGCACGTTGATTTCCACGCCATCGTGGTTAACCCGGTGGACACCAACCAGATCCTGATCGGGACCGACGGCGGCATTTACGTTACCCATGACCGTGCGAAAACCTGGGACTATCTCAACAATATGGCGGTGGGGCAGTTCTACGAGATCTCCGTAGATATGAGCGTGCCGTACCGCATCGGCGGCGGGCTGCAGGACAACGGCTCCTGGGTCGGTCCGTCGGAGACGTCGCATTTCGTCGAGGACACCAACACGGACGGCATCCTCAGCAAGGACTGGGAGATGGTCGGCGGCGGGGACGGCTTCGACGTGGCGTTCGATCCCACCGATCCGAACCTGATCTACGTCACCTCTCAGGGTGGCAACCTGATACGGAAGCGGCTGGATACCCATTTGGCGCGGAGCATCCGGCCGGCGCCGCGGGAAGGGGAGGAGCGGTTGCGGTTCAACTGGAACGCGCCGTTCAAGATCTCGCAGCACGATCCGACGGTGCTGTACCACGGTGGCAACAAGCTGTTCAAGCTCACTGAGCGGGGAGACAAGTGGTTCGCCATCAGCGATGATCTGACCCGGGACGAGCCGGACCGCACCGAGGCGGTCGGTTCCGACGCCGAGACCTACGGCACCCTGACCTGTATTGCGGAGTCGGCTTTGAAACAGGGACTGCTGTGGGCCGGGTCCGACGACGGCCTGGTGCATGTGACGGAAGACGAAGGGAAAAGCTGGAAGGTCGTCAGTCCGAACGGTCTGGGCAGCCTGTACGTATCGTCCATCGTGGCGTCGAAGCACGACAGCAAGGTTGCCTACCTGTCGGCTGACGGGCACCGCAGCGACGATTTCCGGCCGCTGGCCTGGAAAACCTCCGACCTGGGGAAGAGCTGGACGTCGATCACCGGGAATCTCCCGGACGGCGAACCGATCAACGAACTGGCCGAGGATCCGGTGAATCCGGCAGTGCTGTACGCAGGAACCGAGTTCGGTCTGTACGTCACCATCGATGGCGGTGGCAACTGGGTGAAGCTCAACGGGGAACAGTTGCCGCCGGTGGCAGTGGACGACCTGGTGGTCCACCCCCGTGAGCGGGACCTGGTGCTCGGCACCCACGGCCGTTCGGTCTGGGTGCTGGACGACGTCTCGTTCCTGTCACAGATGACACCGGAACTGGTAGCGAAGCCGGTGGCGTTGTTCGATATCATGCCGGCAGCATCGAAGCAATTCTCCATGCGATCATACGGCGCCGGCCATGGCATCTTCCGGGCCCAGAATCCGCCCCTGGGGGCGGCAATCAATTTCTGGGTGAACGACGGCGCCGGGGAGTCGTTCAAGATCGAGATCCAGGACGGCAACGGTCTTGCCATCCGGGAACTGTCCGGCGTGGCGCGTAACGGCGTGAACCGGTCGGTCTGGGATCTGACGGCCGATGCGAAACACCGGATCCCCACCGCCGATCACGGTGGCGGGCAGAAGCAGTTTGTCCCCGGCGGAACGTACAAGGTCGTTTTGACAATCGGCGAGGAGCGCCTTGAAACCAACGTGGAAGTTGCACCGCCGGCCGACTGGTAGGAGGAGAACGGCATGATTCGCAGGCCATGGAGGTTGTGTGTAACCGTGGTGATTCTCATTACCGGTGCGGCAGCCATGGCGGAGGAGCCGCTCCGGTACGAGATGACCACCTACCAACTGGTGCTGATGAACGTGGTCCCCGGTACGGAAAGAGTCGGCGAGCGTGAGGCCGTCCGGCTGCAGGAAGGTCATCTGGCACAGCTTGAGGTGCTGTACGGTAAAGGTGAGGCGCTGCTCTCCGGACCGTTGTCCGGAGCGGTGGGGATCAGGGAGGCGATCGTTCTCAATGTGGGATCGCTGGAAAAGGCGCAGGCGATCATGGCGGAGAACAGCTGGGTGCAGGCCGGGCGGGTTGTCCCGGAGATCCACACCTGGTGGGCGGCCAAAGGCATCCTGAGGCCGCCGGAGCACCTGCTCCACGGCGAGCGATGCGTGCTCGGCCTGCTCCGCCGGCCGGACGGGGCGCCGAAATATCCCGAGGAGAAACTTCAGGAACTACAGGCCGGCCACATGAAGAACATCGAGGCGATGGCAAACTCCGGTGACCTGGTGATTGCCGGACCGCTAGGGGAAGACGGCGTACTGCGGGGGATTTTCCTGTTCCGCACTACCGATATGGACCGGCTGGCGGAGATGGTCGCCAGGGACCCATCGATCAAAGCCGGCCGTCTGGGCGTTGAACTCGTTCCATGGCGGGTGCCGAAAGGGATTGTGCCGCAGGAAAATCAGTGATTCCTTGAAACAGGAGAAATGAGCAAATGAAGAAATTCGACTGGATCTACCACCGCAACGGCTGAACATCGAGCAAGAAAGCGCAGGAGTTCCTTGCGCCACGCGAATGGGAAGCCCGGGAAACCGTTGTCGCGAACAAAGTCAAGCTGGGTGGAGACGAAGCGCTGAAGATTGTTATGGCGGCATCGACGATTCATGTCGCCCGGGGGAAAAAGATCGTCACCTTCGATATGAAGAAAGACCCACCGGGGAAAAACGAACTGCTCAAACAGATCCTCGGTCCCACCGGAAACCTGCGGGCCCCGACCATCCGGAAAGGGAAAACGGTTCTGGTAGGTTTCAACGAGGAAATGTACGCCGGCGTCTTCGGGTAATCGCCTGATAACTATTTAAATATAAAGCGGAATGTCCCCATTTATTATTCCGGTCGGTGTAACCGGGGGGGGTGTTATAACGTACAGATTCCTGATGGGAGGGAATCATGCCCAGCGGTAGCACTGTGTTCAAATATGGTTGTTTCGGCTGTTTGGGGCTCATCGTCCTCATCGCAATCATTCTGGCGGTAGTGGTTGGCGTCGCCAAAATGCAGGCCGGCGATGTGGAGATGGCGGAGCAGGCGGTGAGCCCGGAACTGCCGCCGCCCTCTTTTGAACTGCCGGAACCTGATGTCGTGAGCGTTGAATCCGGCCTGCCCCAGGTGGCAGGCAGGATCGAACTGGACCTCTCCGGCGGCGAGTTCCATATCGAACCGGCCGGCAAGGGGAAGTCGCTCCGCGTTGACGCGATCTACGACAAGGCGACCTACGCCTTCGAGGAGAGCCTTCATACTTCCGACGATGGTCCCTGGGTTTACCGGGTTACTTTCCGCCAGACCGGATCCGGCATTTTCGCCGCCATCAAGGAGATGTTCAGCAGTAAGAAACCGAAGGTCACGGTGTACCTGCCCACCGACCGTCCTCTCGCGCTGGATATAACACTCAGCAAGGGCGGTGTGGAGATCGATCTCGGTGGGCTGTGGATAACCGAGGCCGACTTCGATATGCAGATGGGCGGCATGGCGCTGATGGTGACGGAGCCGCTGCAGGCTCCCATGAACCGGTTGAGCGCCCGAGCCTCCATGGGCGGGTTCGCCATGAGCCGGCTGGGGAACGCCAGCCCCAGGGTGCTGGAGGTGGACGCCCGCATGGGCGGCATGGATCTGGACCTGCGCGGCCGGTGGGTCACCGATTCCGATATAACCATCCGGTTCGCCATGGGTGGCGCGGAAGTCCGGCTTCCGGACGGGTTGCGGTTCGAAGGGCTTACACAGCCGGGTGCCGCCTTGCCGGACGATGCGGAGATCCCGCTCCCCACCCTGAGGTTCGACATCCAGGGTGAAACCGAGAACCTGGAAATTATTTACCCGTAGGAGTTCCCCGTGGCCGTTTGCCGATCCTGCAACAGTCCGGTCCAGGACGACAGCAGCTACTGTGGCAGCTGCGGCGCGCCGCTCCGGAACCTGGAAGCGGACATGACCCGGACCTCGGTTCCGGCGGACGATGCCTCAGGGCCCACCGGCAGCCGCCTGACCCACGGAGCCGCCGGGGTGCGCTACTCCACCACCGATGTTCACAGCCGGTTCCTGCCCGGCGCCATGGTGGCGGAGCGCTACCGGATTATCGGCCTCCTGGGGAAAGGCGGCATGGGGGAAGTCTACCGGGCCGATGACATCAAGCTCGGCCAGCCGGTGGCGCTGAAGTTCCTGCCGGAAGCGCTGGAACACGACGCCGGAAGGATGGAACGGTTTCTGGGCGAGGTTCGTGTCGCGCGGCAGGTTTCCCACCCGAACGTATGCCGGGTGTACGACATTGGTGAAGTCGGGGGGCAGCATTACCTTTCCATGGAGTTCGTGGACGGCGAGGACCTGGGATCGCTGCTGCGCCGGATCGGGCGGCTGCCCCAGGACAAGGCGGTGGAGCTGGCCCGGCAGATCTGCGCCGGTGTGGCGGCGGCCCACGCCAAAGGGGTGATTCACCGGGACCTGAAGCCGGCCAACATCATGATCGACGGTGAGGGCAAGGTCCGGATCACCGACTTCGGCCTGGCCGGCCTGGCGGAGCAGTTTCAGGGCGCCGAGATCCGGGTCGGCACTCCGGCGTACATGTCGCCGGAGCAACTGGCCGGCCGGGAAGTCACTGTACGGAGCGATATCTATTCCCTCGGCCTGGTGCTGTACGAGCTCTCTACCGGCAAGGTGGCGTTCAAGGCGCCGACCATGGCCCAGCTCAGCAGGATGCAGCAGGAGTCGCCTCCTCCCTCTCCCACCACTCTGGTCCCGGACATGGAACCGGCCATGGAGCGGATCATTCTGCGTTGCCTGGAGAAAGATCCGGCGATGCGCCCGGCTTCCGCCCTGGCGGTGGCGGCCGCTCTTCCGGGAGGTGATCCTCTGGCGGCGGCTCTTGAGGCGGGGGAGACTCCGTCGCCGGAGATGGTGGCTGCCGCCGGCCCACAGGGCGGTCTCCGGCCAAGGACCGCATTGATCTGCCTCGCCATCGCCGTGCTCGGTGTGTTCCTGCTCACCGCCGTGCGGAAGGCGGTCGCCCTCATAGACCAGGTCCCCATGGACCGGCCGATCCTGACACTGGAGGACAAGGCCGGGGAGATGATCCGCGAATTCGGCTACGAAGAGCCGCCGGCCGATACCTACCGAACTTTCCGACAGGACATGGAAGCGGTCCGGCACATTATCCAGGAGGACAACTCCCCGGACCGCTGGTCGGTCTTGAACGAACCGGGACAGGCGGCGCTGTACTACTTCCATCGTCAGGGAACCAGGAAGCTGGTGCAGCTGTCGGCTATCGAGGGGATCTCCGCCAGACGGCCGGCGCCTCGCCCGGGGGACATCACCCTCTGGACCGACCTCACCGGTCGGCTGAGGTACTTCATCGCCCATCCGGCAAGGGTGGAGTTTGACCCGGAGCCGGCAACCGAGCCGGACTGGAGTGCGCTGTTCACCGCCGCCGGCCTGGAAATCGATACCTTCGAGGAGACCGGGCCGACCCTGCAGCCGTCGGTATTCACCGACAGCCGTGGGGCCTGGACCGGTCTGATCCCGTTCCGGGACGATATGCCGGTCCGGGTGGAGGCGGCCGCACTCCGGGGCAAACCGGTGTTCTTCAAGACGGTGACTCCGGAAGACGAAGACTGGGCGGAGGTGGAGGATGATGCGCCAGTTCAGTCCACAGCCCTTATCCGGACCATGTCCACGATTCTCCTGGCCCTGCTCCTTGGCGCCGCCGGCTTCGCCCTGTTCCTGGCCCTTCGGAACCGGCGCATGGGGAGGGGAGACACCAAGGGCAGCCTGCGGCTGGCGGTGGTTCTGGCGGTCCTGTACATGCTGTACTGGGCGCTGACCGGCCATCATATCGCCTCGGTGGGCGGCGAGATCATCATGATCTACATCGCCCTGGGGACGTCCCTTTCCCTGGGGCTCCTGGTCTGGGTGCTGTACATGGCCCTGGAGCCTTACGGCCGGAAGTTCTGGCCCCAGGCGATGGTGACCTGGAGCCGGATGCTGGCCGGCCGTTTTCGGGACCCGCTGGTGGCCCGGGACCTGCTGTTCGGCTTCACCTTCGCCATCGGGTTCCTGTTCCTGCAGCAATTGTACTATCTGGCGCCCCGTCTCATGGATGTCGCTCCGCCGGCGCCCCTCCCGTACGGGCTGGACCCTTTAGGCGGCGGTCGCCACATTCTCGGAACTCTGGTGCTGGTTCCGCTGGCCAGCCTGGCGGAGCCCCTGGGTCAGTTCACCCTGTTACTGGTGGCGCGCCTGATTCTCAGGAAGCAGTGGCTGGCCAATACCGCTTTGTTCCTGTTGTTCACTCTCGCCGGGGTTATCCAGGTCGTGGCCACGTCCGGGCTCCAGGCGCCGCCGGCCCTGGTCCTGGTGGGAGCGCTGTTTGGTCTGGGCAACGGCATCCTGGTGGTGGTGCTTCTGACCCGGTTCGGGCTGTTGGCGGCGGCGGGGAACTTCTTCTTCGTCAATCTGCTGGCTAATTTCCCGTTGACTTTCGACCCGTCCCGGCCGTACTTCACCACCTCGGTGGCCGGCATCGCGCTGGCCCTGCTGTTCGCCTTCCTGGTGTTCCGCAGTTCCCTGGGCCGCCAGTCGTTCAGCGCCGGATCGTTCCTGGACGGCTAGAGCAAGGCGGCAGCCTCCACCCCGTTGCGGAAGATCCTTAACCCCGCACCTTCCTGCGGCAGGTGGCTACCGTCGCTATGTTTCATCCGGTGCCAGTCCGGGTGCTGGAACGGGTACAGGTAAGCGTCGGGGTGGGGCATCAGTCCGAACAGCCGGCCGGTCGGATCGCAGATCCCGGCCACTGCGTCCGGGGATCCGTTCGGGTTGTGCGGCCAGTCCTGGGTCGGCGCGCCGTCGGGGCCGATGTACCGCACCGCCACCTGTGACCCCGATTCCAGCCGCTCAAGGACCTCCGCGCTCTCCGCCAGGAACTTGCCCTCTCCGTGGCGGGCCGGCAGGTCGATGGTTGCAATCCCCCGGGTCCAGATGCATGGCGAGGCCGGATCGATCTCCAGGCGGACCCAGGCGTCCCGGTAGCCGAGACGGTCGTTGGGGGCCAGGGTTGCCCGGGGGGTGCGGTAATCGCCGTCGAATCCGGGCAGCATCCCCAGGCGGACCATGGTCTGAAAACCGTTGCACACCCCCAGGGCCAGGCCGCCGTTTTCGATGAACGACACCAACTGGTCATAGAGGCGCCAGCGGATCTTGTTGGCGAACACGAACCCGGCTCCCAGGTGGTCGCCGAAGGCGAAGCCGCCGATGAACGCCAGGATGCGGTAGTCGGACAGTTTGCGCTCCGCCCTCCCTTCCAGGAGGTCCAGGAGATGCACCCGCTCCGGGGAGGCTCCCACCATGCGGAACGCCGCCTCGGTTTCCGCCTCGCAGTTCAGCCCCAGGCCGGTGAGAATCAGGACGCGCACCTTAGACATGGCGGAGAGTCTCCTTGTAGGCTGTTTTCATGTCGGTGATGGAGGCGTCCGCCACCGTGGCCCCGCCGTGGTTGATGACCAGTCGGTTTCGATGGGTGACGACGCCGATCCTGCGGCACTCCAAGCCGGCCAGGGCGGCCTCGAAAGCGGCGCCGTTCTCCTCCGCCACGGTGACCACGAACCGGCCGCCGGATTCGGAGAACAGGGCCCGGTCGGCGGCCAGGGCGGTGAGATCTTCTGCGACGTCCAGGTCGATCTCCGCCCCCAGCATGCCGGCCATGGCGGAACGGGCCAGCGCCAGGGCAAGGCCGCCCCGGGCCGGGGTGGAGGCGGAGCGCACCAGCCCGGCCGCCATCGCCTTCTCCAGGGCGCTGTACAGCGGAACTGTCCGTTCCGGATCGATGAGCGGCGGGCTGTTGCCGACGTACGGCGCCGGCTCATCCGGTTTCCCGGTGATCCCGTCCTTGTCCCCCAGGTAACGGAAGTATTCACTGCCGCCGCACTCATCCCGGGTACTCCCCAGCAGGTAGACCTGGTCGCCGACGCACTTGAAGTCGGCTGTCACCGCGTTCCGGACATCGTCGATCTGCCCGATGGCCGACAGCAGCAGGGTCGGCGGTACGCTGATCTTGACGCCGCCCATGGTGGAATCGTTCTTCATGGAATCCTTGCCGGAGATCAGCGGCGTTCCGTAGGCCCGGGTGGCGTCGTACAGCGCCCGGCAGGAACGGACCAGCTGGGCCATTTTGTACTCGCCGTCCGGGGTGTGGTCCGATTGCACCGGGTCCGGCCAGCAGAAGTTGTCCAGGGCGGCGATGCGGTCGGTGCGGGCGCCGGCGCAGGTCAGCTTGCGCACCGCTTCGTCCACCACCGCCACGGTCATGGCGTAGGTGTCGATGTCCGAGAGGAACGGGTTCACCGCTTCCGCCAGGACGAATCCCCGATAGGACCGGTGGTGGGCCATGAACACCGCCGCTTCCGCCGGCACATCGGACTCCGTTCCGATCCACGGCTTTACCACCGACAACCCTTTGACCTCGTGATCGTAGTGCCGCGCTTTTTTCTCTCCGGAGCAAAGGTTCAAACGGCCCAGCATGGCGATAAGGGCCGGGGTAAGATCGCCGCCTGAGAACGGCGCCGGCTCCGGGAACCGGGGCGGCGCCCAGCGGGCGGTGAGGTCGAGGTCCGGGTCGCCGTCGTGCATGAACTCCATGGAGAGGAAGGCGACGGTTTCTTCGCCCCAGGTGACGTGGAACATTCCGGTGTCGGTGAACTCGCCCAGGTCGTTGGTTTCCACCCCCATATCCCGGGCCAGCCCCAGGAACTCGTCCAGCCGCTTCGGGGAAACCGCCAGGGTCATTCGCTCCTGGGCTTCCGAGAGCAGGATCTCCCAGCAGGACAGGCCGGCGTACTTCAGCGGCGCCCGGGACAGGTCCAGGCGCGCGCCGCCGGACTGCTCCGCCATCTCACCCACCGACGATGACAGGCCGCCGGCGCCGTTGTCGGTAATGGCGTTGTAGAGACCCCGCTCCCTCGCCACCAGCAGGAAATCAAACATCCTCTTTTGCGTGATCGGGTCGCCGATCTGCACCGCCTGCACCGGCGCCGACTCGTCCAGGGCGGCGGATGAGAAGGTGGCGCCGTGTATGCCGTCGGCGCCGATCCGGCCGCCGGTCATCACGATGCGGTCGCCAGGTAAAGCCGCTTTTTTCTCTCCCGGCCCTCCGGCGATGGTTACCGGCAGCGACCCTACGGTGCCGCAGAAAACCAGCGGTTTTCCCAGGTAGCGATGGTCGAACAGTTCCCAGCCCCGGCCGTACGGGATGCCGCTCTGGTTGCCGCCGTCGATCACCCCCCGGTGCACGCCGTCCCGTACCCTGCGGGGATGGAGCAGTCCTTTGGGAAGGTCGCCCTCATGGAACGGTGAACCGAAGCAGTACCCCCAGACATTGGCCAGCAGGTCGGCGCCCAGGCCGGTTCCGAACGGGTCGCGGTTGACGCCGACGATGCCGGTGATGGCGCCGCCGTACGGGTCCAGGGCGGAAGGGGAGTTGTGGGTCTCCACCTTGTAGACCAGGTGGACATCGTCGTCGAAGGCGACCACGCCGGCGTTGTCATGAAACACCGATACCAGCCAGGGAGCATCGATGGCCTCCGTCGCCCCACGGATGCAGGTCTTGAACAGGGACCGGATCGTCTCCGGCTCCCGTCCATCTTCGTGGTAGGTCACGGTGGCGTTGAAGATCTTGTGCTTGCAATGTTCGCTCCAGGTCTGGGCGAGACATTCCAGTTCCACGTCGGTGGGACGGTGGTCCAGGCCGAGGGCGGTGCGGGCCGGGTCGCTGCCTGCGGCCAGGAAATGGTCCCGGATGGTGAGCATCTCCCGGAGGGAAAGGGACAGCAGACCTTTCCGGCTGATTCCCAGCAGTTCTTCATCGCTGAGGGAGAGGTCGTAGCGGTACACCTCCGGGCGGGGCTGGGCCGGCACCCGGGGAACGGTCAAGTCCGGCTCCGATGCCGACCATTCGTCCCAGGTGGCAATGTCGATGGTCTGGATAACCGGATTGGCCAGCAGGCTGGTAGCGATGGCGGAGGCCTGATCCCGGGAGACGCCGCTCATCAGGTACAGGGTGGACGAGTACACTGCCGGTTCCTCTCCCCTGGTGAGGGTCAGCCTTCGCTCCAGGGTGTCTTCCACCGCCACCAGGGCGCTTTTGCCCACCGGGTCGGTGACCCCCGGCTTGTACGCCACCGATACCGCCACGTCGAACCGGCCGCTTTCCACCCGTCCCAGTCCGCCCTGGTGCAACACCGGGTCGGTGAACTCGTGAAGGATCTTCTCCGCCTCGCCCGGGCGCAGGTCGGCCTCCAAGCGGTAGACGTCCCGTGTACGGACCTCTTCCACCGGGATTCCGAGGAAGTTCCGGATTCTGCCGGCGGCGTGGGCGCCGCGCGGGTCCCCCAGTCCGGGCCGGCCGGCGATTTCAAGTCGGATCACCATGTCGCCAATCTCCGTGGTTGGTTGGTTCCTTATTATGGCCGCCGGCTATTGATAGAACAAATCAATATGTTATATACTAGCTATAGACATACCCAATGAATAGTGTCCAGGGGGGGCGGCCGGATTGCGATCCGGCCGCCTGCCCGCCCGAAGCTGAAGGAGATGATGCCGTGAATGCCGATCAGCTCCGGGCGTTCGTGGTAATCGCCCGGATGGGGACTGTCGGCCGGGCGGCGGAGGCGCTGGGAAGGACCCAGCCCAGCATCAGCGCCCGGCTGTCCGACCTGGAATCGGCATGGTCGACCCGGCTGTTCCACCGCCGGGCCCGGGGCATGAGCCTCACACCGGAAGGAGAGCGGTTGCTGCCGATGGCGGTGGTCGCCCTGGAATCGCTGGCCGAGCTGGACCGGGCTGCCGGCACGCCGCTGGCGGGCGGATCGACCCTGCGGGTCGGCGCCGGTGACGCACTGGGCCGTGGCCTGCTACCTGCGGCCCTCAAAGATGTCCTGGCCCGGTTCCCTGGAGTGGATGTCCGTATCGTGGAAGGGCCCGGAGGCCGGCTGCTGGACACTTTGCAGCGCGGGGAAATTGACGTCGCCCTGGTCACCGGCAGGCCGGATCAACCCAGCGGCGGCAGGCTGGAATTCCGACTCCTTCTGGAATCGGAGGTGAAGGTTCTTATCCCCGAAGCGCTCCGCCCCCGGGGCAAACGGAGTGTTGGTCTCGGCTGGCTGGCCGGCGAGCGCCTGGTGACGCTTCATCCCGGTTCCAGCTTCCGGCGGTTTCTGGAGGATCGGTTCCGATCCGCCGGGCTGCCTTTCCATCCGGCGGTGGAGGTCGGCAGCTTCTCGCTGGTGCGGCGCTACGTCACCGCCGGTCTCGGCGTCGCCCCGGTGCCGGCTATCGCCTTTCGCCCCACCATGTCCACCGGCAGGATCCTGGATCGGGTTCTGAGGGATTGCCCCCGGGTTCCGTACTATTCGGCGGTCCGCTCCGGTGTGCCGGTTCCTCCTCCGGCGGCGGCGCTGCTCTCAAGTCTCAAGGAGCGGTGATACCCTGCTGAACCCCACGCCTGACATGAAAGGACCGTCATCATGAACCGACACGCCACGACGAGCGTTCTGATCACATTGGCCGCAATGTTGTTCGCCGCTGGATTCTCCACGCCGGAAGCCGGGAAGAGAAAGAAAATAAAAGACGAGGAAACCGGGACCGTCCCGGTTATGGAGTGGCTGGTTCTCGGTCCCCTGGCGGCGCCGTTCCCCGTCTTCCACGGCGACAAGCCGGGCAGCTTCGGCGCGAAAGAGATGCTGGAAGCCGACCGTTTCCCGGCCGGTCCGTTGCAGCCGGTAGCAGGCGAGGGTGGCTGGCAGGTATTGCAAGCCGGGAAGGACGGCCTGGTCGGCCTCAACGGTCCCGAGGGCTGGGACGGCCCGGCTGAGGCGTGGCTGGCCGCCTGGATCACTACCGACCGCTGGCGGACGTTGCAAGTGCAGGCCCGGTGCAGCCATCCACTCAAACTCTATCTGGACGGCGAAGCGGTAGCCGACGGCGGCTACGCAGCGCCGAACAATGACAACGGCGACGGCGATGGTCTTGCGACGGTGGAAGGGAAGTTGAAAATGACGCCGGGGAAGCATCTCCTGGCGGTCCGCACCCTGATGGATCCGGAACGGGAATCGTCCTGGCAGGCCGGGGTTGAACTGCTGGATGCAGACGGGACCGGTCTTTCCCTGGACCGCACCAGGAACATGTCCATCGCTGACATCCTGGATGCTCCGGTACCCCGTTCGGCCCGGGTCTCCCCCGACGGCGCCCTGGTGGCGTATACGGTGCGGCAGGGCACGTACGGCGCCGACAGCTCCGAGTCCTGGATCGAGATCCGCTCTCTTCCCGGAGGCGATCTGGTCCGCAAGCTGCGGGGAGGAGAGAGCAAGAGCCGTCTGAACTGGGCGCCGAACGGCAGGCGGCTGTCGTATGTCAGCCGTAATCCGACGACAACACCAACAGCCTGTGGATCCAGGATTTCGACAGTGGTGAGGTCACGCCGGTTCTGGAACGGATCCAGGATTTCGGCGGTTACGCCTGGTCGCCCACCGGCAAGGTGATGGCGTACTGGACTACGAAGAAGCAAGAGAAGGACAAGAGCGGAATCAAGCAGGTTCTGTCCCTTCAGGACCGCCAGCCCGGTGACCGGGACCTGAGCCACCTGTGGCTGGTGAACCTGGAAGACGGCATTCGACGCAGGCTGACGGCGGGTGAGGGGTCGACCACGTTCCATGCGTTTTCCCCGGACGGCGGAGCGGTCCTGTTTGCACGCTATTTCGAGGAATTGACACGGCCAGGTTTCGCCCGGGAGGAGTTGTGGGAAATCGATCTCGCGACCCATGAGAGCAGGAAGCTGAGGGAGTTCAGCTGGATGAGTTCCGCCTCTTATTCCCCGGACGGCTCCCGGTTGCTCTTGACCGGAGGACCGTCCCTGTTCGGCGATGTCGGCAGGAACGTTCCGGAAGGGGTGATCCCCAACGAATATGACGGCCAGTTGTACATCTGGGATCCCACCGGGGAGGAGCCGTCGTCGGTGCAGGCGGTGGCGCGGGAGTTCGATCCTGCGATCAAGAGCGCCTACTGGCACCCGGGGGACGGCAATATCTACATCCGTGCCGAGGACGGCGAGTTCGAGAAGCTGTACCGCTACGATACGGAGGCCGGAACATTCAGTTCCATCGACCTGCCGTTCGAGGTCGTTTCCGAAGTCGCCTATGCCCGTAACGAGCCGGTGGCGGCGGCGATCGGTTCATCCATGTGGTCGCCGCCGGTGGTTGCGGCGGTGGACCTTGCAAGATCCGTTGCGATGACGATTCACGAACCGGCGACGGACTGGTTCGAGCCGGTTCGCCGAGGAGACTCGGAGGATTTCTCCTTCACGGCCGCAAGTGGACGGGCCATTGCCGGACGGGTGTACTTCCCGCCGAGGCTGGATCGGGATAAGAAATACCCGGCCATCGTGTACTACTACGGCGGCACCTCACCGGTCGGCCGGGGGTTTGGTGGCCGGTATCCGAAGGAATGGTGGGCTTCCAGCGGATATGTGGTCTACGTGTTGCAACCGTCCGGGGCCACCGGGTTCGGCCAGGAGTTCTCCGCCGCCCACGTCAACGACTGGGGTGGCACCACCACGGCGGAGATCATTGAGGGCGCCGGCAAGATGCTGGAAGCTTACCCGTTCGTCCATCGGGACCGGGTCGGTTGCATCGGCGCATCGTACGGCGGGTTCATGACCATGAGCCTGTTGACCCGGACCGACATGTTCGCCGCGGCGGTCTCCCACGCCGGGATCTCCGGCCTGGTCTCCTATTGGGGTGCAGGGTACTGGGGGTACACCTACAGTTCGGTGGCTACCGCCGGCAGCTACCCGTGGAACCGGAAGGACATCTATGTGGACAACAGCCCGATCTTCCACGCCGACAAGGTCAATACCCCGATCCTGTTGACCCACGGCACATCGGATCCGAACGTTCCGCCGGGGGAAAGCGACCAGTTCTTCACCGCCCTGCGGATTCTGGGCAAGGAAGTGGAGTACCTGCGGGTGGCCGACCAGGAACATTGGGTGCTGGACCATGCCAAGCGGTTGCAATGGTCCGAATCCATAGTCGCCTGGTTCGATCGCTGGCTCAAGGACAGCCCGGAATGGTGGGACGCGATGTACCCGGCGCCAGGTGAAGACGGCAACGGGGACTAGAACGCAAGCCTTCGGGGACAGGCACCTTAACCCGGGTTTCGGGGACACCCTTGTTCGGGTAAAGAGATCAAGGGTGTCCCCGAAACCCGGGTTAAGGTGCCTGTCCCCGGTTATTACCCGGTTATTACAACCCGATGATGTGGTAGCCGGCATCGACGTAGATGGTGGAGCCGGTAATGCCGGAGCCCATGTCGCTGCACAGGAACAGGGCGGTGTCGCCGACCTCGCGGGGTTCGATGTTCCGCTGCAGGGGTGATTTTTTCTTGTGGTGAGCGGCCATGCCGCTGAACCCGGAGATTCCCCGGGCGGACAAGGTCGGTACCGGTCCGGCGGAGATGGTGTTGACCCGGATGTTCTTCGGCCCGAGCTCGTAAGCGAGCTGGCGTGTGTTGTATTCCAGCGCCGCCTTGGCGGCGCCCATGACGTTGTAGTTGGGGAACACACGCTGGCTGGCCTGGAACGTCAAGGACAGGATGCTCCCTCCCTCTGTCATCAGGTTCGAGGCCCGCCTGGAGAGAGAGACCAGGGAGTAGGCGCTGATATCCAGGGCGATCCGCCAGCCGTCCCGGGAGGTTTTCCGGAACTCCCCTTCCAGGTCCTCCCGCCGCGCGAAAGCGATGGAGTGAATCAGGTAGTCCAGGCGGCCGAACCGGGATTTCACCACCGCGAATACACCGTCGATCTGCTCGTCGCTGGTAACGTCCAGGGCCATGACAAGGGCGTTCTTGTACTTGGACGCCAGCTCCGTAACGTTCTTCTGCAGCCGCTCTCCCTGGTAGGTCATCGCCAGCCGGCAACCGGCCTCGCCCAGTGCGTCGGCGATAGCCCAGGCCAGCGAGCGCTTGTTGGCAACGCCCAGAACCAGCGCCGTCTTGCCCCGAAGATTGATGGATCGCACCGTCGTTCTCCTAGCGTAAATTCATGAACAAAGAGGTCTATAGCTTTCGATTAGGATCGGCATTCAGGTCCGCGCCGGCGAACCGGCCGTTCTCGTAGTGCAGGAAACCGGCGGCGGCGATCATTGCCGCATTGTCGGTTGTATACTTGGGCGAGGGCATGAAGACTTTGAATCCGTGCTTCTTCCCCTCCTCCTCGAACCCCCGTCGCAACCGGGTATTGCAGGCCACCCCACCGGCCAGCAGGACGGTGCCGACCTGCTCCTTCCGCAGCGCCTTCAACGTGCGGCTGATCAAGGCGTCCACCACCGCCTTCTGGAATGAGGCGACCAGGTTTCTCACCTCCTCCGACACGGCGCCTCCGGTGGCGGCGTGGTGGTCCATCTTCCTGTTCCTGGCAAAACGCCGTACCGCCGTTTTGAGGCCGCTGAAGGAAAAGTCCAGGGAACGATCCTTCATCTGTGCGATGGCGAACGGCACCGCCGTTTCGTCGGCGGAGACAGCCAGCCGGTCGATTACCGGGCCGCCGGGATAGCCGAGTCCCAGCAGCTTGGCCACCTTGTCGAACGCCTCGCCGGCGGCGTCGTCCCGGGTCTTCGCCAGGGTGTAGTACACCCCTTCCTCCGGGAGGAGATATAGAGAGGTATGGCCGCCGGACACCACCAGCGCCACGGCGGGGAATTCGATTTCCGGATGCTCGATGAAAACCGAGCGGATATGGCCTTCCAGGTGGTTCACCCCGATCAGGGGGATCTGCAGTTGCCAGGCGATCGCCTTGGCGGCGTTCAGCCCTACCAGCAGCGATCCGACCAGCCCGGGACCTGCAGTTACAGCCACTGCGTCCAGCTCCCGGAAACCGACCCCGGCCAGCTCCAGCGCCTCGTGGATCACCGGTCCGATCGCCTCGACGTGTTGCCGTGAGGCGAGTTCGGGAACGACGCCGCCGTACCTGGCGTGGATGTCGATCTGGGTGGCGATGACCGACGATTGCACATGGCTCCGGTCCCGCACCACGGCGGCGGCGGTTTCGTCGCAGGAACTCTCGATGCCGAGGATGGTCGCCATCGACCTTAAGCCTCTTATTTCCGGAACAGAGCCGCCAGCGACTCGGGATAAGGCGGGCGGGCCAGTCCCTTGTCGGTGACGATGCCCGCTATCAATTCCGCCGGAGTTACGTCAAACGCCGGGTTCATCACGCCGACCCCTTCCGGCGCCACCGGCAGGCCGAACAGGGAGGTTACCTCCTCGGGATCCCTCTCCTCGATGGGGATGTGGTCACCATCGGGGCAGCGGAGGTCGATGGTGGTCAGGGGCGCCGCCACGTAGAACGGGATGCGGTGCTCCCGGGCCAGCACCGCCACCGGGTAGGTGCCGATCTTGTTGGCGATGTCTCCGTTTGCTGCGATCCGGTCCGAGCCGACCACCACAACGTCGATCTCCCCGCGGCGCATCAGGGAACCGGCCATGTTGTCGGTGATCAGAACGGTGTCGATCCCGTCCTGCATCAGCTCCCAGGCGGTGAGCCGGGCGCCTTGCAGGAGCGGCCGGGTTTCATCGGCCAGCACACGGACCGCTTTCCCGGCCTCTACCGCCCCCCGGATCACCCCCAGGGCGGTGCCGTACCCGGCCGTGGCCAGGCCGCCGGCGTTGCAATGGGTCAGGACGGTTCCTAGGTCCGGTATTACCGGGGCGCCAAACCGGCCGATGGCGCGGCACGATTCCAGATCGTCGTCGTGGATCGCCTGGGCCAGGGTTTCGATCTCTCCGGCGACGTCAGCCGGATCGCGTCCCGCTTCCAGCCCGGCGTTGAGCGCTGCCCGGACCTTGTCTACGGCCCAGAACAGGTTGACCGCCGTGGGCCGGGCATCGGCGAACAACCGGAACAACCGCTCCATCCGTTCGCGGAACCGGTCCGCCGGGAGGGAGGCGGCAGCGCTTGCCCCCAGGGCGAGGCCGAACGCCACCGAGACCCCGATAGCCGGGGCTCCCCGAACCACCATGTTCCGTATGGCGCCGGCCACCTCTTCCGGTTCCCGGAACACCAGGTAGGTCTCTTCCCGGGGCAGTTTGCGCTGGTCGATCATCCGGACCCCGTCCGGGGTCCTCTCCACCGTAATAAACATGTCATGCATTATAGATGCACCGGGGAGCGCCGTCCCCAAAGGGCCGCCTTGGTGTTATCCTCGGTTCCGGCTCTTTCCCGCACGAGGTGCTCCATGGCTCAAGAGAGGAAGGAAGAGTTCCGCACGTCTTCAGGTGTGGTGGTCAAGCGGGTTTACAACGACCAGGATCTGTCCGGGAGGCGGTACGAAGACAGCCTGGGAGATCCGGGGGAGTTCCCGTTCACACGGGGGGTTCAGCCGACCATGTACCGGGGCCGGTTCTGGACCATGCGCCAGTATTCCGGGTTCGGCACCGCCGCAGAGACCAACAAGCGATTTCGCTACCTGCTGGACCAGGGCCAGACCGGTCTGTCGGTGGCCTTCGACCTGCCGACCCAGATGGGGTACGACTCGGACAGCCGGTTCGCTTCCGGCGAGGTCGGCAAGGTCGGGGTGGCGATCTCGTCCCTCCAGGACATGGAGGAACTGCTGGAGGGCATCCCCCTGGATCAGGTTTCCACCTCCATGACCATCAACAGCACCGCCGCGATCCTGCTGGCGCTGTACGTCGCGGTGGCCCGCCGCCAGGGTGTCGATCCGGCGGCGCTGTTCGGCACTGTCCAGAACGATCTCCTGAAGGAATACATCGCCCGGGGGACCTACATCTACCCGCCGGAAGCTTCCCTCAGGATCACCACCGACATTTTCTCCTGGTGCGCCGAAAATGTCCCGCGCTGGAATACCATCTCCATCTCCGGTTACCACATGCGGGAGGCCGGCGGCACCGCGGTTCAGGAGGTTGCGTTCACCCTGGCCAACGCCATAGCCTATTGCGAGGCGGCCATCGCCCGCGGCCTGCCGTTCGAGACTTTCGGGAAACGGTTGTCGTTCTTCTTCAACGGCCATTCCAATTTCTTCGAGGAGGCGGCCAAGTTCCGGGCCGCCCGCAGGCTGTGGGCGACTATCGTGCGGGACCGCTTCGGTGTTGCAGACCCGTCCCTGGCCCGATTGCGGTTCCATACCCAGACAGCCGGGTCGTCCCTGACCGCCCAGCAGCCGGACGTGAACGTGGTCAGGACCGCCCTGCAGGCGATGTCCGCGGTGCTGGGGGGGACCCAGTCCCTCCACACCAACTCCATGGACGAGGCTTTGGGGCTGCCCACCGCCCATGCCGCCCTTCTGGCCCTGCGCACCCAGCAGGTGATTGCCTGTGAGACCGGCGTCACCGACACGGTGGACCCTTTGGCAGGCTCCTATTACGTGGAAGCGATGACCGACTCCATCGAAAAGGGCGCCGCCGATTACATCCGGCGGCTGGACGAAATCGGCGGGGCTGTGCCGGCCATCGAGCAGGGGTTCCAGCAGCGGGAGATCCACGAGGCGGCGTACCGCTGGCAGAAGGCGGTGGAGCGCGGCGACGAGGTGGTGGTTGGCGTCAACCGGTTCACCGCAAGTGATCAGGACGCCAAGAAGCCACCGGTGCTGCATGTAGACGAAGCGTTGCAGGCCCGGCGGGCGGAAAAGCTCAAGGCGCTGCGGGACGGCCGGGAGAACGGGGCGGTGGACGCCGCCCTCCAGGCGCTGGAAACCGCGGCCCGGGGCGACGCTAACCTGATGCCGCCGATCCTGGAGGCGGTAGAAAATTACGCGACCCTGGGGGAGATCGCCGACCGCCTGAGGAAGGTGTTCGGGTCGTACCACGAGAGCTTCCATTTTTGATCGGGGAGCGGGATTGATGCCGATTCTGAGGATCCGGGACCTGCAGGTCGCTTATGACGGCCCGAACGGCCCGATCCGGGCGGTGGACGGCGTCAGCTTCGACATGATGGAGGGGGAGACTTACGCCCTGGTGGGGGAGTCCGGCTGCGGCAAGACCGCCACCGCCCTCTCGATCCTGCGTCTTGTGGAGCCGGGGCGGATAACCGCCGGGACGGTGGAGTTCAAGGGTCGTGACCTGATCCCCCTCGCCGACCGGGAGATGCAAAATGTCCGGGGAGGGGAGATCGGCATGGTCTTCCAGGAAGCGGCCGCCGCTCTGAACCCGGTAATGAAGATCGGCGCCCAGGTGTCGGAAGCGATCCGGATCCACCTCAAGTTATCAAAAAAGGAAGCCTGGACCGAAGCGGTCCGTCTTCTCAGGGAGGTCGCTCTGCCGGACCCCGCCCGCCAGGCCGACGCCTACCCTCACGAGCTGTCCGGCGGGATGAAACAACGGGTGATGCTGGCCATCGCCCTGTCCTGCTCCCCGTCCCTGCTCATCGCCGACGAACCGACCACAGCCCTGGACGTCACTATCCAGGCCCAGGTCCTGTCCCTGCTCCGTGACCTCAGGGACCGCATGGGCCTGACCGTCCTGCTGGTTACCCACGATCTCGGTGTGGTGGCGGAAAACGCACACCGCGTAGGCGTCATGTACGCCGGACGGCTGGTGGAGGAGGGCAAGGTGGGGCAACTGTATCGGGATCCGGCCCATCCTTATACCCGCGGGCTCCTCCTCGCCCGCCCCGTTCCCGGAGAGCGGGAGTCCGGTCCGGCGGTCCGGCTGCCTGTCCTGGAAGGGACGGTTCCCGATCCTTCCCGTTATCCGTCGGGATGCCGCTTCCACCCCCGCTGTCCCGACCGGTTGCCGCGGTGCGAGAGCGAGGTTCCGAAGAGCGTGGATCACGGCCCGGGCCGGAGGGTCGCCTGCTTCCTCCACGATGGCGAAGGGAGGGCCGGATGATCGGCGGCGACCTGGTCAAAGCGCGGTCCCTGGTCAAACGGTTCCAGGCCGGCAGGCGGCTGCTGGGGTCCGGCGGCCGCTTGGTCCATGCGGTGTCCGGTATCGACCTTACCATCCGCGCCGGAGAGTTCTTCGGGCTGGTGGGGGAATCCGGCTCGGGAAAATCGACAACAGGCCGGATGCTGATCCGGCTGCTTGATCCGGACCAGGGGACGGTGGAGTTTGACGGCGTCGACATCCTGGCCATGCCGGAAAGGGAACTGCGAAAGTTCCGGCGCAATTTCCAGATCATTTTCCAGGATCCGTACGCCGCCCTGAACCCGAGAATGAAGGTGCGTTCCCTGGTGGAGGAGCCGCTCAAGATCCACCGTATAGGGTCAGGCCGGGCAGACCGGCTGCAGCAGGTGCAGGAGCTGCTGGTTCAGGTCGGACTGGATCGAACCGCCATGAACCGTTACCCTCACGAATTTTCCGGAGGACAGCGCCAAAGGATCGGCATCGCCCGGGCCATCGCCTGCTCACCCCGGTTCCTGGTGGCGGACGAGCCGGTTTCCGCCCTGGACGCCTCGGTGCAGGCCCAGATTATCAACCTGATGCTGGATCTGAGAGTGCGGCTGGGGCTGGCCTACCTCTTTATATCCCACGATCTGAACCTGGTCCGGCGGGTCTGTGACCGGGTGGCGGTGATGTACCTGGGAAAAATCGTGGAAGAGGCCGGCGGAGCCGAACTGTACGGTACGCCGAAACACCCGTACACAAGGGCGTTGCTCGCTTCCACCCCGGCCCAGGAGCCGGGATCACCGCCGGCTCCGGCTGTGATCGGTGAACCACCATCTTCGGTCTCGCCGCCGGGTGGATGCCGTTTCCACCCCCGTTGTCCGGTGGCTGTGGAAGAATGTTCCTGTTCCGAACCGGAACTGGTAAGCATTGGCGGCGGCCGGAAGGTAGCATGCCACCTGGAGTGAAACCATTTTCCGGACTGCTGCGTACTATCAGACGATTGGCAGCACCCGGTGATTCGATCCCGCACAGGGCGAGGTGATTATGTTCCTGCGAAAAACAGCCATTCCTGCGGTTCTTGCACTGATCCTGGCAACGTTCCTGCCGATGGGAGCCTCCCTGGCCCAGGAAAGCCGGAGCCTGTCTCTCATGGACGCCCTGAAAATCGCCCTGGAAAACAACCTGGACCTGGTTTCGGCCCGGTACACTCCCCAACTGGCGGAGCAGGATATAGAGATCCAGGAGAGCAACTTCGATATCGGTCTTGAGGCCCAGGTCCGGCACAGCGAACAGGTGCAGGCCGCTACCCAGTCTTCCACCCTGTCCGGCAGCACCGTGGACAATGGCAGCGTCGGAATCCAGCAAAACATGAAATTCGGCGGCAGCTACACCGCCTCACTGGTTGCGGTTCGCCAGGAGCAGTCCGGCATCAACGTGCTGGCGCCCACCTCCTATTTCAGCAGCCTGTCGTTCAATTTCAATATCCCCCTGCTCAACGGGCTCGGTGTGGAAGACACCACCGAGCAGTTGATCCTTAGCCGGAACGCCCTGGAAGTCAGCCTGTGGGACCTGGAAGGAAGCGCCGAAGCGGTGGTGCAGTCGGTGGAAGGCGCCTACTGGGACATGGTGGCCGCCCGGGAAAACCTCCGAATCTCCCGTCTCAGCCTGAAGCGGGCCAAGGACCAACTCGCCCTGAACCGCAAGAAGGTGGAGGTCGGCACTCTGGCGCCCATCGAGATCACCCAGGCCGAGGCGGAGGTCGCATCCCAGGAGGAGAACGTCATCCTGGCCGAGACCGGACAGTGGGACGCCGAGGATGAAATGCGCCGGTTGATGGGCGTGCCGGAAACCGATCCGATGTGGGACCAGGAGCTGGTTCCCGACGACCTTCCGGATTATCGGGAGGTACAGGTCGATTTGAACGATGCCCTGGAGCAGGCGATGACGCACCGGTCGGATATCTATGCCGCCCGTCAGACGGTTCGGGATCGTGAACTGAGTGAGAAGATCGCCCATCGAGGCGTCCGCCACCAGTTGGACTTTGACGGCGGCTACACCCCCACCGGCGCCAGCCTGCCGGTCATCGACTTCACTGATCCGCTGAACCCGGTGGTTCTCGAGAACCCGTCTCTTGCCGATTCATTCGCCAACCTCCCCGATCTCGACCAGTTCAGTTGGAACGCCCAGTTCACCTACCGGGTCCCCATCGGCAACCGCCATGCCAGGGCGAACTACGCCCGGTCCAGGATCAGCACCCGCCAGGCCGGCACGGAATTGGCGAACTTGGAACAGTCGATCCGGGTGGAAGTCCGCAAGGCGGCCAGGGCGGTGGAATCCGGGGTTAAGCGGGTTCAGGCGGCGAAAGTCAATACCGTCCTGCAGGAGAAGAAGCTGGATGCGGAGCAGAAGAAGTTTGAAAACGGGATGAGCACATCGTTCGAAGTCCTGACTTTCCAGCGAGATCTAGCCAACGCCGAACTGGCCCGGGTCCGCGCCCTCCTGGACTACGCCAAATCGCTGACAGCGCTCGAGAAGGCGAAAGGAACCCTCATGGAGGCCCGCGGCCTGTCCTTATAGGTACGGTGCTGAAGCCGCCCCGCAGCCGGTTCCCCCTTCCCTTGACAGCATAAAAGCGCTGGCGTACCATCCGGAATGCTCTAAATCAGCATGGAATACGGGCTTAAAACCTGTGTCCATGTACGAGCATGTTCCGTTCGATCAGAGAGTGAGACTGAATTCAACCTATCTTTTGAGAGGTGTAATCGATGAACTTCATGGGTGACCTGTTCAACTATTACAATCAGGGTGGCCCGGTCATGCACATGATCAGCCTGCTGTCTTTGGCGTCGATAACGACCATCTTCTACAAGCTGCTGGTGTTCTTCAAGGTCAAGATCAATACCAATGAATTCATCGGCAAGATCCGTGGCGCGCTGCTCAAGGGCAACGTCCAGGGCGCCATGAAGGCTTGTGAGAACTACAAGGGCCCCATCGCCGCCATCGTCAAGACCGGTCTCCTGAAGCACGGAGCGCCCCGGGACGAGGTCGAGCGGACCATGGAGAACGCCGCCATTCACGAGGTCGCCTACCTTGAGAAATTCCTGGCGGTGCTGGCCACCATCACCAATATCGCGCCGATGCTCGGATTCCTCGGCACCGTGGTCGGCATGATCCTGTCCTTCGAGATCATCGCGGAACAGGGCCTGAACAACCCGGGCCTGGTGGCGAAAGGTATCTCGGTTGCGCTGCTGACCACCGCCTATGGCCTGATCGTGGCGTTTGTGACCCAGCCGTTCTACAACTACTTCACTTCCAAGATCGCCGCCCACGTGCGCGAAATGGAGACGGTATCCAACATCCTGGTGGAAACCTTCGAAGAGATGGGCCGGATGGGTTCCAAGGCCTGATCCAGGAGGACATCCGCACATGAAGATCGTCCAGGCGAAGAAATCATCAGCGATCATCCCCACCGCTTCGATGGCGGATATCGCGTTCCTGTTGATCATCTTCTTCATGGTTACCACAGTCCACGACGTGGACCGCACCAGCGTTAACCTGCCTTCGGCCATGAACCGCGATGAGGCTGAGAAAGGTTCCGCCATGGTGGTGCTGTCGAAACAGTCCGACGGAGAGATCATCTACAAATTCTCCGACGGCAAGGAGACGAGCACCGAAGTGCGGGGTCCCGGCGACATCCACCTGGAGGCGTCACGCCTGACCTTCAACGCCCCGGACAAGCAGTTCGTCATCAAGGCCGACCATGACATCCGGTACGAGAAGATCGACGAGATGATGGACAACCTGCGGAAGGCAGGGGCGGTTAACCTGCTGCTCCTGAGCCAAGGGAAGTCGGTCAAAGAGGAAGGGTGATGCGATGAAACTCCAGCGCAAGGATCAGGAACCGGAGATCCCCACCGCATCCATGGCGGACATCGCGTTCCTGCTGATCATCTTCTTCATGGTGACGGCGGTGTTCTCCGCCACCAAGGGTCTGGAACTGAAGCTGCCCAACGACGAGGAGCAGAAGAACCTCGATACGGAACAAGAGGAAGCGGTATTCATCCACGTCTACGGCGACTACCTCCTGGTGGACTGCAAGCCGATGGAAGTACAGGACATCCTGCCGTATCTCGAGCCGAAGCTGGTCCGTGACGCACAAAAGCATGTCATCCTGTACACCGATTCCGAAGCGAAGTACGAACGGATGATCGAAGTCTACGATGAACTGGCCAAGACCAAGGGTGATGAAAATCCGTACCCGTTCGAGGTGAAGAACATCTCGATCCCCACCCAGAGCGAGGTGCAGAACTACATCGAGATTTTCGGGGCCAACCCGTTCGAAACCCACTGTGACGGGCAGTAGCGTCCCGTACCGGCGCCGGGTAGACTGACAGGTAGAAGAAAGGATTGCCTTACATGACCGAGCAGCAGGCACTCAGTCTTGACTCGAAGCTCCATGCCGAGGATGCTGTCTATTCGAGGCTTTTGCACAGGAAAGACGATCGGAAGTTCTTCTGGATCGCCCTCGGCCTGGCGATTGTCTCCCACGCGGTGGTTCTGGTGATCCATTTCCCGGAGATCGATCGCACCCTCGTTCCCGAGAACAAAAAGACCATCATCGTCAAGAAATACACGCCCCCGCCGCCGCCGGTTGAGAAGAAAAAGATCATCGAAAAGAAGATCACCAAAAAAGTCCCGCTCCCCGACCCGACCCCTGATGAGCCGGAACCGATCCGGGAGCCGGAGCCGGAGATCCTTCCGGATCCGATCCCGGATGACGTGGATGTGCTGCTGGGCGACCCGGAACTGCCGCCACCGTCAGGTCCGCTGCTCCCTGGTGTGGGAGGAGTGACGACGCCGGTCCGGATCGAAGAGAGCTACGTCCAACCCGATTATCCGGAACTGGCCCGCCAGGCCAGACTGGAAGGGACGGTGATTCTGCAGGTGGTGATCCAGAAGGACGGCTCGGTATCCGAGGCCCAGATTCTGCGGGTAGACAAGGCGAACCTCGGGTTTGAATCTTCAGCCGTGGATGCAGTGACCCAATGGCGGTATACCCCAGCGCTGCAGAACGGCAAGGCTGTGGCGGTCTATTTGACGGTGCATGTCCAGTTCTCACTGCATTGATCCGTTAAAAATCCCGGAATACCGGGGTCGGCCTCACCGGCCCGGGTTTTGCATTATTATCAGAACGAAGGACAGTCCGTGCCGATTTGGCGTGGATGAATCAGCATCGAGACGAGGTGACGTGATGAAACAATCCAGCAGCAAAGCGATGCTGGCGATCTTCCTGGTGGCATCCATCGGCCTGGCCGGAGTGGCCATGGCCCAGGAAGAGGCCTACCAGAACGGCATGAATTATTTCAAGGCCGGCAAGTACGTGGAGGCTGCCGCCGAATTTCAGGCCCTGGTGGACGAAGCCCCGGCGTACGATTACGGCTACTTCATGCTCGGCAACTCCTTCGTGAAGCTTGGCAAGACCGACCAGGCGGTAGAGAATTTCAAGCAGGCCATCGAACTGAAAGGCGAGAAGTACGTCTACCATCACAGTCTGGCCACCGCGTACCAGAAATCACGCCAGTACCGCATGGTGGTGGAAACCCTGAACAAGGCTGAAAGCATAGTTGAGGGACGCTACAAACCGGCGTTCTACTCCACCCGCGGCCAGGCATACTACGCCCTTGAAAAATGGTCCGAGGCGATCAGCGATCTGGAGAATGCCAGGTCGCTGAAACCGACGGAAGCGGTGATGACTTCCCTGGGGGTGTCCTACTTCAAGATGGGCCATCACGACAAGGCGGCCTCCTGTCTGAAGAAGGCGCTGGCCACGGACCCGAAAAGCGCCACCAACAATCAGCTTCTGGCCGAGTCTCTCATGGAGGTCGGCAAGGGCAAGAGGGACAAGGCGTCCAAGGCCTCAACCTACAACGAGGCGCTGGCCGCCGCCGAGCGGCTTCTGGCCCTTAAACCGGGTAACTTCGACGCCATCAACCTGGTAGGCCGGGCCGCCCTGGGCGCCGGGGACTACGGCAAGGCCGAGCGCTCCTTTACGAAAGCGCTGACCCTGAAGCCGGACTACTGCTTCGCCATGGTGAACAAGGCCAAAGCCCAGATCGCCATAGACAACTGGAATGGCGCCGAGGCCAGCCTGAGGCAGGCGGACAAGTGCGACGCCAACAATGTTCTGGTTCATGAGAGCCTCGGCTTTGTCCTGCGGAAGCAGAAGCGACTGGAGGAATCCCTCAAAAGCTACCAGACCGCATACAAGCTGAAGCCGTCCGCCTCCATCAAGAAGGCGATCGAAGAGGTCAAGACCAATATTGAGGTTGGTGAGCACAACAAGGCTATGGACGAACTGGACGCCAAGCAGAAGGCGGAGATAGCCGCGGAAGAGGCAAGATTGTTAGCCGAAAAGCAGAGGCTGGAAGAGTACAAGAAAGCGACCGAGGATGATTAATTAGGGACATTCCGCTTTATCCTTAAATAAGCTAAGGGGCCGGGCATTCGCCTGGCCCTTTTTATTTCAGGGACACAGTTGACTTCAACTCCCTCTCCATCAACAATGATCTCTCGCGAGCGGCATGACGCCTTGAAAGGGAAGACGGTGCAAATCCGTCGCGGTCCCGCCGCTGTAACCGGGGACGAAAGCCGGGAATACCACTGCCCCCAAGGGGTGGGAAGGTCCGGCCGCTAGGACGATCCGGAAGCCAGAAGACCTGCTCGCGTGAACGAAGGTTTCACCCCTCGAGGAAAAGGGGGTTCGAGCATGAACCGTTTAGACATAGCGCCCACATTGATTTTCCTTGCGCTGGTGATCTGCGTGCCGGTGTCCGCGGCAGACCCGCTCCCGTCGGACCAGGTGGAAAAGGTTGTGGTCACCGCTCATCGTGAGGAAATCCCGGAGGAGCAGGTCGGAAGTTCGGTGACCGTCATTACCGGCAAGGATCTTGAGCGCAGTGGGAAAGTAATGGTCCTGGATGCACTGCGGTCGGTGCCGTCCCTGGAGGTTGCCCGGAACGGCGGGCCCGGCGGCACGACTGCGGTATTCCTGCGCGGGGCGAATTCGGAGCATACGCTGGTTTTGATAGACGGTGTGGAGGCGAACGATCCGATCTCCCCCGCCAGGGGGTTTGATTTCGGCAACCTGGCGGTGAACAACATCGACCGCATCGAGATCCTCCGGGGTCCCCAGAGCACGCTGTATGGTTCCGATGCCCTGGGCGGAGTGATTCACATCATCACCAAACGGGGAGGGGGCGAAACCACCGGGTACCTGTCGGCGGAGGGAGGATCGTTCTCCTCCATACGGGAAACCGCCGGTGTTCAAGGTGGCGGAGACCGTGCCTGGTATTCGGTGGCCATCGCCCACCTGGACACCGACGGTATTTCGGCTGCGGACGAAAGGGACGGAAACGGTGAGGAAGACGGCTACACCAACCGCTCCCTGTCGGTCCGGTTCGGCTACCAGGCGGAGGAGAACTTCGGCCTGGACCTGACGGTGACCGGTGTTGATGCCGACACCGACCTGGACAACTTCGGCGGCGCCTCCGGAGATGATCCGAACAGTATCAGTGCCATGCAACAGCTCACCCTGCGGGCCAAGGGTGACCTGTCGCTCATGGACGGAGGATGGAGCCAGACTTTCGCCGTCTCTCTCACCGCTTTCGAACGAACCTCAGATAACCCGGTGGATGCCGACCACCCTATGGACCTCGACAGCAGCAGGTTCGAAAGCCGTCTTCTTAAGTTCGAGTGGCAGAACCGGTTGCGTTTGGGCGAGAACCACAATCTGGTATTCGGGCTGGAGTCGGACAAAGAGGAAGGGGAGTCGGCGTACTTCTCCGACGGCCTCTTCGGACCGTTCACCGATATCTTTGACCGCCAAACAGCCCGGACCAGCGGTCTGTTTTTCCAGGATCGCATCAACGTGAGCGCCACCGCGGTTGCCACTCTCGGGTTCCGGGTGGATGACCACGACCGGTTCGGGCCGGAGGCGACCTTCCGGGGGGCGTTCTCCATCAAACCCGGAGATTCCGGAACCCGCCTCAAAGGCAGCTATGGAACCGGGTTCAAGGCGCCGTCCCTGTTCCAGCTGTACTCCTCCTTCGGGAGCGTCCATCTGGCGCCGGAGGAAAGCACAGGCTGGGACGCCGGTATCGAACAGCGGCTGGCCGGCGGAGCAGTCACCCTGGGAGCGACCTGGTTCCAGAACGATTTCCAAAACCTGATCCAGTTCGATGAGGGATCGTTCACCTACGGCAACATAGCCCGGGCAGAGACCAGGGGGATCGAGTTTACCGTTTCCGCAGAGCCGACCCACCGTCTCGACATGATGCTCGGGTACACCCTGACCGAAACCGAAGACCAGGCCACCGGCGAGGAACTGCTCCGCAGGCCCGGGAACAAGATCTCCATGAATGTCCACTTCCAGGTGAAGGACAGCCTCGGGCTGAACCTGGACCTGGTTCAGGTCGGAACGCGGGAGGATCTGGATTTCTCCGCCTTCCCGGCTTTCCGTGTGGAACTGCCGCAGTACACCCTCCTGAACCTGGCCGCCGGCTGGCAGGCCACCCGCCGGGTTCGCATCAACGCCCGGATCGAGAACGTCCTGGATAAGGAATACCAGGAGGTTCTGGGCTATGGCGCGCCAGGTCGCGGTGCTTACGCCGGCTTCAAACTGACGCTTTAGGAAAAAATCTGATATCAATGGTGCCTATGCGCCACCGGATCAAAGCGGTTCATCTGGGCCTGGAGGTCGCCGGGGTGGAGAATCTCCTGCGAACCCAGGTGGAAGCCCTCCATCAGGCCGGCTTTCTTCCCCAGGTGGACGAGCCGCTGCGCCTCCTCCTGGAGCGGGAAGCTGTGCACAGCACCTCAGTGGGCGGCGGCGTCGCATTCCCCCACGCACGCTGGGATGGCTGCTCCGAAACGATCATCGGGGTCGCCCGTCTGCACCGTGAGATCCCGTTCGGCGACCCCGTCATGGGGAAGGTGGACATGGTCTTCCTGCTCCTGGGTCCGGAGGACGACCCGTCCCGGCATGTCCGGATTCTGGGTCGCCTTGCAAAACTGGTGCAGCGGCAAGAAACCATGGGCTTGCTTAGGAATGCCACCAATGAAGTCGATTTTCTGAAACACCTCCAATCAGGACTTTTATAAATCAGTGCTGGACAGGTTGCGGGTTCCGCCGTAATTCATCCCCGAGCTGTCGGAATGGGGTTGGCGAGATCTGGGGGGAAATCGTCGCCCTGTTCCGATTCTCAAAGCCCGCCTTGTCATCTCCTTCATGCGGTGTTATTTATCCTTATGAGTCTCGAAGTCGATCCGGGGGCGAACTGGATTCGACGGGAAAGCAGAGGCTGCAGTAGCACGTCGAGGTGACTTCCTCGTTAAACAGGTCAAAACACTAGTAGCTGGCAACACCAACTACGCCCTCGCAGCTTAAAGCTGCGACGTTCCCCAGGTAGCCCGCCCGAGGCGACCTGACGGAACGCCGTTAATTCGGGATAGCCGGACGCCCGCGCCTGGAAGCGACCGGTGAAATTTACAGGCTGGCCACTAGCTCTCTTGCCGTTCAGCGGGCCTGTGGTGAGAAAAACAATGAGTCGGCTAAACGTGTAGAAGCTGTAGTACGAACTTTTTCGGACGCGGGTTCGATTCCCGCCGCCTCCACCACCCTCCGTCGCTCGCGGAGCGAGCTATGGAGGGTGCCCTCCGAAGCTCACCGAAGCTCACCGAAGCTCACCGAAGCTCCCGAAGGGAGCGAAGGTGAGCGAAGGTGAGCGAAGGGGGGCCTACTCCGCACACTTCGTGTGCTTCGTAGGCTTCACCGTCCCATTCCGCCTCCCAAGGATGGAAATGTGTACTACACCTACGTCCTGGAGAGTCTCCGTAACCCGGGGGTGCGTTACACCGGTCATACTTCAAATCTTCAAAGACGCCTCATTCAGCACAATGCGGGAGAGAACAGGTCTACTGCCAGAGATAGACCTTGGAAGGTGAAACTCTACATTGCCTTCGAGACAAGGCAGCTTGCGCAAAGTTTTGAACGCTATCTCAAATCAGGGTCCGGCCATGCCTTCGCGAATCGGCATTTCTGGAGTCAGCGAAGATAAGGATTAACCTTACGGCGTGACAAGCAGCAACTTCTGGACTGGCTGTGGAGCGGAGATCGCAACCTGGGCCAGCGATTGGGAGCAGCGCAGAGGTAGTATTTGTGCAGTTATAAACGGGCCAGTGAAGGGGGCCACCTCAGCGAGCTGTCAGAAATATTGGCTCTATTCAGATGGTTGGCGCATAATAGAATTGGATCTCAACGTTCGCATTTCCTTAAAATATGTTATCACTGTTGAAGAAGTCATGAACAATGCGGAGGCGCAAATCCGGAGAACGGAGATGAAATTATAAAAGAATCATAAGCTGCTAGCGGAAAGAATCGTCGCTCTTGCTAGATGAAAAGTTCCCAATTCATGGAACCAACCGTACCTTCTGGACAAGGTAATTAGTGAGAGGTGAATTTGCCTTGAGGCGACCTGCTGCATCGATGCAATGTGTTGTGGGCCCCGGTGTGATTCCTCAGCTGAAATTAGGATAGTCTCTAAGAAAGAAATGAAGCAACGCAAGCTAGGCGAGGAGGTGGCAATCCAATGATGAGATATCTAGCTATCTGGTTGGGAGTGATTGTTAGAGGTGGACCCCGGATTTCGGACAGTTTGTTAAGGTGGCTCCGAGCATTCCCAAGGAGGGAACGGAGCAATGGGGAAACGCAGGAAGTTTACAGCGGAATTTAAGGCAAGGGTCGCCCTGGAGGCGCTGGCTGGAGAGCACACAATGTCCGAGCTGGCGTCCAAATACGACGTGCATCCAAACATGATCACGCAATGGAAGAAGCAGGCCCGGGAGGGCCTGCCGGATATCTTCTCCGGTAAGGGGTCCAGAAAGGACTCCAGAGATGCCGAGGTGAAGGAGCTGCACGCCAAAATCGGGCAGCTGACCATCGAGAAGGATTTTTTGGCGAAAGCCTTCGATCGCTGAGCCACGATCGGAGGGTAGCGATGATCGAACCGAATCACCGCAGGCTCAGCATCGTCCGTCAGTGCGAGCTCGTAAACATCGCTCGGTCTTCCTTCTACTTCGAAGGCAAAGGCGAGAGCATGCTGAATCTTGACCTGATGCGCATTATCGACGAACAGTTTCTCGAGACGCCGTGGTACGGGTCTCGACAAATGACACGGCACTTGCGCCGGCAAGGCTATTGGGTCGGCAGAAAGCGGATCCGGCGTTTGATGCGCAAGATAGGCTTGGCAGCGATTTATCAGGCTCCACGCACATCAGAACCGCATCCGGAGCATCGCGTGTATCCGTATCTTTTGCGCGACAAAAAGATCGATCATCCGGACCAGGTGTGGTGTGCCGACATCACCTACATTCCGATGCGTCGTGGTTTCCTGTATCTCGTCGCCGTGATGGACTGGGCGAGCCGTGCGGTGCTGTCGTGGCGGCTGTCGAATACGATGGATCCTAGCTTCTGTGTCGAAGCGCTAGAAGAAGCGATGGATCGGTACGGTACCCCCGAGATTTTCAACACGGACCAAGGCAGCCAATTCACCAGTTACTCTTTCACACAAGTGCTGAAGGATCGCGGCGTCCGGATTTCTATGGACGGTAGAGGCCGCTGGATGGACAACATCTTCATCGAACGGCTGTGGCGATCGCTGAAATACGAATGCGTTTATCTGCGGGGATTTGAGACCGGGTCAGAAGCCAGGGAGGGCATCGGAAACTGGATCAGGTACTACAACGAGGAAAGGCCTCACTCGGCACATGATGGATTGACGCCGATGGAGGGGTATAAATCGCGGCGCCCGCCTGCCCCCGATTCGGGGCTCCGCCCCTACTCGGGGCAGGCGCTAACGGCGGCATAATGAACCATGGAGTCCACCTTAACTTCGCCGCCAAACTGTCTAGGAT
>CAWBPP010000017.1:0-5455 GCA_963790785.1 Candidatus Polarisedimenticolaceae bacterium
GTGATGGACAAAAGAAACACCACGTACCACATGGGCAGCATCAGCATGATCTGTTGAGAATCCAACAACCGGCCCTCAAGGTTCGTAACTAAGCTATCACACCGGCAAACGCCTTATGATAGTTTGCAGCCGTGATGGACCGGTATCAGGGCAGTTTCAGGAAGCCGGCGGACCCGGGAGCTTTAGGCGGCCTGGTGATCACCCTGTTCGCCCTGGCGCTGGCAACCGTCTTTTCCCAACTCGCCGTCCTGGCCACAGGCGGCGACGGCTGGATCCGGATCACCGAGACGGGGCCGACGCCGGGAGCGTTCATGGTCCTGGCCTTGTGTTCCGCCGCCGGTTTCCTGACGGTGAGCGGGCTCCTGCTGTTCCTGTTCAGGGGGCGGATCGGTCTGGCGGTCCGCCGCAGCCACGTCGCACCGGCTGCCGCTGCGCTGGCGGCGATCCTGCTGGCGAACCTGGCCGGCACCTCCCTGGGCGGCTGGCTCGGGGAAAACTATTCCGGCGCCCCGGACCTTGGTTCCGGGGTCCGGCTGTCATAGCGGTCTTCCTGGTAGCGGTACTCCTGGCCCCGGCGGTGGAAGAGCTGTTCTTCCGGGAGGTCCTGCTGGTGCGGGTCCTGGCCGGCGCGCCAAGGGTGCTGGCGATATCCGCAACAGCGATCAGTTTCGGTCTCTTCCACATGACAGCCGGAGGGATCGTCCTGGTAGCGACCCTAACATTCATGGGAATGGCTCTCGCCTGGTTGCGGCTCCGGACCGGCTCCCTGGCCGCACCGTTCCTGGTTCATGCGCTGAATAACGCCATCGCCCTTCTGTTCCTGTCCTGAACCGGTCCGGAGCACTATATTCAGAAACATGGCGAGCAGCATTGACCGGCTAGACCGGCTGCCCTGGCGCAAACTTGCCCAGGTCTGCACCGACACGCGGGTGCCTGCCTACGAGCGCAAGCTGGCGGAGAAAAGGCTTGCCCTGCGGGTGGAGCGTCTGACGCTGGGGGAGCAGGTTGCACTGGCCCGGGTGGCGCCCCGGGCGGTGCTGGGCGATCTCGCAAACCTCCGGGAGCCGACGGTCTTCGGCGCCCTCCTGAGCAATCCCAGGATCACGGGCGACGACCTGATGGGAATTCTCCAGGATGAGGATCTGCCGCCGGAGGTGCTGAGGCTGGTGGCGGAGCACCACCGGTGGGGCGGTCTTGTTCCGGTCCGGGTCGTACTGGTCAACCACCGGTGTACCCCGGTGCACACCGCCCTGACGGTGCTGGCCGACCTCCCGCGGGAGGAGGTCCGACGACTCCTGGACCAGGGCGCGCTGCCGCCGCTGCTGGAGATCCAGGCCAGACGGCTGCAGGGGGATAAAACCGAATGAGGGCAAGGATTGACCGGAATCACGCGCCGGTTGACAGGCTTACGAGCCAGTCCCTAGAATCCACAAGGGTTCGCAACGAACCATCGGCCGGGGTAATAAATGTCCAGCTTTGGTGAAGATCTCAAACGGGAGCGGGAACTTCGCAAAATTTCCCTTCGGGAGATCGCCGAGTCCACCAAGATCAATGTCCGTTACCTGGATGCCCTGGAGAAGAACAACTTCAAACGTCTTCCCGGCGGCGTATTCAACAAAGGGTTCGTCCGGGCCTTCGCACAGCATATCGGCGTGGACGAAGAGGACATGGTCAATGCCTACCTGCTGGAGGAGCAAGCCCAGAACATCGGTCCGGGGATGGCGGAGGGTGAACCGCTCCGGGGCAAATTCGGCGAACGCTTTACCGGCGCCGGGGAGAGCTCCGGCGATCCGGGGAGGGTCAGGAACCGCAAGCGGCTCCTGCTGACCATGGTTGCCGTCCTGGCGGCAATCGTGGTGCTGGCAGCCGGATGGTGGATCCTGTTCTCCGGAAACGTGGCGGCCCCCGAACAAGCCGGGGAGCCGGAGATAACTATCCCATCTCAAGCACCGGACAGGAGCGCCGCGGATCCGCCGGCGGATCAAGCGCAAGAAGAAGAACCTGCCGCCGTCGGAGAAGAGAACACCGACCCGGCGCCGGTTCCCGTGGCGGCGCCATCACCCGGCCCCCTCGAGGTGGAGATCACCCTGGCGCGGCCAACCAACGGGCGCCTGAACTGCGATAACCGCCAGGTGGAACTGCTGGACCGTATGGCGGCCGGCATCACCCTGGGGTTCCGTTGCGACCACTTCCTCCTGATCGATGCTGATGACGGAGGTGCGCTGCTGATCAAAATCGGCGGCGCCGAACCGACACCACTGGCAAATGACGGCATACCGTTGAGACAGCACCGGCTGACGCCGGAGAGCAGGACGGAGTGATGACTGCAAACCCGATGGCCGAACTGGTTGCCCGGATCCTGGACGGGACCGCCCCGCTGCCGGCCAAGACGGCCGCCGCCCGGGGAGCTCTGCCGATCCCCCGCACCGATCTGGTCCGGCTCTTCGTTTTCCTGTTGAAAGACGACGATGAAACGATCCGGAACGACGCAGCAGCAAGCCTGGCCGGGCTGGATAACGATACGCTGGACGATCTGCTCGGCTCCGAAGAGTGTGCGCCGGAAGTACTGACCTACTTCAGCCGCACTGCAGTCACTGACGGCAACGGGACCGTGGCGGCGCGGATCGCCTACAACTCAACGGCCCCGGCCGAGGCGCTGGAAATCTTGGCCGGCTCCACCGATCACGAAATCCTGGCCCTGCTGCTGACCAACCAGGAGCGCTTGCTCGCAACGCCGGCCCTCATGGACCGGCTCCTGGCCAACCAGGCTCTTCGGGCGGATCAGCGCAACTGGATCGAGGAGACCCGTGACAGAGCCGAGCGGCGGATGGAGGCCGAAAAAGAGCCGACGGCCACCGCGGAAGAAGCAGAACCTGAAGAAGACGACGACATTACCATCGAAGACGTCGCCCGGATCCTGAACGTGGACATCGGTGAATTGATGACCGCCAGCGAGATATCAGGCGGCGAAGAGTTTCAGCAGGCGGACGTTTCCGACGAAATCCGCGGCGCCTACCAGAAGATCATGACCCTCAATACCTCCCAGAAGGCAATTCTGGCAATAAAGGGAGGCCGTGAGGAGCGCACGATTCTGATCCGGGACACCAATCGTCTTGTCGCCCTGGCGGTGCTGAAAAACCCCCGCATGCCCGAGGGTGAAGTCGAAGCGATCGCCGCCATGAGGAACGTCCGCGACGAGGTCCTGCGGGCCATCGGCGCCAACCGCGAATGGACCAAGAACTACGCGGTGGCCCTGTGCCTGGTGCGCAATCCCCGGACTCCGCCGGGCATCTCCACCAATTTCATTTCCCGTCTGAACAGCCGGGATCTCAAGTTCCTGGCGAAAGACAAGAACGTTCCGGAAATCGTCCGCCGAATGGCCAAGAAAAACAACGACCTGAGGCAACAACGCTCGAAGGTCTCGTTCAAGAAACATTGAGGGAATACCGATGCGCTTGCTCAAGGAAATAAGGAATCTCCTGGGCAATTACCATGTCAAGTCCGGGATCTATCACTACTACCGGCAGGAGTACAAGCAGGCGGCGGACTTCCTGAGGAAGGCGTTGGAATCCGACGAAAACATGACCGCCAGCGACAGAAGGACTGCCGGCTACTACCTGACCCTGACCTATCTCGAATCGGCCCAGCGTTTTGAGGAACAGGGCGACGTGGGAGACGCTCTGGACGAGTACGCCCACGCCGTGGAGGTCAGCCCGACGTATCCGGACATCCGCTACCGTTACGGCCGGGCGCTGGAACGGATCGATCGGCCCGAGGAAGCGGTGGAGCAATACCGCCGGGCGATCGCCGACCACGACAAGTACCTGGACGCCTGGGTCGCAAAGGCGTTCTGTCTCCTCGGCATGGGCCGCGCCGACGAGGCGGCGGACGCCTTCCGGCATGCCTGTGAAATAAAGATCGAGACAATCCGCACGCCGTTCGAGACCGGCATCGACGCGTTGCGCCGGCAATCGATGACATCCGCCCGGGACGCGTTCCACCAGGCGTTCCTGTTCGTGCCGGACCTGTTCGAGGATCATCACCGCAAGGCGCTGAAACTTCTGAAGGAAGAAGAATACGAACAGGCCCTGGCTCGAATCGATGCGGCCATCGAGCTGAACCCGACCTATCCCGATTTATACAATTTTCGAGGGGTCACGCTGTTCGAACTCAACCAGTTGGAGAAAGCGGTGGAGTCGTTCCGGAACGGGCTCGCCATCAACCCGATCTACATCATCCCCAAGCTGAACCTGGCGTTCGCCCTGCTCAGCCTGGGCGACGTCAGGGAGGGAGAATCTCTGCTGGAGGAGATCCTGGCGTCAGACCCCACCGAACCTGCGGCGTTGGCCAAGCTGGAAGAGCTGCGCTCCTCCCAGGTTCCGGATAAACCGAAAACCAGGCGAGCCGTCAATCGTGGAGACCACCGATGAGCCACCAGGCGTTCGGAGCCACCGATATAGGCCGTCGCCGGAAATCCAACGAGGATCAGTATCTCGTCGACCCTGAAATCGGTGTCTATGCCGTTGCCGATGGCATGGGCGGCCATGCCGCCGGGGAGGTAGCTTCGGAACTGGCCATCGTGACTCTTGCCGCCGCCCTTCGTAACAGCGGCTGGCCGGATTCCATAGCCGAGGGGCCGCAACAGGAACGAAAAGCACGAACGGCGCGCTCCATCCGGGAGGCGATCGCCGAGGCGAACCGCAGGATCTGCTCATCAGTGGAAGACCACGCCGAACGGCAAGGGATGGGCACAACCCTGGTGGCGCTGGCCATGACCGCAAACAGCGCCATCATCGGGCATGTGGGAGACAGCAGGGCGTATCTGGTCCGCGGAGGGAGGTTGACCCGGCTCACCAGCGATCACTCATGGGTAAACGAGCAGGTCAAACTCGGACTGCTATCCGCCGAGGACGCCCAGCGTCATCCCTGGCGCAATATCGTCACCCGGGCGCTGGGGAACCGGACCGAGGTCGATGTGGATCTCCTGGAACAGCCGATTAAGGCGAAGGATCTGTTCCTGCTCTGCTCCGACGGCCTGAATACGATGCTCCATGACGGGGAAATCCGAACCATTATGGAGAAGTGCTCCCACAGCCCGGAGGCGGCTTGCCGGGAGCTTATAGAAGCGGCCAACGCCCAGGGCGGCGATGACAACATCACGGTGGTTGTTCTGCTGGTCGAATAGCTATCTCCTGCCTTTCCAACAAGTTCCACTTGACGGTGTGCCGTCCTGCCTTTATATTCACAAAACCCGTCGGTGGATCGGCGCCACGCGGGACGAGGGTTTGGTGTGCGTTATGGATGGCCAGGCATGATCGTGCGGTCCGGTAACACGGCGGTGCGGGTCCTGTGCGTCGCATCCCTGCTGGTTTTTACCCTGCCGGTGGTCGCCCAGGTTGAACCACCTGCCGCTGGCGCAGAACTGCTGCTACGGCAAGGGCAGGTCCCGGTTCCC
>CAWBPP010000018.1:0-59507 GCA_963790785.1 Candidatus Polarisedimenticolaceae bacterium
GACCAGCCGCACGTCCCAACCGGCCCTGTGCGCCAACTCCCGCGCCCCGTAAAAAAAATCGGACGGCCCCTGCGCATCGCGCCCGAGCCGCCCGCCGGCGTAGACGAAAGCAACTTTCACCCGCGACTGTTTCATCGGTTGTTCGCCCGCATCTGGCCTGCAGCCCGTCCCAGAACTTGCCGATCCATTTGGCGCAGAACGGCGTCGAGCCCAAACCAAAAACCGGCGACCGCCCGGCCCGCTCAAAATGCGGAAACGGCGGGGGCCAGCATCCCGCAATTGGGGCAGGAAAACGCGCGGACTCCCGCTCTGGTTGATTTCCGCGGCCAACGCGGCCATGGCGTGGTGCCGTCCGTGCAAAATTTTCACCGGTCCGCGTCCGGCGAAGGACGGCAGGACAGAAACGAAAATTATATTCGGGGAACACGGCCAGCCTTGTTTCGCTCTTCCAAAGTGCGCGACGCAGGGCCGGTTGATCATCCGGCTGGCCGGTGGAGGATAAATGCCCGGCGTAAAATTTTTCCCAGGCAGCGAACATTGCTTTCGTCCGATCGTTGATGTTGTAAGCGACCACCCCGCTGTTGCATTCGGGGAAACTGCCCGGCACCGGGACACTTCCCGTCACGCGCATCGGCGCGTGCGCCATGGCGATGTCGCAAGCGTCGAGTAATTCGAACAACTCGGGCACGGCCTCGCAAAGATAAGTGTCGGTGTCGAGGAAACACCGTCTGCTTGAAAGGCGTTTGGCCAGAGGCGCGATCTTGCTGGCGGAAGGTCCCGCTGCGGATTCTCGATCGGGAGCCAATGGTCGAATAGTTCCCCTCTGGCCTCCCGATCCGAGGCGATGGCCAGCGGCCACTCCGGGCATGAGTTCCCTCACCCGCAAAGCGGAGACGCGAGCCTCTTTCCGAAATCGATCTCCCGTCGCCGCATACAGAAAGCCTTTGCTCATTGATCCCAGATGCTGGCTTCTTCTACTCCGGTAGCGTGCTGTTTATCTTTCACCTCAGCAAACTTTCCCTAAAGGGGTGTAAGCCGGATCAGATCGAAGCAGCATTCGTAGTCGTAACCGTTGGCTTCCGCAGTTTTACGCACCTCATCCAAGGCGGGATACGTGCTCTTGTCTTCGAATTCGCGGGCATCATCGATCAAGATCACGTGCGGCGCCTTTGAGCATCCGAAGACTGCGCGCAGTTCAGCGAGAATCGGCGTTTCCTCGGGACCATGGGCGGTGACTTTGGCCGAATAATGGGCGTCCAACCAAATCAGCGCAGGGCGCTCCAACACCTGGACGATTTTCGGAAGAACGGTCGCGCTGTCACCTTTATACAGATGCACGCGCGGCTGATCCTTGAATTTTTCCAAAGCAGCCGCGTGCAACTGGTCCGACAACTCGACCGAATAGATGTGATCCACGTGCGGCAACATGAACTCGATCGTTTCCCCGCGAAAGGTGCCGGTCTCGATAAAAGTCCGCAATCCATGGCACCGTGCGTAGTGCCGTAGAGTAATCCGCTTCATGCGCTCCGGCATCGGACGCACATGGCCGCGCAAGGCGGTCCAAAGAACCGGTGCCGGCTCCCCGAACGTCAAGGCTTTCCAAAGCATTTTTCCATTTCGGAGTCGCCGCGAAAATGTGCTCATCTTGAGTATCGGTGGGTTTGTAAGCGTGGCCGGAGGATTAATCTGGCCAACCTTGAACCATAACCGGCTGGAATCCGCTTATTTTCCAGGTAACGGCGTCGATAAGACGCCTTGCGGGTTTTACACGCGCGAATGTCTCCCGTAGTTTGTAGCTGATATAATTAACGTCCCGCGATCCGTTGTGCCTCCGCGCGATCATGGCAATTTCGGCCATGCGTGGCCAGCCCCCAGTTGATGTTTTGGTCTCTTCGTAATCTCGGTAGCTTGCAATTACTTCGGCCGGCCCGGGAGTTCACCAGCACCAGATCTGCGCTGCGACAGAAGAACCGTCCGGCCTGGAACGACCATTTCTCGTGACGGGGGTAACGGTCGAAATCGATGAAGGAGGCCCGGACGCCCAGACGATCCTTGCCGGTCGCAGGAACGGTTTCAGTATCGATGTCGCCAGGTTCGGGGCGATCAGATAGCCATGGACAATCTCCGGAGAGAACGACCGCAGCCATTTTCGGACCCTCATGAGAAACCGGATCGTTTCGCAACGGTTTTTTTTCTTGAAGTGATGGACCGGAATCGAGCGCTCGGCCAACAGTTTTTCCAGCGGTCCGCCTGGATAGAACACACCTACCCGGACTTCATGTCCCCTGGCGGTCAGCCCCGAGGCCAGTTCCACCAGTTGACGCTCGGATCCTCCGTAGTCCAGCGAACGTGCTAGGAAGGCAATTTTCATTATGTTAAGATCGCTTTTCTTTGCATCGGTCCTCTTTCACCCGGCTGCCGGGCAGGGTCGATTGTACTCCAGCAAGCCGTTGGGAGTGCGGCCGGGGTGTTCCGGAATGGTGAAACCGAACTTCTTCGTCGTCGGAGCGGCAAAGAGCGGCACTACTGCCATGTGCGATTATCTCAGGCGCCACCCTGACATCTTTATTCCCGAAGAAAAGGAAATCAATTTTTTTGGAAGCGACATGCCGGTGAGGGTCCCGCGGCTAACGGAAGAACAGTACCTGAACTGGTTCTTCTCGAACGTCGAGGGCGAGACCCGGATAGGGGACGGGTCGGTCTGGTATCTCTACACCCGGAAGGCTGCGGAGGAGATCAAGGCCTGGGAGCCTGACGCCAGGATCCTGATCATGTTGAGGAACCCGGTGGATGCCATGTACTCCCTCCACAGCCAGCTTCTGTACAACGGCGACGAAGTGATCCCGGATTTCGAGGAAGCGCTGGAGGCGGAGGAAGACCGCAAGGCCGGCCTCCGCCTGCCGGGGAAGGTTTCATTTCCGCAGATGCTGTTCTATCGGGAGATCACCCGGTACGTGGACCAGGTCGGCCGGTTTTTCGACACGTTCTCCGAGGAACAGGTCAAGGTGATCCTGTTCGACGATTTTGTGGCCCGAACCGACGAAGTTTACCGTTCCACCCTGGAGTTCCTGCAAGTGGATCCTGAGTTCGTTCCCGGGTTCGAGGTTGTCAATCCGAACAAGGGCGTAAGGAACCGTGCGTTTCAGACCTTCCTCAAACGGCCACCGGCATGGTTCCGAAAGATCGGCAGGACCGTATTTCCACGATATGAGAGCCGCGGAAAGCTGCGCCGCAGGTTGATGGCATGGAATACCCGATTTCAGGACCGGGCCAGGCTGGATCCGGCTATCAGGGTCCGTCTGGTGGAGGAATGCAGCCCCGACATCCGCCGTTTGGGGGATCGGCTGGGACGTGATCTGAGTGTATGGAGCACGCCGTGATCCATAAACCGTCGGTCCTGATGACCATCATGTCCCTGGGTGGAGGTGGTGCGGAAAGGGTCTGCACGCTCATGTCCGGCGGCCTGGCGGCCCGCGGGTACCCGGTTACCGTCGTTACCCTGGACGGTTCGGTGCAGGACAGCTACCTGCTGGACCGGTCGGTGAACAGGATAGGCATGGATCTCGGGCAGGGTTCCAGGGGTTTGGTATCGGCACTGCGGAACAACCTGCGGAGAGTCCGACGGTTGAGAGAGAGGTTCCGGGAGAGCGCTCCGGACCTGGTGATCTCGTTTATCGACGAAGTCAACATCCTCTCCGTTCTGGCAGCCTCGCCACTTGGGATCCCGGTGATCGTGACCCAGAGGGCCGTTCCCGCCATGTACGGAAGCGGTCCGTTCTGGCGCCGCCTGCGTCGATACGCGTATCCGAAAGCAGCCCGGGTGGTGAGCATCAGCACCGGTATGGACCGATCCTTCTCCTGGATCCCGGAGGAGAGGCGCAAAGTGATCCACAACCCTCTGGCGCCTCAGGCGGTGGAGGCGTCCCAGAAGGACCGTCCACCGGTTCCGGAACGGCCGTACATAGTCGCCGCCGGCAGGCTGTCCGATAAGAAAGGTTTCGATCTGCTGCTGCAGGCGTTTGCCCAGGTGGCCGGGAACCATACCGGCGTCGACCTTGTGATCCTGGGAGAGGGCGAGAAACGCCCGGCGCTGGAGAAGCAGCGTTCGGAACTGGGACTGGACAGCAGGGTATCGATGCCCGGTTGGGTCGAAGATCCGTTCCCGGTGCTCAGGGCCGCCACTCTGTTCGTGTTGTCTTCAAGAACGGAAGGTTTCGGAAACGTCCTGACTGAGGCGATGGTCTGCGGACTCCCCGTACTGGCCACCGATTGTCCCACCGGTCCTTCGGATATCGTTCGGGACGGGGAGGACGGGGTTCTGATCCCGCCGGAGGATCCGGAGGCGATGGCGGAGGCGATCGATCGGTTGCTTGTCGACGGGAACCAGCGCCGCCGTCTGGGGGAAGCGGCTGCCCGGTCGGTCGGTCGGTTCAATCTCGATTCTCACATCGATCGCTGGGAGGAGTTGATAGGGCAGGTTTTGTCCTGAGAAGCTTTGAGCCGTCAGTACCCCGGCAGGGACGGCCGGATCCCCAGACGTTTCCGAACCAGTACCACAAGGGCGATGTTCCATAGGGCGGCAGTGAACGCCGTGGCGATTGCGGCGCCGATCAGACCGAAAAGCGGGATCAGAACCGCGTTCAGAATGATGTTCAACACAGCCGCACCACCCAGGACCTTCGACGTCTCGTTTTGGTGTCCGGTCATGGTCATCAGCAGCCCAACCGAACCGCACAGCACGTTGAGAAGCATGCCTGCGCCGAGGATCGCAACGGCAGGCCATGCGATGGTGAATTCACTGCCGAAGAACGCCAGAACCTGCCGGCCGAAGAACACCAGGCCGAACGCCAGCGGAACGGTGACCATAAACGCTGCACGGGCGGCGTAGCTCGCCGTTTCCTGCAGGCGCGCCTTCTCGCCTCCATGATGAAGTTCTGAAATCATCGGTGCCGCTATTGCGTTCACGGCCCACTGGCCGAGGAAGATCAGTTGGGTGACCCGGCTGGCCACGGCGTAGGCGCCTGCCTCTCCTGTCGTACGGATCATCCCCAGCATCAGGGTGTCGGTCTGATTCAGCACCATGTGGAAACCGGAGATCATCAGCAGCGGAACGGCGGTTCGCACCCACAACCCGGTTTCGTATTCCGGCGGCGCCGTACTCTGTTCCCGGGTCAACACCGACCGGTTCCAGAACTCCACCATCAGGAGCGCCAGGATGCCGGCGGCCAGATAGGCGACCATGGTTTCGTCGGCCCTGGGAGAGCGACCTGCGATTCTGTACAGGATCCATGCCCCGGCCAGCGTCAACGCCGGCCGCGCCACCGATTGGGGCAGTTCGGCGCGAACCACCTTCTTTATCGCCTGAAGCGCTGCGCACCGGATCGCCAACAGGCTGTTTACTGGCAGGGCGAGACAGGAAACCAGGAAAGCCGCATAGAGGATCGGGTCCAGCCGGCCCGACAGGGCGGTTACAGTAGCCCCGGCCCCGGCGGCCACCAGGATGGATACGGCGAACCCGATGGAACGGGACTGACGCAGGTACCCTCGCAGCCGGCCGTTCTCGCCGGCGCTGCGATACGCCGCAACGAACCTGAGTGTTGCGGTGTCGAACCCTGCTTTTCCCAGCAGCACCAGGACGTTGAGCCAGGTGAGGACGTAAATGTACTTGCTGTACTCCTCCGCCTGCAGCATACGGGCAAGCAGCACATGGGAAAGAAATCCGATCCCGATACCGGCGGTCCGTGCCACAAGGCCGCTTCCGGCTCCTCGGAAAAGGGTCGATGTGATTTCTTTATGCATACCGGACAATCTTAAGGACTTCGGGACTGTCGAGGCAAACTGTTACGTTCTTGAGCCTGTGCAGGGCGATTCTTTCCTGAAAACCCGTAATATGTCGCTACTTGTGGACGAAACCAGTCCAGAGGCTCGCTGGTTCCACTTTAAATGCCCTATCTTCGGGACTTATATTCAATTTGGACTCGTAACGATGATGGGGGGGTCGTCCCGCCAAAATCCCGCGCGGAACGGGGAACGACATGAGTACCAGCTTGCGCATTCCTGGCCGACGCACATCGGACTGCATCGGTCCGTCGGCAATGCGCTGGTTGTCGCCGCTATGCCTCCTGCTGTTTCCCGCCGCCGTCCTGGCCAACGTTGCCCCGGCCGTAGACAGTCTCACTGCTTCAACTTCCGCCGTAGCACCAGGCGGAGTGATTGCTCTGCAGGTAGACGGTCACGATCCGGACTGTCCCGACATTTGTGACAGCAGCGCCGGTTGTGGGGAGTACATCCGGGCAGACCTGCCACACTGGTCTGCCGACGGCGGCGCCTTCGAGAATACCGACGACGGCGTTTCAGGGTCTCCGTTCACCAGCACCACCGACTGGCGCGCACCGATGACCGAAGGGTTGTACACCATCACGGCAATCCTTTCGGACAGCGGCGGGTTCATGTGCGGCGGGCGGTTGACCACCATGCAGGACATCCAGATCCTGGTCACCCTGAATCCGAACCAGCCGCCGGTGATCGAATCGTTGACAGCCGATCCGGTCCTGCTGTACACCGGTGAAACGTCCGACCTGAACTGCATCGCCAGCGATCCGGACAACGACCCGCTGACCTACGAGTGGTCCGCCGATTCCGGCACGGTAACGCCCGGGACAGCAGGCGCCGCAGTGTTCATCGCCGGACCTCCAGGCGCCGTTGTGGTTACCTGTGTCGTGACCGACCCTTCCGGTGGACCTGCTTCCGATACGATCAACATCTCCGTCATCGGCGCCGAGGCGGAGAAATGGCTGGATCGTTCCCTCTCACAGCCGCAGCGCGTGACAGCCGACTCCATGGGCAGCCTGTTCGTGCTGGACGGTTCCGCAGGAGGAATCGTGGTTTTGAACCTGTTTTCGGGAACGGTCCTGTACCGGATACCGGCGGACGGAGTCACCAGTATAGAAGTGGACTGGAACGACAACCTCCTGGTCGGTTTGGAAACCGGCGCCCAGGTATGGAACCGGTCCGGCGACCTGATTAGGACCCTGATGGAAGCTCCGGGCGATATCATCGACGTTGCCTCCGATCATGCTAACCGTCGTTACGGAGTTCTGGACCGGAGGTCCGGCAAGGTTACCGTCTTCGATGAACTGGGCACGGAGGTCGTTTCCTTTGGATCCAACGGAGACGGCGCGGAGCAGTGCCGCACCCCGCACGGGTTGGCGGCGACACCGGCCGGAGGGTACTGGTCCGATACCCATTGGGTAGTGGCCGACACCGGCCACGGGATGATGAAGGTTTACAACGGAGCCGGTGTTCTGACCTCCTCTTTCGGCGCTACAGGAGCCGGAGTCGGTGAGTTTGTCAGCCTGGCGGACGTTGCGGTCGGACCAGACGATGTCATCTATGGCAGCGACAGTTTTCAGTCCTGGATACAGGCTTTCAACCCGGACGGGACGGTAAGGGAGACCCTGGGGGAGTACGGAGACGGTCTGGGGCAGTTCATGACCCCGAACGGTATCGCCGTCGCGGGCGGTTACGACCGTTTGATCGGAACCTCCACCAACTCCGGAAAGCTGCAGATCTATATCACCTCGTCCGATCCGGTGGACCTGGGGCCGTTGGCCGTTCCGGTGATCGATTCGGAACTGACCTTCGCAGACCAGCAGATCGGTACCGCATCGATTCCGCGGAGCGTTCAGCTCAGGAACGATGGCCAGGCGCCTTGCGGTATCACAGGTGTCGTTATTGACGGTGATTTCACCCAGACGAATGACTGCGGTGAGTTTGTCGATCCGTTGCAGTCGTGCACGTTCGATATCGTTTTCACTCCGGAGAGTGCCGGACTCCGTACCGGGGAGCTGCGAGTAGGGACCAGTGCCGATGGAGAGCCGCTTACAGTTGCCCTGAGCGGAACCGGGATACAGTCGCCTATCAGTCTGGAACTTGATCTGGGTGACGTTTCGGTAACCGAAGGTGACGTAGATACGGTGCAGGCTGTGTTCGAGGTTATTCTGAACGGTCCAAGCGACGGCGCCGTTACAGTGGATTACACGACTCTGGATGACACCGCCCGGGACGGGCAGGACTATGAAGAAACCTCCGGTACCATCAGATTCGACGTCGGCGAGGATCGGGGAGAGCTATCGGTTCCGGTCCTGCCCGATACCGTTCTCGAACCGGACGAGGAGCGGTTCACCGTCGTACTCGACAATCCTGTGGGCGCCGTGATCGGTGACGGCATCGGAGTCGGAACGATCCTGGACAACGAGGTCTGCGCCGGGCCAAACCTGCTGCGCAACCCGGGAGCCGAAGAACCGGCAGAAAACTCCGGGATCCCGGGCTGGACCGAGGTCACCGGATTCGACTGGCATCCGTCCGGCGAGCCGCCGCTACCGCAGGAAGGGGAAGCGTACTTCTTCGCAGGGCAGACCGGGACCGCCGAACTGGAACAGGTGATCGATCTGTCCGCCTACTCCGCCCGGATCATGGACGGAGAACAGGAATTCGAATTCGAGGGCTATGCAAGGAGCGGGGACGAAGCGCCTTCGGACGGAATCCGGATCGTCGTGGAATACCTGCATGGGGATACTTCCGAGGTCCTGGACCGGTTCGATTCCGGCGAAATCACCACCACGGACCGATGGGTCCGCCTGCACGACATCCGGGAAGCGCCTGCTAACACCGGCTGGATCCGGGTCCGCCTTCTTTCGACCCGCTATTGTGGTGACTTTAACGATGGCTACGCAGACGGCCTGGTCCTGCGTTCGCTTCGTGCGGCGGTTCTGGTTGTGGACGATAGCGACGTTTATGAAGGAGATCCCGGAGAGATCCGGAACCTGCCGTTCCCGGTCCGGCTGAACTGCGCCTACGGTAAGGAGGTTTCCCTGGAGTTCTCCACCGTTGCCGGTACCGCCACCGAAGACCTGGACTACGCGTACGCCGCCGGAGCCACGGAAATACCTGTAGGAAGCACCGGATCCGATGTTGAAGTGACCGTTTACGGGGACGACGAGGACGAGGCTCATGAGACGTTTTTCCTGAAGCTGGGCGATCAACTCCCCTCCGAGGTGGTGCTGCAGCACGGCAGCGGGCTGGGGACGATTACCAACGACGACTTCTGTCAGAAAAACACATCGTTCTGGAGCAGCCATGAAGAGTTGTGGCCGGTCTACAGTCTGGCTATCGGTGGTGTGCAGTACGACCAACAGAGCATCGCCGGACTGCTGTCCTATATGGGAGATGACGCCGCATCCCGGGTTGCAGGTGAGCAGGCGGCCGCGAAGCTGAACCTGGCCAAGGGTTCGCCGCCGGACATCCTGCCGGTGGTGCAGGAAGCCGACGAGTTCCTGACGCTGCATCCGCCAGGCAGCGACCCTCAGGGAGAAGACCGGGTTTGGGGCAACCGCATACTGGATGATTTAACCGGTTACAATAGGGGCAATTGCCGGCTCGGACCATGGCCGAGAATCGGGCCGTTCTCTGAACGGCCGTTTACTCATAGTACACAGTATGAGTAGGTCGTCGGCAGTACCGATCGTTCTTTTTGGGATCTGCGTGTTCCTCTGTGCTGTGGTGTATGGCTCCGATCCGCCGCATTGGTACAGTACATCGCTGGTTGTCGGATGCAGCGAACAGTGTCACTCGCTTCACAACGCAGCCGGTGGAACGCTCACTCAGTCAGCCGGCAACGTCAACCTGTGCCAGTCCTGCCATAATCCGGCCGGCCTGGCCGATGACACTCCGATCCCGAATTCAGCCAGCGCAATTCCAGGATACGGTGGATCCTCCCATGCATTCGACGTCCCGGCGCTGCATGCGACATACTCCACGCAACGGCCGGAGCAGGCCGAGATGGATCTGCGCGTAATGGGCGACAACGTGGTCTGTTCCACCTGCCATAACCAGCATGCCGGCGCGTCCAGTGCGGGAGGAACTCCGAAGATCGGTTCGCCGGCCCAGGTCATCGATCTGGCCGGGACAGGCACCGTCGCATCCCAGGGAACATTCAGCGGGGCCCTGGGTGTGTGGTACCTGCTGGAGGTGGACGGCGCAGGCAGCCAGGCCGACGCCACCTTCCGCTGGTCCAAGGACAACGGCACCTCCTGGATGGCCCAGACCGTTCCGGTGGGAAACGGAACCGCCGTTGCTCTTGACTCGGGCGTGGAAGTGATTTTTACCGGTGGCGACGCAGGATCGTTCCTGGTCGGGGAACAGTGGGAGTTCTTCGGGACATACCCGTTCCTCAGGGTGCGGCTGGATGAGGGAGACATCCTTGCCGTGGACAGGTTCTGCAGGGATTGCCACAGGGACTGGGTCATGACCCATGATTCGGATCTGGTGTCGGGAGGAGGGGTCAGGAACTGGGACGGCAACTACAAGAGCCATCCGGTCGGTATCGGCCTCAACGCCAACGGCCTGGGGTATGACCGGGCGGAGCCGCTGGACGGCAACGGGACGGTGCAGGCCGGCGGATCATCTCCGGACGTGGACGGCAACCCGTCCAATGATCTTGCATTCGATAGTTCAGGATTTGTGCAGTGTCTCAGCTGCCACGGAGTGCATTACGCCGACAGCAACACGGCGACGGTGGACGGGCCATGAATCGCCCCAAAACAGGAATCCTGGTTGTGATGCTCCTGCTCTCTGCCCCGGCGCTGGCGTTGGACGGCACCACCATCGACGCCAACAGCGCCGCTGCAACCACATGCAACCTCATAACCACCACCAGTATGTTCAGCGAGGACGACAACGGCGACGGCTCTACCGAGGTTCAGTTCAACACCGTGAATTCATTCCCGGGAACGGTGGCATGCGCCGGCAGTTCCGGCCCCTCCCCACGGCAGTGCCTGATCCCCGGACTGCTCGCAGGCCAGGATTACTGGCTGCAGTTCCACTACGTCGATTCGGACGGTGTGTCTGCCGGCGCTGCGCCCCAGGACGAAGTCATCGGGCCGGTCAACACAGGCGCTTGCGCCGGTGACGGCCTGGCTCCCATGATCCTGCCGTTGGCTCCCTCCGGCAACGCGATCATCGGCGGTGTGGATACCGTGAAACTGCAGGTGTTCGATAGTCCGATCGGCAGTGTCACGGTAGTCTGGTCGGTGGACGGAGGTGCGACCAACCCGGCAATTCTGAACGGCAACTACGATTGCGGAACAGACTGTGCCGTATTCGAATTCGAACTGAACACCACCACTGTCGGGATCAACCCACAGAGCCTGGACAATGGCAGCCACTACCTGACCATCGCGGCCACCGACGCCGATGGGCACACCACCGATTTCGGCTACGGGATCCGGGTCAACAACGTAGGAGACAGGGCGGCCGGCAGCGGTATGCTGCTGCGACGTACCCACGGGTCCCAGCTCTGTATCGATTGCCACAACTTGCCTACTCATTCCAGCCAGAGCACCAGCAGCAAGTACGGCAACTGGGCGATCGGATGCACGGTGTGCCACACGCCCCATCGCACCACGAATATCTACCTGGTCGACGGCGCCGTCGAAACCCCGAACAGCGGCAGCCGCCCGGTCCGGTTTGAAACCCTGGATGGTGCTGTGGCGGACAGCAGTATTCCCGGCACCGCGTCCTACGTCAACGAAGATAACGCCACCCAGGTCGACGGAGTTTGCCAGGCCTGCCACACTCGCACCGCAAACAGTTCCGGAGACGCCCGCTGGCGAAACGCCGACAGTGGAGGGAACCTCGATTCACATTACGACAGCAGCGGCACCAGTCGGTGTACGGCATGCCATACCCACGATGCCGGGTTCAGTGGCGCCGGCGCCGGTTGCCTGAATTGCCACACCGGCACCGAGGGCGGGGCTCTCGGTGACGGAACCCCGAACGCCGTGGACGACCAGTGGAGCAGTGACGGCCACGGTTCCGGAGCCGGCGGCTCCATGACCTCCTCTCTGGACGGTTGCGACTATTGCCACCAACTCGATGCCGCCCACACCCCTACTGCCGGGATCAATCCGTACAGGCTCCGGGTCGGCACCCAGGACACCGGCGGCAACCCGGCCTACGATTTCGGCTCTACCCCGGGGAATCGGCTCTGCCTGGCCTGCCACGAGACCGGCGATGCCGGAGTTTCCAGGAACTCGAACGGTGATGTACTGACGGCGGTGAACGGCAGTGCGAACGTGAACATGGCCCACTTCGGCGCCAAGCATCAGCAGCCGGAAGGTGGGGAGCTCTGCTGGGACTGCCACGATCCTCACGGGGTGCCGGTTAATATCCTCATGGTCAAGAGCCAGGTGTCGAAATCCAGCGACGCGTACGGTGTTCCCATCACCACGGTCACCGTCACCTTCACCGACAATTCGACGCCGGGCCAGGCGGTGGGCCGCTTCACGGAGAACACCAACACCCCCCGCCAGGGGATCTGCCAGGCGTGCCACGACCCGGACTCCGGGAACGGCAACGAGAGAACCACCGACGGCCCGACCAAGTATTGGCGTTCCGACGGCACCGACGATCGGAACAACACCGGCGGTACGGCCAGCACCCACCAGGCGACGAAACTCTGCACCAACTGCCATCCGCATACCAACGGTTTTTCCCGCTAAGGAGGGGGATGAAGAAGATCATCGACGCCTGAGGCCCGGTCTCCCCAGCAGCGGTTCCAGTCCTCCTGCTGCCCCGACGTAGGATTCCGGACCGTGGTCGAACCCGTGGCAGGTCAGGTAGCAGGTCCCTTCTCCCGGCAGTTCCGATTCGAACGCCAACCGGCCGGTGGAGACGGAAGGGGAGACCCCGGCCAGGATGGTCTCCTCGCCGAACCTGATCAGGGCGCGGTTCTCCACCGATCCGTGGGCATTGTGGCATGTGGCGCAGGAGGTCCGTTCCGTCACGATATGGAAGCCGTGCTCGGGGAACAGCTCCGAGTTGATCAACGTTGTGCGATCATGGCATCCGTAGCAGAGTGGATACGTACCGGCCGATTCGCTTTCTCCGTCCACCGTGGCGTAGCCGGCCCGGAGAAGGTACCGCACCGCCGATCCGTGCAGCCCTCCCCTCCCTTCGAGGTTGCTGCTTCCGTGGCAGTGTGTGCAGCCGATCTCTCGTCCGGAAAAATCGGAATCGACGGAAAGTGAGCTTTCCACGGCGGGCGCCTTGACCGGATGGTACGAACGGCTGTTCGGATCGAACAGCCGGCTGATATCCAGAAGGCTCCTGGTCGAAACCCCCTGGTGGCCGTGGCATCCTTCACACAACTCGTATTCGAAATCGGAAGGGTCTCGTGTGGAAATCCTGTTCCCCGGCTGGTTTTCCTGAGCCATGTTCCGGCCGGTGGAGGTCCGGTGCGGGGAATGACACGACGTGCAGACCACGGCCCCCTGTTGGTGGCGGGAAAACGCCTGATTGCTGAGCGGGTGAACGAACGGCTGGGACAGTTGGGCAGCGATCTTCCCGGGCTGGGCGCTCGCTGCCAGCCGTCCTTCCCGAACCAGCCGGTTCTGACCGGACTCGGTTCCATGGCAGGACAGGCAGATCTGGTTCTGTGGGTCTGGAAGCATCGGAGACCCCGGCTCGCCATGCCCGCGGTGGCAGGTCGGGCATCCGGCCGGAAGAAGGGACCGGTCCAGGTGCGGATCGATGGCGAACCCACCTGCGGGCAGGCCTGCAGCCAGAACCAGGAGAAGACCGTTTATCGCAGATCGTGACACGTCAGGCAAACCTCTTCCACAGTCGGGAGGACCCAGAAACGGGGGACCGTCCCCTCCCGGTAATACCTGTCCCGGTGGGGGTCATGACAGGTGGTGCATTGCATTTTGCCTTCCGAATCAATCCGAACCTCGGAAGAACCCCGGATGGCGCTGAGTGTTTTAAGCCCCATATCCCGGTCAGTGTCACTTGTACCGTAATCACCATCCGGAACCACGAACGAGATCGGATGACTCCCGCTCAGATCGGTTCCCAGGAACCCTTTCCGCCCGGGGCCGAGTCTGGGTCCGCCTGCCATGGTTATTCTACGCGGCTCGCCGGCGATCTCCCCCAGGGCGATGGTGCCGTCGTGGCAGGAAAGACAAAGACGAGAGCTCCCGTCAGGCTGGGGAGCGGTGATCCTGTCGCCCTGGGGTGTCCGGATACTCGGAGTCTGGTAATCGACGGAGGACAGCCTCCGGCTCCAGAGCGGGGACGGTACGCTGGCGTTGTGCGGGATGTGGCAGAACTTGCAGACCTCCGTTTCGTCCAGCGCCCGGATCTCTCCCGGACCGCTCACCGACAGGTTATGCACGGTGGACTCCACTCCGCCGCTCTGCGCAGCACCGGGGACCGGGACCAGCGCAAGCGCGATCCATGCGGCGACCGTTCTCGTCGTTCCGGCGTTCATCTTCCACTCCTCGTCGGAAGACCGATCAATTTCAGGATCTGCAGCCGCCGGTTCAGCGAGTCTGCAACCACGACCCTGCCGTCGGAGTGCAGTGCTATTCCGGCAGGGAACGAAAACTCGCCGGGGAACGATCCGGTCTCACCGATGCTGATCAGCAGGTTCCCATCCATATCATAAAGGGAGACGCTGTCCAGGTGTCCGTCGGTCACCCAGACATGACCCTCGGGATCGACGGCTACTCCTTTGATGCGCGGCATCTCTCCCGGCGCATCCCCCAGGTGTCCGAACTCTCCCAGGTATTCTCCCGAACCGGCGTCGAACCGCTGGATGCGAAAGTTGAGAGCGTCTCCAACCAGAATCTCTTCGTCATGGAGGGCGATGGATGTCGGGAAGTTGAACCGGCCGGTACCGTCCCCCCTTCCGCCGTATACGACACGCTCCCCATTGGAACCGAGTTTGACCACCCGATGGAGACCTGTTTCAACGATATAGACACCGTTTTCGTCACAGGCGACACCGGTAGGTCTCTGAAGATCCTCGGCCAGCCAGCGATGGAGATGCATGCCCTCATCCAGAAGACCGGCGCGACCGGACAGGGAATCGGTGACCACGATCCCTTCAGGGCAGGAGGCTACCCCGACCGGCATGGCGAATAGACTATCCGGCGCGAACGTGATCCGTCCCTGGTGTCCGATTCTCGCCACCCTGCGGGCGTCCGGGTCGGCCACGATCAGGTCCTCTCCGGCCCATGCCACGGCGTACGGCCTTCGGAACCCGGCCCGGGACGGCTCGTCTCCCAGGCGGTGCAGCGCCTTCAAGATCCCGCGTTCCAGGCTCCCCCGGAGATCGATGGTGCTGTGCAGCCTGACCCGCGGTTCTTCCGGCGGCCATGCAGGTCCGGAACGGTGTGTCTGTTCCGGAGCTCGATAGGCGGTGCAACCGGCCGCCAGGCAGGCGGCGATACAAAGAACGGTCAGGCCGTTTATCGTTGCAGACAGAGACCGGATCAACGGATCACTCCCCGGCGCCTGGTGCCGGTGACGACCGGCAGCCAGCCGCCGAATCGGGACGTCAAAGCCCATCTTACAGTACGGTTCCTCCTCGTATCGCCGTTGACCGGATTCTCCGTTCGTTCTGAAATGCTCGTATCCAGGGACAGGAGGCCGAACTGCAGTATCATCTTCGCTTCGACGTTGGTTCCGTCGATATCCGAGAACGTGTCGAGCCTGCGCTGATCCAGTCGGTACATCCCCTGAAAGGAGAGATAACGCAACGGTCTCCAGGTGGCGAGTAGCGTTGCGAATCTGATTCTTTGCTCCGCCGAGAGAACGGTCGGATCGATAATCGTTCGTCCGGCGTCTCCCTGCAGGTTGAAGTCGCGCACGCTCCACTGTGCCCCGCCTCGCCAGGTCTCTCGTTCCTGGCCGGAACCGAAAACGTCCCGGGTACCGGACTGTCGGGACCATTCCCCCCACCCCCGGATCGATCTGGAATCGAAGGCGCGGGACAGGTCGAACCGGGCGCGATAGAAATCGTCGGACCCCAGGCTTGTCCCGGAAAGTCCGAGATCCGGAAGGCCTACGACCCTTTCACGCCGGACACGGAATTCGTTGAACGACCATTCCAGCTCCGCTGATTTCCGGAGGACGCCGGGGTCTCCATGGGCGAAGGAAGCGGTCATGCCGTAGGCCAACCGCCGATCGCTGACGGAACTGCCGGCATCCTGGTCCCGGATGGTGCCGAAACTGGTTCTCGCCGTGACCTGCGTATCGAAGCCCGGTTTCCCGCCGCTCCAGGAGGCGGACAGACCTGCTCTGGGCGAACTGAGCGACCTGTCGTCCTGGGACTGTCTGTCGTATTGCACGAACGGGGCGATCTCCCATGCCTGGAACTTTCGCCAGCGGTAGAAAACAGCTCCGCGCTGTGCGTCGGTGGAGGGAGCTAAACTGTTTTCGGTCAGGCCGAGAGCCAGGATGATATCGAGAACGTCCCGCTGCCTTACATCACCCTTGAACCGGTTCGCCAACCTGTAATCGTTGACCGTCAGGTCGGACCACGTGGCGCTGGAGGTCTCCCTGCTGATCCCGTCGCCGTTCAGTTCCCACCGCCACAGGGGTGTGAGCCACCGGCGTTCTTCGATCCTAAGGGTCAGGTCGTCGGTGTTGAGATCCACCGTTCCGAACTCATGGTACCTGCGCTCCAGCCGGATCCGGTGTCGGCTCGTATCCCCTGGACGTGCCCAGTCCACGAACTGGCGATGGTCGACCTCCTGCCGTGCCTCCGGATCGATGAAGTCCAGGTCGGTGTGCTCGAATCCCAGGAGCGTTCCCTTGACGGCTCCCTTTCGGAAGCGCATTCGCCCGCCCCATCTCGTGCTGATGTCCGGAGCTCCGCGAAGAGAAGACACCGGGTCGTTCGCAATTCCGGAATAATCGAAATGTTTGCGGCGGAAATACAGGCTGAAAGGATAGGCGCTGCGGGGCAGTACGTTCAGTTCGGCCCCCAACCCGATCCGGTCGGTGTCAAGATCGCTCCCGCCGTCGATTCTGGTCAGGAACCAGTCGGTGTCGACCCGGAATCCGGCGATCATCGGATGCACGATGTAACCGTTGATTCCCAGGGATACACGAAGGTCCTGCTGGTTGTACCCGAGCGCCTTTACGCCGCCGACCCGGTTGCTCGTTCTCTGCTGGCCGGCGCCGATCGCCGTGTCCCACCACCAGCGCCCTTCGTTGCCGTCGGACCACGCAGGCGAGGGCGCCACGAGGACATACAGGATCACAATCAAGGCGCGGAATATTTTCATCAATCCAAAAAAATACAGGGGTTCGATGGAACCCCTGTATTCTACGAAACCTGCTTGTGCAAGTGAAGTTATTTGACGTGACAGGTGACGCAGAGCGCACTGCCCGTATTGTCCATCACCAGGAACGGAGCGTTGGTGTCGTCATGTGCATCGTGGCACGAGGCGCACTCCACCTGCCCGGTTCCGAACAGCCCGACGGCTCCGGTCAGGGTGGCCGGATCGACCAGTTCGCCGTCCGCCGTTTGCAGCGTGCCGTCATAGGTGAAGGCGACCGGGTGATCGTTGGTAAGGTCGGTGCCAAGGTTCGCGGCCACTGCACCCATGGTTGTTGTGGTGTCGGTGGGGCCGCCGGCTGCCGGGGTGTTGATCAGGCTGCCGAGGCCTACAGACCCGTCATGACAGGACATGCACAGCGCCGAGACCGTTCCGTCCGCTCCGGTCCAGTTCCCGTTGTCCGTGGCGTCCATGGTGATGCTGTCATAAGCGGTGAAAGTGCTACCTGAGAGCGTGTGGTTCCAGAGCGGGACGTCAGGCGCCGCATTATGGGGCGTATGACAGAACACGCATACGCGGTCACCTCCCGCGGCGCCCGCGGTCAGGTCGTGGGCAGTGCCGGCCACCTGGCCCAGGGTTACGCCGGTTGCCAGCGCAGCTACCGCCACCAAAATGAACAATCGTTTCATGATAACCCTCCAGATTATCAAAAGTTATCTCTGTTACTTCCCAATACTAACATTGGTCCGCAGGTGGAGTGAAACCACCAAGATTGGCCGAAATCGCACAAAATGTTGCAGAGTTATTCGTCCTTCGGCGTTATAAATTTAAATACTTGTACCCGGGCGCCCAACTGATCCACGGCGACGATTTCGTCCCCCCGGACATCAATGCCGGATGCGCCGAAGAACCGGCCGGGAGACCGGCCGCCGCTTCCGACGAACGTCAGGAGAGAGAAGTCGGCGTCGAAGATCTGGAAGTTGTTGTAAGCGTTATCGGTAATGTAAATGAAACCGACCTCGTCCACCGCGATGTCCTTCGGTCTGTCGAACTGACCGAACCCTTTGCCGCGGCTGCCGAACTGGTCCAGATACCGGCCTTCGGAATCGAAGACCTGCACCCTGCAGTTGATCTGGTCCAGGACGAACAGGTTCCCTTCGGGGCCGAACGCCAGGGACGTGGGCCAGCCGAACTCGCCGTCCCCCTCTCCTCTTTTTCCGAAGGAGGAGATCCTCTCTCCGCTTTCCCGGTTGAAGATCACGATCCGGTGCGCCTTGGAGTCTGCTACGAACAAATTCTTCCCGTCAGGTGAAACGGCGACGTCGGTGGGGTTCTCCAACTCGCCCTCGTGCCCGATGGAGGCGATCACGGTTCCTTCGGGGTCGAATCCGATGATCTTGTCCAGCCCGACGTCGGCGACGTAGATCGTCCCTTGCGGGCCTATCCCGATCCCCATCGGAGCTTTCAGCCGCACCGCTCCCTGGGTTCCGAATACATCCATCTGCCGTCCTGCCCGGTCGTACCGTATCAGCGCCGAGTTCGCCGTGTCGGTGACCAGGATCCTGCCCTCACGGTCGAAGGATACGGCGAACGGTTTCTTGAGGGTGTCGTACGGACTCTGGGGGGCCGAGGAGAGCAGTTTTCGTTTGAAACCGCTTTTGGCAACTACATCGGCGCGGCCCTGGATCACCGTGGTCAGCTTGATCCTGCCCTTGTCCGGCGGTGGAGGCCAGACGTATTCGGCATAAGGATCTTCGGCCACCTTCTTTTTTTTCTTCTTCTTGGCGTTTGCCGGATCTCCGGACACGGCCAGAAGGGAGATAGCCAGGATGATCGCAAAAATCTTGCAGGAAAGGTTCTTCATCATTTGTTTCTCTTACTTGCCGGGATGGCAGTGGGTGCACGCTTCCATCCGGTTTCCGGCGTTCCACCGGAACAGGTACCCGCCGGTCCCTTTGTGGGGATCGTGGCAGGTAAGGCAGCCCAACTCGCCCTGGTAGATGGTGGAGACCTTGCCCAGCCGTTTCTGTTTCGGCGTTCCCCGAACCAGGTGGCCCTCGATCGGATGCCCGACGGTATTCTTTTTCTGCAGATCGAGGGTAGCCATGGTTCTCGCTTCCGGCACGGTGACCTCGTACCGGCCCAGGAGAACCACGCTGGAGGCATCGTCCGGAATACGGGCCGTGCCGGCCCCATGGCAGCCGAGGCAGAGGTCGTCCCCGGGGATCCGCAGCATGGAAGCCTGGTCCCCTCCATGAGGCAGGTGGCAGCCCTGGCATCCGAACCGCTCGATTGCGCCATGCCCGGTCTCTCCCTTGCCGGCGGTTTTGGAGTCGTGACAACCGGAGCAGACCTGGTGGCCGGACTCGGATACCAGATGTTCATTGGGAGAGGCGTGAGCGTTGTGACAGTCGGCGCACCGGACCATCTCCATGGCGGCATGGGGGACCTGTGCAGATCCGGCCGTCTCTCCGATATCGTCATGGCACATCAGGCAGAGGGAGGATTCGCCGTCCTCCATCAGCCTGTCGGACGCACCGTCGTGGCAGCCGTCGCACCCTTCCGTGACCGGGGCGTGGATGTGCCTTGCCAGCAGCTTTCCCTGTTCGCTGCCGTGGGGATCGTGGCAGGAAGTGCAATCCAGGTCAACCATGCCGGCCCCAAGATGGTTGCCGGAAAGTTCGTCATCGTCCGGGTCATGGCAGCCCAGACAGAGTTCCTTCGGTTCCGAGGAGAGCAGCCGGGGCATCTCGCCGACATGGGGTGTATGACAGCCGAGACAGTCATCCGACGCAGGCATGTGCCCGTTCTCTCCCCGGGCGGCTGTGACGATCTCCTGGTGGCACGGGCTGCAGAGTTCAGGCCCGTCCGCCTTCAGCACATTGCCGTTGTTGCTCATGTGAGGGTCATGGCAGTTCAGACAGCCGGCGCGGCCTTTCTTGCCGGTGAGGGCGGCGTGGGATACGCCTCCCTCCGGAATGTCGAAACGGCCGTGGCAGGCGGTACAGAGTTTTTCTCCGCGGTTCCGCATACGGACCCGCTCCCCAAACGGCTTGCGGTGGCAGCCGTCGCAGCTTCCGTCGAGGAACGGGGCATGAGTTTTCGAGCCGCGAAACATGTGTTCGTTCGGTCCGCCGTGAGGGAGGTGGCAGCTGCGGCAGTCGGATTTTTCCGGCAGCCGGTCCGAGTGTGCAGGTGAGATGTCTCCGAACTCGTGGCAGGCCAGACAGATCTGCCGGGGATCTTCCGTCAGGATGGCCGGATGCCCGCTGCCGTGAACCTGGTGGCAGGAGCTGCAGGAATCCATTACCGCTGCATGAGGACTGGCCAGTTCTCCGGCGACAGCCTGTTCCATGTTGTCGTGGCAGATCAGGCAGAGTTCCGGTTCCTCCGCCATGAGGCCGATTTCGGTTCCTTCCTCGCTCTTGTCAACCTCGTGGCAGGAAGTGCAGTCTTCTTCAACCGGGGGATGGTTGGAAAAGTTATTCCTGAACAGGTCCTCGTGGCAGGAGGCGCACAGCTCGGCCCTGGTCTGGACCAGGGTCGGATGGGAAGCTCCTGCCTGTCCCGTCGAAAAAACAACAAAGCACAAACCGATGAAGCAGCCGAACCACGGCATCACCCTCCAGAATCATTTCCGCTTCCCGAGGCTCCATTGTACATCGGCGATTACCGCCTGACCCAGCGCGATGCAACCGTCGCCGGCAGGAAGGGTCGAGTGGGTCAGGACGTTCATGCCTGCGCTTTCCAGTCTCGCCAGAACCTGGTTGAAGAACCTCAGGTTCTGGAACACCCCGCCGCTAAGGCCGACGGTCTTTATGCCGGTTTCCCTTGCCGCAGCCAGAACGGTTTCCGACAGAACGGCGGCCAGGGTAGCGTGGAACCGGGCTGCGATGACGGAACGTTCCGTACCTTCCAGAAAGTCCCGAACGATCCACCGTATCAAGCGGGAAAGGGGGACCGTCCCGGTTTTTCCGATCGGCTCAGATAGCGGGTACGGCTCTTCCTGTCCTTCCGCCGCCATTTCCAGCGCGATGGCGGCCTGGGCCTCGAAACTGACGTCATGGCGCAGATCCAGGATGGAAGCGACCGCGTCGAACAGCCGTCCGCAACTGGAGGTGACAGGGGAGTTGATCGACCGGTCCATGGCCTGGAACAGCAGTGCGCCGTCCCGGAAACGATCCCGCACCGGAAGCGGCAGCGTCAGCGCCTCATCGCCGAACCCGGCCCGCAGCCAGGCCAGCGCCATCCTCCAGGGTTCTCTGATTGCCGCCGTCCCTCCCGGCATCGGTACCGTCTCCAGCCATGCATAACGGTGGAACCGGCTGAAGTCACCCACCAGGATCTCGCCGCCCCACACCGTCCCATCCGTGCCATAACCGGTGCCGTCCAGGATCAGTCCGATAGTGGGAGCGGTGACGCCGTTCTCCGCCATCACCGCCGCCAGGTGGGCATGATGGTGCTGCACAGCTATCCGGGGCAACCGATCATTTCCTTCCGCCCACTTGGTGGACAGGTATTCCGGGTGCAGGTCGTGGGCGATCAGTTCCGGCTCGATCTGCAGGATCGCTCCCAGATGACCGATGGTGTGCTCGAAGAACCCGAGGGCTGCCGGGCTGTCCAGGTCGCCGATATGCTGGCTGAGGAAGACATGATCGTCCCTGGTGAGGGCGATTGTGTTTTTCATCTCGGCCCCGGTGGCCAGGATGTTGCGACGAGTCGGCGCCTCCAGAAAAACCGGAGAGGGGACGTACCCTCTCGCCCTTCGGATCATCCTCTCCTTTCCCGCCGCCACCCGCACGATGGAGTCGTCGCAACGCTGCAGGATCTCCCGGTTGTGGAGCAACAGGAAGTCGGCCAGCGGGCCGAGCCGCTCCATCGCCTCGTCGTTGCCGATGGCGATCGGTTCCTCCGACAGGTTGCCGGAGGTCATTACCAAAGCGGGGAACCTGCCCTGCAGCAACAGTTCGTGGAGCGGCGTGTACGGCAGCATGAATCCGAGGTACCGGTTTCCCGGGGCGAGGGAACCGGCCAGATCGCTCCGGTCCCTCGTCTTGAGCAACACGATGGGGCGGGTCGGCTGCTCCAGAACGCTCCGCTCCACCGCATCGATCTCGCAGTACCGCTCCACCGCAGCGGCATCTTTCGCCATGAGGGCGAACGGTTTCTCCCCCCGCCCTTTCCGCCGCCGCAGTTCCCGGACCGCCTCATCATTCCGGGCGTCCACTGCCAGGTGAAACCCGCCCAAACCCCGCACCGCCAGGATCTTTCCATCCCGCAGCAGGGTGATCGCCTCTGCCACCGGGTCCTCGCAGTTGATCTCGGTTCCATCGGAATTGACAAGACTCAAAGACGGACCGCAGACAGGACAACCGTTCGGCTGGGCGTGAAAACGCCTGTCCTCCGGATCGTGGTACTCGGCGTCGCACGCCTCACACATGGGAAACACCGCCATCGATGTGTTCGGCCGGTCGTAAGGTATTCCGGAGACGATGGTGAACCGGGGCCCGCAGTTTGTGCAGTTGATGAACGGGTAACGGTATCTCCGATCGCAAGGGTCAAACAGTTCACTACGGCAATCGCCGCACAGACTGATGTCGGGCGAGATCAGTGTAGTTGCAGCGCCACCCTGATCGGTAAATACAATCTCAAAACCGGTCTCTCCGGTAACCGGTATTTCCTCGATCCTCACAATCGGTAATCCGGGACAGGGGAGGAGCGTCACGAATCAGCTTCTCGTGAAACCGTTTGATCTCGGAATCTTCCCCCTCGATCTCCACCGTGACCCCGGCGCCGTCGTTCCGGACGAAGCCGCTCAAGCCGCAATCACGGGCGGTGCGATATACGAACGGCCGGAACCCGACCCCCTGGACGATCCCGCTTATCCCAATCCGTTCTCTAATTGGCCTAATTGGGGACATTCCGCTTTTCCCTATAATTCCTTAACGACATTCACCTATTGTCCATGAATCCCCGGCTTTGAACAGAGGGGGACCCCGGATTTAGGACAGTTTGTTAAGGTGGCTCCGAGCATTCCCGGGACAGTCAGGCGGAGAAGTTCAGGTAGGTGAACTAATGCCCAGAGTGGTTGTCCTCAGCATCATTGATTGTATCTTTGTTTTTGTCGCCCTGATATGGCGGGAGGTGGTGTGGCCGGGTGCAGCCCTTGCGGCGCTTCTCGCGGGTATCAGTACTACTGTTGGTCTTCTGCTGGAGCGACGGTATCCATCAAAAGTTACGAGCAGGTATGCGTGGATCATATTTGTTTTGAGCGGCGTGCTTGGGTTGTTGCTTGCTGTTCTTATGCTCTTTACACAGATGCACGCGGTTATCGTAGTTCTTGAGATTACCGTGAGTATGAAAATGATTGGATGCGGGCTACATTTTCGAGATGAGCAAGCCGGCTGAGCATATATTCGCTCACGGCTGCGGGCAACTGAATAGACAAGCCAATCACGAATCCTTATCGGTCTTCAGCACCGCCACGAACGCTTCCTGGGGGATCTGCACCATCCCGACAGTCTTCATTTTCTTCTTGCCCTCTTTCTGCTTTTCCAGGAGTTTGCGCTTTCGTGTGATGTCGCCGCCGTAGCACTTGGCGGTGACATCCTTGCGCAGGGCGCTGATGTTGCTGCGGGCGATGATGCTGCCGCCGATGGTGCCCTGGACGGCGATCTTGAACTGGTGCTTCGGGATAGATTCAGCCAGGCGCTCGCAGTAGTGCAGCGCCCTCGGCCTGGCCTTGTCCCGGTTCACCAGCTGGGACAGGGCGTCCACCTTTTCATGGTTCACCAGGATATCCACCTTCACCAGGTCGGCCGGGCGGTAGTCCAGGATCTCGTAATCGAAGGAACCGTACCCCTGGGTCAATGACTTCAGGCGGTCGTAGAAGTCGAACAACACCTCGGCCAGGGGGAGTTCGGAAGTCAGTTCGACTCGTCCCACCGAAAGGTAGTTGAACTGGGTGTTCTCGCCCCTCCGCTCCCGGCACAGTTCCATGATCGTGCCGACGTACTTCTCCGGCATTATCACCGAGCCCTTGATGTACGGCTCCTCGGCGTGCCGGATCGTGGACGGATCCGGGTAATAGCTCGGGTTGTCCACGTCGACGGTTTCTCCCGAATCCAGGGTGACCTTGTACCGCACCGAAGGGGCCGACAACAGCAGGGACAGACCGTACTCCCGCCTCAACCGCTCCTGCACCACCTCCAGGTGCAAAAGGCCGAGGAAGCCGCAGCGGTAGCCGTACCCCAGCGCCGCCGAGGAGTCCTTCTCGAAAGTCAGGGAGGCGTCGTTGATCACCAGTTTGTCCAGCGCCTTGGTCAGGTCGGCGTAGTCGTCGGTGGACATCGGGTAGATGGAGGAGAACACCACCGGCTTCGCTTCCTTGTACCCCGGCAGCGGTTCCGTCGCCGGGTTTTCCAGCGTGGTGACCGTATCGCCCACTGCGATGTCCCGTACCGTCTTGATGCCGGCGATGCAGTACCCCACCGCTCCGGCGGACAGTTCCTTCTTCTTCACACGCTTGAGTTGGGACAGGCCGACCTCTTCCACGGTGTACTCGTTGCCCGAGTGCATGAACCGCACTCTCTGGCCCGCCTTCATGGTCCCTTCCCGGATCCGCATCATCAGCACCACGCCCCGGTAGATGTCGTAGTAGGCGTCGAACACCAGCGCCTGCAAGGGAGCTTCCGGGTCTCCTTCAGGAGCCGGCAGCCTGTTTACAATCGCCTCCAGGATGTCCTTTATGCCGATCCCTTTCTTGGCGGAGCAGAGCAGGGCGTCGTCCGGGTCCAGGCCGAGGTCCGATTCGATCTCTTCCCGGATCCGGTCCGGTTCCGCCGACGGTAGATCGATCTTATTGATCACCGGCAGCATCTCCAGGTCGTACTCCAGGGCCAGGTACAGGTTGGCCACCGTCTGGGCTTCCACTCCCTGGGATGCATCCACCAGCAGCACGGCTCCCTCGCATGACATCAGGGAGCGTCTGACCTCGTGGGAGAAGTCCACATGGCCGGGGGTATCGATCAGGTTCAGCAGATATGTTTCGCCGTCCTCTGCTTCGTACTCAAGGGTAACGGTGTTGCTCTTGATGGTTATGCCACGTTCCCGCTCGATATCCATGGAGTCCAGGATCTGATCCCGGAAATCCCGCACTTCCACGGCGCCGCAGTGCTGGATCATCCGGTCCGCCAGCGTGGATTTGCCGTGGTCGATATGGGCGATGATGCAGAAATTTCGAAACCTGTCCAAGGGGTCGGTCCTTTCCCTATTCGGGCTGCCGGCCACATCGTACCCGGTTCGTCTTACTTTTGCAGCCGTTCCTCCGGTAGAATACATCCAGGATGATGATCGTCCCCAGAATTGCGATAGCCGCCCTCTTGCTGTGCGCCGTGGCCGGGCCTGCCGGGGCCGGTCCGGAAATGCTCCACAAGGGGGTGTTCCTGATCGCGACGGACAAGATCCAGGAGGGGAATTTCCACCGCACCGTGGTTCTCCTCCTGACCCATAACGAGGGCGGAGCCATCGGTGTGATCGTGAACCGGCCCAGCACTCTTGCGGTCAGCCGGCTGTTGCCGGACCTCCACATGCGAGAGGGAGGGGATGAGAGGGTGTGGCAGGGCGGTCCGGTGGAACCGGACAAAATGCTGTTCCTGGTGCACTCCGAGGACGATCTCAAAGGGGCGGCGCGGGCGTTCGGGGATCTGCACGTCTCCCATGACCTGGAACTGCTGGCCAGGGTGCTCCGGAAGAAGAAGCACCGCGGCCGCTACAGGATTATCGCCGGGTATGCCGGCTGGGGGCCGGGCCAGTTGGAAGGGGAGATCCGCCGTGGTGGCTGGAAGGTGGCGCCGGCCGACGCCGCCGACGTCTTTACTGTCGATCCTCTCGGCCTGTGGGATCGATTCGCGCCGGATCGGGACGTTTACAGGAACACCGACGAAGGGGAGGCGTTCTGTCTGCGATACTCTTCCACCACCGGGTCGGCCAGTTCGTCCCGGCCGCCCTGCTCCAGGCCGAGACGGATGGAATCTTCGATAATAGATTCCAGATTGCCACGGAGCCGGACTATTACCAGTTCGTCGTCCGAATCCACCACCACCAGCAGCTTCCGGATCGTCTCGTCCTTCTCGAGGGCCAGGACCATAACGGTCTCACCCTCTTCCCGGACCTCTACGATCGGGTTGTAAGGACGGAAATCCGAAGCGTGCACCGGCCTGCCGGTTCCCGGGCCGTCGTCCATCAGTTCGTAGATCCCGACCTGGACCTTGTTGACTCCCCGGAGCAGGTGGGCGGCCTCTTCCTCTTCCCCGATCCGGATCGCCCACCGGGTGATGGCCAGGCCGGTCCTGCCGACGGTAATCCCGAATTCACGATGGTAGGTGCGGCCGCCCGATCTCTCCACCTGGTCCTTGATCCCGGCCGGCCCCCTCAGAACGCAACCGCAAGAAAGAACAGCCCCTGCCAGGGCCAGAATCGCAATGATCCGGCGCTTTCCCATTGCCGTCTCCTTATCCTGCAGTACAAACGTCGGGGAGAGCGGAAAGGTTTCGAGTGGTCCTGAAAATTCCGGTCCGGTGGTATCCTGCTTACTGTTCCCGGACCGGATGGAAAGGAGTCGCCTTGAGCCTGAAGCTTCGTCCCGGAAGCCGGATCGCACCGTCCCGGGGGCCGGTGCTGTTGGTAGTGATGGACGGTGTCGGCATCGGTTGCGGAGATTGCTGGGACGCCGTCGCCTTGGCCCGCACCCCGACCCTGGACCGGCTGTCCGCCGGGTCCCCGTACCGCACCCTGAAGGCCCACGGCACGGCGGTCGGCCTTCCCAGCGATGCCGACATGGGGAACTCGGAGGTCGGCCACAACGCGCTGGGCGCCGGCCGGGTGTTCGACCAGGGCGCCAAGCTGGTCAACCGGTCCATCGCCGACCGGTCGATCTTCCAGGGTGAGGTCTGGCGCAATATCGCGAACCGTTGCGCCGGTAAAGGCGGAGCGCTGCACCTGATCGGTCTCCTGTCCGACGGCAATGTTCACAGCCACCAGGACCATCTCCATGCGATTCTGGAGCAGGCGGCCACCGAGGAGTTCCCGAAGGTTTACGTCCATGCCCTGCTGGACGGCCGGGATGTGGCCGAAACTTCGGCCCTGGCCTACCTGGGCAGGCTCGAAGAACATCTTGGCCGGCTGGACGGGGAAGCGGGCCGACGCTACCGCATCGCTTCCGGCGGCGGTCGCATGGTCACCACCATGGATCGCTACGGGGCGGACTGGTCGGTGGTGGAAAGGGGCTGGAACGCCCACGTCCGCGGCATAGGCCGCAGGTTCGGATCGGCGCGGGAGGCGGTGCAGACCTTCCGGTCCGAGGATCCCGGGGCCATCGACCAGTTCCTGCCGCCGTTCGTGGTGGCGGAGGACAGTGCACCGGTGGGGGCAATGCAGGATGGCGATGCGGTGGTGTTCTACAACTTTCGAGGCGACAGGGCTCTGGAGATCAGCCGCGCCTTCGAAGACAGGTGACCATTTCGACAAGTTTGACCGGGGACCGATCCTTGACCTGTTTTATGCCGGCATGACCTTGTATGACGGCGACCTGGCGATCCCGAAAACCTACCTGGTGCCGCCGCCGGCTATCGACCGGACCATGGGCGAGTACCTCGCCGGCAGCGGCGTCTCCCAGTTCGCCCTCTCCGAGACCCAGAAGTACGGCCATGTGACCTATTTCTGGAACGGCAACCGTGGCAGCAAGTTCAACCAGGATCTCGAGACCTACGTGGAGATCAAGTCCGACCTGGTGCCGTTCGAGGAGCGGCCGTGGATGAAGGCGGCGGAAATAACCGACTGCACACTGCAGGCGCTGTCTTCCGGGGAACACCGCTTCCTGCGTATCAATTACGCCAACGGCGACATGGTCGGCCACACCGGCAGCCTGGAGGCGACCATCGCCGCGGTGCAGGCTGTGGATCTGTGCCTGGCCCGTCTTGTCCCGGCCCTGGAGGCGTTAGGCGGCACTCTGGTGCTCCTGGCGGACCACGGCAACGCCGACGAGATGGTGGAGCGGGACAAGTCCGGAAAGCCGAAGTTCGACAAGGGCGGCCGGCCCCGGCGGAAAACCAGCCACAGCCTGAACCCGGTTCCGTTCATCGTCCACCGCAGGGGGAGCCATGGTCTGGCCTTGCGGGAGGATCTTCCCGACGGAGGACTGGCCAATGTCGCCTCCACTGTGCTGGAACTGCTGGGGTTCAGACCGCCGGAAGAGTACGATCCGTCACTTCTGGCGTAAACCGTTCCCGACCGATTCCCTTCCTTATTACATAATTCCGACAATCCTTGCAGGGTTCCCATCCAGAATTCGCCGAAATTGTCGAATGTGGTCTATATTAGTCAGGTATTTCCCTGGCATGCCGATTGCTCCGTACCTGACCGTGTTACGCCATCCCGGTCAGGCGATCTTCCGCCCCGGGGCGACAGGCGGTCACGAGAAGGAGTTAAACGATGAAACGCAAAGCGGTTATATGGATCGCGCTTCTGGTAATTGCAGGGCTCATGCCGGCATTCGCCGCTGACGGCGAGCCGACCACCGTCAAGGGCGAAGTGATCAAACTTGAGTTCCAAAATAACGTGAAGCTGCAGTCCAAAGGTGAATTCGACCACGTGATGATCCAGACCAAGGCCGGTAACCAGATGCGTGTCCGTCTCGGCCAGGCCGGAACCACGGTAGAGGGCTCGGTTGTCGAAGGCGATGTGGTGAAGGTGCAGCTGATGAAGGGCGGAGAGGTTGACGGCGCCTACCAGGCCAAGAGCATGCAGGTCAAAAGGACCGGAGAGGCTTTCAAACTGCAGGACGGCCAAATGATTCGCACCCGCACCCGGACCCGCACCAACGAAGGTACCGGTGACGGCACCATGACCCGGACCCGTTCCGAACGCGCCACTGCCGGTACATCCGGAACCAGCAACGGCGGCGGCGGCGGGCAGCGCGGCGGCGGCGGCGGCGGAGGTCGTTGACCTCAGGCGGCGGTAGAATGGACAAGCTATGAGAAAGCCGGGACCACTGACTACCATAGCTGTCCTGTTCATTATTGCCGCCGCTCTGGCAGTCTGGGCGATCGTGGAAGGACGCCGGCAGCGGGATGAAACTGCCGGCGTTCTTGCCGCCCAGGCCGCCCTTCTGGCCCGTACCCTCGGACCAGGTCTTGAGGCGGCCTCCATGGCCGCTCGTGAGGTTGAGGAGCGTGCGATAGTCCGGATCCTGGACAACGCCCGGCTCCTTGCGGCGCTACAGGCCGCCGGCGGGATGAGTCCGGATCTTGCGGCCGCCCTCGCAGAGCAGAACGATATCGCCTCGATCTACCGGGTTTGCCGCAACAGACCGCCCGTTTATCTGGCTGGAGAGACCGTTCCCGATCCGATCCTGGAGCGGTCCATGGAAGTTTTAACCGGGGGAAGTGACGAACTGCTCCTCGGTTTCGACCGGGAGCAGAACATGGAACATATCGCCGCCGTGGTCAGGGCGTCGAACGAAAACGCGGTGCTCATCCGTGTCCATGTTCAATCGATAGGCGCCTACTCCTCCGGGATCGGCGTCCTGCATCTTCTCGAGCGGCTGGCCGGCTCCGACGGTGTGCTCTATCTGGGCTACCAGGAGAGTCCCGGAGACAGTTTTCTGTGGGCGAGTTGGGACGGTGAACCGTTGCCGGAAGAGGATTCCACAGGAGCACTGCGGACGGTGCGCGGGAGGGATGTTTTCGAGACGGTAGTGCCGGTATCGGTTCCGGCAGGATTCGAGGCGGAACTCCGGGTCGGCCTGGACGGCGGACCGTTGAAGCTGGCTACGGCATCGGCGGTGCGCCGGACCACCCTGATCGGGATCGTTCTGGTGTTCTTCAGCCTGGCCCTGGCGGCGATTGCGCTGCTGGCGCGGCAACGGGCGTTTGAACGGGAAGACGGCCACCCGGAAGATGAACGAAATGGAGACGGCGCGTCGCAGGAGCGAGCGCCTGGCCGCCGCCGGCGCTCTCACCGCGGGACTGGCCCACGAGGTCCGTTCGCCGCTGAACGCTATTTCCCTGGCGGCCCAGCGTATCCAGCGCAGGCACGGAGACGGGAATGAATGCGGCCGTTTCGCATATCAAGATCCAGGATGAAATCGGCCGCCTGGAAGCGACCCTGGGAGATTTTCTTGAATTGGCCAGCCCGGTTGGTCGGGACCGTTCCGATGCCGATCTCTTCCGGCTGGCGGAAGGGGTTGTGGACCTCCTCGCCGCGGAAGCGGAATCGGGTAACGTCGACCTGGTTCTTTCCGGAGAGAAGTGCGTGGTGAGGATGGACCCGGGCTCGGTCCGCAGGGCGGTGATCAACCTGGTCCGCAACGCGATCCAGTCCAGCCCGGTGGGCGGGGCGGTGGAGGTCGGGATCGAAACCGTCAACGGGGAAGGTGTGATCCGCGTCGTGGACAACGGTTCCGGTGTGGACGAAGCGTTGGGCGAGCGGATATTCGACGCGTTTGTGACAACCCATGCCCAGGGAACCGGACTCGGCCTGGCGCTGGTCCGCCGGGTGGCGGAGGAACATAACGGGAATATTACACTCGTGAACCGCGAAGGCGGTGGGACCGTGGCGGAGTTCCGGCTGCAGGCGTCCCGGCCCGGGGAAGAGCCGTCATGAGCATCACAACGCCCGCATACTGGTGGTGGAGGATGATCGGTCCCAACGCGAGGAGCTGGTCGGGTTCCTGAGAGATCTGGGAGCGGATGTCCGGGAGGCGGAAAACGGCAAGGCGGCCCTTGCGATGGTGGCTGCTCTCTCTCCGGATCTCTGCATTACCGATCTTCGTATGCCGCACATGGACGGCGGAGAACTGCTCCTCGAAATCCACAGGATCAACTCCGAGATTCCTGTGATCCTGGTCACCGCCTATCGGCACGGTGCAGGGAGCGGTTGCTGCGCTGAAGAAGGGGGCCACCGACTACCTGCTGAAACCGCTGGATCTGGGTGAACTGGAACTTCTGGTGCAAAGAGCCCTGGAAGAGCGGCACCTGCGCCGGGAGAACCGAGAGTTGAAGGCCCGTCTCGCGAAGATCGAATCGGTGCCCGGGATCATAACCGCAGGCGGGCCGATGAACGAGTTGCTGTCCCTGGTGGGGAGGGTGGCCGGTTCCACGGTTTCGGTGCTGCTGCAGGGAGAGAGCGGGACCGGTAAGGAACTGGTGGCCCGAGCGATACATGGAGCAGGTCCGCGGGGCGAAGGTCCGTTTGTGGCGGTGAACGCCAGCGCTCTTTCCGGTAACCTTCTGGAAAGCGAACTGTTCGGCCACGAGAAAGGATCGTTTACCGGAGCGGAGAGTGCCAGGATCGGTCGGTTCGAAGCGGCGGCCGGGGGAACGATCTTCCTGGATGAGATCGGCGACCTCCCTCTGGAGGTCCAGGTCAAGCTGCTACGCGTGCTGCAGGAGCGGGCGGTGGAGCGGGTCGGATCCAACAAGCTGGTGCCGGTAGACGTCCGGATCGTTGCGGCAACCCACAGAGACCTTTCGGCGGCTATCGAGAACGGTTCCTTCCGGGAGGATCTGTACTACCGGCTGGCGGTGGTTACCATCGACCTGCCGCCGCTGCGGCATCGCAAGCCGGATATCCCGTTGCTGGTGGATCATTTCCTTCGCAAGCACCGTAACGGTCTGGTGAATGCTCCCGATTCCATCTCTCGGGAGGCGATGGATCTTTTGATCGCCTACGATTTTCCGGGAAACGTGCGGGAACTGGAGAACATCATTCAGGGTGGGATGGTCATGGCGAGGACCGATCAGATTATGGTGGACAACCTGCCCGCATCGATCCTCGGCTCCCGGTCCGAATCGCCGGGGAACGGGGGCGCCGGCCCGGAGACCCTCCCGGGCAAGCTGGAAAGAATCGAAAAAGGAGCGATTGCCGAAGCGATGACGGCGGAGAACGGCGTGCAGTCCCGCGCAGCCCGACGGCTCGGGATATCGGAACGCGCTTTGCGTTACAAAGTCATCAAGTACGAACTGAAACCGTGACGATGGGGGCAGGGGGGAGAGAATAAATGCGCAGTCCGAAACTAATACTGATGTTCATTGCGATTGTGGCAGTGGTGACGATGGTCCCGGTCCACGCGGCCGAATCCGGGGAATGGACCTTGTTGAGCTCCTATGTTTCCGGTGATTACGGCACCGATACCGTCAGCGATACGGGGTCGATGACCGTGCGATACGCCGTGGGCAGCAATCTGCAGTTCAGCATTGATCTTCCGTTTGTCAGTACGGAGTTTTCCTACGGTGTTGTGAACACCGGCGTCGGGACGATCCCGCTGGGGCCCGATGAGGAGGATTCGCGAAGGCAGGGCAACGGAAACGTCAACGAACCGTCCGGCCCGGGAGAGTCCGGATTTTCCCCTGCAGTTCTGGCAGCTGTAACGGAAAGCGAAAACACCAGCGGCATCGGCGATGTTCGGGTCAGACTCTACAAGAAGCTGGGCGGGGGAGGGGTGAAGCTGTACCGCTTCGACGCCGGGCTCGAAGTCAAGGTTCCGACCGCAGATGAAACCGCAGGGCTGGGAACCGGTGAAGCGGATTACCGTCTCGGGCTGGCATGGGATTACAGGTTATGGTCGGCGAAGGTTTTTGCGGGTGGCGGCTATAACCTGCTGGGAGACCCCTGGTGGGGAGACCTGAACGACGTCCTGGACGTCTACGCCGGTATCGAAGGGGACCCGATAGCAGGTGAACGGCTGATGTTTTCAGGCTGGGTCTCCGGCAACCAGGAGACGCTGGACGGTATCGGACAGCAGATCGCAGCCGGGGTCGGCCTGCGGACGACCGGCAGGGTGCGGTGGTACGCCGATGTGATCAAGGGGTTGAGTGACGCATCTCCGGATCTTACCGCCCGCGTCGGAGTTTCGTTCGGTTTGGATTCTTCCGGCGACCCGCAGTGGAGGGGGACGCGATGAAAACACGCGGTACATTGATGGTCCTGTTGCTGACCTGTCTGGCAACTGTTTTGCCGGTGTACGGAGCTGGTGGAGCGGAGCACTCCTCGTTGAAAACCGTGGAGGGTGTCGTTGTCGCCATCGACCTGGTGCCCGGGGAGGGTGGCGTTGAGATCATGCAGGTTATTCTTGGCGAGATAGAGGGCGCAGGTCCGCTGTCGTTCCTGCTCGCCCCTGCGGAAGCGTTGCAAAGCATCGGGTTCGAGGTTCAGGTGGGAGACCGTCTCAAGGTGAAGTGCTTCTATGAGGGGGACGGCCCGGCACGTGTGCAAAAGATGATGAACATGAGCAAAGGTTCCATGGTCCGCCTCCGCACCTTGAGGCAGATTCCACTGTGGGACAACCGTGGACTCTGGCAGGGCGGACCGTCCATCCAGCGCCCCGCTCATGGAGGCGGCGGCGGAGTTCGAAACTAGAGCGTCCGATAGACGAACTCCACGAACTGGTCGCCCTGTATCCAGCCGCCGCCCCAGGTTTCGTCCAGGTCGGCGGTGGGCTTGGCTTGCACCGTTTCTTCCAGTGTCTTGCCGGCCTCCTGCAGTTCAGCCACCCGGTCCCGGATGGTGGTTATCATTTTCAGGTAGGACTCCAGGCCTTTCCGGTCACTGCTGGGACCGTGACCGGCGATGTATCGGGTATCGGCGCCTGACATGGCCAGCGCCTTCTCCAGGCCGGCGATCAGGCCGCCTGTCGTTCCCCCGGAGGACAGGTCGATGAACGGGTACATGCCGCTGAAGTACAGGTCGCCCATGTGAATGACGTCCGCCTTGACGAACTGCACCAGCGCATCGCCGTCGGTGTGGGCGGCAGGGACGTGCACCACCCGCAGGGTGTCGCCGTTGATGTGGAAGGTGACTGTCTCGGAAAACGTTACTACCGGCAGGGCGATTTTTGGCGACGCCGGTACATCCTTTTTCAGAAACTCCAGGAACTGGTCGGTACTCATCCGGGCCCGGACATTGTCATGGGCGAAAATCAGGCTGCCGGTCTTGCCGATGTTCTCGTTGCCGCCGACGTGGTCGCCGTGCCAGTGGGTGTTCAGTACGAATCGTACCGGTCCTGTCCGTATTTCGGCGATGGCGGCCAGGATCTTCGGAGTAAGCGGTGCGTACTGGTCGTCGATGAGAAAAATGCCGTCCTCTCCGGCCGAGACTCCCAGGGTGCCACCGGCGCCCTCCAGCATCCAGACATGGTCCGAAACATGGGTGGTTTTGATCTCCACGGAGTCGAAATCCTGTGCCGCCACCGGCAGAAACATAAGCACGGCAACCAATCCGATCAATTTTTTCATGGCAGTCCCCCTTGATGGCCCGTCAGCAGTTGCCGATCAGTATAGCCTCGAATCCAAAATCGTGAATTTTGTGCGGATTGCCGTCGTGGACAACGACGGGAACTCTTCCTACACTGAAAGGGAACTCCTGCGTTCGTTACCTGTGGGTTTGCGGGGCCAGGTGCGGGCAGAAAGGAGGACGGCGATGCTGCGATGCATTACCGGATTGCGCGGGTACGTTCTTGCCGCCAGGGACGGGGAGATCGGACGGTGCAGGGACTTCCTGTTCGATGACCAGCACTGGACCATCCGGTTCATGGTGGCCGATACCGGGAAGTGGCTGCCCGGAAGGAAGGTGCTGGTTTCACCGATGTTCCTGGGTGAACCGGACTGGTCCTGGAACCGGTTCCCCGTAGACCTGACCCGGCAGCAGATTGATGACAGCCCGCCTCTGGATGAGCATATGCCGGTGTCCCGCCGGTTCGAGCGGCGGTACTACGACCACTACGACATTCCGATCTACTGGGGCGGCGCCGCCGCCTGGTCCGCCTACCCGACAACGGCCGGCCTGTTGTCCGACGAAGGCAAGCAGGACAACAAGCCGGAGGATGACGACGAGGACGCCCACCTGCAGTCGGCGGACGACGTCATCGGCTACCACATCTCCGCCCGGGACGGTGAGATCGGCCATCTGGACGACCTGATCGTTGAGGCCGGATCGTGGACCGTCCGCAATATCGTGGTGGACACTCGCAACTGGCTGCCGGGCAGGCGAGTGATGTTCTCTCCCGATTGGGTGAAGGAGGTGGACTGGTCTGATCGCAAACTGACGGTGGACCGTTACACCCAGGAGATTCGGAACTGTTCGGACTACGACCCGGCGGCGCCGGTCAACAAGGAGCAGGAGGAGAGGTTCTACGATTACCTCGGCCGGCCGCGGCAGTGGGAAGTGCACAAGTAATTCTTCGAGGCTGAGTTACAATGCACGCATGAATCTGCGGTTGACCATTCTCCTGACCGCGGCAGTGCTGACCACGCTGTCGGTCGGCGCGGCTCCGGAGGACGGCGAGTTCACCCCGGCGGTAGCTCTGCACAAGCCGCATCTCCAGACACCGATCGAAACCGCCGGAACCGGAATCTCCCCGGAGGTGACGGTAGAGGTTACCGTCGATCCCCGGGGCGTGGTTTCTGAAGTACAGGTTCTCCGGATCGATCCACCATCCGAGTTTGACGATCTGTTCCGCCAGGTGACACGGGAAACGATAGCATCCTGGCGGTATGCTCCGGCTCTGTCGGACGGTGTCCCCGTGGAGGCCGTATTGAACTGGTCGGTCCAGTTTCCGGCCCGGTCCGATGTTCCTGATCAGGATGTCAAAGACGGTTTGCGCTGGGAATTTAAATCTCCTGAAATCCAGGATATGGAGGCGATGAGGCGCCGGATTCTGTCCCTGCCGGTCAAACAAAGACTTGCCATGCTTGAGCAGGAGGCCAAACGAGCGGTCTCGTTCATTAACCCGAAGATCATCAAACGTGTGGAATCGGATCGGTTCATCGTATTTTCCGATGCGCCGACCACCGCCTTTCCCAAGGTGGTGGGGAGCAACCTGGAGGCGTTGTTCCTTATTCTGGAGAACATGTTCACCGGCGCCATCGATCCCCAGCCGGAGCGGTACAAAATCGTCGTGGTCATCTTTGAGTACAAAGACACCTTCGAAGATTACAAAGAGGCGACCAGGAGGATGGAATGGGCTTCCGGCTTCTATTTCCCTGCCGGCATGATCGCCATGTACCGGGAGATGCCGACCTCGGAACTTCTGTTGAGCACACTCCTCCACGAAGGGACCCACGCCTTTTTGGACCGCCACATCGTTCGTCCCGGCCGCCGTTTTCCCCGGTGGATCGACGAAGGGTTCGCCGAGTACATCGGAAACTCCAGCGTGAGAAAGAAGCAGCTCGTGCCCGGCAAGACGCAACGCAGCCAGATCTACAATACGCCGTACGGTCTGATAATGGGAGAATCTCATCAGACCATGTCAGTGGATGCGGTCCAGGCGGCGGTCAGGAAACGAAAGGATCTGACGGCCTCCGATCTTGTGGAAGCTGATCGCGACACTTTTTACGGTGAAAAACGGGACCAGTACTATCCGATGTCCTGGCTTCTGGTCCATTACCTGCATCACGGATTGAAAAACCAGGGTCCGGAGCAGTTTGCCGATTTCCTGCTGTATGTTGCTGAAGGGTATCCGGCTGGAGAAGTCTTCCGTTCTGTTTACGGAGTGGCGCCGGAATCTATCAACGACCGGTTCCGTGAGTACGTCCGCAAATTCTGAACCGACGGATCCAGCCTACTCTCGTCGGGACTGGTTGTAGATCGTCAACTCCTTGGCAGCAGCCTTGGCGTCCTGGAGCCCCCGATAACACCGGAACAGGTAGAAATGCACCTCCGGCACGTCGACTTCCGGCTTCATCGCCTGCGCCCGGTTCAGATCCTGTATCGCTTCTTTGTAGCGGCCCAGCGCCTGCAGCGCCGCTCCGCGGTACAGTACCGATTCCATCCTCTGGTCGTTGAGCCGGATCGAAAAGGCGAACGCCTCCTCTGCCTGCTCCCAGCGTTCCAGGCGAAGCGCCGCAAGGCCTAAGTTGTACCAGGCCAGTTCCGACCCCGGCATGCCCCGGGCCGCCCGCTCCAGGAGATCGATACCCCCTTCCACATCCCCGGCGGCAACCCGGTCCACGCCCTCCTTGAGTAGTATTGAGAGGTCCTCCTCGCTTGCCCATCGATGCTCGATCTGCTCGCGGTGTAGTTCCTTCTCCTCTGCCGTGCTGTACAGATGAAGCAGGGTGGTCTGAACCTCGGCATTATCCGGATCTCCCTTCAGGACCCGGCGGAAGAGCGATTCCGCCTCTTCATCCCGGCCTGCATCCCGGAGATCCCAGGCGACCTGGACCAGCAGATCATCCACCATGCCCCGGATTACATAAAGATCCAGAGGGGATCCGTTTTCCAGGAGTTCGGTTTGCCGGATCAGGTCGTCTAACCGGCCGAGTTTTCCGAGCATCCGGATGTACAAGGCGCGGTCGAAGGGTGAATCGGTGAATTCGAGCATCTGCTCCAGGCCGGCCGCCGCCGCCTCCCAGTCTTCCAGGTGCATATCTAGATACAGGCGTTGCCGGTACAGGGACGGGTCCGGGTCGATCTCGAGAAGCCGGTTCAGAGTTCTCCTGGCTTCCTCCCTCCGTTCCAGGCGCTGTTCCAGGTTCGCCGCCATGCGAAGCATTTCAGGATCAGGGGCGTCTGCATCGATCCGTTGATGAACGGCATGAAGGATCGCTTCCGCCTCGTCCGGCGAAATCTCAGGGTTGTATACTAGGTAACCCAGCGTGCCGTTGGGCAGAGCTGCCCGGGGGTTCGAAATCAGCCCCAGGAGAGTCCGGCGCAAGGCGGTGCGATCCGCTTCGTCCAGGTTGTGCCGGATGCTGAACGACAGCAGTTCCCTGATCGGGGTAACCTGGCCGGGGTATAGCTTCGCAGCTTCCTGGAGCTTCAGAAACGCTGCATCGGGCATCTCCAAGTCTTCGATAATTCTAGCCTGCCGCAGGAGACGAACGCATTCCAGCGGCGGCACCAACGTTGGGTCCGGTTCCGGTTCCGCCAAGGCGACCGTTGACAGGAGCAGGAACGGGAGCAGACTGCAACGGAGGAACTTCATAGCCCAGAACGTACCATGAGGCATGATGCCGTCCAATCAGAAATAGTGCCGGAACTGCACCCAGGCGCTGGTGGGATAGGCGCCGTATTCCGAAGGCAGGCCGGTGAGGGTCGGTCCATCGCCCCAAGGAATGATGGCGCCTGCCGCCAGGCGGGACTCGTCCCCCAGGGAGATATTGATGGTCGGGCTGAGGATGCCGGAACTGTCGTGGAGGTTCAGCAGAGCCGCCGCCGTTCCGGTGATCAGCGGCGTAAACTCGTATCCCAGGGATGAAGCAAAGTAGTCCCGGCCGACGTTCTGCACCTGTCCTTCGAGGATCCGGGGATTCATGAAAAGTGAGGCGTAGTCGTCCGGGTCGGTGGAGCCGAACCCGTTGTAGTGCAGTTCGGTGGTCAACTGCAGGGAACTTTCCCAGCGGTAGTCCACTTCCAGGGTAGCGCTGGTGAAGTCCGGGTATGGACCGGTTCGGGGCATGTTGTGGCTGATCTCCCCGCGGACGCCGGCCCCTTTGACATCTCCACTGAAGGCGAAGCCGGTGCGGTCGTCGATCCAGACCGCCCCGGCCAGCAGTTCCAGATCCCATCCGTTCAGGTTGCCGAACACCCGGCCTATTGTTGCGGAACGGTCCCGGTGGCCGTTTTCGCCGTAGGCGTAGACCAGTTCCACACCGCTGAACCGGCCCAGGGCGCGGGTGGCTCGGAGAGCATCGACGCCGGTCTTGTATTCCCGATCGATCTCGGTAGGGGAGAAAGTGGAGAGCCAGTCGATGGGGTTCCAGAAGAACGAACGGCCGAATGTGACCGCCTGGCGGCCGAGGACAACGTCGGTTTGGCTGTTGCTCCAGCGCAAGTTGGCGTACGCCACGCCGGCCGCCAGGGTGTGGCGATTGCCGTCCACCCAGGTAGAGCCGTCGCCCAAGCCGCGGAACAGCGGGTTCCGGGCTTCGGTGGCGGAGCCGAACGCGGCGGCCGCCGGGTCGGTCACCAGTTGGTCCCGTAACAGCAGGTGCAGTTCGTAGCCGAAGGTGTCGTTCGGGTCTCCGGTCAGGGTCAGCCGCAGGGCGGTGGCCAGGCTCGCTTCCTGGTCGTAGCTCTGGAGCACCGCTTTGACGCTGCCGCCGAGCCGGAACGGTTCCGCCTCGAACTCCTCGAGGTCGAACAGATCCGGATCATCCCCGGTGAATGCAGGGCCCGTCAGGAACAGGACGGCAGTCAGGATCGCAGCGACCTGCATTCTCTGGTTCATGTCAAACGGCGCTCTCGACCTTTTCTACCAGGCCGTCCCGCAGCCGGACCAGGGTTCGCGCTCGACTCATCACCGCCGGGTCGTGAGTGGAGAAAATGAAGGTCGCCTGCTTCTCCCGGTTCAACATCTCCATGGTGTCGAGGAGTTGGGCCGCCGTAGCGCTGTCCAGGTTGGCGGTGGGTTCGTCGGCCAGGATGATGGCCGGTTCCCCGACGATGGCACGGGCAATGGCGACACGCTGCTGCTGGCCGCCGGACAGTTCCCGGGGGTAGCGGTTCTCCATCCCCTGGAGGCCGACCGTCTCGAGCAGCTTCATGCATTTCTCACGGCGCACCGTCTCGTCCACCTTCTGCAGCATCATGACGAACTCGGTGTTTTCGTAGGCGGTGAGCACCGGGATCAGGTTGTAGGCCTGGAAGATGAACCCGATCCGCCGCAGTCGGAGGTCGGACAGGGCGGCAGGGGAGAGGGAGGCCAGATCCCGTCCTTCAATCAGCACCGTTCCGGCGGTGGGAGCCATCAGGCCGCCGATGAGGTTCAGGAGTGTGGTCTTGCCGCTGCCCGAGGGGCCGGCGAACGCCAGGAAGTCGCCCCGCCGGATGGTCAGGTCGATCCCTTGCAGCGCCGGCACTTCCACGTCCCCCTGGCGGTAGGTTTTCTGCAGTCCTTCGATCTTTACCAGCGGTTCCAAGATTCTCTCCTACAGGCTGTGCAGGGCGTCCACCGGTTCGATCCGGGCCGCCTTGAAGGCCGGGTAAACGCCGACGATCAGGATCATGACGAACACCAGGAGCAGGGTGGTGATGAAATGGGGGAGGGTCAGGTTCATCTGCAGCGACATGTCCATGAAAAACCCGCCCACGGTAGCGTCCGGGACGTACGAGCTCAGGTCGATGGGATGACGGTACAGGATGGCGTTCTCCGCCCAGCCCAGGGCGGCTCCGCAGGCGGTGCCGATGGCCGCCAGCATGGCGCACTCCACCACCACCATGATCAGGAGCCGCACCCGGCTCATGCCTATGGACAGCATCACGCCGAATTCGTATGTCCTTTCCATGACGCTCATGAGAACGGTGTTCAGCACACCGGCCAGAATGACCAGAAACAACAGCGCCTGGAAAATGTAGTTGGAGGCGCTGTCCACCTCGATGTAGTTCGCCAGGTCGGTGAGCACCTCCTGCCACGGCACCACGGCGGCGCCGGCTGCCTGCACCGGGGCGGAGCCGACCAGGTATTCCCGCGCTTCGTTCTGGAGATGGCGGTCCTCGAGATAGACGCCGACCTGGGTCAGTTCGTCAGGCTCGAGACCGAGCATCTCCCTGGCCTTGTTTAGGGAGATCTGGAAATAGAATCCGTCCATCATGTCGGACCGCGTTCGGAACGTGCCGACTACCCGGAACAGATCCTGCACCGTCTCGCCGTCCTTGTCCTGGGCGGTCAGCACCACCTTGCCGCCGATCTTTGTTTTCAGTTTGCGGGCCAGTTCGGTGCCGACGATCATGTCCCGGCCCGATTCCAGGTAGCGCCCCTCCACCAGGTTCCGGTTCAGGAGGGAGAACTCACGGTCCAGGTCCGGCCGGACCGCATCGAACGCGCCGCCTACGGTGCCGTAGGAGGTGGAGACCATCCCCGGTCCGGAGATTCTGAGGGAATACCCTTCCAGGCCCTCCATCCGGTCCAGGGTCCGGATCAGCTCCTCCCCGGCCCGGATCGAGTTCTTCAGCACCTGGTCGTCCCGGTAGTCCGGGTTCTCCATGACCAGGTGGCCGCTGCTGCTGCGCACCGCCATGGAGATGATCTGGCCGTACATGCCGTCTCCGAGGCCGGTGAAGAACAGGCACAGCGCGACACCGGCGGCGATGGAGATCACGGTGATCGCCGTTCTCCGCTTTCTTCGCCACAGGTTCCGCCACGCCAGCTTGATCATCAGATATGGTAGATCGCCTTTACCGGCTCGATAACGGCCGCTTTTATGGCCGGGTACAGGGCGGAGACGAATGCCACCGCCAGAAGCATCAGGAACGGGATGTAGATGGAGTCGACGGTGACCTCGGCGTACATCACCGGATCGAACACCGTTCCCGACATGGCGAATCCGTCGGGAGCCATGGAGGTCAGGTCGATGCCGACCCTGCCGACCCACATGGTCAGCGGCACTCCGGTGGCGATGCCGACGATGCCGGCTACCACCGACATCCAGAACGTCTCGAAAAATACCAGCGCCACGATCTGCAGCGGCCGCAGGCCCACCGCCTTCATCACCCCGAACTCGTGAATGCGCTCAAAAACCATCATCAGGGTGGAGTTCATGATCAGAAGCCCGGCTCCGATGTACATCAGGAGCCCGAACAGCACCATGAGGGAACGCTGCAAGGTGATCATCTCGGCGATGGCCGGCAGTATCTCCTGCCAGGTTCTGCTCTCGCCCCGGCCGCCGGCTATCCGGGCGACATCGTCCCGGGCCTCTTGCAATCCGGCGCCGTCGGGCCGGATCACCGCGATTTCGTGGACCTGATCTTCCGGAAGGCGGAACAGCCTCTGGTAATCGGCCCGGGTCACCAGCGCCAGGGAGCGGTCTTCCAACTCGCTGAAGTTCTTGAACACGCCGACTACGTCGAACAGTTCGTTGCCCATGGTGCCGTCGGCGGACATGGTTACGACGTTCACCGTATCCCCGGGACCGACGGAAAGGGTCCTGGCCAGCTTTTTGCCCAGCACCACCTGACCGACCACCAGCGGCTCAGGCTCTGCCGTGAATAGTTCCTCGTCCCCGCCGAGGGGGTCCTGAAACTTGTCCAGCGGATCGTTCAGCGGCTCTTGCCGTTCCACGCGGGTCTCACCGGTGAGGTAACGGCCCTCCAGAATATTGCGCTCCCGGTGCAGGATGGTGACTGTCGGTTCGTCCGCAAGGGAGATTCCCTTGAACTGGGCTCCGGCGGATTTCCCCGAGATGTCGCTGGCCATGAGACCGTAGCCGTAAACCCGGGCGGTGGCGTCGTAACCGGCGGCGTGCAGCTCCTCCAGCAGGGCGCCGGCTTCAGGCACCAGCTGGTACAGATTCTGATCCGCCAGGTACTGCGGGTGGTGGATCTGGAGGTCGCCTACCGACATGCCGATGACGTTCTCCTCCATCTGGCCCATCCAGCTTGCCATGAAGCCGAAAAAGAACACCAGCAGCATCACCGAGAACGCCATGGCGCCGATGGTGATGGCGGAGCGGCGCTTGTTGCGCCAGAGATTCCGCCAGCCCATGACCCAGTAGATCTTCACCGCCTACCTGCGCTTGAGATTCTGGATGCTGAAGAAATCATCCTCAAGGGGCACGTCGAACAGGAGCTTGTCGTACACGACCTCGGTATACTCCTCCGGCTTGTCCACCGGCACGATTTTAAGGGAGAGGGGCACGGTGCGGTCATCCATCACCATCAGCTTTCCGAAGGTCATGCGGCGGACCAGAACCTGGTCCTCGTCGTAGTACTCCTGCAGCGTGGGAACCAGGTTGTCGGCCAGGATCAGCAGGACGATCTTCCCCCACACCACCGCCGCTTCCGGCTTGGGGAGCAGGGTGATCTCGTACATTGGGGCGCCGTCCTCGCCGGTCTTCTCAACCAGTTCGAAGTCGTAGTCGTCCTCCAGGCGGCTCTCCTTCACGAGGTCATCGTTGGTGAAGTGGGATCCCATCCACGATCCCATCATCATGGAAGAGGGGATTTTCATGATCCGCCGGGTCTTGGGCAGGTAGTTCCAGATGTTGTTGTCCACCTTCAGGGTGCCGGCGCCGGCCTCGCTCTTCGGGTAGACGATCCGCATCAGGCTCAGATCCTTCCCCTTGCTGTAACCCTTCAGCTTCAACGTCCGCTCCCAGTGGGCGGTCTTGATGTTCATGGTCATGAGCCCGGCGGAGGATTCGCCCCGCCACAGATCGTCCACCCGGCGGAGGATCTCCCGGCCGTCGGGGGCCGCATGGGCGCCGATGGCCAGGAATGCCGGGAGGATGAGCGCGAGAAGGACGGTGCTGAGCGATCGCATCGGAAACCCTCCTTATTTGTTCAGTTTACCGGCTCCCGCACTGATTGCCTACAGGTTCAAGCCCGGTTTCACGGATACGATCCACAATGTGACTTTTTTTCCGGTCCCATGTCTGATTCAATAGTCATTGAACAGCATGATTTTTACGACACGGAGGGGAATATGAACTTGGTGTGGTTTCTGATAATAGGTGGCGTGGCCGGTTGGCTGGCCGGTCAAATCATGAAGGGCAAAGGGTTTGGCATCCTGGGCAACGTCATCGTCGGTATCATAGGAGCAGTCATCGGCGGGTTCGCGCTCGGCCTTTTGGGACTCGGAGGTGACGGTATAATCGGTTCCCTGGTGACCGCTCTGATCGGCGCCATCATCTTGTTGTTTATTGCAGGTCTCATCAAGAAGGAATGAACATGAAAAAGACAATTCTTATAGTGGTGCTGGTGTTGCTGGTGACACCGGTTTTCGCTCAGCAATCGGAGACGGTTGAACCGGAGAAACAATCGGCCATGGAGCAGATCAAGGACAGGATCCGCAAGGCGGCTCACCTGCCGGAGGCGGCGCAAGAAGCACGTGAAGCCGGCATTCCCGAGGGAGAGGTGGCGAAGGTGATCGATGAGGCGCGCCGCCGAAAGATGCCGGTGGACGAGGTGGACACGGTGCTGGCCGAGTCTGCAGCTTCGGCCCGCAAGAACGGTCCGGTGGACAACTACGGAGCGTTCGTGCAGTCCCAGCTGGACAAAGGTCTCAGGGGTCGTGAATTGAGGGATGCGATCCACGCCGAACATGCCGCAAGGGGCAAAGGACATATGAAGCGCGAGATGAAGCGTGAGATGAAGGGCGAGATGAAAGGTGAGATGAGAGCCAAGCACAAGGGCGACATGAAGGGTGAAGCCCAGGGCGAAGCCAAGGGCAGGGGCAAGGGCAACGCTAAGGGCCAGGACGGCCAGAAAAGGAAACAGCAATGAACCAGACGAAAATCAGTGTGATCCTCATCGTTCTCCTCATCGGTTTCCTGGCCGGCTGCAACACGCAGGCTCCGGAAGAGGATGTTGCCGCAGATGTAACTGCTGAGGAATCCGAAGCCGTGGCAACGGAAATGGTTCCGGAACAGGTGCAGAAGGTGGTTGACGTCACCAAGGCGATCGACGCCGATCCGGACCGGACCGCAGAGATCCTGGAAGAGGCGGGGATGACCGCCGACGAGTACGAGGATCAGCTGTACGTAATCGCCGGCGACGCGGAGCTGAGCCGGGCTTATCAACAGGCGATGGCTGTCGAATAGAAAGACTAGAACCCGGCCGACAGACCAGCCCGTGCTATCCAGGGATCGGCGTAGGGGTAGAACGGGTCGTTGTCGTCGTGTGTGAAGTCATACAGAGCGAGGATGAACAGGGACGCCCTCTGCCCGACAGGCTGGGAGTACCCGAATCCGCCCAGCACGGTGCTGAAACTGTCCCGGCCGGTACTGAGGTCGAATCGGACGAATTCGTGGCTGAGATATTCATAGTCCGCCTCCAGGAACCACTGGGGCGTTACGTGAAACCGTGCGAACAGGTTGCCGCCGTAATCGGTAGTGCTTGGTGATCCTGCGAAACGATCGTCGTTGAGGTAGCGCCAGGTTACTCCCGCCCCCAGGGAAAGCTGCCGGTTCACCCGGTAGCCGATTAAGGGGTACAGCTCGATCCAGTCCACATCCCCGAACCCCAGGCCGATACCGCCTCCGTAGAACCACGGGCTCGGCGCCGGCAGGGGTGGTGGCGATCCTTCCTGGGCCAGGGAGGGGCTGAACCCGGTCAGGATCAGGGCGATTGCGAGCATCCAGCAAGCATTCTTCATGGCTATCTCCAGGATCTATACATCCGAATTATACTCCGAACCGGACGCGGTCGATCTCTGTTTGGGGCTCGATTTCCGGCATCGGGAACTGACCCGGGAAATGTACCAGTCGCTAAATAAATGACTTCTAATTGACACGGGACGGCGCCTGCTTACCAAACCGTTACCTGTCTTCCTTGACCGGTCCTGTTCCACCTTCCTAAATTCAGAGGTAAGGCTTCTCCTTGGGGCCGCCTGCCTGGAATGAGGAGGAACGGACCGATGAACCATCACGATCTCAAGAGGATCGCTGCGGTCTTTATCCTGGCCATGGTCCTCGTGCTGCCGGCCGGGTGCGACAGCGCCGAGGAACTGGCGCTTCCCGCACCGGACGTGGAGGCGGAGGTGACCCAGGCCGCATGCACCGGCGCCCTGGCCGGGCCGTCCGGCGATGTCACAGGGGATATGATCGCCGGCATGATCGGCCTGATCGAAACGACGAGCCAGGCATGCCCCGAGAGTTTCGAACTCGCCAACGGCCTTTCCGGAAGCTGTTCCATGGATGAGGCCGGTGCGATGATCTGGCTGTTCGGCGGCGTTATCCAGGTGGACGGAGATACGGTAACGGTGGAAGGGAGCATGACCTCCGTTTCCAACGCTATCGACCTGTTCGCCACCGCTTTCGGCATGAGGGGCAGCGCTACCTGGACCGCAACCGGTACGGTGTTGCCGAGTGACCCGGGGGATGCTCTGGACTATGACCTGACCATGGCCCACACAGTGACCCCCGCCGGCGGCGAAACGGCGGTGGTGCGGATTACCGTCGATCCGTCCATGCTGGACATGAGCCTTACCGGGCCGCTGGGCGGCGCCGTTAAGATCACACTCCATCGTGAGACGATGACCGGGACTTTGAGCCTCAACGGGATCCAGGTGGCGACTATTACCATCGCCGACGGCTGCGCCACCATCGTCTCCGGCATCCCGGCGATCCCGGACCAGACGGTCTGCGCAGGGCCGATCTGATAGTTGATTCAATACGGCTTTATTGACATCGGCCGTTGTGGTAGGAGCGCAGGAATTCATCGAAGAGAGTTTCCATCTCCGTCATCGGCTTGCCGTAAAATTGCTCCATTGCCGCCTTGACGTCCATCCCGGCGCCAACGGCGGTCAGGAATCCGGGAAAGGCCGAATCTCTCCATTCGGACCGACTGTCCCTGAGGAAGACCACCAGGATCCAGGACCGGGTCAGGTACAATTCTCTGTTTCGCCCGTGACCGGGTTTGCCGGGGTGCTGGGTCAACAAGGCCGAGAGGGAGCGGAGGTCGGCGTTCTTCCGGATTTCCTTCCGGGCGCTTCGCCACATTTCCTCGGCCATGGAAAGGCCTCGACGGGGACCGTACGGTGTGTGATACGCGGTGCGGTCACAGAATTTCCCGAAATCCAGTTTGCCCCGTTTGAACCGTGAATTGCTCGTGTAATACGCCAGTCCTTCATTCAACCAGGTCGGGAACAGGACATCCCCCTGTGCGACCCGCGCATCCAGGTACGCATGGGCGCCTTCATGGAACATGGTGGCGTTTGTTTCTTCCGTGGTAAAAGCCGACGCGTGATAGGAGAGGACTCGGTGTCCAGGGATATAGAAGCCTTCAATGTCGCTGCAGGGGCCGGCCGGGTCAATAGCGATGCAGAGTTGGTAAAAAAGCGATTTCCGGGAAGCGACGAACAATCTGATTCTTCTGGCGGGGTCCATTGCTGGTGCTTCTCCCTCCGGCCAGATACTATCGAGATGGCTGAAGAGAAGATCCAGCTTTTGGATAACATTCTCGTCGTATTTGATCTTGACGGAATCGGAATAGACTGTGAACTGGGGAGTCTTGTAGCTCAGCAGGTTGTCCGAGAGTCCCTCGAGAGGGTCGATGGCCGGAACTTCATCATCAGCCGGTATCGCACCTATGGAGAACGCGATAAGTATGACACTTGCGAGAAGAACGGGTACCAATCTCTTCATGGCGTCAGCTTAAGACCGTTCGCGACCGGTGACAACCCCGGCTCTCCTCGGAGATCAATGCCCGTGAGCCAGGGACTCCACCGTCTCCATGAGATCGTCGAACAGTTGCCGGGCTCCGGCTTCCCGGATGCGGGCGATCTTGGATTCATGGACCTGTTCCGGAACTCGGACCTGGCAGTCGGCGAAGCGGTCCACAATGGCGTGCAGCGTGTCCGGGGAGAGCTTCGCTCCCTGCTTTACGATGCTGCCGGCGGCATAGGTCACCGCGTCCCCGGTGATCCGGGCAAAGGCATTGATTGTTGCGGAGCGGGCGCCGATCTCCACCAGCAGTTCGGGGACGTTGCAGCGGCGGTGCCGGGAGATGGCCCGGATCAGCTCCAGATAGCTCTCCTGGAGTTCCCTCGCCATGCGGTCCCGGTGCGGGGTGATTTTGCGGTCGGTGCTGCTGGCGTACGATGATGCGGCATGTTCCACCAGATCCGGCGTGGGGATCGGTTCGCCCTCCTTCAGAAGCAGGCCCGGTAGTTCCCGGAACAGGTCCCGCACGCTGAACACCGCGTTCCAGGTGATGCCGTCAGGCAGTTTCCGCGGTCCCCGGGCCGCTTTGGCCTGTTCGAAATGGCGGTGGGCGCGGTCGAACCGATGCAGGGTGTCCTGATGCCCGTTCCGGATGATCTCCTGGGCCTCCGGATCGAACCCGGCGTGATGGAGCAGCAGCCGGTCCCTGGTGTGACGGAACGTCTCGTCGAACAGGGCCAGGATCGGATCCTTTTGGAAACGGTATAGAGGCAGCTTGTTCCCGGTGACCAGGTAGTCCCGTACCTGGGCGAACACCTGCACGATCTCCCTCGCCTTGCGGCGCTGTTCCGGAAGGGTGGTGGACCAGCGCGGGCCGTCGTCGAAGCGGTACTCCCGGTGGTACAGGCCGAACTGCCTCACCGAGCCGTAATCAATGATGCCGCCGTCGGCAAGGATGTTGTCGCCGTCCCAGTCCAGCCAGCAGAAGATGTACTCCCGCTCGAAGACGGCCGCCATCTCGCCGAAGGTTCTGGCCATGGTTTCGGCCAGCATGCGGTACCGCCCGTGCTTTTGCGGGATCTCCGGCCAGTCGCCGTTCCCGATCTGCCGCTCCATGAACAGATCGGCCACCGCCCGGAGCGCGTCCAGGTTGTTCTGCTTGTGGTGCACGAAGAAGTGGGACGGGCGGATCAGGTTCCGGCCGGCCCGGACGTTGATGGCGAAGCCGTCGGGCCGGCGCAGAATCGCCAGGGTACGTTCGGTGCGGATGCCGTTGCGGTGAAACGTTTCGGACATCAGGAGGGACTCGAACCCCTCCAGCAGCGTTGCGGTGCCGCAGCCGTAGTCGGCGTTCCAGTTCCCGGTTTCGAAATGCTCGCCGGTCTCGGCGGTGGCGGGGCACAGCCTGCTGACGCCGGTGCCGCAACTGGAGATGTCCCAGGTGGTTCCGCCGTGGGAGACGCAACCGTTCCAGATCGATCGGCCGTCCCCGGATTGTTTGCCGGTTCGGCCGGGGTGCTGCAACTGCAGGTACCGGGTCGCCATGAACGTGCCGGGGAGCGCGTCCTCCTCCGCCACCTTGACGCCATGTTGCGCGTCGTACTCGTTGACGATCTGGAGAGCGAAGGTTTCCAGGACCGCATCCCGCAACCCTACGGTCAACCGGTTCGGGTGGCGTTTTCGTATCAGGCCGATCTCCCGGGCCAGGGGGAAATTGAAATAGACGATTTTGGCGCCGGGGACCCGTCTGGCCGGGTAGTCGATGAACCCGCCGGTGACCTGTTTTTTAAACGGATGGCTGCCGTCCAGCTTCCGGAAAAGCCGGTACGGATCACAGGATTTCGGTCGTGAAGGCATGAAGCAGCATTGTCCTCCTTAGGTCCGAACATGGGTCCGGTTTCCGAGGAGGACAAGAATTTGTCTAAAAAATGCCTAAACGATGCTGAATCAGGCCTTGCGGTTCCCGATGAGGAGAACCAGCGTGCCGGCTCCCACGACGACGACTCCGAGCCAGATCGGGATTTCAAACCGATCCTTCTCTTCGACCTGGAACTTCAACGGCCCCAGTTCTGTGCCGTGGGTCTCCTTGGTATAGTTGAAGCCGCCGTAGATCAGGACCAGAACCCCCAGGATGATCAGGATCAGACCGGCGATGGTTTTGGTGTTCTTCATCTTACCGGCTAGTCTGGAATGGAAACGGTGACTGGAGCATCCAGAATCAGCTCCACCACGGTGCCCTGCTCGATGACCACCGGCGTGTCCTTGTTGGTTGCGGCGATCGCCGTCCCGACGGCTCCGCCGACCACGGCTCCGATGGCGGTTCCGCCGGACTCATCGCCCTTCTTGTGGCCGATGATCCGTCCCAGGAGAGCCCCGGCGGCGGCGGACCCGCCGATGGTGGCGGCGTCTTTCTTCTTGGACACCGGCCCTACTCCGGAGAACACGGCGGAAATCGGGAGTACCGTTCCGGAGTTCAGCCGCAGGGTAGTGAAATCCAGGTCCATGCGCGCACTGCCGCCGATCTTCTTGACCGCAACAACCTCCAGAACAGTGCCGTCCACTACGGCGCCCTCTTCCACGGCAGTCCTGTCGCCGATTATTACCGGATTGATGAGCAGCACGTTGAAACTGTCGCCGACAATGCTGGTGGCGCTGGAAATGGTGTCCAGGAACTGCACGGTCAGAATTGTACCTGCCGGGATGGTGAGATCGGTGTAGGTGACCGTGGGAGCGGCGGGCTTCTCATCCGCCGCCGCCACAGGCTCAGTTACCGGAGCAGGTGTTGCAGCTTTCGGGACAACCGCTTTCTTCTGGGTGGCCGGTACCTCCTCAGCAACAGGCGCTTGAACGGAAGCGCTATCCTCGGCAGCGACGATTTCTTCCGGTGCTACAGTCTCTTGCGCGGCGAGATTCTCTTCACCTTCCGGGACGGTTCCGGAACCGCTGCAACCGGACAGGGCCAGGACGCAGATCAAAGCAAGAACATGTATAGGTTTCATTGTTTAGAACCTCCACGTGGGCAAACCACGCTAGTATCGATGTACTCACTATCATCCAATCCGGCAAGCCTCAAGGTCCGGAGTCGCCCTAATTCCGGATTGCAACGGTCACCGGCGAGTCCATCAGGAGTTGCACCACAGTGCCCTGCTCGATGATCACCGGCTTGTTCTCGTTGGTGGCTGCAATCGCCGTCCCGACGGCGCCGCCGACCACGGCGCCGATGACGGTTCCGCCGGACTCATCGCCCTTCTTGTGGCCGATGATCCGGCCCAGGAGAGCCCCGGCGGCGGCGGACCCGCCGATGGTGGCGGCGTCTTTCTTCTTGGCGCCTGCAGCCGTGTCGGTAAAGACGGCAGAGATCGGGTACTCGTCACCGGACAGCAGCTGGACACGAGCGAAGTCCAGGCTCATCTGCGCCCCGGCGCCGATCTTCTTGGCCGGGATTACTTCCAGGACACTGCCGGACACCACCGCCCCTTCACGGATGATGGCGACGCCGTCCACCGTGACCGGGTTCAGCACCTGGACGCTGAAGTTGTCGCCGGCGACATTCGTGTCACTGGAGATGGTGTCCAGGAACTGCACCGTCAGGATCGTTCCCGCCGGAACGGTGTAATCGGTATAGGTCACTTTGGGAACGGCGGCCGTCTCTTCCGCCGAGGCGCCCTCTTCACCTTCCGGGGAGGTCCCGGGATCGGCGCAACCAAGAAGGGCCAGAACACAGATCAGGGCAAGAACATGGAACAGTTTCATCGCTCATAACCTCCACATGGGCTAACCACACTAGCTAGGAACCACAGCGTATCCTACCGGAAAGTGAGCAAGCGTGATGCCACCGATCGGTGGCGATCTTTAGAGCTATTAAAAGAAGGAGCACCGAAACCGGGTGCTATCGGCACACGGGCGGTAAAAATTGCACACTCCATCCCTACCCGGCAGGCTTCGAAACAGCGGATTTACCTTCCAGGTAGGTGATCCAGGTTGTCAGGTGTTGATTGAATTCATCCGGATGGACCATCATCGGGAAATGCCCGACATCTTCCATGTAGACGACATCGAAGTCGGGGGCGTAGCGGCGGTTTCCTTCAACATTGGTCGGTTCCGCTCTTGCGTTGATCAGCCGCACCGCCGTACCGGCGTCCCGGAAAATTGCGGCGCTATCTATCGCCGCGTACATCTCGAACAGGGCGATGCCGACCTGAGGGTCCGTTGCGCACATGTCGGCGGCAACCTGGTCCACCAGTTCCGGACCGGCGCTCGCGGTGAACATGGAACGGACGAACCGGTCACAGGCTGCGGTGAAATCGGTGCGAAACATGTCGATGAACGCATTTATCTGCTCCGGGTCATGTTTGATCTCAGCATTCTGCAATGTGTCCACACCGATGACTCCCTGAACCCGTCCGGATAAACGTGCCGCCGCAGCCAGGGAGACCGGTCCACCCAGCGAATGCCCTACCAGGATCATCTTCTGGAGGTCTAAAGCATCCGCAACCGCCACGACATCTCCGGCCAGGGCATCCAGCGTCCACTCGGTTCGGTCCGATCCGGACTCTCCATGCCCCGCGAGGTCCAGAGTCACTACCCGGTATTGATCGGCCACGGCCGGGAGCTGTTCGTCCCAGTAGCTGCGGTCACAGGACCAGCCATGAATGAAAACGATGGCCGGTCGCTCCGCCGATTCTCCCCCCGGGTCTGTGAAGGTGAAGGCGATAGGAACACCATCGCCGGAAGGTACGGGTGACGATACGATCACCTCTTCTTTTTCGCAGACGCAGCCGGCACCGGCGATGAGGATGAGCAGGATTCCCACCAGAACTGCATAGAAACGAAGCATAATTATTTATTCTCCTTCAAGTTCCACCCGGTGAGGCGGTTTCCCATGAATGTGGGAATGACCAGGAGCGATTCCTCCGGAATATACTCGAAATCGGCGGTGTTCATGCGATCCGGCAGACTGTCGAGAAGTTCGACGATAACACCGTCGGACGATACCTGGTAGATCTGCCCTTCCCAGTGACTGACCAGCCAGGAATCGGTGTCCAGCTTCCGGATCCCGTCCACGACCCCCGCCGCCAGGGAGCCCAGGGTCGTTACATGCCGGCTGGCCAGGTCCACCGCCTTCAAGGTTCCGTCCGCCGTGTTGCCTACCAGCAGCCTGCCTTCATGGACCAGGAGGCCGTTGACCCGGCCCAGGATGGTGCTGTCCATCCACGGTTCGATCCTGCCGCCTCGAAACCGGTAGATCGATGTCCGGGAACGGTCTTCCACGGGGAATGAATCGGAAAGGTACAAGGTGCCCTCGTCATCCGCTGCGATGTCATTCAGGAACACCGATTCCGGAACCGGGTACCGGGTGAGGACCTGGCCGGTTTCCACGTCGATCTCCGTCAGGTTGCCCCGTTCCACTACGTACAGTTTCTTCCCGACCAGCGCCATGCCGCATGGCCCGTTGAGGTCGGTGACCCAGTGCAGGTTTTCTATCTCACCGTCCAGGCCGACTTTGGAGAGGAATCCGATGGGTGTTTCCCGCTGGCTGAACATGTTGTCGAAACTGGATACGTACAGAACGCGCCTGTCCCGATCGTAGAGCACCGATTCCGGCGTCAGAAAGACGGCATCGGTCTCCCAGATTTTCTCCAGGCGCTCGTGCTGCCTGACAGGTGGCGCCAGCTCCTGGTCGGCAGAGGCGAGAAAACCCCACCCTCCGAAGGTGTCGCTCACGATCAGGAAGATCTCGTTGAGTCCTTTTCGGACTGGGAGGTGCATAGCATCGTACTGCCCGATGACGCCGGCGAAGGATGGGTCCCGGCTGCGGTACGCGCTGTTGCCTTGGAAAACCGGTGTCCCGTTCATGAAAACGGTAATTTGATCGCTGTAGCCGAGAGAGAGCTTCAGCCGACCAGCCTGTTCCGCGTTGAAGATCGTTCTGGCGAAAACGGTTCCTGTTTCGGGAGAGGTCCGGTTCACCAGGCGGGACAGGTTCACCAGTCCGGATCGATCCGCCTTCACCGCTCGCCATTCGGCCAGAAAGACGGTGTAGAACCTGGGATAGGCCTCATGGTTGACCCTTGCCGTGGGGAACGGCCGGGAGATTTCCCAATCGGTGATCAGGCCGTTCGGCGGTGTGGCCGGCTCCGGCGGTGGACCGAAATCCAGGGTATCGTCCGGGCGATACCGGAAGCGGGAAAAGAAGGCGGTCCCGTCCGTGGGCGCACGCAGTCCGATGCCGCCGCGGGATCTGCCGCCTGCCAGATGGGGAATGACCAGGGCAGGTTCAGTGGCATCGTCGAGGAAAATTCGCGCGCTGTCGTCCTTGACCTCGAGCCTGAGGTGTACCCAGCGGTTTTCCGGGAGCAAGACGTTGGACGTATACCCGGGACCGCTGAATAACTGCCAGCAGGTCTCGCCGTTGAACACCGGCGCGTATTGCAGCGCATCGGGGTAGAGACCGGCGCGGTGGGGGCGGAAGTAAACCACTTCGTACTCATCCTCCGAAGCCCATTCTGAACACGATGCCCGGGTACGACCGGCTGCCGTTCACCGCTAAATCCACCTCGATGACCCCGTTGTGAAAATCGGAATCCTTCAACCAGGCGAACCCTGCCAGGCTCTCCCTGTCCAGGTGAGTCGACGTCACGGCGCGAGTCAGATCCCACTCCTCCGGATCAAAACCGGCAGCCGCAGCAGGGGAGAGGCTCGACAGTCCGAGAGTGAGCAGGACGGCAAAGACCCGGGTTATCGACATAACGCTTCCTCCTGCGCTCTGGATACGGATACACGCAGGCCGGGTTCCACCTTTCTAACCCACCGAATTCACAGTAGAATCCCCTCCATGCCGGAGTGGTGGAACTGGTAGACACAGGGGACTTAAAATCCCCTGAGCTAACGCTCGTCCGGGTTCGAGTCCCGGCTCCGGCACCAATTCAAGTTATTCGGGTTTGCTTTCCACCGGGCTCGCCACGCTGTCATCATCAAGTATCGGCTCCCAGTGTACTTCTTCCTCAGCATTTCCTGCCCCTTTCAGGTGCAGCCAATAACGCGATATCCTAACTCACGCGCTGGACCGGTTAAATGAGGGCAGGAGCAGATCCACAACCACCCGAGCGGCTGCCTTGATCCGTCGCCGGAAGATCTCGAATTCACGCGGATCGCAACCACCAAGCGGTGGACCGATCAGGAATCCGACGAGAAAAGAGAGCGTACCGAATGGCACCGCGTCGTTGTGTTCGGCAAACAATCCGAGTTCTTGGCGGAGAACGTCAAGAAGGGCGCGCAGTTGCATGTCGATGGCAGCTTACAGACCCGTGAGTGGACTGATCGAGACGGAAACAAGCGTTATACGACAGAAGTTTTGGCGCGCCAGTTACTACTTCTGAGTAAGCGTGAAATACTCACTGACCTGGAGCCAACGGCTGTGGCTGATCCGCTAGCGGATCAGGAACCGGAGGAATCTGCCGGTATTCCGTTCTAGGAGGAAAACCGCTCAACAAAGATAGCGCCTCTCATTCGAGGGGCGCTTTTTAAATGGGTTGCGATTCAGCACCCTAGAGTGCGGTTGTACTGCAACAGATAAAAGCCAAAGCTTTTGTGATGGATTGAAAATGGGGGTATGCTTAAGAGAAGTCAGGCAGAGAGATCCTTGTCCTTCGAGGGGCTATATTATGAGAACCATGAAATTCAAATTATTCCTAATCGTCAGCATCTTTGTAGGATTCACCACGAATGTGCTTTTAGCCTCAACTATGCAGCAGATGAGCTTTGAGGAAGTCACCGCTCAGGCTGACGTTGTGATTCTTGGTACGGTGTTCAACAGTCCTGCCAAAGGCAGATTCGATGCATCTGGAAAACATGTAATACGAGAGCACCAGGTCAAAATCAACAGATACCTCAAAGGTGATGGTGCCGGTGAAATCACCGTCGTTACCCTTGGCGGACAGGTTGAAGTAGATATTCTCGGCGAATCATCAACGCAAGAAATTGCCTACCTGGGTCATCCACAGCTACCCGAAGAAGGAACCGAGGTGTTGCTGTTCCTCAAGAGGTATGGCTCCAAGCCGGATACGTTTCTAATCTACTCTGCGAGCCACGGTGTCATACAGGCGCAGGTTTCGTCAGATGGCAATCGTTGGGTATCACTCATCTTTAAAGATCCTCGCATTATGCCTAGTGGATCGCGTGTGGACTTCGATAGGGCCCAAGACGCGGGCTATTCTGGAAAGACGCAGGTGTTCGGAGACACGGTCAAAATTGATGACCTCGATTTGTTAGTCCAAATCGCACTCGGTAAGGATGACGCGGCTGCCGCGCCCCGAATTCAGAGTTTCTGCCCGCCAGAACACCGCTAGGGGGCTACCATGAGGGTTCAGATAGCAGGTCTAGGGTTATTTCTAGCTCTTATTGGTACATTGGCAGAGGTGGACCCCGGATTTCGGACAGTTTGTTAAGGTGGCTCCGAGCATTCCCAAGGAGGGAACGGAGCAATGGGGAAACGCAGGAAGTTTACAGCGGAATTTAAGGCAAGGGTCGCCCTGGAGGCGCTGGCTGGAGAGCACACAATGTCCGAGCTGGCGTCCAAATACGACGTGCATCCAAACATGATCACGCAATGGAAGAAGCAGGCCCGGGAGGGCCTGCCGGATATCTTCTCCGGTAAGGGGTCCAGAAAGGACTCCAGAGATGCCGAGGTGAAGGAGCTGCACGCCAAAATCGGGCAGCTGACCATCGAGAAGGATTTTTTGGCGAAAGCCTTCGATCGCTGAGCCACGATCGGAGGGTAGCGATGATCGAACCGAATCACCGCAGGCTCAGCATCGTCCGTCAGTGCGAGCTCGTAAACATCGCTCGGTCTTCCTTCTACTTCGAAGGCAAAGGCGAGAGCATGCTGAATCTTGACCTGATGCGCATTATCGACGAACAGTTTCTCGAGACGCCGTGGTACGGGTCTCGACAAATGACACGGCACTTGCGCCGGCAAGGCTATTGGGTCGGCAGAAAGCGGATCCGGCGTTTGATGCGCAAGATAGGCTTGGCAGCGATTTATCAGGCTCCACGCACATCAGAACCGCATCCGGAGCATCGCGTGTATCCGTATCTTTTGCGCGACAAAAAGATCGATCATCCGGACCAGGTGTGGTGTGCCGACATCACCTACATTCCGATGCGTCGTGGTTTCCTGTATCTCGTCGCCGTGATGGACTGGGCGAGCCGTGCGGTGCTGTCGTGGCGGCTGTCGAATACGATGGATCCTAGCTTCTGTGTCGAAGCGCTAGAAGAAGCGATGGATCGGTACGGTACCCCCGAGATTTTCAACACGGACCAAGGCAGCCAATTCACCAGTTACTCTTTCACACAAGTGCTGAAGGATCGCGGCGTCCGGATTTCTATGGACGGTAGAGGCCGCTGGATGGACAACATCTTCATCGAACGGCTGTGGCGATCGCTGAAATACGAATGCGTTTATCTGCGGGGATTTGAGACCGGGTCAGAAGCCAGGGAGGGCATCGGAAACTGGATCAGGTACTACAACGAGGAAAGGCCTCACTCGGCACATGATGGATTGACGCCGATGGAGGGGTATAATTCGCGGCGCCCGCCTGCCCCCGATTCGGGGCTCCGCCCCTACTCGGGGCAGGCGCTAACGGCGGCATAATGAACCATGGAGTCCACCTTAACTTCGCCGCCAAACTGTCTAGGATATGGGGTCCACCTCTCCTGAATACGTCAAGGGAGGCCAGAACAAACCCGCTGCCTACATCAAGGACAAAGCAGTGAAGATGCTTGTTCGGATTGAAGTAGAGCAATCGTCCATTACTTCTTTGAAAATCAAAGGTGTGTCAGATGACATAAACGGTTCCTTGGGAAACGCGACGGAGAGGACGGTTACGTTCTCCGGAGGCATTTCTCAAGAGGGTTCTGACGACGCATCAACCACAGGAATTGATGAGAGCGAATATGTCGAGTTCACGATCAACGGAAATACTCCTAACAGGGTGTTCAAATCCGAAGAGGCATGGAACTGGATTGTAACGGAGATCAACGGCACAGCAGTACCTTATATGGAGGTCGAGCGGACATCGGGGCATGAGGTGTACGTGCTGTGGGAGGTTCCAAAACTACCGTGGAACCAGACATCCAGCAACGCCAAGAATCCTTGGACTAAGGCTCTGAAGTTCGCAATCGAAACGGCTAATGGGCACGACAAGGATGATACTAGTGCTCTTGCCGCTATCACGAACTATCTACACGCGGGTCACGGTCTTACGTATCATACCTACGGTGGCGCTCCTGCTTACGCATCGAGCAATCTCGGCGGTACCATGGACTTGACCGGCTATATCGATAAGTCTTCGGGCAATACGATCAACTGCTATGATCAGGCGTCAGGCGTGTACTCGTTGGGTAGACTCCTCGGTATTGGCGTCGAGTATCGATATATGAATCCCTTCGGCTACATCAACACTGTGAATCTTGTTGGTGAAGGGAATTGCAACAATCCCTTTTATCCTTTGGTTTCGGGAGACAAGATTACTGATGCCGATGCTGTCTATCCTGTTCGTACGCCCTTTGGTAATCACGCTTTCGCTAAATATGGGGAGAATATCTATGATGCGACCGCTGGCCCTCATACCGGTACCCGGACGGAGGCCCAATATGTTACTGATACCGTTGATTCATCCACGCAAGCAGAGGCCGACTATCCTGCTGGAGATACAACGGATATCAGTCCAGGTTCAGTCAGTGATATTCAGTAATGGTTATGAAACTGAGGAAGGAAACTGAAATGAAGATTGCATGTTACATATTGCTGGCTGGTGTGTTGTTACTTTCTGTGGCTGAGGCAGGAGACAATGCTATGAAAGAGAGAGCTCAGGCTCTTATGACAGAATTAAAGGTGCAACCGGCTAGCGAGCATGAGTTATATGCTCGTGACCAAGGAGCATTGTCCGCACAGAAACTTAAAACAATAGATAACTATATCGTACGTCACAAGGCGAAGGGCGAATGTGAGGGACACATTATTTCGGAAAAGCTGTTGTTTTCAGATGAAAATGAAAAGATCAAAGCTGTCGGAAAAGTCAAATATGCAAAATCGGCAAGATCTGCGCAGGAGGCCCTGTTTGAAGAGCTCGCCATGAACTCCCTCCCACTGGAACTATTGCTCAAGCGATATGAGATCAAAGCAGGGGGCCCTGGGGATATCTGTGTTGTGGAGAAGATATTAGACAAGGCAACTGGCCAATTCGTTGTTGATGAGTCACAAGTCCATTTTGTTCGTGGCAATATAGCGGTCAGCGTCCGTTCAGATGATGTAGGAGTGAAAGCAATAGAACTCGCAAGACAGTTGGATGAGATGCTTGTTGGTGATGAGGTGACTCCCTAAAACTGGCCCACCGAATACTGGACTAGCTATTTGGGAGATACCTTAGCAACATGGCGTCGGGACACCTGTCTCTCCTCCTCCACTATTTCTCCAAAACCAGGGATGATTCGGGTGGATTCGAGCGGACTGCTGGGGACTCGATCATCGTCTGGAACTGTATGCTCTTGAGCGGTTTAATCATGAAAGTCGCGCACCGCCGCTGTTTTTAGAACAGGGCTGAATCAGGTTCGATTCCCGCCGCCTCCACCATTCGACTCGCGGTGAGCTTGTCGAAGCGCTCGCTCATGGCTGGCCGCAGCATCGCGAGTCGAGTGCCCTGAGCGAGCGTAGCGAGTCGAAGGGCTGCTCATTCATGGTTCCAGCGCCTCTTAAGGCAGGGACCTGTGTATTTTGTATACATCCTCCGCTGCTCCGACAACTCTCTGTACATCGGCTACAGCGCCAACATTGAGGCGCGAGTCAGAGCCCACAGAAGGGGTGTGGGCTCGGTCCACACCTGCAACCGCCTCCCCATCGAGTTGATCTACTCTGAGGCTCACCCGACTCGGCTCTCCGCCATCCGCCGCGAGCGTCAACTCAAGGGTTGGAGTCGCAAGAAAAAAGAAGCGTTGATCCAGGGTGACTTTGTGTGTTTGCGAGTCCTAAGTAAGCGACGCAACTAGCCTGCCGCTTTGAACGCTACCTCAAATCCGGTTCCGGCCACGCTTTTGCAAATCGACATTTCTGGAGTCAGCGAAGATAAGGATTAACCTTACGGCGTGACAAGCAGCAACTTCTGGACTGGCTGTGGAGCGGAGATCGCAACCTGGGCCAGCGATTGGGAGCGGCGCAGGGAGCACTTCACTAACACTACGAAATGGACCAGTTTCCGGGGATCATGTCACCAAACTGTCCAGGAAA
>CAWBPP010000019.1:0-8162 GCA_963790785.1 Candidatus Polarisedimenticolaceae bacterium
AGTAGTGAGAGAGACGCTGTTGACGAATCTAAGGAGAGTGCGCCATGAAACCTGAAACCGAAATTCTCCTCTGGTGGGTCGCCTTCGGCGGACGCACATGATCGGATCCACGGTGCCGGTGCGGACCTTTTTGATTAGGAAGATCGGGTTGATCGGGTTCAAGGTGATTTACTCGGTGGTTTCACTGGCCACGTTCATCCCGCTGGTGATGGTGTACTGGGGGAACCGCCATACCGGCGCCGAACTGTTCGAATACCAGCCTTCCATGATCCGGGTCAGCGAGGGACTGATGTTCGTGGCGTTCTTCTTCCTTGTCCATGCTTTGTTGACGGCCAACCCGATGTCCACGGCGTCGGAGATCGCCGGGAAGCAGACCCGGGGTGCGTTCCGGATAACCCGGATCACAAGGCATCCGATGAACACCGCCTTCGGCCTGTTCGCCCTGGCCCACATGACCATGAACCCGTATGCGGGGGACTGGACGTTTTTCGGCGGGTTTCTGGTTTACGTGCTGCTGTCCGCCTGGCACCAGGACCGGAGGTTCCTCACGACCCATCCGGAAACGTTCCCGGCGTTCTATGAGACCACCTCGTACGTGCCGTTCCTGGCGATCCTGCAGGGGCGGCAGCGGCTCGGAGTGAAGGAGTACCGCTGGTGGAGCTTCGTCGTGGTGATCGTGCTGTTCCTGGTCTTCCGGTTTGTCCACCCGACCTGGATCGGCGGTTATTGATTACCGGGCTTTGAAACGGTCGTCCTCGTCGGCGAACAGCACGTTGAAGCTGGTCAGGGAGCCGTAGCAGCCGGTGACGTAGCCCTGCAGTTTAACCTTGGTATCGTTCGGCAGATCGGAATTGTTGAGGTGCTGCTCCAGGGTGCGCAGCCGGTTTCGAACCATGACGATCTTGTGGAAGAACGAGTCGATGGGCCAACTCTTCTCCTGCAGGCCTTCCCGCCCGGGCCGCAGAACCAGTTCACCTCCCCGCCACTTGTCGGCCGGGGTCGCGGCGGTCAGGCCGGTCTCCTCGCGGATGATCCGGCGAAGCAGCAGTTCGAGGTCCGGGCTGTTGTCGATGTTCATGGGAGGAAGGCTCCTTTCACGTTCGCTGACCAGGGGAAGCGGTTCACGGGACGGTGCGGAACGAGGCGGCCGGATGCCTGTGGCCGGCCGGACCGCCCGGGGCTGGCGGTCGCCCCTGTAATTGTGCTGGCTGCCGCAGTAATCGCAGACAACCCGGAGCGGCTCACCCTGCGGTGATGTTACCAGGGCGGTGTGTGTCCGGCTGATGCCGCAGGGACGGCAGTAGTCCTGGAGACTGTTGCCGGCTCGGTATTTTCTCGAAGGTCCGTCGTTCAAACTGCCGCTCTCCCCGGACGATCATAGCAGAGGCCAGGGCCTGTCTTCATTGCGCTGCTCCCATCGCAGACGGTAAGCTTGATCAGAAGGAGGCCTGCATTGAGAATCCCGACACGGTGGATAGCGGCGACGGTCCTGTTCTTTGTCGCGGCGCTGCCCTCCGGCGCCGGCCAGGAGTTCAGCAGCCCGATCCGGACCTCCCCCTGGACCTTTGAAGGCATACAGCGGATCGTCGCCCTGGGGGACACTCACGGCGGCTTCGCCCAGGCACAGGAGATCCTCCTCGGCCTGGACCTGGTGGACCAGGACCTGCACTGGACGGGGGGAAACACCCACCTGGTGTTCGTCGGTGACCTCACCGACCGGGGAGACCAGGAGCGCCCGCTCATGGATATGGTCCGGCGCCTGCAGGGCGAGGCGGAGAAGGTGGACGGCCGGGTCCACGTCCTGCTGGGGAACCATGAGGTCATGAACATGATGCAGGATCTGCGGTACGTGTCCCCTGCGGGGTACGAGGCGTTCCGGGACGAAGAGGACCTCCAGGTGCGCAGGGAGGCGTTCAACCGGTTCGACCACCAGATCAGGGATGAACGGCTCTCCCGGGAGGATGTGCAACGCCGGTTCGAGGACCTTTACCCACCGGGGTACTTCGGAAGACGTGCTGCCTTCGGACCAGACGGGATCTATTCCCGGTGGTTGTTGGAGCAGCAGGTCATCATAAGGCTCAACGGGATCGTGTTCGTCCACGGCGGGCTCACCGAGGAGATTGCCGGGCTGGGGTACGGAGAGATCAACGACCGGGTCATGACGGCGATCCGGGACTACTGGGAACTGAGGGATGTGCTCATCGATTCGGGGAAAGTGACTCTGTCCGATGAGTACTGGCCCACCATGCGTATAGCCGACGAACTCCTGTCCGGGAGGGCGACCAAAGTAGAGAAGAAGGCGGCCTCCGGCCTCCGCCTGATCCTGGAGACCCCGGCGGTGGCCGGCCACGGACCGCTATGGTATCGGGGCAGTTCTCTCGAGAACGAGCGCGTGGAGCGGGATCGGGTAGCCGATTGCCTGGAGATGCTGGGAGGGAGGGCCATGGTCCTGGGGCACTCCATCGCCAAGGGAGGACGGATCACATCCCGGTTCGGCGGCAAGGTGTTCCGGGCCGACGTCGGTATGGCCTACCCCGGAGGCGGCGCCCCCCAGGCCCTGGTCATCGAGAACGACGAGGTCCGTGTATTCAACCCCAGGGCCGGAATTATGGCCGCGGCGGCGGTGGAGCCGCCGGAAGGTGAGGGAGCTCTGTCCCCCTTGCCCCAACTCTCGGACCTGGCTCTGGAGAACCTGCTGAAGAAAGCCGAGGTCCGCACCGCCCGCCCGCTGGGGAAAGGAAGCACTCGTCCGATGCTTCTGGGGTTCCGGAAAGGGAACGCGCGGGTCCGTGGTGTGTGCAAGGACGTGCAGAAGATCGGCGACCGTTACCAGCATGAGATTGCCGCCTACCGGCTGGACCGCAGACTGGGCCTCAATCTGGTGCCGGTCACGGTGCTCCGGAGGACCGGCGTCAAGCTGCCCTGCTCCCTGCAGTATTTCGTCGAGCACGCCATGGATGCGGAAGGGGCCCTGGAGTACGGCCTGCCGCCGGGGCATGACGAGGCGATTCGGCGGCAGTTGGAGGACGGCCTGGTGTTTGACGCCCTTATCGGCAACCTGGACCGCGAGGACAGCGATATCCTCCACCTGCCGGTGGAAGGCAGGATCGCCCTCGTCGATCACGGAAGGGCGTTCACCCTTGAAACCGACCTGCGGTCCTGGTTCACCGACGGCCGGCCGGTGCTCTCTCCGGAAATGGAGGCGGCTCTCAGGAAGCTGGACTCCCGCGTTCTCAGGGCCACGCTGAAAGGGTGGGTCGGGAAGGAGCAGATCAAGGCGGTAGCGGAGCGGCGTGACGCCCTCCTGCATGCCTGCGATCAGACCGGTCCCTGAACCAGGGGCAGCACCAGGGTGAACCGGGTGCCGTCGCCCGGTGTGCTGTCCACCTCGAGAGTTCCGCCGTGACTGGTGACGGTCTGGAGGGCGATGGCCAGCCCCAGTCCGGATCCGACCCCCCTCGGTTTGGACGTGAAGCCGGGATCGAAGATCTTCTCCAGCCGGTCCGGCGGGATCCCGTTGCCGTCGTCCGTGAACTCCAGCACCACCCGGTTGTTGTCCAGGAGGCGGGAGGCGATGCTGATTCGGCCGGTGTCCGGGATCGCCTGCACCGAGTTTTGCAGCAGGTTCATGAACACCTGGTTCATGGCGTCGGGCCGGCATTGCACCGGCGGGATGTCCCCGTACTGGCGGTGGATCTCGATCCTGCCTTTGATCTCGTACGTCAGGAGTTGCAGCGTGGCTTCGATCCCCTGGTGGAGATCGACCTTTTCCAGCACCGCCCGGTCGAGGTGGGCGAACACTTTCAGGGATCGAATAATGGTCTGGATCCGCCCGGTGGCCATGTCGTGGAGTTCCAGCAGTTCTTCCATACGTTCGAATCGGGGGGAGGCTTCGGAGCCACCGGCCAGTTCCTCCTTGAGCCCGCGGATCTCGTGTCTGAGGACATCCAGGTTGGATACCAGGGCGCCCAGCGGCGTATGGATTTCGTGGGTCAGGCCGGCAGCCAGCTTTCCCAGCGAGGCCAGCTTCTCGGTCTGGATCAGGGCGGCCTGGGCCTTGTGCAGTTCGGCCAGGTCCTTGCGGAGCTTCTGGGTTTGATGCCCCAGACTCTCGGACAGTTCGATCAGGTGCTGTTCCACCGCCACGGTGGCAGTGGCGTCACGAATTACCTCCAGCACCGCTGTGACCACGCCGTCATCGTCCGTGAACGGGATCAGGCTGATTTCGTAGTAGGAGGGTGGATTGCCGTCGTCGTTGCGATCGGCCAGGTACCAGCGCTCGGCCTGGCCGCCGTCCACCACGTTCCGGAAAAGACAGCCGTCGCACGGTTCATCCCGGTTGAAATGTGCCTGGTGGCAGATCAGGTCGGGTGCTTCGCCGAACCGCTCCATGGAAAGCCGGTTCTGTCGGATGATGCGCCGGGCGGTGTCCAGATGGCTCACCGGATCGATGAAATACTCGAGTGGACAATCTTCCGGCATGGTCAGATCAACATCTTCCATATCTGACGGCGCAGTTCCCGGTCCGGGTTCTCGCCGTCGCCAAGGCGCCGCAGGAGACAGGTCCGCTCGGCGGCGTTATGAAGGATCATCAGCAACTGCTGGTTGTCCCAGGGTTTCTCGATGTACTGGTACAGGCCGATCTCGTTGATCGACCTTATGGCGCTCTCCTTATCGGCGTAACCGGTCAGAAGGATCCGGGACGCTTCCGGCTGGATCTCCCGGGCTTTTGCGAGGAACGCCAGGCCGTCCAGTTCGGGCATGATGAAGTCGCTGAGGATGACGTCGAACCGCTCGGCCTTCAGCAGTTCCAGGCCTTCCCGCGGGTGGTTTACAGTGACGCACTCCAGTTTGCCGTCCATCCGTAAGACCCCCTCCAGGGTCCGAGTGACCATAGCTTCGTCGTCCACCACCAGGATTCGAGGTTTGTCTGTGTCGTTCATCGTGTTATTTTCCTGAGCCGTTCCACCATCAGCCGGATGAGGGAGCGGGAAACTTCCGGATGTTCGAACAGGAGCTGGTCGAAACTCCAGCGGTCGATGCGGAGCGCCTGGATCGGCTCTTCAGCCCGCACCGTGACCTGCCTAGGTTCGTCCTCGAACAGGCCCCATGTGCCCAGGGATTCGCCGGCCACCAGCCGGCCCATGTCTGCGCCGTCCCGTGTGATGGCGGCGCTGCCGGACAATACTATGAACAGGTCGCCGGGCGGATCGTCCTGCCGGCATAACTCCGATCCTTCAGGGAATTCGACAATCCGGGCCAGAGCTGCGATGAGCGAAAGCTGCTCGGTGGGAGTACCCGAGAACAGGTCGACCTGCTTCAGGGCCATGATCTTGTCGAACACGCCGGCCGGTTCGGTCACCACGTCCTGTCCTCCGCCACCGGGCTTGCGAACTGCTTCCCGGACCCGGAAGTCAGGGTGCATTGCCAACTCGCCGGTGATCTCGACGATCCCGTCGTGCCCCCCTCCCGCCGCCAAGTTTAGAGCGCAGGCGCTGATCCACGGGTCCGGATCCCGGGCCAGTGCGACGAGGGAATGCTCCGGATCGGAATCCAGACCGGCGATACGATCCTTCCGGCGGCCGGCAGATTCAGGATACAGGATCGGCAGGATGGTGTGCCACAATCGGGCGGGGGAGAGATTGTCCATCAACTCGGCGGCGTTGGAGCGCCGGTCCAGATCGTGTTGCTGCAATGAACGCCGGCAGTTCTGGATGTCCTCCGGCGGGTAGTGCAGGCTCAGTACCTGGAACAGGGCGTCCCTTTCGCGGTCCCTGGCCTCCTGGACCGTATTCAGGAGCAGGGCGCCGGCCGGATCAACCTGCGTTGTTCCCTGCATCGATTCCAGGTGAGCCCCCAGGTCCCGGCAGCGCCGGGCCAGTTCCAGCGCCTTCCTTTCCACCTGTTGTCTGGACACCAGGGTGATCTCGGGGCGGCGGAGTCTATGGCGGTAGAGCGCCTCCCGTGCCGCCGCCGCAAGAGAGCGGTCCCGGTCGTCCAGCAGGGTAAGGAGTGTGCGCACCGCCCGGTCGCTGCCGATGGCGCCCAGGATCGGAGGGATATGTCTCCTGACCGCCAGCGGCAGGGCCGGTTCCCGGATCCGTTCCACCAGCATCGGGATCGCTCCATCGCCCCGTGACAGGAACGCCTGCCTCGCAGCGAGTCGGCCGGCGGGTCGACCCAACTGGTCCACCAGGAGGCGGAGCATCGCATCGGTCCCTATAGCGCCGGCGGAACGGGCGGCCGCCGCCACCACCTGCTGGTCCCGGTCCTGCAGCAGATCCGGAAGAAGTTCCGACAGGTTGCCGGACAGCGGCATCATCCCGATGGCAGTGGCTGCCGCCTCCCTGGCGCCGGTGGTGGAATCGGGATCGGCCAGGTGCGAGAGGAGGGAGCGGCCGAACGGCAGGAATTCCCGGCCGAGGCGACGCAGCATGAGAGCGACCCACACCCCCCGGGCGCTGCCGCCGGCGCGGCCCAGGATCTTCTCCGCCAGGGCGCGTTTCTCCTCGAAACCGTCCGCCGCCATGAAATCGACACACTCGGCGAACAGCGTCCGGTCCTCGTCCTGGAAGGAATCGGTGATGCCTGCGGGAAAGCCCGGCTCCTCCGGCCGGAGCAAAATCGCCGTGGCGCGGGCCCGGGCTTCCAGGGAACCTTCCAATGCCAGGCGGCCCAGAAGTTCCCGGAAATCCCAGGACGGGTTCCTCCTCACCAGATCCAGTGCGGCCAGCACCCGAGGCTCATCACCACTCGCCAGAGCATTGCCCAGCGCCTGCATCATCTCGGCGCCGGCCAGCGCCTCGTCCCAGGAGCCGATCTCGATGCGGCCCTCCCGGATCGAGTGGGCCAGTTCCTTGAGGTAGGAGGCCCGCAACCTCAAGGCGATGAACACCCAGACAACGATGAACGCGAGGTTGGCGTAAATCACACCCCGCAGTCCGATGCCGAGGAAGGAGGTTAGGACCAGCAGAACAATGCCGCCGGTACCGTCTCCAAAGCGGTCCACCACCATGTCGATAGCCGATTTGATGCGGATCTTGATCCGACGGTCCACCGGAAGGTAGGCCAGCTCACGGGTGGAGCGGTCCACAGAATGCTTCATCGCCGCATCCGAGCCTTTAAGGAGGACGGCGGCGTACAGCGCCAGTGTGGGAATCAGCAGGATCGACGCCGCCAGGATCGCCAGGGGGAGCAGCAGGATCGAACCACCCAGCCCAAGCCGCCGCAACAGCCGGCTGGTTAACAGGAACTGCACTACAAAGGAAAGGACACCCACCGTGCCGTAAAAGGTGCCGAAGAACGCGGTCAAACGGTCAGGGTCGCCGGCCAGCTTCGCTGCCACCACCGCTTTGAACTGGAAATCGGCCATTGTGGTGGCCAGGGCGGTGATGAACACCAGGCCCGCGATCAGGCGGAGGTGAGGCGAGGCGGCGATCAGCTTCAGGCTGTCCATCATGTGCCTGGGCACCGGGGAACGCTCTTCCCGCGCGTCGGGGGCCAGACGGTACCGGCTGAGGATCAGCACCACCACCGCCGCAAAAAACAGCAGCAGCGCCATGATCAGCAGCAGGGGGACCGTGCCGATCCTGAGAGCGAACGCCCGGGTCAGGTAGCTTCCGAAAATCGCTCCTAGGATCCCGCCGCTGCCTACAATCCCGAAGGTCCGCTTGGCCTGGCGCGTGGTGAAGACGTCGTTGGCCAGTGTCCATACCTGGGCCGGTGCGATGGCGCCATACATGCCGGCCCAAATGTAAATGGCCGGGTAGATCGACCTGAATCCGGCCTGGATCATCCACCAGAACATGATCAGGTTGGAGATGAACAGGACCAGCGTGCCCACCACCAGGCGGGTCGGCTCTATCCAACGGGCCAGGCGGATGTAGATGGTGACGAACAGCCCCACCGCCACCGCTATGCCGATGATGACATACGGCAGTTTGAACGCTCCGTAGCGGTCCAGGAACAGTCCGTCCCGGACCGATTTGGCGATGAGGTAGGTACCGATCACCAGGAACAGGTACAGGGCCAGAAGGACGGTTTTGCCCGCCTCTCCCTGCTTCAGGGCGCTGAGCCGCAGTACGAATTGCTTGATCTGGTCCGCCACCGGGGCATTATCCATGAAATTCGTGAAGATGCGGCGAGAGATCGAGAATGTTGTG
>CAWBPP010000020.1:0-28442 GCA_963790785.1 Candidatus Polarisedimenticolaceae bacterium
CATGGTGGTGCGAAGCTTGTGGCTATCTTGTCCGCATGCGGACTGTAGTTGCCCACGGTCCGCATACGGCCTAATCTCGAATCTCCTGACGCAATCTCGACCTTTTTCACCGGCACGCCGTTTGCCTTACTCCCACCATGCAGTGGCCGCGCCGACCAGTCGAGCAGATCCCCTCAGCAATTCCGCCCGCCCCACTGCCCCTGGCCCGAGTGCTCCCAGCACCGCAACGGGTTCCGGTACAAACGGGACGGCACCTTCCGCGCTCCGGAGATCGTCGCCGGGTTGCCCGCTTCCAGTGCAAAACCTGCGGGAGAGGCTTCTCCCAGCAGAGCTTCGCCTGCTCTTACTACGCCAAGCGCCCCCGCCTGCTTCCCCGATCGCGGCCGGCCTCAACGCCGGCTCCGCCCACCGCCAGATCGCCCGCACCGTGGGCTGCGCTCCCTCCACCGTCACCCGCCGGGCAGCGCAGCTCGGCCGTCACGCCCTGCTCTTCAACAGCCTTGCCATCGAGAAGATCGAAGAGATCCACGAAACGCTGGTGCCGACCACTTCGAGACCTTCGTCTCTCGCAGTTCGACGCCCTGGGGATCGGCACTGTGGTTGGTCACGGGTCCTGGTTCGTCTACGCCGTCGACCCGGCGCCCCATCGCCGGGGAGGCAGAATAACCCCGGCCCAGCGGCTCAAACTCGCCAAGCGGCAGAGAGCCGCACCTCCCCGGGGCAGCGTCGTCCGTTCCATCAAGCGCATGCTGGACGTGATCGGAAATGCGGCTCCCGCCGGTCGGAACTCGTTCTGATCTCCGATGCTCACAAGGCTATCCGCAGGCGGTCATGCGCCACCCTTGCGCGAAGCATATCCGTCATCTGGTGTTCCCGAACCCGCCGCCGGGGGCCCAAGGGCTCGACCCCGGGACCGGAAGCTCGTGCCAGGGACCGGGCGATGTTTCCTGTGGATCAGCTGCACGCCCTGTGGCGGCACAGCTGCGCCCACAACCGGCGCGAGACGATCGCCTTCGGCCGCCGGATCAACGCGATGATGGAGCGCGCCCACCTGACGACGGTGTGGCGCAACTTCGTGAAGTGGCGCTCGGAACGGAAGCCGGACCGCACAACGCCGGCGATGAAGGTCGGGCTGACCGATCGTCCTTGGGACTGGAAGAGAGTGCTCGCTCAGAGACTGTTCCCGGCCAGGCAGCAGGTGCCTCCATCATGGATGAAGCTGTACCTCCGGGATTGGGATACCGATCCGGCCGGGCAGTTCACCCGGCACAGGCGCAAGCATGCGTTCTAAAGAGGGATCCGCGATCAGGAAACCGGAAACCCTTGCTTCGGGCTCCAGGGTAGCCTGATCCATCCTTCCTATCTCCCTGTCATACCCGGATATCAACCAATATCAGCAACAAGCTGCGCACCACCATGCAACCATTCCAGGGTTCCTGTCGTTTTATTGTTGTGCACGGCAGGGTGGAGGTGCGTCATGGGCCGGATAATCAAAATATTGTTCATCCTGGTGATTATTTCCGGAGCGGCGGTAGGCGGATACGCTTGGCTGCAGGGCCGCGAGACAGGTGAAAGCCTGTTCGACCTCGTTGAGGTAACCCGCGGGGAGATCACCGAAAAGGCGGTGGCGGTAGGCCAGATCGAACCGCGGATGAAATTCCACGTCAAGTCGAAGATCTCCGGGATCGTCAAGATCGCCTCCGTGGAGGTCGGCGACACGGTTCGGGCCGGGGACCCGCTGCTGGAGATCACGCCGGATCCGACGCCGCTGGAACTGGTGGGGGCGGAACGGATGGTCCAGACCGCCGAGTCGGCGTTCAAGCGGGCCGATGGGGACTGGAACCGCACCCGCAGCCTGTCGGAGCAGGGCATCATCTCGAAAGACGTGGTGGATGCCCGCAAGGAAGCGTTCGAGCGGGCGGAAATCGAGATGGAGCGGTCCCGGGACAATCTGGAACTGATCCGGGAAGGGCGGCTCAGCGGCCGGGGGCAGCGGATGGAATCAGTGATTCGGTCGCCGGCGGAAGGGATCGTTCTGCAACGACTGGTCAACCCCGGCGATCCGGTGGTGCCCCTGACCACCTTCCAGGAGGGGACCGAGTTGATGACCATCGCCGACATGCACGACCTGATCTTCCGGGGCACCGTGGATGAGATCGACGTCGGCAAGCTTGAGGTCGGCTTTGAGGCCAGGCTGAAGATCGGGGCCCTGCCGGATGCCGAGATCACCGGCCGGCTCACACGGATCGCACCCCAGGCGATTGAACAGGACAACGCCAAGCTGTTCGAGGTGGAGATCGAACTGGATCCCCAGAGCGCCGTGTTCCTACGAGCAGGGTATTCGGCCAACGCCGACCTGATCATCCAGGAACGCACCGACATCCTGTTGTTGCCGGAGCGGCTTTTGAAGTTCGACGGAGAGGGGGAGGAGCAGAAGACTTACGTGCAGCTCCCTCCGGAGAATCCTGAAGGGGAACCCCGGAGGGTCGATGTGGAGACCGGCCTGTCCGACGGGCTGAACATCGAGATCATCTCCGGCGTGAGCGAGGGCGACAAGATCGTGGAACTGCCGCCCAGGGATATCCTGGGATAGGCGGAGGTTGCGGTCATGCCGATCCTGCCATTATTCCTGCGCCAGGCGTTCCGGGATCTGGGAAGCCAGAAGCTTCGCACCGCTTTGACCCTGTTCGGCCTGGTCTGGGGGACAGCAGCGGTCAGCCTGCTGCTGGCGTTCGGCGGAGGCCTTCACGCCCAGATAATGAAAAGTGCCGCCGGGATGGGAAACGCGATCGTAATCACCTGGCCGTCCCTGACCTCGGTGCCGTTCGAGGGGCTGGGGAAGGGGAGGCGGATCCTGCTCACCGAGCGGGACGTGGAACTGTTACGGAAACGATCCACCCTGATCAATGCGATCTCGGTTGAATTTTCCGACACGCTCAAGCTGCAGAACGGCAGTCAGGTCCGGGCGGCGGCGGTGTCCGGCGTCGATGTGCCGTTCGGCGAGATGCGGAACCTCATCCCCCGAAAAGGGGGGAGGTTCCTGAACCCGCTGGATGTGGAGAAGCGTCGGAGGGTGCTGTTCCTGGGCAACAAGCTGGCGAATAACGTCTTCGGTGACGAGGAGCCGGTGGGCCGGACCGTGAGACTGAACGGGTCGCCGTTCCTGGTGATCGGGGTGATGAAGGAGAAAATCCAGAACTCCAACTACGGCGGGCCGGATGAGCGGAGGGCGTACATCCCGGAGACGACTTTCCGAGCCCTCACCGGGCAGAAGACCATTGATCAGTTCATTTACACCGCCGTTGCCGTGGACCGGACCACCGCCGCCACCGAGGAGGTGGCCGCCATCCTGGGGACGAAACACCGGTTCGATCCGAAAGATGAAGAGGCGCTCAAAAGCTGGGATACCACCGCGGGGATGCGGTTCATGAACAAATTCATGCTGATCTTCAACCTGTTTCTGGGGATCGTCGGCTCCCTGACCCTGGTGGTGGGCGGGATCGGCGTCTCCAACATCATGCACGTGGTTGTGGAGGAACGGACCCGGGAGATCGGGATCAAGATGGCCATCGGCGCCCGGGCCCGGTCGGTGCTGGGCGGCATCATGCTGGAGACGCTGATCATCACGGCGGTGGGCGGTTTGATCGGCATCGGGATAACAGCCGCCATCTGTGCCGTAGCTCCGGTGGCGGGGTTCACTGATTACATAGGCGATCCGAAACTGACTCCCGGCGTCGCCGCCATCACCATCACCCTCCTGGGTGCCATCGGCATGCTGGCAGGCTGGTTCCCGGCCCGGGCCGCCTCCAGGCTGGACCCGGTGGTCGCCATGAAGAGCTGAGGGGGGACGGGAAAATGACCAGACCGTTCATGATCCTCCAGCTGTTCGCCCGCTCCTCCTCCGCTCAGGGGAAACGGGCGGTGCTGACCATCGCCGCCATCGCCTGGGGCACCCTGGCCCTGTTGCTGATGCTCTCTTTCGGCGAGGGGCTCAAGATCAGCCTGAACCGGGGGAACCAGGGGATGGGTTGCAACCTTGCGATCATGTGGCCCGGCCAGACCAGCATCATCTGGGAAGGGCTGCCGGCCGGCAGGCCGCTGCGGCCGAAGATCGAGGACATCGCCCTCCTGAAGGAGCGGGTGGAAGGCCATGCCGGCATCGCCGGTGAGATGCACAACGGATCGGTGGTTCTTGAGACGGAATACGGCACCCGCACCGCCCGGGTGATCGGGGCCAGCCATGACTACGGCGAGATACGGAACCATATACCGCAGATCGGCGGCAGGTTTCTCAACCCCACCGACCAGCGTCTCCGCCGCCGTTCCATTTTTCTGGGAGACGAACTGGCCGAGGACCTGTTCGGCGAGAACGATCCGGTGGGCAGGCAGGTCATGCTGAACAAGACCCCGTACAACGTGGTCGGTGTGATCATCCCCAAAGTGATGATGGGAAATTACGGCGGGTCGGAATCAGACCACGCCGTGATCCCCATTACCACCTACAAGGCCCAGTTCGGCCGGGACCGGCTCTCCCATTTGGTGGTGAAGGCGGCGGATCCGTCCCGAATCCAGGAACAGATCGCCCAGGTGCGGGAGGTCCTGGGTGCGAAGTACCGGTTCGACCCGGAAGACCCGGCGGTGTTTTCCACTTGGGACACCGTGGATAGTATGAAGGCGACCTACAACATCGGTCTGGGGATCGAGCTGTTCCTGGGGATCATCGGCGCCCTGACCCTTCTGGTGGGCGGTGTCGGCGTAGCGAACATCATGTATGCAGTGGTGAAGGAAAGGACCCGTGAGATCGGTGTCAAGATGGCTCTGGGCGCCCGGCCGTCCTGGATCACAGGACCGATCGTGCTGGAAGGGCTGGCGTACACCCTGGTAGGCGGCCTCATCGGTGTGCTCATGGCGGTGGGGATCATCGCTCTTGTGGACATGATCCCTACCGAAGGTAACGATGTTATGCAACTGATGGGCACGCCGACCCTTTCGATCCCCATCGGCATCATCTCCGCCCTGGTCCTGGGACTGATCGGCCTGCTTTCCGGCTACTTCCCGGCGCGGCGAGCCGCCGCCATTGATCCGGCCGAAACACTGAGGTACGAGTAATGAACCTGAAACGAATGTTCCGGCAGAATGGCAAGGGAAGTGGAGGCGATAACGGCGCCGTCATCCATATGAGCGGCATCACCAAGGTGTACGACACCGGCAAGATCAAGGTGGAGGCGTTACGGGGTATCGATTTTTCGGTGCAGCAGGGTGAGTTCGTGGCGATTGTCGGCCCTTCCGGTTCGGGCAAATCGACACTGATGAACCTGATCGGCTGTCTGGACACCCCAACCGGAGGCGAGTACCACCTGCGGAGCGAGCAGGTGTCCGGCCTGAGCCGGGACCAGCTGGCCGACATCCGCAACCGGCGGATCGGGTTCGTGTTCCAGAACTTCAACCTGCTGCCCCAGATCTCCGCATTCGAGAACGTAGAGATGCCGCTGCTGTTCGGCGGGCTGTCCCGCAGGCGCAGGAAGGAACGGGTCACCGAACTGATGGACCGCGTCGACCTGGCCGACCGCATGCACCACAAACCGACTGAACTTTCCGGGGGGCAGATGCAGCGTGTGGCCATCGCCCGGGCCCTGGCCATGGACCCGGATATCATCCTGGCCGATGAGCCCACCGGGAACCTGGACACTTCCTCGGGCACCGACATTCTCAGCCTGTTCGAAGAGCTCTGGAAACAGGGCACCACCATGCTGATCATCACCCACGACCCGGCCATGTCGAAACGGGCCCCCAGAACGGTGGAGATACGAGACGGTTTGGTGAGTTAAAAAATGAACAGATTTAAGCTATAATATCCATATATGGAGCCATGTATGGAACACTCCAAGAACATCACCATCCTCTTTTCCCCTGAACAGCATCGGCAACTGGTCCGCCTGGCGGATCAGAGTAAGACGAGTATCGGGGAGTTGGTGCGCTCGGCCTGCAAAAAGCAGTATGGCCTGGTTTCCTCCGATGAACGGATTTTTGCCGTCAAAGAATTGAGCGCCCTGCATCTGCCAGTCAGAAATGTGAAAAAGATGAAGCAGGAGTCGAATCCAGGGTTAAACCGGATCGAACCGTAAGCGCTGTCCTATACAGCACGCCCTCGATGCACTCATCCACAGGTACGCACAGAAGCCTGTAAGATGAGGGTAGGCATGAGAGCGCAACTGGAACAACAGCACGAGGCCGGCTTCGGTTGGGCCATGGCATGTTGCCGCTGGGACCGTGACGAGGCGATGGAGGTGCTGCAGGCCTCCTACCTCAAGGTTCTGGACGGCAAGGCCAGGTTCGACGGCCGGTCCGAATTCAGGACCTGGCTGTTCGGTGTAATAAGGCGGACCGCCATGGAGTTCCGCCGCCGCCGGACGGTTCGCGAAATCGCCCTGAAAGGCTGGTTCCGCAAGAGCCCCGCTCCTCCCGCCAACCCGACTCCCGAGGCGGTCCAAGAGAAAGCCGAGATCCACCAGCGTCTCCGCAACCTGCTGCAGCGGTTGTCGAAGCGCCAGCGGGATCTGCTGCACCTGGTGTTCTACCAGGACATGACCATCGAGCAGGCAGCCGGCGTACTGGACATGAACCTTGGAACTGCCCGAACCCACTACGCGCGGGGGAAGGCGCAGCTCAAAAAGCTGCTTCTTGAGTCAGGAGAAAAATCATGGGAACGCATGACCATGACGACAAGCAGATAAGAGACATCTTCCGGGAAGCCCGGAACGAGGAAGAAACCTCCATCCCGTCCTTCGATGACGTGATGGCCCACGAGTCGTCCACGGCAAAACCGTCCTGGTTCGCACGAATCTGGACTGGCCCTGGTCTCAAACTGGCCATGGGCAGTGTCGCCACTGTGATGATCGCCGTGTGGGCGGCCAGCGTGTTCACGGAACAGAACCGGGTCGATATGGGAACTCCGGAAGGGGACGCACTGGTGATTGCCCCCACGGTTGAAAAGGCGCAACCAGAGAAGTCGGAGCCGACTACTCGAAAGACAATCATTGTCAAGAAATATACGCCTCCGCCGGTGCCTGCAGAGCCGGAGCCGGAGTACAACAAGCGAGCCGGAGAGGTCTATGAAAAATCCAGGGAATCCGTAGTCGAGAGGCGAGCGTCGCAGGTTCCTGTGGAGAAGGGTCTCCTCGAAACCATGAAGGTGGCAGCGAAAAGGGATACTGTCCATCTGGAGAAAGTGGAAGCGAGTTCGAAGTTCACCGACGAGTTCGTCCAGGATCTGCCTTTGCCCGGACGGTATTATCAGGATGTCCTGATCCTCTCGCCCGGCGTCCAGGATGCTGAGGGTGACAGTATTGTTGACCCCGGTGGCAAATTCAACACCGAGTCGTACGCTCCGATCAGCGAAAACGATTTCAAGGGAGTGGTGGATCATCCGCTGTCCACCTTTTCCATCGACGTGGATACCGCCTCGTACTCCAACGTGCGGCGGTTCCTGAACAGCGGCAGCATGCCGCCGCCGGATGCGGTTCGGATCGAGGAACTGCTGAACTACTTCCCGTACAACGATCCGGCGCCCCGGGGGAACGATCCGTTCTCGGTGAACGTGGAAATCGCCGACGCGCCGTGGAACCCGCGGCACCGGTTGGCGCGAATCGGCCTGCAAGGCCGGGAGATCCGGCGGGGCGAATTGGAAGGGAGCAACCTGGTGTTCCTGCTGGACGTGTCCGGCTCCATGAACACGCCGAACAAGCTGCCGCTTCTGAAGAAGGCGATGGGGCTCCTGGTGGATCAGCTGGGTCGTAACGACACTGTGTCCATCGTGGTCTACGCCGGGGCGTCCGGACTGGTGCTGGAGCCGACCTCCGGTAACAACAAGGCGTCGATCCGGGAGGCGCTGGAACGTCTTTCCGCCGGAGGTGGTACCAACGGTGGCGAAGGGCTCCGCCTGGCGTATCGCACGGCGAAACAGTCGTTCCTGCGCGGTGGCGTCAACCGGGTGATCCTCGCCACTGACGGTGACTTCAACCTCGGCACCACCGGGAAGGGCGAGGTGTTGGACCTGATCGAGCGGTATGCGAAGCAGGACAACATCTCCCTTACCGCCCTGGGGTTCGGCATGGGGAACTACAAGGACGACATGCTGGAACATCTGGCCGACAAGGCCAACGGCAACTACGCTTACATCGACTCTCTCGCCGAGGCGCGCAAGGTCCTGGTGGAGCAGGTCGGCGGCACTCTGGTAACCATCGCCAAGGACGTCAAGATCCAGGTGGAGTTCAACCCGGCGGAAGTGGCGGCGTACCGTCTCATCGGGTACGAGAACCGGCTGCTGGCCAAGGAAGACTTCAATGACGACACCAAGGATGCCGGGGAGATCGGAGCAGGGCACGCCGTTACCGCCCTGTACGAGATCGTGCCGGCGGGGCTGGAATACGGTGCCGGCGGTTCCGGGGTCGATCCGCTGAAGTACCAGAAACCCCGGGCGGAGCTGAAGCCGAGCCGTGAAGCGGACAGCGGCGAATCGTTCACCGTGAAGCTGCGGTACAAGGAACCGGAAGGGAGCACCAGCAAGCTCATCGAAGTTCCGGTAGCCGACGCCGGGCTGGGGCTCCGGGGCGCATCTGGTGATTTCCGGTTCGCTTCGGCAGTGGCCGCTTTCGGCATGAAGCTGCGCCATTCGGAACATGTGGCCGACATGGGCTGGAACGAGATCAGGAATCTGGCTGAATCCGGACGGGACGATGATCCGGGCCGTTACCGGGCCGAGTTCATCGAACTCCTTAGCCGGGTGCGCTGATCATAGCGGTGACAGGCACCTTAACCCGGTTGTGGTGCCTGTCACCGTTGGAGGTTGCCATGAAGAGCCTTGTTGTTGCCATGTTGCTGTTTGCCGCTACGGTCGTAAACGCGGCGGACCGGACCGGCGGGCCGAACCTGGTGCCGGTTGATATCCATTCCGTAACCATCGTTCTGGATGGCAAGCTGGTTCAGGTGGAGCCGCTGGAGGTTACCGCCGATGGCCGGACGATCATCCGGGAATTCGCCGCGCTGGTTTCCCGGGCCGTTCCCGGGAGTGACCACAAATGCAAGGACATCGGCGAGATCCGGTTCAACCTGCGGAGTGGCGACACGGTTCGTATCGGCCTGCTGCCGGCTCATCAGGAAGGGTTCTACGACCTCCGATTCTACAAATCCGAGGGATACTCGGTCTGGCAGGTCGACCGCGAACAGCTTCTCGGCCTTCTGGAGCGAGCCGGCATCCCCGCCCGGGATCCTGCATTTCCGGGGTAGCCCCGTTTCGTTTCATGGGTGTCCCCGAAACCCGGGTTAGCTCCCTTCGGTCGCTGACCGGTAAGGAAGAAGGCACTGCTAACCTGCCGGTTAAGGTGCCTGTCACCGAGTTAAGTGTCGCATTCTCTCCTGGAACCGCTCCAGCTGTTTCTGGTAGTACTCGTTCTCCGGTTCTTCTTCCAGGGCGGCTTGCATGATCTCCACCGCTTCACCGCAGTTGTCCAGCTCGTTGCAGATTTCGGCCAGGGTGTCCAGGATCATCGCCTTTTCGTTACCGGGCTCCGCCATCTCAACGGCGGCCCGGGCGAGCTTCTCAGCCTCTTCCAGGTTGACCTTGTTCTCGAAACACCACCAGGCGAAACTGTTCAGATAGTTGGCATTCTCCTTCCACCCTTCCGGCATGCTGTCCCGCTTGAGCTGGAGAGCGGCCTTCAGGTCATGATCGATATACAGCGCTTTTTCCAGGAGAAGCAGGCGGCGGGCATCCACCATGTCCGGTTCCTGGGTACCCTCGGTCGCTTCCAGGGCGGCCAGGAGGTACGGTCTGGATAGATCCGGCTGTTCGGCCTTGAGACCGATCATCCCCATCATCCGGGCGACGTGAACCAGGGTCATTGTGTTGTCTTTGTCGGTGGTGGCCAGTACGGCGTCGGCGCCGGACTTGACCTCGTCCAGTTCGAACGCTTCCTTGAAGTAACCACTGGCCATGGTAAAAAAGATCTTGCCGGAAAGTTCGGCGTTCGGTTCGTTGCTAAGATCCTCGGCGGCTCGGTACATGGAAAGGGCGTTTTTAGAGTCACCTTCGGCGGAGTAGATATCCCCCAGCTTCTCGGCGTCGCTGGCATTTGGAGATTCGTCGTATCGGGCGAGCTTTTCCGCCACGGTGGTAGGATCGCTTAAAGCACTTTGCACGGTGGCCAGGAAAATGTCGGGGCCGCCATACCCGGCCCAGCGGTCAATCGTTTCCCCGGCCGCATTCAGGATAATGTAGGTGGGGTATCGACTTGACGCCGAACTTCTCGGCCAGTTGTTCTCCCTCACCCTTTTCCGCATCCACTGAGAGGAAAATGCTGGCCTTATGGATGGCACTGCGGAACTCTTCGTTGTTGTCCACCTCACGGGCGAACTCTTTGCAGCTCCCTCACCAATCGGTATAAAAATCGATTAGCACCAGAGAATTGTCTCGGCCGGCCAGGGCCATAGCCTCGTCGAGGTTGCCGGGCGAGTCGCCGTTACCCTGCCCGGCGCAGCCGGCAAGGATCATGAGGCCGGCGGCTATGAGGATCGCCGGAGCCTTGAATCGAGTTCTGCGCATATCCACCCTCCAGGTGCTTTCGTCAAAATCATTCAAATAGGTCGGGAGACTGTATCATGTGGTTCACAATCGGAAAACGATCCACAATAGTATGTACCCGGTATGCGTGGAGCGTTGGCGAAAAAAGCCGGGAATGGAGAGCTATCGTGCTACACAGAAACAGCCGAAACATGATTTTACTGGCGATTGTTGTCCTGTGCGCTGTCGGTCTTCTGGTGGCGGGAGATCACGAAGAGATCCAAAAACTGAAGCTGGAGGATCTGGCGGACGGGGAAACCCGGACCTTCGGGGAAGGAGACCACAAGGTCACCGTGACCCGTAAAGGCGATCTGTTGACGGTGAAAATCGATGACCTGGAAGAGGCGCACGGAAAGCATATGCTGTGGGTCGGTGAGGACGGCAAGGTCATCACCCTTGAAGGAGGCGATGCCGACAATGTGATGATCAAGACGAGTGGTGACGGCACCGAAATCGAAAAGGAAGTCCATGTCATCCGGATCGGTGAAGATGGTGAAAAGCATGCAGAGAACATCACCATCGACGTGATGAAAGAGGGAGGCGAACCCCACGTGATCAAGATGATCAGCAAGGGGGATCATGAACATGGCGACAAGATCGTCCTGCGCTGCCCGGAAGGTGATACCACCATGGTGCTCGACAAGGACGAAGCCGAAGAAACCTATCTCTGCCCGAAACACAAAAGCGAACTGCAACCGGTGGCCCACAAGGTGATCAAGAAAAAGGTCGAGGTCCAGGCCGAGAGTTTCGACCATAAGCACGAATAGGATCTCCACTGAGGCGGGTCCGCATTGGAGAATCCACCTGCTATGAAAAAATCCAGGTTTCCGGACTCCCTGGTCCTGATCTTCGCCATCATTGTTCTGGCGCAGTTGTTCAGCTACGTGCTGCCCCATGGAGAATACAACCGGGTGCCGGTCGTGGACCACCCCACAGGATGCAGGTTGTGGCCGGGACGTACGATCCAGTGGCCGAAGAGGACAAGGTCACCCTCGCTCCGTGGGCGTTCCTGATGGCGCTGCCGGAGGGACTCGAGGCGGCCCAGGACATCATCTTCCTGGTATTCCTGGTGGGAGGGGTGATCGCGCTCCTGAGGGAGAGCGGGGCCATCGACGCAGCACTCCACGGTGCAGTTTCCCGACTGGGCAAGGCGCCCTGGATCCTGATTGCAGGGACCCTGATCATATTCGGACTGGGGTCGTTCACCATCGGCATGGGGGAGGAGTACGTCCCGTTGATCCCGATCATCGTGACCATGTCCCTGGCGATGAAGCTGGATGCCATCGTCGCCATGGGGATGATCTGGGTGCCGTACGGCATCGGCTGGGCCTGCGCCGGCACCAACCCGTTCGGAGTGGTGATCGCCCAGAGCATCGCCGGGGTCCCGCTGACCTCCGGGATATGGACCCGGTGGGTACTGCTTTCCATATTTCTGGCGGTCGGGTTCCACCACGTCTACTCCTATGCAAGGAAGATCCAGAAGGACCCGTCGGCCAGTCTTGTCGCCGACGTGGATTACAGCACCGGGTTCGAGCCGCCTCACGATGTGAAGATCACGTGGCAGCGGATAGCGATCCTGGCGATATTCGTGCTCGGCCTGGTGGTATTCGTCTACGGTGTAAAATGTACGATTGGTACATCACCGAACTGAACTGCAATCTTTCTGGGCATCGGGCTGCTGGCGGTGATCATCTCCCGGATGTCGCCGAACCTGGCGTCGAAAACATTCATCCGGGGTGCGGCGGAGATGACGACGGCGGCGCTGCTCATCGGGTTCGCCCGGACCATCGAAGTTGTTCTGAGCAACGGCCAGATCATCGACACCATCATTCACTCCATAGCCTCCACACTGGAAGGGACCGGACCGTACGTTTCGGCGGTAGGGATGCTGGCGGTGCAGACGATCTGCAACTTCTTCATCCCGTCCGGTTCGGGGCAGGCGTACGTAACCATGCCGATCATGTCGCCGCTGGCCACCCTGACCGGGGTGCCTCAGCAGGTGGCGGTGCTGGCGTACCAGTTCGGCGACGGCTTCACCAACATGGTTGTGCCGACATCCGCTCTGGTGATGGGCACCCTCGCCCTGGGCAAGATCCCGTACACCCGCTGGGTCCGGTTCGTCACGCCGCTGTTGTTGAAGCTGTTCGCTCTTGCGATCGTGGTGTTGATCCTGGCAGTCAAGTTCGGAGCAGCCTGGGGCTTCAACGTTTGATGGAGCCGGCGTAGATTGCCGCCAGGGTCGCCGCCGCGCCGATCATCTGCACCGGTTCCAGGTGTTCCCGGAACAGCAGCACTCCCCAGGCTGTGGCCAGCACCGGTTGCAGTAACAGAAGCAGGCCGCCGATCGCCCCGGACACTTTCGGCAGAGAGCGGGCGATCATCAGCCAGCCGGCGGACTGGGCCACCAGGGCCAGCAGGAACAGCAGCGACCAGGTCTGGAGGTCCGGTGGCGGGCCGACGTCTCCTTCCAACAGGGCGGCTGCCCCCAGGAACAGACCGGCGAACAGGGAAATCCAGGCGATCCGGACAAGGTTGGTGCCGTTCCCCGGAATCCGTCCCAGCTGCCGCACCGCGATCAGGAAGACGGCATAGATGATGCCGGTGAGCAGTCCGAGGACGACACCCTGGAGATAGCGGTTGTCGAAGGCGACATCGCTCCCGATACCGACCAGCAGTACCACCCCTCCCATGGCGGAAACCGCCGCAACGATGAACCGGACGGTAAGCCGTTCTCCGAACAGAAGCAGGCTCAGCACTGCGGTGGCGAACACCTGAGTGTTCCCCAGGATCGTCGCCATGCCGGCGCCGACCAGGATTATGGAGCGGTGCCAGACGAACAGATCCAAGAAGAAGATGAGCCCGGCCAGGGCCAGAAGCCTCATGACCCTTCCCGGCAACAGCAGCCGATCCTTGCGACGGAGCGCCGCCAGGAACAACAGTCCGGCGCCGATCAGGCAGCGGTACATCCCGATGCCGGTAGGGCCGAGGGTGTCGTTGCCCACCGCTTTGACCAGTATCGGGGCAAAGCTGATGCAGACCGCCCCCAGGGCGATCAGGATCAACGATTTGTGCCGGTTCCCTTGCATCCGGCGATTGTAATAAAAATAGGGACATTCCACTTTATGTTTAAATACTTAATCCTGAGACCTCAGCCGAGATAAGTATTGAAATATAAAGTGGAATGTCCCCCTTTTTAGCATTTGTTGTGGAAATGGAACTTTTCCGAAATCGAGCCGTACTATCCAATCTGGATTACTGTGCCCGGTGACCGCCGGGGGGAGGCTGTGTTGCGTAAGTCCATAAATAGCACTGTGTTTTGCACCGTCGTAGTGGCAATGTTGCTTTCAGCGTCCGTGGCAGCGGCAGCGGTTTCGCCTCACGGCGGGATGCTGCAGACCCCGGATGTCAGCAGCACCCAAATCGTATTCAGCTATGCCAACGATCTGTGGGTCGTGCCTCGAGAGGGCGGGCTGGCCATACCGCTGGCGTCTCCGCCAGGACGGGAGACGATGCCCCGATTCTCCCCCGACGGCAAGACCATCGCCTTCGTCGGCAACTACGACGGCAACATGGACCTGTACACCCTGCCGGTGTCCGGCGGCGTCCCGTTCCGGGTAACCTACCATCCCACTTTCGAGCTGTTGTCCGACTGGACCTCCGACGGCAGACTGATCTTTGCGTCGAGCATGTACTCAGCCATCGGCAGGGCGCCGCAGCTGTTCCTGCAGAGCGCGCAAGGCGGTATGCCGGAACTGCTGCCGGTACCGTACGGCAGCGCAGGCACCATCGACGCATCCGGCGAACGGCTGCTGTACACCCCGCAGAACCGTGACGGCCGTACCTGGAAACGGTACAAGGGCGGACTCGCTTCCGACCTGTGGTTGTTCAACCTCAAGACCCATGAATCCAGCAAGCTCACCGACTGGGACGGTACCGACACCCAGCCGATGTGGCACGGCGACAACGTCTATTACCTGTCCGACGCCGGGCCGGCCCACAGACTCAACCTCTGGATTTACGACACCGGTTCCGGGGAACACCGCCAGGTGACGGGGTTCGAAAACGACGACATCCGTTGGCCGGCTATCGGACCGGGGAACGACGGCAATGGCGAGATCGTGTTCCAGAACGGCGCAGACCTCTACCTTCTGGACCTGGCCACCGAAAAATCGGCTCCGGTGAAGGTGACGATACCAGGCGATCGACCTACGTTGAGGACCCGGACGGTGGACGCATCGAAGTTTATCCGCGGTTACTCGGTTTCTCCCAAGGGCAAAAGGGTTGCCGTGGGGGCACGGGGCGACATCTGGTCCCTGCCGGCGAAAAACGGTTTCCCCAGGAACCTGACCATGACCAGCGGCGTGGCGGAGCGGGATCCGTCCTGGTCCCCTGACGGCCGCTGGATCGCTTACTTCTCAGATGAATCCGGTGAATACGAGCTGTACATCACCCAGTCCGACGGCAAGGGTGAGAGTCGCAAGCTGACCAACGGTACGAATACGTTCCTGATCAATCCGGTCTGGTCCCCGGACAGCAAGAAGATCGCCTACGGTGACGAGACCGGTTACGTCCTGATGCTTCACGACCTGGACGGCGGCAAGTCCACCCGCATCGATCGCCACAAGCAGTCCCGGAGGTTCCGCGACGTCGGATGGTCGCCGGACAGCCGGTACATGGTCTACACCGGCACCGGTGAGATCCAGCAGACCACCCACATCGTGATCTACGACGTGAAAAACGACGAGAAACATATCGTCACCGGGGACATGTTCGGCGAAGACTCTCCGGTGTTCGATCCCAAGGGCAAGTACCTGTTCTTCAGCACCACCCGGAACTTCCAGCCGACCTACAGCGACGTGGACAACACGTTCACCTACACCGGCTCCGGCATCCTGGCCCTGGTGCCGCTGAAAGCCGACACCCCGTCCCCGTTCGCACCCAAGAGCGACGAGGTCGAGTTCAAGAAGGACGGAGAAGACAAGGCGGACGATAAAAAAGACAAGAAGGAAAAGAAGGGCAAGGGTGACAAGGACGACGCCAAGAAGGATGAAGACGGCAAGGACGAAGATAAGGAAGAGGAGAAAGTTGAAGTCGAGATCGATTTCGACGGCTTCGAGTCCCGGGCGATCCGGATCCCGGTGGATGCAGGCAATTTCGGAGGGATCGCCGTCACCAAGAAGGGTCACCTGGTCTACACACGGTTCCCCGGTGATCGCGGTGGTGAGCCGAACATCGTTCTTCTGGACCTCGAAGACGAGAAGCACGAGGAGAAGACCCTGGTGAAAGGGGCCGGCGCCTTTGAGCTGGCCACCGATGGCGAAACCATGCTTTACCTCCAGAAGGGCAAGGCGTTCATCCGCAAGGCGTCCCCCAACGGCGAGCCGGAAGCGGTGCCTACCGCCGGTATGGACGTGGATATCGCTCCCCGGGAGGAATGGGCCCAGGTCCTCAAGGATATCTGGCGCCGGGAAAGGGACTATATTTACGATCCGAACATGCACGGCGTGGACTGGGAGCAGGTCTACAAGCATTACGAGGCGATGCTGCAAGACTGCACCACAAGGAGCGACGTCAGTTTCCTGATCCGGGAGATGATCTCCGAGCTGAACATCGGCCATGCCTACTACCGTCCGAGCCCGGAGGAGATGCAGGGCTCGCGGCGTCCGGTGGGGATGCTCGGAGCCGACTATGAACTGGATAACGGCGTATACCGCATCACAAAGATCTACGGCGGAGGCCCCTGGGATATCGACGCCAGGGGGCCCCTGGGAGTGCCGGGGACGGACGTCAAGGAAGGGGACTACCTTCTGCGGGTCAACGGTGTCGCTCCCGATACGGACAAGGCGGTCTGGTCCGCCTTCCTCGGTCTTGCCGACAAGACGGTGGAGCTGACCGTTTCCGACAAGCCGGAGATGGACGATGACGCCCGCACCGTGCTGGTGAAGACCTCCGGCAATGAACGCGGCATCCGTTACCGCTATTGGGTCGAATCCAACCGGGCCTACGTGGAAGAGAAATCCGGCGGCAAGGTCGGGTACATCCACGTTCCCGACACCGGTGTCCGGGGCCAGAACGAGTTGGTCCGGCAGTACTACGGACAGATACACAAGGACGCTCTGATCGTGGACGAGCGCTGGAACGGCGGCGGCCAGATCCCCACCCGGTTCATCGAGATGCTGAACCGGCCGATTACCAACTACTGGTCGGTGGGAGGTGATTACACCTGGACCTGGCCGGCCGACGCCCACCATGGGCCGAAGTGCATGCTGATCAACGGCGCCGCCGGATCCGGCGGCGACGCCTTCCCGCGGTACTTCCGACAGGCCGGCCTGGGTAAGCTGATCGGGCGCCGCACCTGGGGCGGCCTGGTCGGCTATCGCGGCGTTCCGGGGATGATCGACGGCAGCGGAGTCACCGTTCCGGCCTTTGCGTTCTTCGACAAGGACGGCACCTGGGGCGTGGAAGGGTACGGGGTCGCTCCGGATGAAGAGGTCATGGACGATCCGGCGCTCATGGTGGACGGCGGTGATCCCCAGCTGGATTTCGCCATCGACCATATGCTGGCGGAGATCGAGATCAACGGGCACAAGCCGCCGAAGCGGCCGGCCTATCCTGATCGCAGCGGTATGGGCATTAAGGAGGAAGACCGCTAGTCGATCCGATGAGTGTGCCGGCACAGTACGACAAAGGGTTTTTCGGACATCCCAGGGGGCTGTCCACCCTGTTTTTCACTGAACTCTGGGAGAGGTTCAGCTTCTATGGAATGAAGGCGTTCCTGTTGCTGTACCTGACCGCCTCGGTGGCGGACGGAGGCCTGGAGTTCGGTGTGGCCAAGGGTACGGCGATCTTTGCGCTGTACACCTCCATGGGATACCTGCTGGGCCTGCCCGGCGGATGGGTCGCCGACCGGTTCATCGGACACCGCCGGGCGGTGATGGCAGGCGGCGTCCTGATCATGCTGGGGCATTTCTCCCTGGCGGTTCAGAGTATGACGTTTTTTTTCTTCGGCCTGATCCTGATAGTGGTCGGCACCGGCCTCTTGAAGCCGAACATAAGCGCTATTGTCGGGCAGCTGTACCACGATAACGACACCCGCCGCGACTCCGGGTTTTCCCTGTTTTACATGGGGATCAACTTCGGCGCACTGGGCGGGCCGATGATCTGCGGCTACCTGGGCGAGCGGGTCAACTGGCACCTGGGGTTCAGCGTGGCCGGCCTCGGTATGTTTCTCGGCCTGGTGCAGTTCATCCGGGGTTCCCGGTACATGGGGGATGCCGGTCTGAAGCCGGCGACATCCCATGATCCTGCGGCGGCAGCGCGGGACCGCAGGATACTGAACGCCGGGATTGTGGTGACCTTGCTGGGCGGACTGTCGGCGGCGGCATTGCATCTTACCGGCGTATTCGTCTGGTCGGTGGAGCGGGTGGCCGACTCCTTCGGCTTCATCCTGTTCGCCATCCCGGTGCTGTTCTTCGCCGGCCTGTTCCTGGTGGAGAAGTGGACGCCGGTGGAGAAAGGACGCCTGGCCACCATCGTGGTGCTGTTCATGGCGGCGGCGTTCTTCTGGGCGGCCTATGAGCAGGCCGGGTCCTCCCTGACCCTGTTCGCCAGGGACAGCGTGGATCGCACCATTGCCTTCATGGACGAACCGTTCCCTACCAGCTGGTTCCAGAATTTTCCGGCGCTGTTCTGCGTCATCCTGGCGCCGGTGTTCGCATGGTTGTGGGTGCGTCTGGGCAAACACCAACCGTCCAGTCCGGCCAAATTCGCCATCGGACTGGTGATGGTAGGCATCGGGTTCATTGTCATGATGGGAGCGGCGTCCGCGTCCAGCGCAGGAGCCCTGATCAGCCCGTGGTGGCTGATCGCCACCTACTTCCTGCACGTGCTGGGGGAGATGTGCCTCAGCCCGGTGGGGCTGAGCACCATGACCAAGCTGGCCCCGGCGCGGATCTCCGGCATGATGATGGGGGTCTGGTTCCTGGCCGCTTCGGTGGGAAACTACGTCGGTGGCCGGGCGGCCGGGTACTACGAATTCCTGTCGCCATGGAAGCTGTTCGGACTGTTCGTGCTGCTGACCTTCACCACCGGTGCTGTTCTGGCGCTCCTGATCCGCCCGATCCGCCGCATGATGGGCGGCGTGCACTAAAAAGGGGGACCGTCCCGGTTAGCGGGACCACTTCTCCAAAAAGGCTTTCATGGCGTCGGGATCATAGCCGCTCCCTTTTTCCAGCAACCCGGTGTCCTGGGAGTGCAGATGACTGCCGTCCGTGTCCAGGATGATGATGTGGGGGTAGCCCTTGAAGGCAGGGTATTTTGACAGGAACGCCTTGTTTTCGTTTTCCGGACTGAAGTTGACTTTCACTATGATGAAGTTGTCGTGCAGCAGCGCATTGTGTTTGTCATGGGTTTTGAAGAAATCTTCCAGAACGTGACACCAGTGGCACCACTCTCCGCCGATCTCCAACAGAATTCTTTTGTTTGAAGCGGAGGCGTCTTCTATCGCCGCCGCCAGGTCGGCTGCCGGGTCCCGCTCCGGATCGTAACCCGCACCCTTGGTGCCGGCACTGCAGGATAGGGCGATCAGGATCGCCATGAGGGTGGCGCACAGGACTGCCAATCGATTCATATTTCCACCTCTTCCACCCTTTACAGTTCGAAGTCGACGCGTTGCAGTACCGGGTTCACCGCTGCGACGGTGACTTCGATCCGATCACCGAGGCGGAACCGCTTCCCGGTTCGGGATCCGGTCAGGGTCAGGTTATTGGCATCGAAGGCGAACCGTTCGCGGTCGTCACCGCCCAGGCGCAGCAGGCCTTCCGCCAGGCTGTCCTCCAACTGTATGAATACGCCGAACGGGACCACGCCGGTGATGATCCCCCACAACCGCTCGCCGATCTGGCTTTCGATGAACGCCAGCTTTTTGCGCAGCAGCAGATCCCGTTCCGCCGCTTCGGCGTTCCGTTCCAATTCGGAGGAGGAGGTGGCCACCGGGCCCAGATCGGAGGCCCAGTCCGGCATGCGGTTGCGGTTTTTTCGGCTCGCCCGCAGCAGGCGGTGGACCACCAGGTCCGGGTACCGCCGGATCGGTGAGGTGAAATGGCAATACACCGGCGCCCCCAGGCCGAAGTGGCCGTCGTTCTCCGGATCGTAGCGAGCCTGTCTCATGGACCGCAGGGCGACCTGGCTGATGATAGTGTGTTCCGGCTTCCCTTCCACCTGTTCCAGCAGGTCGCCGATGGCTCCGGGGGTGACCTCGCCCCTGGGCAGCTTCAATTCCAACCCGAACTGGCGAACGAAGGAGGCCAGCGTTTCCAGCTTTTCCGGCGTCGGCTTCTCGTGGATGCGGTACATGCAGGGCCATGAGATATTTTCCAGGTGGGCTGCGACGACTTCATTGGCCAGGAGCATGAACTCCTCGATCAGCCGGTGGGCCTCGTTCCGCGGAGTTACGGTGATGCCGGTCATCACACCTTCGATATCCATGAGGATATGGGGTTCCGGCAGATCGAAATCGACGCTTCCCCTGGTGCGACGTCTGCGCTCCAGGATTTCCCGCAGCTTGTCGGCGGTCTTCAGCATCGGGACGACCTTGCCCGGCACACCTTTCACCCTCGGCGCTCCTTCCAGAAGTTCCGCCACCTGGGTGTAGGTCAAGCGGGCGGCGGAATGGATCACGCCGTCGGCAAACCGGACCTTCTTGACGCCGCCCTTGGGCCCCAGATCGATGACGGCGGTTTGCACCAACCGGTCCACATTCGGTCTAAGGGAACAGAGGTCGTTGGACAGCCGTTCCGGGAACATCGGCAGGACCTTGTCGGGAAAATAGACACTGGTGCCCCGATCTCTGGCCTCCCGGTCCAGGGCGGAGCCGTACTTCACATAGTGGGAAACGTCGGCGATATGTACCCACAGCCGGAATCCGCCCCCTTTGAGCCGGCTCACGGCGATGGCGTCGTCGAAGTCCCTGGCGGTCTCACCGTCGATGGTCACCGGTTCCGGGTCGTCGAACCGTTCACGGCTCCCCGCCTCTTTCACCGAAATCCTGGACGGTAGCCGTCCGGCTCCTTCCAGGACGGCGGCCGGAAAACCGTCCGCCAAACCGAATCTCCGGATGACGATCTCCGTATCGGTGGACGGATCGTCCAGGTGTCCCAGGCGTTCGATGATGGCGCCCTCCGCAGGAGAGCGGCCCCGCCCCGGTTTGCGGAGCTTCACCACCACCACCTGGCCGTCCGCCGGCCGGCTCCGGGGCGTGGGATCGACCTGAATGGTTTCGCCCAGTGAAGGATCAAACGGCTGAACCTCACCGGACTTGCCCTGTTTGCGGTAGACCCCCAGAACTTCGCGACTGCGGCCCGTGACGGTCCGGACGATCCGCCCCTCCCGTCGCCCGTCGGCATTCTCCTGCGTGACTTCCGCTTCCACGCGGTCGCCGGTTATACGGTTGCCGATGAACGGCGGCGGGATAAAGATGTCTTCGCCGCCGTCTTCCGCCACCACGAAACCGAACCCGCGGGGGTGGCGTTTCAGCATCCCCTGCACCAGCTCCGGACGCGCAGGCGGCGCCAGTCTCCCCTGGCTCAATTTCATGAGCCTGCCCTCGGCGACCAGTGCCCGGATCGCCCGTCGGGCCGCCGGCCGGTCATCGGCAGGGATATGCATGGCGTGGAACAGGTGGCGCTGTGAGACCGGCTCATAATCGTCACCTTCCATGAAGGCAAGGATCGCATCTTCCAGGCTTGGTTGTTTCATCACATCCCTCAAGTCCGGCCGGGTGCAGTATCATAGCGCGTTCAGGCTACAATGTTCGGCCAATCTCCATCACGAACGGGAGCGGTCCATGAATATCGTCGTTTTCTCCTGCAGCCTGAACCCGAACAGCAAGTCTCGCCGGCTGGCGGAACGGGCCATGAACCGGCTGGGCGTTTCCGGGGCGGATGTCCGGTACATCGACCTGGTGCAGCACCCGCTTCCCGCCTGTGACGGCGATTCGGCCTTCGATGATCCGGTGGCGGTGGAGATCAAACAGGCGGTGAAGAGCTCATCGGCGGCGATTCTGGCCTTCCCGGTCTACAACTTTGCGGCAGGTTCCACCATCAAGCTCATGATGGAGCTGACCGGTGACGCCTGGACCGGCAAGACGGTGGGTTTGATGTGCGCCGCCGGGGGCAAGGGCAGCTACATGGCTCCCATGTCGGTGGCCAGTTCCCTGATGCTGGACTTCCGGTGCGTCATCGTGCCCCGGTTCGTCTACGCCACCGGGGGAGATTTCGAGGGCGACGGCGCGCCGTCCGAAGAGATCGTTGCACGGGTGGACGAACTGGCCGCAGAACTCCTGCGGATAGGATCGGCGCTGGCCTGAAACCGGTGAACAATATGAAAGCGGGTCGATGGCCCATTCCACCGACCCGCTCCGTTGCCGACTGAGGGGATCGATCGGCAACTCAGACCCAACACGTTGCATATCGAATATCGGTGATGCTTATAATTAAATCTACCACTCCGGGATGCACTCTGCGGACTACGCGCAGCAATTATCCTGATCATTTTACGGCGCCTTTACAGGTGCCTGAAAATGTTGCATCGGTTGTTTACAGGATTTACAACGGCGCGTTGTAATATCGGAGCATGACGTGGCAGGTGTACATCCTCCGGTGCGGTGACGAAACTCTCTATACCGGCATTACCAATGACCTGGACAAGCGGCTGGCTGCCCATGACAGCGGCGCCGCATCGCGGTACACGCGCTCGCGCAGGCCGGTTGAACTGGCCTGGTCCGAACCTTCGGACGATCGCTCTGCGGCGCTGAAACGGGAAGCGAAGATCAAGAAAATGTCCAGAGCGGAAAAGCTGAAACTTATCCGCCGGCCTTCTTGACGACGTACCCGCGGCGGGAAAGCTCAGTGATCAGCAGTTCCGTATGATCGCCCTGGATCTCCACAACGCCGTCCCGAATCGATCCGCCGCAGCCGCATCGACGCTTCAGGTCCGATGCGAGCTGCTGCAGTTCCCCGGCCGGCAGCAGAATGCCTGAAACCGTGGTGACCGTCTTGCCTCTCCTGCCTTTGACCTCCCGCCTGATTCGAACGATGCCATCACCCCGGACGGCGCCTTCCTTAGCGGCGCAACGGCAGTTCCCGGCCGGATGGCCGCACGACGGACAGACGCGGCCCTTTTCGGAACTGTAGACGACGCGAGCCATGAACTCCTCCTGTAAGCATGATACTCCGCGGTTCCGCACCCGCACCAGATCGCGGCAATGCGGTCCTATGGTCCGGTTCCGCAATACACTCATAGGGTGCGGGGGGGCGCCTGCTTCAAGGAGGTGCCTATGCAGACCCCGGCCCCCCACCCGCTGCTCGCCGCCCCAAGATCCGACGGGAAGATCCTCAAGGTTGCCTTCCTGTGCGCTCTGGCCGTTCACGTGGCGATACTGCTCACGCCCTGGAAAAAGGATCCATATATCCTGGAACTTCCCCCGGATCCGGGACCGATAGTGCTTGTGCCATTCGATATCAAGCCGCCGGAACTGCCGGAGATGACCGTGGTGGAAATCGAGGCCAGGGCCCGCCGCGTGCCGATCCCGGCGGCCGATCCCGAACCTGAAATGCTCGAGCCGGTGGAAGAGGCGATCTCACCGGACCTGCCGGCGCCGTTCTACGGAGACGAAGAACTGCTTCTTCCGGATAATGTGGAGCCGCCGACCCCCGGCATTCACGACAGTTGGGAACGGGATCTGGTGTTGCCGGTGAAGTTGTCCGGATCCACCGACCCAAAGTACCCGGACCTGGGAGTTGCCTCCCGCACATCCGGCACCGTCCTCCTGCAGGCGGTGGTGACCGCGTCGGGCCGGGTGGAGGATGTCCGGCTCCTAAGATCGCCTGTACCGGACCCCGGTTTTTCAGCCGCTGCAATGCAGGCGGTATCGTCATGGCGGTACCGTCCCGGCACCATCAACGGACGGCCGGTAGCGGTGCGGATGTCGGTAGTGGTGGAGTTCAGTCTGCGGTAGGTTCCGCCGTCAGCGCCGCCTCGAACCGGCGGACGATATCGCCTGCCGGCTCCACGGAACGGACACCGTCCACGCTTCTGCCGGCCTGGAAGAAATCCTTGTACGACAGGCCGCGCAGGGAGGCATGCTTCAACTGCCTTGCGGCGCGCAGGGTATAGAACAGCCGCATCCAGTGCCGGGTCTTCTTCCAGCGCAGGAGACGCCTGGCCAGCGGTCCGGCGGTAATGCCGACCCGGTCCACATACGGTGTGCGGATCACGGAGCATGGCACGCCGCTGAGTTTGTCGGTGAGGACGATATCCGCCTCTTCGGCCTGCACTACCGCCTGCTTGTAATCGTCATGGGCGGCGCACTCGGTGGTGGCGATGAACCGGGTGCCGATCTGGACGCCGGCATACCCCAGCGCCATCGCTTCGCGAAAGCGGTGCTCATCGCCGATGCCGCCGGCGCAGACCACCGGCACCCCCAGATCCTGCAACTCTTCCAGCAGTTCCCCGGGGGTCCGCTCGCCGGCGTGTCCCCCGGCCCGGCTGTTGACGCCGATGAGGCCGTCCACCCCCGATTCCAGCGCCTTCTTTGCCCACTTGGCTTCGGTGACGTCGTGGTACACGAACCCGCCGGCGTCGTGGACCTGCCGCACCACCTGGTCCGGTTTCCCCAGGGCGGTGATGAAGAACCGCACCCCTTCCTGAAGGGCGATGCCGATCCACTCCTGCATCCTGCCGGCGTAAGCGCCGGACCCTTTTTCCACGATGGCATTGAAACCGACCGGCTTGTCCGTCAGGCTTCTGATTTTTCGCAGGCCTTCTCGGAAATCATAACCATAGACATACACCAGGGAGATCGGCTGGATGACGCCCAGACCGCCTGCATCGGAGACGGCGGCCACCAGTTCCGGGTTGGAGCACGGATACATGGCGCCGCAGATCAGCGGCACCCGGATCCCGGCGTGACGGGTGAAGGCGGTTTCCATGGTCAGCCTTTCGGCCCGATCAGCCATCGGGCTTTGATCCGGGCCACGATGTCGTCGTCCCGGTCATGGATCTCGGCGACGACTTCCTGTTCCCGCCGCTCCGATGATTCGGGCGCCTGGCATTCGCACACGGCCCGGAGCGTGCCCCTGCCCTTCTTGAGGTACTCGATGGACAGGGAGGCGAGAATCCCCCGGGCATCATCCGGGATGGCGGTGACCACCGCCAGCCCGCTGGCCAACTCGCCTAGGTTCATCAGGGCGACGGCGTGGATCGAGTCGAGATGATTGCGGAGCCTGCCGCGGTCGTGCATTTCGACCACCGCATGACCCGGGGACAGTTCTTCCACCCGGGGGGAGATCGAACCGGAGTACGGCGCCGTTCTTGCCAGAAGGAAGTTGAACAATCGCTTGCCGCCGGGCTTGTCCTTTAAGGACAACCATCGTGCGTACAGGGCATTCGGTTTATCGACCATCGGTTCCACCATACTATAATAGGCGCCTGTCGCCCCACCGAGGAGATCTCATGAACATCCGCAGGTTTGCCTCAACCCTGATCCTGTTCTTCCTTGCCGGCATAAGCTGTCTGAACGCCATGGAAGGCTATTACCGCTACCCGACGGTCCGGAACGATACGGTGCTGTTTTCCGCCGAAGGGGATCTGTTCAGGGTAGATCTGGGAGGCGAGCCGCCGCTGGCGGCGGTGCGGTTGACCACCCATCCCGGTGACGAATGGGCTGCGGCGATCTCCCCGGACGGCCGGACGGTGGCGTTTACCGCGACTTACGAGGGGCCGGCGGAGGTTTACACCATGCCGGTATCCGGCGGTCTGCCGGTGCGCAGAACCTGGCACGGCGGAACCAGTCTCGTGGAGGGCTGGAAAGAGGACGGCGTTGCTGGTCTACGCCACCCGGCGGTTCACCACCCTGCCGGGCTATCACCTGGTCACCCTGGATCTTGCCACCGGGGAGGAAAACAGGGTGCCGCTGTTCGACGCCGCCGACGGATCATGGGACGATGGCGGCAAGACGGTCTATTTCACCAGGTACCGCTTCCAGGGCAGCCACACCAAACGGTACAAGGGCGGCACTGCCCAGAGCATATGGAAGTACACCGCAGGTTCGGAAGAGGCGGTCCCGCTCACCGCCGATTTCGCCGGCACCGACCACCGGCCGATGTGGTGGGACGGCCGGGTCTGGTTCCGCAGCGACCGGGACGGGACCATGAACCTGTGGTCGATGTCACCGGACGGCGCCGACCTGAGGCAGCACACCCGGCACATCGGATTGGATGTGAAAGATCCCAACCTTGGATCGGGACGGATCGTCTATCAGCTCGGCGCCGACCTGTGGTTGTACGACATCGCCGCCGGAGAAACCCGGAGGCTGGATATCGATCTCCCTTCGGATTTCGACCAGATGCGGGAGCGCTGGATTACCGATCCGATCGGCTGGCTCACCGCGTCGGAGATCTCCTCGGGCGGTGAACGGCTGGTGCTTACCGCCCGGGGCCAGGTGTTCGTCGTTCCCGCAAAGGGGGGACGGCTGGCGGAGGTTACCCGCCGGAACGGTGTGCGCTACCGCCAGGCGAGGCTCCTGCCTGACGGCAAGACGATCCTGGTGCTGTCCGACGAGTCCGGAGAGGTGGAATGGTGGACTTTCCCCGCAGACGGGACAGGGGAAGGCAAGCAGGTCACTTCCGACTCCACCACCTTGCGGTACGACGGACTGGTGTCCCCGGACGGAAAAACGGTGGTGTCCTGGAACCATAACCAGGAGTTGTGGCTGCATTCCATAGAGGACGGCGTCGGCCGCAAGATCGATTTTTCTTCCCAGTGGGGGTTCGCCACGCCGCACTGGAGCCCGGACAGCCGCTGGCTGACGTACGGCAAACAGGCGGAGAACGGCCTTACCAGGGTTATGGCTGTATGACGTCACGGAAGATAAAAAGATCCCCCTGACTACCGACCGTTACAGCAGCTATGACGCGGTGTTCAGCCCCGACGGCAAAGTCGGTGTACCTGCTGTCCGACCGGCATATCCGTTCCATCGTGCACGCGCCGTGGGGGGAGAAGCAGCCGGAACCGTTTTTCGACAACCAGACACGGATCTACCGCATCCCGCTGCAGGCCGGCCACCGCTCCCCGTTCCGGCCGGATGATGAACTGTTCAAACCGGAGAAAAAGAACGGGGAAGAAGAGGACAAGAAAGGCAAGAAGGATAAGAAGGATAAAAAGGAAAAGAAAGAGATCGTCCGGGTCGCCGTCGATCCGAACGGCCTCATGGAACGGATCCAGCAGGTTCCGGTTCCCCCGGGAAACTACGGCTCCCTGGCGGTGAACGGCGAGCGGCTGTTCTGGATGCAGCGCGAGACCGGCGGCAGACAGAGCGACCTGATGGCGATGAAGATCGAGAACAAAGATCCGAAGCCGGTGAAGATCGCCGGCGAACTGAGCGGTTACCAGTTGTCCGCCGACGGCAAGAAACTGCTGATCCGGAAAGACGGCTCGTTCCATGTCGTAGACTCCTCCGCCGGAGAGGGCGTCGACCTTTCCAAGGAGACGGTGGACCTCTCCCGATGGCGCTTCTCGGTGAACCCGAGGGAAGAATGGCTCCAGATGTTCATTGAGTCATGGCGGCTGGAGCGGGATTACTTCTACGACCCGGGCATGCACGGCGTGGACTGGATCGCCATGCTGCACAAGTACCTTCCGATGATCGACCGGGTTCGCAGCCGCGGGGACCTCACCGACCTCCAGGGCCAGCTGGCGGGAGAGCTCTCGGCGCTGCACACCTTCGTACGGTCCCGGGACACCCGGGATGGCGACGACAACATCCGTCCGGCATCCCTGGGAGCCGAACTGCACAGAGAAGAAAAAGCCGGCGGGTACCGGGTGGGGCATGTGTACCAAACCGATCCGGACATCCCGGAGGAACTGTCGCCCCTGCGGCAACCGGGTGTCGATGTGCAGGGAAGGTGACTTGATCACCCGGGTGAACGGCGTGGACGTTCTGTCGGAACCGGATATCGCCACCCTGCTGCGGGACCAGGCCGGCCGCCAGGTCCGGCTGACGCTGCCGGATCGGGAGACGATAGTCGAACCGGTCACACAGGGCCGGGAAGCCGATATGCGGTACGACGAGTGGGAGTACACCCGCAGAAAAGCGGTGGATGAGAAAGGGGCCGGGAAGCTGGGGTACATTCACCTCCGGGCCATGGGCTCCGCCAACATGTCCGAGTGGCACCGGGAGTTCTACCCGGTGATCGATCGCCAGGGATTGATCATCGACGCCCGGCACAACCGGGGCGGGAACATCGATTCGTGGATCCTGAGCCGGCTGCTGCGCCAGGTCTGGGTGTACTGGCAGCCCCGGGTCGGCGGCGGCACCTCATGGCGCAACATGCAGAGCAGCTTCGCCGGGCACCTGGTGCTGCTGGTGGACGCCCACACCGCCTCCGATGGCGAACTGTTCGCCGCAGGGTTCCGCCGCCTCGGCCTGGGCAAGGTGATCGGCGTCCGGACCTGGGGCGGAGAGATCTGGCTCAGCTCAAGCAATACCCTGGTGGACAACGGCGTCATGACCGCCGCGGAGTTCGGCGTGTACGGGCCGGAAGGGGAATGGATAATCGAGGGGCATGGGTTCGAACCGGACATCATCGTGGACAACCTCCCCCACGCCACCTACAACGGCAACGACGCCCAACTGGACGCCGCCATCGAACATCTCATGGAGCTCATCAAAAACGATCCCCGAACGACACCACCGGCACCGCCCTATCCGGACAAGTCGCTCAAGTGAACCGGCGCTGTAAACCGGCACGGCCTCGGTTCGAGTCCT